>JBBQUS010000001.1:0-326075 GCA_038212235.1 Pyrinomonadales bacterium
TTTCCCCGATGATGTCTTCGGGCGAAGCATATTCTGCGAGCAGTTGATCTAAAATTTCCGGTTTGATGTTCATTGGTGTAAATTCTCCTTTCTCGAATGTTATCTAAAATTCGATTTACACAAAAAACTTTATACCCTCGATGCTATGCCCATTGAAGCAACTCGCGCGATGAATATGCGTATTACGCCTTCACTCGCATGTTTTGTTCGGTTATAGTCCAACAGGTCTTTTGACTTTAGCTTTTAACTTCAAGCAGCTTTAGCAATTCTTCGTGACCATATGTTTCTGCATATTTCGCCGCTGTGTAGCCGGAAACTTTGATTGAAGGGTCTGCACCGCGTTGCAATAATAGCTGTATCATTTCTTTATCGCCTTCGCGAGCCGCTGCAATCAAAGGCGTAACGCAACCTATCAAATTTACGTCTGCGCCGTAATCAAGTAAAATTTTTACGACAAGCGGATTTCCGGCTTGAATTGCCCATTCCAGTGCACTTTCATTATTTGAGGTTGTCACGTCGTTCGGATTCGCGCCAGCTTTGAGCAGTGTCTTTGCAATTTCGTGTTGGTTTTCGCCGACCCTTGAGCGAAAAGCGCACCAGAGCAGAGGCGTGTAGCCGTTTGAATCTTTCAAATGAAGATCATCACCCGCTGCAATCCTTTCGCGTAACAAATCTAAATCACAATTGTAAGCAGCAAGATGAATGTCTGTTGTTTCCCATTTGTAGCTCATATCTCGGAAGAAACAGCCAAGCGTGTGAATTGAGTGAAGCAGAGCGCAACTAAATTCACAGCAAAGTCTCACCTTTTGAAAACACGCGTTTTCGCCTCGCGCTCAACAATTTGTCGCGATTCACTCTTTTTTACTTAATCCACTGTTTGGTATTGACTATCTCGTCTATTTTGCTTTCCAGTTCGTACAACTCGTGAGGGTAAACCCTTCCAGATTCTCCGCCCTTATCTCTTTCGGTGCAACCGTAATCATGCACTATCGTTTTCTCACGTTCGCCCAGCCGGATTGTGGTAATAGCAGCCGGACTATCAGTCCAGTTGGTCGGGCAACCGTCGCTTCTATCAGTGTATTTGTCTTTGAGAGAAAAATAATCAGCATTTTCAATCTCGGCAACCAGTTGTTTGACTTGTTCCTGTGTAATGTGGCTTTCGACTCGACCTGACTTTTTGACAAACTTTTCGCCTTCATAGATGATCTTGCCGTCGGCATCAATTGTCACAGTATAAATTGGGCAAGCACCGAAACAAGCTGTTCGAGACAATTTGATTATTGTGTTCTGCGGAATTTCCGAAGCATTAGAAGTGGGCTTGATAGCTTTTTGTTGACCGGCGGCGAAAGTCGTTAGCAGCAACAGAACGACAACTGTTTGAGTTAATTTTAACATCTTGTAAACTTCCTAAATTCTGATTCTTCCCACTTTATCTTTGTCCGACGACTTCTTCTTTTGTGAGCGCTTGATCATCATCTGCCGCAAAGCTTCAACGAATGCTTCTCTTTCCGGCGCTGAGCCTGAGCCTAAATTAAAATGTATCTTGTTCACCCATTGCCCTAACATCGTTTTCTCCACAGTATCTCTATATTTGCTATATTCCAGTGTATAGAAATCAGCCTCTGTTGAGTAATCCGCATCAGCCGGTAAAATAAATGCGACGAAATAGGCTTCTGCTGTTCTTTCCGGCTTTGGCAGTTGAACTAATGCGCCGTAATAATCGCTGCTTAAGTCAATCGGAAAACATTCTAATCTATCTGAAGAGATAAATTCATCCGTTTCAGCTTTCATCGCCAGCCAACGCTTTTTCCACTGTGAAGTTAAGTATCTGGTTCCAGATTCACCCCGAAACCGCTCAACTATTTGCTTGGCAGCCTCCCGCGCTCTATCTCGCAGATAAATGTGAGCAAAGTAATAATGATGTGGTCGGGGAGCGTCTTTAATTTTATCGTTTTCCATCAGAATCGCGCCCGCTTGAAAACAAAGCAAAACAGGCAAATATTATCTCAGGTGGTTAGAGCGCAAGCGAATATTACTCTCATCAAACTTGAATCGTCAAAATTAAGGATGATATTGAAATTGACGGGCAGCATTTTCTCCAGCTCATTCAAATCGTCAATTTCCAGGTTGTCTTTCGAGACACTCATGAGATTTCAATTAAAGAAAGTCATCACTGAGACGTCTAAGATGGCGATTGTAGCCCCGTCAGAGCATTTTTAATTGAAATCTACCCCTCTCTAGCGCTATAAATCCTCTGCGCGTTCCTAGAGGCTTTTTGTAATTTATTTAGTTTGACGTTTATAGATAAATTACTTTTTTAGAGAAGTTTTCGACTTAGTGATTGACGATAATTTATTCTGCTACTGGTAAACCTATCAAACTAATTATTTTAAGAAATCTCTAGTGAAGGTGTGAGTAAAGGTGTGAGTAAACTAAAAAGGGCATCAATCTGATGCCCTTAACTTGTTGAATTTAATGGAGCCACTTATCAGAGTCGAACTGATGACCTTTCGATTACGAATCGAATGCTCTACCAACTGAGCTAAAGTGGCAATCTATAATATTGTCAATATTTGCGGCTTGTCTCTGTCGGTAAAGCGATAAAACTTTGAACCAACGTTGCCGAAAAAAGAAATACTAGCAAAATTTCCCGTTTTTGAAAACCTCGAGAGTATTTCTCCGGAAACATTTCTTTAAAGACCTTTTGCCTTTCCGCTCTTTTGTGCGTTTGCCAACTTTCGTTCATGATAGACAAATCAGCATTTTTTATGGAACCGTTGGCTAATAAAATCAGGCCGCAGAGCCTGGAGGAGTTTGTCGGGCAAGAGCATTTGGTCGGTGCGGGCAAACCGCTGCGACTGGCGATTGAGCAGGGTCTGGTTTTTTCGTTTGTTTTGTGGGGAACGCCCGGCGTCGGCAAAACGACTCTGGCGCGGATTTATGCCAATGCGATTCATGCCGATTTTTACGAGCTTTCGGCGGTTTCTGCGGGAAAAGATGACATTCGCAAAATCGTCAAACAGCCGCGCGCGGATAATCGTCCGCGTGTTTTGTTCCTGGACGAAATTCACCGTTTTAACAAAGCTCAGCAGGATTTTTTGCTGCCGTTTGTCGAATCGGGCGAGCTGGTTTTGATTGGCGCGACGACGGAAAATCCGAGCTTTGAAATTATTCCCGCGTTGCTCTCGCGCCTTCGCGTTTTTGTTCTGGAAGAATTGTCAGCCGCCGAAGTAGCAGCCATTATTGACCGCACTGGCTATCAGCTTGGTGAAGAAGCAAAAAACTGGCTGATTGCGATGGCCAACGGCGACGCGCGTCAGGCAATTACGATGATCGAAAATACGGCGCGGCTTTACCGGGAAGTGACAACCGAAACGCTCAAAAATACGCTTCAATCCAAATTTTTGCGCTACGACAAACAGGGCGAAGAACATTACAACGTGATCAGCGCGTTTATTAAATCAATGCGGGCGTCACAGCCAGATGCCGCTCTGTATTATCTGGCGCGGATGATTTCGGCTGGCGAAGACCCGAAATTTATTGCGCGCCGGATGGTGATTTTCGCTTCCGAAGATATAGGATTGGCGCAGCCGACGGCTCTCGTTGTCGCTAACGCTGTTTTCCGCGCGGTCGAAACCGTCGGTTTGCCCGAAGCTGGAATCAATTTGGCTCACGGCGTCGCTTATCTGGCTAACTGCAAGAAAGATAAAAGCGCTTACGAAGCTTACAAAGCGGCGCTCGAAGATGTTCGGAAAACCGGAAATCTGCCGGTTCCGCTCGTTTTGCGAAACGCTCCAACCGGTTTGATGAAAGACCTCGGCTACGGCGAAGGCTACGAACGATACACAACGGATGATTTGCTGCCGGAAAAGCTCAAGGGCAAAAAATATTTAAAAGAAAACAAGTAGGAGCATGGGCAAATCTGCAGCCCAATGAGCGTTGGCCAGGCAAACGCGATAACTGTCTTTCATTTAACTCGATTTTCGCCTACGGCTCATTGGGCGGCGGACTTGCCCACGCCCCTACAAATTTGGGTTTTTGTTTATGGTTTGAGCAAAACTTTAAGAACGCCTTTCTGCGCCGCTCTGTCCATTGCTTTGACGCCGTCATGCAAAGCGAATTCATCGCCAATCAGGCTTACAACGTCAATCTTTTTTTCTTTTAATAATTCGAGCGCGGGCGCAAATCTGCCGCAGCGCGAACCGACAATTGTGATTTCATCAACTACGATGCGAGCCGCCGGCCAGCGCGGAGTGCCCTGGAAAGTTGATTTTAAAACTAATTTACCGTGCGGTTTGAGCAAATCGAGCGCGGTTGCAAAACCGCTTTCCGCTCCACTGGCTTCAACCACGACATCAAAAGTTCTGTTTAAATTTTCAATATTTCCAAGCAGAACAGTTTCAACGCGGCCACCGCTGGCCGCAATTTTTAATTTGTCCTGATGTTTGCCGATGAGAAAAAGCTTATCTGATTTGAGCGCCAGCGCCCACGCGCACAAAATCCCAAGTTTGCCATCGCCGATCACGGCAACACGCGTTTCCGCGGCGATTTCAACTTGTTCGGTGATTCCAAAAGCGGCGGCGAGCGGTTCGACAAAAACGGCTTCGTGATCTGAAACCGCATCGTCAACCGTCAGCAAATTGCGGCAAGGCAAAATCAAAAATTCGGCGTGCGCTCCGTCGCGTCCGTGAATGCCCAAAACAGTGCGGTTCGGGCAGTGACGCGGGTCGCCGTATCGACATAATTTGCAAATGCTGCAGCCGGCGTTAATCTCACCGACCACGCGCCGCCCGACTAATTCGGGCGCGTCCGCCGCTTCCTCGACCACGCCGACAAATTCATGCCCGATAGTGCCGGAAAAATCGGCGTAACCACGCACAATTTCCAAATCCGTATTGCAAATGCCGGATAACAGGACTCTCACTAGAGCCTCGGAATCGGCTTTCGGCACAGATCTTTCCGATAAATTGAGCTTGTTGTTTTCAAAGCGCAGTGCTTTCATTTTGGAGATTGAGTATAAATGCCTGATTACAGCGCGGCGAGTGTTTTTCTTCGGTCGGTTCAAAACCGAATTTTTGATACAAACCAATCGCTTCCGTTAAAACCGTGTTGGTTTCGAGATAAATGTTCTTAAAACCAAACTCGCGCGCTTTTTCAATCATTCGCTGCAAAGTTTCTTTGCCGTAGCCGTGACCGCGCAAAGTGGGCGAAAAATACATTTTTCGCAATTCGACAGTTTCACGGTTAATCGGGTACAAACCGACAGTGCCGAGTATCGAGCCGCCCTCGTCCGTCAGTACCTCAAACAAACCGCCGCTTTTGATGTAGTTTGTTTCGATGTCGGCCAAATCCGCGTCCGTCCCGTTCGGATCAGGCTCCAGCCTATATTCGCGCAAAACCTCGAAAACCAAACCCTTGACCGATTCTGCATCTGCGTTGGTCGCTGAGCGGACATTTATTTGCATATCTTGTCGTCCAGAAATTGCTTCTCAAGAGTAAAATAAACTTTTTGAGGCAAAAGTAAAACGACGGGGAATTATCCCGCCGTTTCATAAAACGAACTTTCCAAGCTATCTCTTTAAATTTTTAACCCTTGCTCAAATTGAGCGGAGCCGGATAGCCCTTGCCTTTGAGCGCGGCAATCTCAATCACGAATTCTTTGGCTCCCTTGATGGTGCGCGTAACCTTAGCTTCTTTTGATTTCGCATTGGGATTTGCCTTGGCTTCCGCGACATTGCCTTCCGCATCGCGCGCCATTTGTTTCAAACCAGTCATAATTTTGGCGCGCTCCGGTTCCGTCAGAGAATCGAGAGCGACTCCGTTGGCTTCGAGAACTTTGCGTAGATTGTCTTCCGTGTTTGTACCGTGTTCGTAAACATCCCGGTAAATGTGGAGTTTGCCGTCCTCGACCGTAATTGTTTCATAACGCAGTTCAACCGGAATGACCGAAGCGAGCTTAACGTTTTTAGTTTCGGTTTTGTTTTTTTCGTAAGCCGCGAGGTCTTCTTTTTTAATTTCGGTGTTCGAGATTTGCGCCAGGTTTGCAGCAAAATCCTTGACCTGCGCGTCGGTTAATCCGACGCAGCCGTGCGAGGCGAAACCGCCAAGTTTGGCCGCCGCTTTACCGCCGTGAATCAAACTCGGCATTCCAATCGGAATTTTGATTGGGCCGAGCGGATTCAAACTGCTTCCCGCCGCGACTTTTTCGCCGGCTTTAACAGTTTTTGAACCCTCGACCCAAGGCTCGTCCGGCGGCGTCCAGGTTGGATTAAAAATAATCGAACTCGCTTTTCTCAATCCGGTCGGGAGCGGAAATTCAGGATAGCCGATTCCGACTTTGTAAGATTTTAAAAGCTTTCCGTCGCGGAAAACATCCATTCTGTATGCCGGAGCGTTGACGACAATTCTGGTGTCGGTTGGAACACTGCTCGGCTGATTTGACGCGGCGGCGGTAGTGTTGGCGTTCCCGTTTTCGTCCTTATTCCAGCGCTCGCTGACAAATTGAGCGAGTTGTTTTGTTTTCTCGTCGCCGATGATGCCGCGAATTTGTTCGTCCGCGTTTTTCGTCGCCGCGCTGGTCGAGCCGTTTTCATTTTCCTTTAGTTTGGTTGTAGCCTCGTGAGCGGTAGTTTTGAGCTTTTCGATTTGTTCATCCGGCAAACCGAGTTTGGATCTCATTTCACCCGCGAAATTCTCGTCCGCAAACATCGCATCGAGCACGGGCAGCGTCACGGGCGTATAATTTGAAGCAACGACGGCCGGACTTGGCGACGGCGTTGGCGACGGCGAAGCCGAAGGAACAGGCGACGGCGAAGGGCTTTGGGTAACGGCGACTGTATTATTATCAACAGTCGTTTGCGTCTGCGTTGATTGTGGCGGTTGCTGACAGCCGACGGCAAACAAAGCCGCCAGAGACACTGCAAAAGCGCGCTCAAATCGAAAAATCATTTGGTTCATCCTCGGATCAAAGACTGTTTGGATTTAAGGCACTAAACGCCTTATCGCGGCTCTTCGTGCAAAGGACGTGCCCTTTTTTTATTCCCTTTTTTATTGAGGTTTGATAATTCCCTGTTTGAGCAGAGGATACGGATTAAGATTTGTTCCATCGTAAAAATGTTTCGGTTCGGCGATTGTCCAAATGGCAAAATGCAGATGGTAATTTCCCGGTCCGGCATTTCCGGTGTCGCCGACAAATCCCAGCAGCGTGCCCTGCTTGACCAAAACGCCTTCCTGCAAATCGTTAGCGCGGCGCTGCAAATGCGCGTAATAATAAACAGTGTGTTCGTCCGGCCCGAGCTGGTAAATCGTGACGCCGCCTTTCTCACTGTCGAAAAACTTGATGATTTTGCCGTCAATTGCCGCCACAACGGGTGTTCCGCCTGCCGCTATAATGTCAATCGCATCATGAACGCGCCCTTCGCTGCGGGCATCGTCGAAAGTGTCGCGCAAATCTTCGCGTTTAATTCCGACGACCGGAATCATCAAAGTTCCCGAAGGCGTGACGACAGCCGTATTATTATTTTCTTTAATTTCCGAGTTATCACCGGCGTCAAGATTACCGCCTTTGACAAAGGGGTCATCAACCGGTGACGCAGAAGCGCTAGGCTCAACTGAAGCCGTTGGCTCCGGCGCAGGTGAACTGACAATTGTCGGCGAGGGCGCCGGAGATGGAAGCGGCGACGCAGTAGTGGCTTCGGCTGCAGGCGACGCTACCGGTGAAGGAGTATTCCGATACCAGACAGCAACATTGGAGTTAGAGAAACTGGCGCAAGCGGGTGAAAAAAGAGCAACCAGTGCAATCATGAAAACTGCTTGGTTCCTGCAAACAATAAACTTTCGCATATCAAATCTTAGGACGAGAGGGCGCTAAACGGCAAGTATTGCGTCGAACCGGATTTATCCGTCAGCCTGGCCAAACGAAGGAAAATCAGTTCATCCGTCTATCTTTTATGTGCCGGACTGTTTTGACAAACCGCCGTTTTTGAAGACAATTGAGTCGTCAGCAAGTAATCCGGTGAAGCGCGATGTGGACGTTAATTTTTGCAGCGAACACGATAAAAGCCCAAACATATTTTAATGGCCAAAAACGAACCGAGAGATATTAGATTTTACGACTCGCTCAAATCAGTTTTAGAAAATCAAGGTCGTCGAGTTGAGAGCTTGGGAAACATTCAAAACCCGGTTATCAAACGTATTTTAGAGGAATACGGCGCGGTTTTTCTGGCCGGCGAAGCGGTTCACACGCCGCCCGTCTGCATGTTTACGGATGCCGAATCGGTCGCGAAGTTTCAAGCTCAACTGCAGATTACCGCTGCGGATGTTGACGGCGTGACCATTGAACTGCAAGCGGCCGCGCTCGAAGCCCTGTTCAAGGCTCGTCAAGAAGCACAAAAATCAGGTTTAGACATCACGCCGCGCGGCGGTGCTGAGGCCGCACGTCGCTCATTCGACGATACTGTCAGGCTTTGGAATTCGCGTTTGACTCCGGCTCTGGCGCACTGGACTGAATTTGAACGGATCAGTTCTGAAGAAGCTGCCCGACTAAGCGATTTGCCACTGCTCAAACAAATTGGCGAAGTGCTCCAACTCGAAAAACAAGACATTTTTTTTAGCAAAGATTTTTCCAAATCAATTCTCTACTCGGTTGCCGCCCCCGGCTGCTCGCAGCATCTATCTCTTCTTGCATTTGACGCGAGCGAATTTCAAAACGAATCGGTTCGCAAAATTCTGGCGCTCTTCGGCTGGTTTCGCACCGTCCAAAACGATCTGCCGCATTTCACCTTTTTGGGACGTCAAGAAAACGAATTGCCAATACTTGGTCTCACAAAACTGGAAACTGCTGACGGCGAGTTCTGGATTCCAAATGTTTGAGAATCAAAACATTTGAATAACTTCTGCACACCATTCAAACCTTGGCAGAGATTCGGCCGATTATGTTGACTCGGTTATTTTTTTTGAGCATGGCAAAAACTACAATTTCTGGGAATTCGGTCATCTTTTTTGGCGGCCTCTGGGTTGGCTGGTTTGGACAAAAGTTTATCACTCGGCCGAAGAGGATGTTTGGCGAAGTCAAATAGCTTCGGTTTTTCAAACTTTCAGCTATTTTGCCGGATTCGCGTCAACCTTAATTTTGGTCGGAATCCTGAAAAAGCTCGAATTGCCTGCCTGGATTATTGCCGTGACGGTTTTTAGTTTTATTTTTTCCCACGCTTTTTTAAATTACACTCAAACCGCAAATTCCTACGTTTCTGCCTTAATGTTTTATCTTCTCGGTTTGTTGTTTAGTTTGTCTGAAACAAAAGCAAACAATCTTCTTTATTCAATTCTCTCCGGAATCTGCCTTGCTCTCACGCTCTCTTTTTGGATGCCTTTTTTATGGGCGCTGCCGGCCGTGATCGCCGCTCCCCTAGTTCTGTAAGGCTTTAACCGGCAGAGAATATTCGAAGCTGCCGGGAAAATTGCATCATTTTTGCTGGCTCTCGCTTTGTTTTATGGGATTGCTCTGGCAGTTTTGCAAATTGACGATTTGAGTAAATTAGGATTGTGGATTACCGCCGCCACTCACGGAGACGAAACTCGCGGGATAATGCGGATGGTTTTCGGTTTCGCGCGCTCTTTTGTCGAAATGGGCAACAATGGCCTTCTCTTCAAACGGTTTATGCTGAAAGACCCGCGAAGAATTTGCCGCGCGCAGTTTATTCGCCTGGAAAAAAGAAAAAAATGTTTGGCTGTCAAACCGAGCCTTTAGCAAAAGACCAAAAGCTGATTGGAATTGGGCGGAGGGCGACGATAAAAACGTCGGTTGGCATGAATTTTCAGAATTCTTTGGCAAACTGGAAACCGGTGAAACTCTGGGCGATGAAAACGGGTTTACTTTAATTTTGCCAAGTGAGGCAAATAAAACTTCGCTGAAACAATATCAAGCGCAATTAACAGAACCAATCAAATATTATGAATTTTGAGACTGACGATTCGCCGCCGACACATGTTTAGAGATTCTGTTAAAATCGTCACCAAGTTTTTAAATCACACGAAAAATATCAATCAAATCAGAGCAATAAACGAAAATGACTTTTGAAGAATATCAAGCCGCCATTGAAAATTTCGCGGTTTATCCGCGCGAAAACGAACTCGCGGCAATCAGTTACCTGGCTTTGGGATTAAACGGCGAAGCCGGCGAAGTCGCTGAACAAGTCAAAAAAGCGATTCGCAACGACGGCCATTTATCAAGCGAGAGACGTGAAAACATCAAGCAGGAATTAGGCGATGTATTATGGTACGTCGCCCGAATCGCGGTTGAGTTTAATGTTTCGCTTTCTGAAATCGCCGCCGGAAATGTGAAAAAACTACAAAACCGGAAAATTCTCAATCAGCTCAAACACGAATGATCAGAATATTTTGACGAGAGAGCAAAAGATGATGGTCATGAAATAATAAACGTTTTAGTTACCGATGAGTGAGTGATTAGCGTAGAATCAGAGATATCAGCTAACAAGATTTTTTGGACAAAATTTTTCGTTAAAAGTTATAAAGGAGTTTTTATGGAAGCAGCGCAAACACAACAAAATCCGCTCAAACAGCTGGCCGAATATGGGCAATCCCCGTGGCTTGATTACATTCGCCGCGATCTTTTTACAACCGGTGAATTAAAACGTTTGATCGAAGAAGACGGTTTAAAAGGAATGACCTCAAATCCGGCGATTTTTGAAAAAGCTATTTCAAGCGATTTTTATAAAGATTCGATTGCCAAACTCGCGCTCGAAAAAGGCTTGACGCCGGTTTCGATTTACGAAAAACTGGCGATTGAAGACATTCAGACAGCCGCTGACGCGCTGCGTCCGGTTTATGATGCGACAAGCACGCGCGACGGTTATGTCTCGCTCGAGGTATCGCCCGCGCTGGCGCAGGATTCAACGGGAACGCTCGAAGAGGCGAGACGCTTATGGCAAGCTGTGGCGCGTCCAAATCTAATGGTCAAAGTTCCGGCAACAGTGGTCGGTTACGACGTAATCAAACAGCTGATTAGCGAAGGCATTAATATCAACGTGACGCTGTTGTTCTCTCAGGAAGCTTACCAGAAAGTTGCGGAAGCATACGTTGCCGGACTCGAGAAACGCGCGGTCGAAGGCAAAGATTTGGCACAGGTCGCTTCGGTCGCCAGTTTTTTCGTCAGCCGAATTGATAGTTTGGTTGATAAGAAAATCGAAGAAAAGCTAAAAACCGCCCAGAGCGACGAAGAAAAATCTATGCTTCAAAGCTTGCTCGGCAAAGTCGCCATCGCCAACGCAAAATTGGCTTATCAAATTTATGAACAAATTTTTAGCGGCGAGCGCTGGGATAAATTAAGTCAAAAGGGCGCCCAGACGCAGAGAGTTTTGTGGGCTTCGACCGGCACCAAAAATGAAAAATACAGTGACGTGCTCTACATCGAGGAATTGATTGGCAAAGATACTGTCAACACAATTCCGCCGGCCACATGGGATGCTTTCCGCGATCACGGCAAACTGCGCCAGAGCTTGACGGAAAATGTCGAAGAAGCGAAACAAACCCTCGCCAATCTCGAAAAAGCCGGAATTTCGCTTAAAGAGGCGACAGATACTTTGCTCGTTGATGCGGTGCGTCTGTTTGTCGAACCGTTTGACAAAATGATTGCGGCAGTCAAACAAGCAGTCCAGGAACATCAAAAATAAGTTTGGCGGTCTCGCAAACTTTCAAAGAATAAAAGCAACTAAGTTTGCTAATCAAAAGAGCCGAAGCCGACCGCGCCCGGCTCTTTTGATTGAATGAAACAAATCAGCCGGATAAAATTGGCTTTATCAACTAATCCGAAATGCGGTAGATTCGGGTTCCTGAGGTTTGAACGAGTAGGCTAATTCGAGAAGCAAGGGGTAAAATTTTATCCCTGCTCAAACTTTATGAGAGTTTGTCCAAACTGCCAAACGCCAGACGACGATGCTTCGCTCAAGTTTTGTTTGCAATGCAGCACGCCTTTGCCGGATGCTCAGCAGACAGTCAAAAAGGGCGGCAATGCGATTATCTTCGCGGCTATTCTCGGTGGTTTCCTGCTCCTCGCGCTGGTTGTCGGCGGAATCGGCGTTTTTCTTTTCAGCCGCCAGGATGACGACAGAAAAGTGATTGCTCCGACAAATTTACCGCTCAAAGAGAGCAACTCGAACGACAAGATTACAAAGCAAAAAGAACAAACGTCTCCGGTTGAACAGCTGAGCAATAAAACGCCGTTCCCTGCCAACTCGGTCGGAGTTAATAGTTCTGCCAATTCTTCGAGCAACGCCGCGCCGCGCGTTGTCGCTTCGTCTTCTTCCGTCCGTAAACCGGACGGCGGCAATTTTTATTTTCCGAATTTCGCATTTGATAACAATCCGGCAACCGCCTGGTGCGAAGGCGTCAAAGGAGCCGGGGTCGGCGAATGGCTGCAGTTTAATTTTGACCGCGAAATAACGCTCAAACAAATAAAGATCGAGCCCGGATATTTTAAAAACGACGAAGCCTGGCAAAAAAATAACCGCGTGGCGAAAATCTCCGTCAAGTTTTCCGATGCTGCAGTGCGGGAGTTTTCGCTCGCAGATGAGCGAAAAACGCAGACGCTCGACGTTGGACGAATCCGCACGAGCTGGGTCAAAATCACGATTGAAGATTATTTTGCAGGAGCGTCCGATTCCGATGACACGCTGATTTCCGAGGTTTCATTTGTTACCGAACCATAACCGATTCCGGATTTTAGATTTTGGATTAATCATCTTTTCCAAAAATATTTTTACTGTTTAAGATAATTGCCAATCCAAAATCTAAAATCTAAAATTCAAAATATGAAGATTTGCCATGTTTGCCGCACCACTTACGATGATTCGCAAAACTTTTGTTTGAACGACGGAACTCCGCTCTCAAGCGTCGCGCAGGAAGAACCGCGCCAGGTTGAACCGCTCGAACCGGCAACCGTCGTTCAGTCAGATGAGCCGGCGACCGTAGTTCACGCCTCGCCGACGACCAATCTTTCCGGCAGAGCGACCGACTACGGGCAAACAGTTCCTCCGCCGTTGATACCGACAATCGCGCCGGTTGTCCTCAAGCGAAAATCGAATGTCGGTAAAATTGTGGTGTTGACAGCGCTCGCGACCGTCCTGCTGGTAACTATTGCCGGAGCGGGAATTTATCTGGCAATGCGTAACCGCAACCAAAATATCGCCCAGGTAAACGTCAGTGAAAACAAAAATACGGCGAAACCCAAAAATATCAATGCTAATTTATCAAGTGCCAATGTCGCTATCGTTAATGCCAACGTCGTAGAGGCAAACCAGAATGCTAATCTGGCAAATACGAATCTAAACGCCAACATTCTAAATGCTAACGTTTTGCCGTCGCCGCATCCTTCTCTCAAACCTGAACAGGCGGTTAAAGTTAAAAAAGAAGTCAGCGACACGCTGGACGGCTGGAAAGACGCGACTGATGACCGAAATCTCGACGCGCATATGAGTTTTTACGGCGAAAATGTAGATTATTATAACGGCGGCGTGGTCAACGTCAACAAAGTGCGCTCCGACCGGCAAAAGGCTTTTGATGCTTACAACAACATCGAGGTAGAACTGAGTAACGTCAGCGTCACACCGGATGCGACGGGCGAAAAAGCGACGGTGATTCTCGACAAAGCGTGGCATTTTGAGAACGATGAAAAAACATCCGATGGAAAAGTGCAGCAGCGCTTGATGATGGAAAAAAACGCCGGACGCTGGTATATCACGGGTGAAAAAGATTTGAAGGTTTATTACAAAAACAATTACTAAAATAAACCTGAAACACAATTTTTTGGCCGGCAAGGCTTTAACAAAACAAAAGCGGTGAAGAAACAAATGTTACTTGGCAGCGCGGTTGATTATCTGGTCAAATTGTCCGGGCAAGCTAATAAAGGGTCTCTCAACGACGATGATCTCAAAAATATCATTGATGGTTTTGTCGGCGTCATTCCCAATCAGAGTGATCGCTCGGACGGCAAAGTCAGCATTGACATTCTGGACGGTTTTAACGCCGGATGTAACGGCTATTAATTAAAAAACAATAGTTTAATTTTTAGCTAAATGTGATGAGTTAACGGTTTTTGCAGGGCGGCAAATCAATCTGCCGCCTTAATTTTTCTCTAACCGCTTAATTCAATTAGATTTTGGTGAATTTAGAAAGGAAATTTGATTCCCATTTCTCTAATTTTGAGCAAAGCTTCGGCGTTTCCCTTCGCATCGTCAACCGGATGATGAGTGTGTCTGGTGCAGCGGAATTCTTTCCATTTCGAAGCGGCAAAATAATCCTTAACCAGGCCAGAATAAATATCACCGATTCGCCGCCCGCTAAATCCGAATGGGTTGCCGCCGGTAAAATAATGAAAATAATAATTGATCCACTGCCAATCAAATGCGAGATTGTCCGAGATAAAAACGGGCCTGCCGTTTGAATTTTCGGCCAGCCAATCTTTGAATTTGAGCATTACTTCTGACGGCTCATTAAAAGTTAAATGTTCATCGCGCGAAAATCCGCTGATAGAGAGCGCTTCGGGCTGCCACTCGTCTGAAATCGGTTTTGTCTGACCGTAAAAAGTTTTTTCAAGCGAAGGCTCAACCACAACCGCGCCAAAACAAACCATCGAATATTTGTGCGGAATCGCTCCGTCCGATTCAATATCAACCACGATGAGTGACATTTGGATTTATCCTTCGTAAATTTCAGCGACACACTCGATTTTAACAGCGGTTAGTTACCGTGTTTTTTATACAAATCAGCAACTCCGATTGTGATTCCGGCGACTATTCCGGCGCGCGGCGCGGCCGATGTCAGCCCAATTCGCAAACCGCTGTCAAAAGCCACTCTTCGATTAAGCTGATAGGTGGCAACAGCTAACCCGAATAACGCGCCGGATTGCTCATCATTGCGGCTCAATCCGCTGATTTCTCCCTGCAAACCGAAATGTTTGTTCAAATTACGCGAAGCCGCTAAAGCCGCTTGCCCGCTTGAGGCAAATCCTCTCCCGCTCGTTCGGCCGGCCAGCAAATAAATAGCATTAAAATCAACTGTCGTCTGGCCAAAGGTTTTGCTGATAAGCCCAATAAAATTGTGGTCAACTCTGCCCGTCCCGAGATTTTTGCCCATATTGGCCGTCGGCAGCTTAATGTAGTAAGCAATTGAAACGCCCGGACGAGATTTATTCTCAGGCAGCAGCACGGACTGGATTCCAAGCTGCGTATCGCCCGCGCCGGTCATTCTGACGCTGCCCAATTCACCGTCAGAAACGGTTTGAGAAATCGGGCTGTCGGCGTCAAATTCGAGCAGCAGCCGACGACTGACGGCAAACCGGAGTGCGAGCGGAGTATCCTGTTCTGTGCTTACTCCCTCCGCATGAAAGTTTGCGTTATACCCGTACTCAATTTGCAGAACGCCCGGTCTTTGAAATTCGGCCGGATTAGAAACAGTCGGACGCGCTGGAACAATAAAATCCGGTTCCTTATCAGGTTGAGCGGAAGAATCCTGGGCAAAGACGGCAGACGCCGAAATCAGCACGGTTAAAGAAAGCAGCAGAGAAAAACTTTTGATTTTTAACATTAGCTTTAACCCGTATCCTTAATTCTTGTAAATCAGAACAACAGGTTTGCCGTTCGAATCAATGTAGGCGCGGTACATTCCTTCGGAGTTAAATGAAATGCCGATGTTGCCGAATTTATCAACCGCGATGATGCCGCCGTCCGCAATTTCGCCGTCCGCTTTGCCGAGCGCAGGCAGTTTTGTTTGAATCACGGCGTCGGCTGCCATTTGAACCGGTCGGCCCTGATATTCCATGATCGCGGAAATGTCGCGCGCAACGCCGAGACGAATAAAATATTCGCCGTAGCCGGTCGCTGAAACCGCACAAGTGTTGTTATTGGCGTAAGTTCCCGCGCCGATAATCGGAGAATCGCCGATTCGTCCGAAACGTTTGTTGGTCATTCCGCCGGTCGAAGTTCCAGCGGCGAGATTGCCGTCTTTGTCGAGCGCCACTGCGCCGACTGTCCCGTGACGATTTTCGGCTTTGGCCGATTCAACGAGCGAAACTTTTTTTCCGGCTTTTTCAGCTTCGGCTTTTTGTTTTTCTTCGGCCTTGATTTTTTGCAGCGCGTCCCAGCGCTCCTGCGTAAAAAAATATTTTTCCGAAACGAGCTGAACACCGTTTTGGCGAGCGAAAATTTCCGCTCCGTCGCCGGCCATCATCACATGCGGAGATTTTTCCATTACCATTCGCGCCAATGAAATCGGATTTTTGATGTGATGCAGGGACGCGACCGCTCCGGCTTTTAAGGTTTTGCCGTCCATCACTGATGCATCCAGCTCGTTTTTGCCGTCGTTAGTAAAAACCGCTCCCTTGCCCGCGTTAAAAAGCGGCGAATCTTCGAGAATTTTGATGCCGATTTCAACCGCGTCCAGACTGGTTTTACCTTTCTGCAGCGCGTGATATCCGGCCAGCACGGATTCCTCTAAAACGGCGCGAATGGCGGCTTCTTTTTCCGGCGTTAAACTGCCTTTGGCGATGACGCCCGCGCCGCCGTGAATGACAAAAGCGAGTCGCGGATTTTGGGGCGACTGCAGTTGATTAATTTCCACTCCGCCTCTTTTCTGCGCCCAAATATTGAGCGGCAAACCGAGCAAAACAGCGATTAGAGAGAGCGACAAAAAGCTTTTCATTTTTCACCTCAGATTTAACCTTTCGAGAAATCTTCATCGTAGCCACAGCATTTTACATTTTTCGCGACAGCCGCCAAATTTTGGGGATTGTGCTAATCTTCTGAAATTTTGTGGTGTGAGCCCGCCGCGCAAACACATCGTAATTCTGCCGCTCGATTTCGTCCAAAATTTTGCCGTAAATTCGCGCCGCCAGCAAAACCGTAAAACGCGCGTCTTTTTCCAGTAATGGAATTCCCTTTTCGGCGAGAGAATAATAATGTCGGGCGCGTCCGATTTCAAATTTTATCAGCGCGACAAAATTCGCGTCGTTCCTGTTCGCAAAAATCTGTTCTTCGGAAACATTAAATTTTCTCAAATCTTCCTGCGGCAGATAGATTCGATTCATCAGCGCGTCTTCGCGAACGTCCCGCAAAATGTTGGTCAGCTGCATGGCAATTCCGAGCGCTTCGGCGTATTCCAAGGTTTCGGGTTTTTGGTAGCCGAAAATCTCCGACGACATCAAACCGACCGTTGACGCCACGCGGTAACAGTAAAGATAAAGCTCGTCCCAGGTCTCGTAGCGTTTGATGTGCGTATCCATCAACACGCCGCGCATTAATTCGAGCGGTAATTCCTGCCGGATGCGGTACTTAGCCAGCATATCGCGCCATGCCAGCAAAACCAGTGCTTGCCCGTTGTCCGTCGTCCGTTGTCCGTTGTCCGCTTTTGTGTAAACTTCGTCAAGTCTTTTTTGCCAGTTTTCAACTGCGGCAATCGCCGCCTGTTCGTCTGCGACTTCTGCCGCGTCCACTTCGTCGTCAACCAGACGGCAGAGCGCGTAAAGCGCGTAGATCGGCAGTCGTTTGGCAGGTTTTAAGAAACGCGCGCTAAAGTAGAAAGTAACGGCGTGTTTTTTGGTGATTTGGCGGCAAAATTCGTAAGCCCTGCTCAGTTCGGCGGCATTGGTATCGGCTTGAAGCAGGTTTTGACTGGCGGTTTGGGCGTTCACGGTCAAACGTTGCGCTCCGTCACATAATCGGCCAGGGCACAGAGATGGGTTGTCGGCGCGATTAGTCCAAACTCGTCTGTCAAAGTCTTTTTCGCGTCTCCGATTAAATTGGCAACGCGTGTTTTCGCTTCGCTGATACCCTCTCTGAGCGCAAAAGTTTTGTGGCGTTCCATTGTTTGCGACAAGCGTAAATCTTCGTTCAAATCCAGCAGATCATCAGTGGTTTGATAGGCGTCGCCGAGAAGCTCGGAGAATTTTGTCAAAGCCGCAATTTGACAGTCGTTAGCGCCGCTTTGAATCGCTCCGACGGTGACCGCCATGCGAATCAGCGCCGACGTTTTCAGGTTTTTCAGCGTTTCAAAATCATCGGTGTTTTGGTCGCAATACCCGTTAACCGCCATTGCCAAATCAACCGATTGACCGCCGACCATTCCCGCCGCCCCGATGCAGTTGACTAATTCGGCGTGAGCGCGAATCGCCTGCTTTGAATTACCGTTGACATTCGTAAAAACCAAACCGTATGAGGCGTTAAGCAACGCCAGCCCGACCAGAACCGCCGTTCCTTCGCCGTATTGTTGATGGAGAGCTGTTTTGCCGCGCCGTTCTGGGGCGTCGTCCATGCACGGCAGATCGTCGAAAATCAGCGAGCTGGTGTGAATAAACTCAATCGCGGCGGCGGTCGGCAAAACTTTTTCGCGTCGTCCTCCGACGATTTCCGCGCCGAGCAAGGTTAAAACGGGACGCAGACGTTTTCCGCCCGGAAACAAAGAATAGCGAAGCGCGTCATTAAAATTTGTGCTGATAAATGAAGGCGCGCTTGGCAGATGCGCTGCCAGCGCGTCTTCGATTTCAGGTTTGACTAATTCAACATAATTCCATAACTCGGCAAATTTACTCATAAACTCCCTGCTTGTTCTGTTTGTTTTCGATAAAACTCTAATCCTTGCAATGCCAATTCCGCGTAAACCGTCACCCGAAACGGATGTTTGGCGACGAACGGCGGTACGCGAACAATTTTTGCGCCTAATTTTTCCAGTTCGTTTGCCAGCGCTTCATCATTTAACTCGTCGGCGGAGAACGCTTCGGCGGCGCGGCGAAAAGCTCCGCGAAGGCGGTCAAGCGGCAATTCCCGCCCGACCAATTCCTTCTTGCGAGTCTGAAATTCACCGAGCGCATAAAGCACGATTTTTTCAGCGTCAACAGTTTTTGTTTCAGAGTCGAAAAGCGTTGGTTGGTTCATTGCTCTAGCCCCACAATCTCAAGCTGCGGCTCAAAAACCAGATCGCGGTAAATTTCGCTGAGCGCCAATTTGCAATCCGTAAAATTCAACTCGACCGTCGCTCCCCAATCGTTATATTCAATATTTGTCCAGACATTTTCGCTCTGTTTGATAAACTGCGAGACATGCGGGCGCTTTTGCGAGATTAATAAATATTCAGAAAAACTCCCAATTGATTTGTAATAAGTAAATTTATCGCCGCGATCAAAACCTTCGGTTGAATCTGACAGCACCTCAACAATTAACTGCGGATTTGTCAGAAGCTCTAATCCGCTTGTGGTCTTTATAGACGAATTGCCACAAAGCGCAGAAACATCTGGATAGCGGTACGGTGGGTAAGCCGGAACTTCGACACGCATATCTGATGGATATGCGCGACATCCTCGCCCGCGAAATTGTGTCCGCAATTCCGAAGCAATGTTTAAAACAATAATATTGTGTCTTTCGCTCGCGCCGCTCATCGTCCAAACTTTTCCGTCCCAGTATTCAAATTTTTCCTCGGAATTGCGGTCGAGAGCGAAATATTCTTCGAGCGTGTATTTATGTTTCGGTTCGGCTGTCATGATTCTTAATCCGCCGTTGTAGAATTATTTACGCATTTTATCACAAGCGGCTTTGGCGTCAACGGTTTTGCCCGCAACCATTCGTCAATGTTAAATTTCCAAACAGAGAGCAAAATGATCCAAGAAAAGAAAACATGGCGAATCGGATTGTGCGTCGCGGGCGGCATTGCCGCTTATAAATCAATCGAAATATTGCGCGGATTGCAAAAAGCTGGTTGCCGAGTGAGCGTCGCGATGACCAGGCACGCCACTGAATTTGTTCAGCCGCTCACTTTTCGCGCACTGACCGGAGAATATGTTTTGGTTGACGATTACGAAAAAGAAAATCCGGATCCGATTGCGCACATCAATTTTGCGCAAAATATTGATTTATTTTTAGCCGCACCGGCGACGGCGAATCTTATCGGGAAATTTGCCAACGGCATCGCCGATGATTTTGTTTCAACCGCATATCTCGCGACAACCGCGCCGGTTTTGATCGCTCCGGCGATGAACACGCAAATGCTGCTGCATCCGGCCACGCAGAGAAATTTGGAGCGTTTAAAACAGGACGGCGCTTTTTTTGTCGAGCCTGACTCGGGCGAAATGGCCTGTAAAACAATCGGTCCCGGCAGATTGAGCGAGCCTGAAGTGATTGTGGCAAAAGCTCTGGCAGTTTTGGAGGCGGCGACGCAGCGACGCGGCGATAGGATGAAAAGCGATTTAAGCGGCGAAAAAATTCTGCTGACGGCCGGAGCGACGCGCGAGGAAATTGATCCGGTGCGTTTTATCTCGAATCATTCTTCGGGCAAAATGGCTTTCGCCCTGGCCGCCGCCGCCAGCGAACGCGGCGCGGAAGTTACTGTCGTCGCCGGCGCGACAACCGCCGAACCACCGGAAAACATTCAAATCATCCGCACAATTTCAGCCCAAAAGATGCATGACGCTGTTTTTGCGGAACTGGCGAATTCGACCATTTTTATCTCGGCGGCGGCGGTAGCGGATTATCGTCCGAAAAATAGAGCCGGCGAAAAAATCAAAAAATCAGACGAAAATCTGGTTTTGGAGCTTGAAAAAACGCCGGATATTCTGGCAAACGTCGGGGCAGGCAAACAGCAAAATTTGCTCGTCGTCGGATTTGCCGCCGAAACCGAAAACGTTTTGGCAAACGCCCGTTTAAAATTAGAGCGCAAAAATCTTGATCTAATAATTGCTAATGACGTTTCGCGCTCAGATTCCGGTTTCGGGACGGACAATAATCAAATTACAATTTTGTCGAAAACAGACGAAACTCCCATCGAGCTGCCGCTTCTGTCAAAGTACGAAGCCGCACATAAAATCCTTGACGAAGTGATAAAATTACGGCGGCCAGCTTGAAACAGAAAACTCTATGACTCAATCACTGCGCGAAGATTTTTTAGAACTGCTTTCTGATGTTCGCGAGCATCTCGCGTTCGCGCGTGAACTTGGACTGGCCGGCTTAGAAACCGAATTTACGGCAGAGATTATTGAAAAACCGGAACGAGTCGTTCAGCCGAAAACAGCTTCCTCAACCGCGCCCAAAACTATTTCCGAAGACGAAGCGTTTGTGCCGGAAGTTCTCAAATCAACAGTCACGCCTGCGGCAAAACCAGTCTCGACAATCGCGCGACGCGGTAGCTTAAGCAATCTGCTCGAACAAACCAAGCTCTCAAAAATCTCGCCGGCGGTGTCTTCGGATATTGCGAAACCGATTGCGCCGACGATTGCCGCCGTGACCGAATCAAATCAAAATTTATCGAACAAATCAGAGGGAAATAAGATGGAAGGAACTTCGCTTTTTGGCGATCTGACGCCGGAAAAAGAGACTTTGCCCGAATCAAACGAAACGGTTGAAGACATTCGCGCAGAGATTGGCGATTGCGTTCGCTGCCCGCTTTATCAGGGACGAACAAATATTGTTCACACAACTGGCAACTGGCAGTCACGCGTATTGTTCGTCGGGGAAGCGCCAGGCGCGAACGAGGACGCCGAAGGAAAACCGTTTGTTGGACGCGCCGGGCAATTGCTCACCAAAATCATCGAAGCCATCGGCTTAAAACGCGAAGAAGTTTTAATCGGCAACGTCAATCGCTGCCGTCCGCCGCAAAACCGGACGCCGACGATTCAGGAAGCGCGCACCTGCCGCCAGTTTTTAATGCGCGAAATCGCCGTCGCGCGTCCCGAAATCATCGTCGTGATGGGCAACACGGCCACGCAAAATCTGCTCGATACCAAAGAAGGCATTTCCAAACTGCGCGGAAAATTTCAGGATTATTACGGCGTCAAAGTAATGCCGACATTTCATCCAGCGTATTTGCTCCGCGACCCGTCAAAAAAGAGGGAAACGTGGGAAGACATGAAAATCGTCCGCGATGAACTGGCAAAAACTGTTAAGTAAATTCAAATGACTTTAAATAAAACGGAAAAAACGCTTAAATCATTTATTATTGATGATCATATTTCTATTGAAGGAGCCGTTGAGGTCACAGTTGAATTGCAAAACGGTCAACGCAGGTGGTGCTTTTTTATAACGCCAGAATCTTTATCTAAGGTTGGTGATTACATTCCTCAAACAAATGTACGAATACATTTGGGCGTCTCACATATGATTGTAGTTTCTCAACTAGACAAAACAATAATTGAAAAAACACTGCAATTAATTGATACCGAAGGAGGGCTGGAAAGGCATACTGTTTTGCTTTCTTAATTTTAAACTTTGAAAAATCGAAAGTGGTTCCTGCTTTAACAAAATTCTAAAACTGCGAAATAAAACACCGAAGCAAAAAGCTCAGAGAATTTCGTATATTTTCAAATTATTGGAAAAGGAAGTTTTCTAATGGATACTCGCAAATTGTGGCATGGTGCTGATGGAGATAAAGTTTTGCATATTTTAGAAACCCACAAAATTATTCCTGATTCGCAAAACGAAATCTATTTTGATGAATCAAACTTTGCTAATTGCTTTGTGCACGGCACAGATTCAAAACGAAAATCAAGTTTTGTTCTAGCGGTCGAAGTAGAGCTTGAAGGAATTCATTTTTACAGAACACAGAAACCCGGTAATCCAACAACTTTAATTGTTAAAACTCCTGCACCGTTATCAATTAAAATTTTGGGAATGCACATTCGCAGCGGAACGCGAGATGAAGGCTTTAATATCGAATATGTAGCGGGTGAAAACGCTATTAAGCTGCGCTTACAATAAACAAATGCAAAAATCTTTGTTTGCAGATCAGGAAAATTTACCGCCGACGGAAACGCTCGACGAAGTAAATCAGGAGCTGCTTGAAAAGGCCAAAGCAATTCCGGCGTTGACCAGTCGCCTGTTTGTTTTTGGCGAAGGCGCTCCTGGTTTACGCGTGGCAGTTGTCGGCGAATCGCCGGGCGCGCCGGATGCTCCGAGCGGCAGACCGTTTATGGGACCGGCAGGCGAAATGCTGGTCAAAATATTGGGTTCAATCGGTTTAAAACGCGCCGATTGTTATCTGACTAATGTCGTCAAGTATATTTCCGCCGGAGACGAACTGACACCGGAAATCTTAAACTTTTTTATTCCGTACCTGCACCGCGAATTGGCCATCGCGCATCCAGAAATTATTATTGCGTTTGGCGCGACTCCGACCAAAGCGCTCCTTAATACCAAAAAATCAATCTCGCAAATGCGCGGGGAGTTTCATGATTATCGCGGGATGAAGCTGATGCCGACTTTTAATCCCGCTTATCTGCTGCGCGACCCGACCAAAAAACGTGAAGTTTGGGAAGATATGAAACGGGTGCGCGCCGCGCTTGAAAATAGTTCAAATCAAAAATAGCCGAAAAAGTAAACTGTTGTTTGCTGTTTCCTCATATCTCTCTTTGTTGCGGGCAAAGCTCGTTTACGGTTAATCTTGTTTCTTGTAGTGAGCCTGGCCGGAAATGTCTTTTGCCGCAGTTTCAAATTTAAAATCACCTATAACCGCTCAAACTGCCGCGCAGTTTGCGGAAGTAGTTGTGCCGCGCCCACTGCGCCAAACTTTTACATATCGTTTGCCGACTGCCATGCAGACAACGGTTAAGTTAGGCGCGCGGCTGCTCGTTCCGTTCGGCAAACAGCAGTTGACGGCGTATGTCGTCGCGCTTCATGACGAACTCGATTCATCGCTCGGGATTGACGCGGAAGATTTAAAAGACGCGCTTGAGTTGATTGACGCCGAGCCGCTGATTACGCCCGAAATTTTAAGACTGACTCATTGGATTGCCGATTATTACGCTGCTTCGTGGGGCGAAGTGCTGAAAACTTCGCTTCCCGCTGGGTTAAACGCGACGATTGAGCAAATCGTTTGTGCGACGCCAGAAGGACACAACGAAATTTTGCGGCTGACGGAAAAACAACTGCAAACCGTCAAAGCCAAAGTTTTAGTATTTGTCGCCGAAAAAGGAGAAATTTCGGCGCGCGATGTTTGCAAGAGTTTTGGCGAATCAGCGGCGAAACGCGCTGTTCGCGAGCTCGAAACGCGCGGCTGGCTCAAAACTTTTCACCGCGCGCTCTCGGCTCAGGCAAAACCCAAACGCCGCAAAGCAGTTCGATTATTGCCGCCGGAAAACCACGCGAATGGCGCGGCCCAAAAATTAACCGAGCCGCAGCAAAAAGTCATCGAATTTTTGCTCGAAACCGGCGGCGAGTTCGGTTTTGCCGAAATGGTCGAAGCGGCCAACATCAGCGCATCGGCGATTAACACGCTCGAAAAACGCGGTCTGGTTGAGGTTTTTGTCAAAGAAGTTCGCCGCGATCCGCTCGCTCATGCGAAGTTGCCGAAAACTCTTAATTTAACGTTAACGACCGAACAAAGCGCGGTTCTGCATGAAATTTTAGGCGCAGTTGCCGAGCAAAATTACACGGCTTTTTTACTACACGGCGTGACGGGCAGCGGGAAAACCGAGGTTTATATCAGAGCGATGGATTTTGCTTTGCAGCAGGGGAAAACTGCGCTGATGCTCGTCCCGGAAATCGCTTTGACGCCGGTTTTTTCGCGCCGTCTGCGGGTTCATTTCGGCGACGATGTGGCAATTCTGCATTCGCAGCTTTCAACCGGCGAGCGGTTTGACGAATGGCGGCGAATCAAGCGCAATGAAGCGCGCGTCGTGATCGGCACACGTTCGGCGGTTTTTGCGCCGCTTGATAATTTGGGCGTCGTGATTGTTGACGAAGAACACGACGGTTCCTACAAACAGCAGGACGCGCCGTTTTACCACGGGCGCGATGTGGCGATTGTCCGCGCGCATCAGGCAAATGCCGTGATTGTGCTGGGCTCGGCGACGCCCGCGCTCGAAACTTTTCACAACGCCAATACCGGAAAATATCGTTATCTGAATCTGCCTTATCGCGTCGGCAATCGTCCGATGGCGACGGCAGAAATCCTGGACATGCGCGAATGTTTTATAGAAAACGGCAAAGATGCGATTCTCGCGCCCGAACTTCTCGCGGCCATCGGAGAAACGCACGAACGCGGCGAGCAAAGCATGATTCTGCTTAACCGACGCGGGTTTTCGCAGTTTGTCATGTGCCGTTCGTGCGGCGAAACGATTAAATGTCCGAATTGCGACGTGACTCTGACGTTTCACAAACGCGAAAATGCGCTCTGTTGTCATTACTGCAATCATCGCGCGCGGACGCCGCGAGTTTGCCCCGCCTGCGAGAGCAAATATATTTATTTCCTCGGCGAAGGCACGGAACAGCTCGAAGACATTTTGCGCGCTCGATTTCCCGATTTAAAAATCGCCCGTGTTGACCGCGATACGACACTTAAAAAACATCTGCTCGAAGACACCCTGCACGATTTTAGCGAGGGCAAGATTGACATGCTGGTCGGAACGCAAATGCTGGCCAAAGGTCACGATTTTCCGAACGTGACGTTGGTTGGTGTCGTGTCGGTTGATGTTGGACTCGCGCTGCCGGATTTTAGAGCGTCCGAAAGAACGTTTCAGTTAATTACGCAGGTGGCGGGACGTGCGGGGCGCGGAAAGCTGCCGGGACGCGTTTTGATTCAAACTTACTATCCGGAACATTATGCGCTCCGTCACGCTTGCGCTCAGGATTACGGAGAGTTTTACAAAGTCGAACGCGCTTTTCGCTCAAAACTCGGCTATCCGCCGTTTGTCGCGCTGGCTTCATTCCTGATTCACCACAGCGATTATGTTCACGCCGTTGAAACCGGCGATATTTTGCGAAACTGTTTGGAGCGAGCAAACAAAGAGAACTCGTGTCGAATTTTAGGAGTCGCGCCCGCGCCGCTCGCCCGTCTCAAAAACGAATTTCGTTTTCAGATTCTGGTCAAAGCCAAAAACCGCAAGAAATTACGCGAGACAATTGATTTCGCCCTCGCCGAAGCCGAAGAATTAAAATGCGATTTGCGGGCGGTCAATTTAGAAATTGATCCGATCAATATGCTTTAGTCTTCCGATTCAATTAATTCAGACTCAAAGTTAATTTGAGCGTAAATATCCGATAATTTAAGCTCGCAGCTGATTGATTCGAGCGTAATCACTTCATCGGCCTTTTCGGCAATTTGGAGCAGCCATTGTTGCGGCGTTTGTTTTTTATAAAGCTCAATGCGCATTTTGTCATGCTCAATCAAAAGACATTCGCAAACGCTTTCCAGCTTTTGATAAGTTTCGAGTTTTTCTGTTTTATCGCGAAATCTGGTTGATTTTGATAAAACCTCAACAACCAGTGCCGGATTGAGCAAAGTGTCAAATTCGTCGTCAGCAAATTCGGGTTGATCGCAAACAACAACCACATCCGGATAGCCGTAGCGAGTTTTTTTCATTCGGACTCGCATATCATTGATATAGCTTTCGCAGTTGCTGCCCTTTAGTTGATTTCGCAATTCTCCGAAAACATTGCCGCTAATCAGATTGTGCTTACGGGTTGCGCCCGCCATTGATGTCGGTTCAAATTCGCTTTCAACCTTAATAATTCTTCCGTCAATATATTCGTGCTTTTCCTCTGATTGGCGTTCAAAAGCTAAATATTCTTCGACCGTGTAAAACTTCTCGAGTGGCGCTGGATTTGGGTGAATCATGACGGCTCTCCTTTTGTCTCTCGGAAAGTTAGTTTATTCTTTTCTAACGCACCAAGCCAATTTTTAGTTTGCTCCAAAAAATGATTCAAATACCCAACAACAGCCGGTCGCAGGAATTTCAGGATATCGTCGGCATCAAATTTCAGCTCTACAACAGCCTGTTTTTCTCGCTTCCCTTCAACCGGATTGAAAAAACCGGAATTTTACTGTCGCTCTTTCTGAACGATTGCGAAGAAGGTTATCAAGCCCGGAAAAGTCCGGTCGAAATCATCGAAAATTTCTTCCGCAGACAATCCGCCAACGCGACCGAAGCTGAAAATATTGATTTGCTTTTTCGCTTTGTCCAATACGCCGAACGCCAGGTCGTGTTGTTTGACGCGCTCGAAGACGCGGGTTTCGCCGAAGTTAACGATACGCAGGGCGCGGGAACGCTCAAACATCTCGAATCATCGGTCATTCAACGCGGTAAAATCGAGGAATTAACTCAGAAGCTGAAAGATTTTAGCGTCCGTCTGGTTTTGACGGCGCATCCGACGCAATTTTATCCCGGTTCGGTTTTGGGAATTATCAATGATTTGACCACGGCGATTGCCGAAAACAACGTTGCCGACATCAACACGTTTTTGCAGCAGTTGGGACGCACGCCGTTTTTTAAAAAGCAAAAACCGACGCCGTTTGACGAAGCGGTCAGCCTGATCTGGTATCTCGAAAACGTTTTTTACACGGCAGCCGGAAATATCGTTTCGGAATTGAAAAATTTTGTCCAGACCGATTCCGTACCGATTCGAATGGGTTTCTGGTCGGGCGGCGACCGCGACGGCAATCCGTTTGTCACGGTGGAAACGACCTTAAATACTGCGGAAGCGCTGCGAAGCGCGATTTTACGAGCGTATTATCGCGATGTCCGCGCGCTCAAACGCCGTCTGACCTTTGCCGGAGTCGAAACTGAGCTGGCAGAGCTTGAGCAGAAACTTTATGCAAACGTTTTTACCCCGCAATCGAGCGACATCTTAACCAAAAACGAAATTCTGGCGGCTCTCAATGAAATTAAAACGACTTTGCTCACTCGCCACGCCGGTTTATTTGTCCATTTGGTCAATGCGCTGATTGATAAAATCAACCTTTTCGGCGTTTTTTTCGCTTCGCTCGATATTCGCCAGGAATCAAGCGCTCACGGCGATGTGCTCGCCCATATTGCGCAGCAGACCGACGCTTTGCCAAAAAATTACGCTGATTTGAGCGATGCTGAGAAAATCAAAGCGTTAATTGCAGTAGAAAAAGGCATTGATCCTGAAGTTTTGACTGACGACTTGGCCAAAGACACTCTGCAAACAATCGCCGCCGTTAAAATCATTCAGGAAAAAAACGGCGCGGAAGGCTGCGAGCGTTACATTATTTCGCAATGCCAGACTGCCTTAAACGCGCTCGAAGTTTACGGATTGTTTCTGCTCGGCGGATGGCGCGCCGAAGAAATCAGCGTTGACATCGTTCCGCTGTTTGAAACGATTACGGATTTGCAAAACGCCCGAAAAGTCATGAGCGAGCTTTACGAAACACCCGTTTATCGGGAACATCTGTCGCGCCGCAACGACATTCAGCCGATTATGCTCGGTTTTAGCGACGGCACTAAAGACGGGGGTTATCTGATGGCGAACTGGAGTATTTACAAAGCCAAAAACGAGTTGACCGAGCTGGCGCGTGATTTTGGCGTGAAAGTGGTTTTCTTTGACGGTCGCGGCGGGCCCCCGGCGCGCGGCGGCGGCAAAACTCACAAATTTTATTCTTCGATGGGCGCTGAAATTGCTAATCACGAAGTTCAGCTGACCGTCCAGGGACAAACCGTTTCGTCAAACTTCGGAACGGTTGACGCCGCGCAATACAATATCGAACAGCTTTTGCATTCCGGGTTATACACGCACATTTTCGCCGCCAAAAAACACACTTTTGCTCCGGGCGAAGAAAAGCTGCTTGAAGAACTGGCTGACGAAAGTTATCAGGCGTATGACAAACTTAAAAATCATCCGCTCTTTCTCGATTATCTATCGCACGCCAGTCCTTTAAAATTTTACGCTGAAACCAACATCGGGAGTCGTCCGGCAAGGCGCGGCACGACTAAAAAATTGGAGCTCAAAGATTTGCGGGCGATTCCTTTTGTCGGCGCGTGGAGTCAATTAAAACAAAACGTTCCCGGATATTACGGAGTCGGCGCGGCGTTTGAAAAGATAGACGCGGAGGGCAAAATCGAAGCGGTTAAACATTTGTATCAACAAAACGCTTTTTTTAAAGCGCTGATGGATAACTGCGAAATGGCGATGCAGAAATGTTTTTTTCCGCTGACGTTTTTTCAGGCGGAGCATCCGGTTTACGGCGAAATCTGGCGCGAGATTTATGATGAATACGAACTGACCAAAAAGTATCTGCTCGAAATTTCAGGAAAAACCGAATTGATGTCGGATTATCCGGTCGAACAGCAGTCAATCGAAATGCGCGAGCGGATCGTGCTGCCGCTGACGACAATCCAGCAATACGCGCTGACCAGGGTGCGCGAATCCGAAGAAAATAATTTGCCGCCCGAACACAAAAACGCTTATGAAAAACTTGTCATGCGCTGCTCTTTCGGGATCATCAACGCGGGCCGAAACTCAGCCTAAACTTTTTATAAATTAGCATAACCTAACTGGTGTCAAGTAAATCGCCACTAAAAACCGTTGTCTGAGGGCTTAAATCCTGATTTTTAGAGGTAAGTTATGATGACTATAAGTAAAATACTAATACAAATCATAAAATTCGTGGTTGGATTCGTGGGAGCCACTTTTTATTTGGTCGTGGCAGCAATGCTCATCTCCCTCCTTTTCATTTCTGATTCGACTAATGATAATTGGAGTCAGTCCATCTTTCTCTTACTATTTTTCTCAGTTCCTTTATTTGTCAGCACTCTAATGCTGATCTGGAGCATTGATAAATTAAAACAGTGGCTATATTCTTTGGTGCTTCTGAGTCTTCCTGTGATCTTTTTGCTGTTTGCACTGAGCGGAATTACCAAGGTAGTAAATGTTCTGTTAGTTTGTTTGGTGGCGATTATAATCTTTTTTATTTTCTGTGTAAGCGTCAGATTTTATTACAAGAAAAGTTTAGCAAGGTAGACAAAATATTTCTGCAAATCAAGAATGATTTAAGTAGCTAAACCATTCTGTTGCACGAGATTTAGAATGTTTGGTGAATTAATAAATCGTATTTGCGCAAGAGGAGCAATTTTGAATGATCTTCATAGTATAAACATTGAATTAACTTTTTATGAGACTAGCCGAACTTGCCGAACAAACGTTTTCGATTATTGAACAGGGCGATGCAAATCAGGAAATTAAGGGCGCGGCCGGACTCGACATTGCTGCTGCCAGCGACGTTAGTTTTCTGGCAAATCCAAAATACACCGCGCAAATCAAAACCACCAAAGCGGCCGCGATTTTTTTGAACGAAAAGGAAACTGTCGAACGCGAGGACATCGCGATTCTGCGCGCCAAAGACCCGTATCTGGCTTACACGCGCGCTTTGCGGATTTTCCATCCGGAACAAAAACACGCCCCGTTGATTCATCCGTCAGCCGTCGTTGACGACACGGCAGAAATCGGCGAAAACGCGTTTATCGGCGCGAATGCGGTGATTGCGGCTCATGCCAAAATCGGACGCGGAGCGCAGATTTTGCCGAATGTGACCATTTACGAAAACGTCGTCATCGGCGCAAACTCGCTCATTCATTCAAACGTTTCGATTCGGGAAAACTGTGAGATTGGCGCTAACTGCATTGTTCACAACAATACAACAATCGGCTCGGACGGTTTCGGCTACGCCAAAACGGAGCAGAAACGCTGGCTCAAAATTCCGCAAACGGGGCGAGTAGTGCTTGAAGACGATGTGGAAATCGGCGCGAATACGGCGATTGATTGCGCTTCGGTCGGTGAAACCAGAATCAAACGCGGGGCGAAAATTGATAATCTGGTGCAAATCGGGCATTCCTGCACGGTTGACGAGGACGCGCTGATTTGTTCGCAAACCGGACTGGCGGGCAGTTCCGTGATCGGCAAACGGGTGATTCTCGCCGGGCAAGTCGGCATCGCCGGACATTTAAAAATCGGTGACGATGTTGTCGTGACGGCAAAATCGGCGACCAGCCACGACATCGAACCGGGCAAAATAATTTCCGGCATTCCGGCGTTTGACAATAAGGATTGGCTGCGCTCAATCGCCGCGTTTCGCCGTTTGGGAGAAATGGCACGCGCCGTCAGAGATTTAGCAAAAAGGCTGTCAGCGCTCGAAGCAAAGCGTTAATTTTCTGTAAACTTTACTTTCCTTGGTTGACAATTTTATAATTCGTTCGCACCTTTCCTATTAATCTCTCTAAACACAGGTTTTCAAAATGTTTTTTCGATTCAGCTTTTTACTAAGTTTTATTGCGCTCGTTTTTCTCCTCGCGACCTCCGTTTCGGCGCAAATTACCGAAGCGACGCTCAAAGGCACGGTCACCGATATAACCGGCAACGTGATTGTCGCGTTGGCGGTCGTCGCTCAATCTGACGCCACCGGACAAGTCAAAACTGCGACGACCGATGACAACGGCGGGTTTGTTTTTGCCAGTCTGCCATCGGGAACCTACACGGTTTTTGTCCGCGTTCCGGGTTTTAAAACCTATGAACTAAAGCAGTTAAAGTTAAACGTCGGGCAAGTCGCCGAGCTTAACGTCAAACTCGAAATCGGCGAAATTCAAACCGTCGTCCAGGTTGGCGGCTCGGAAAGTTTGCTTCAGGTTTCAACCGAAGGACGCGTTTCCGACACCGTTACCCGCGAAGCAATAGTTGATTTGCTGATTCCAAACAGGGATGTTTTCGCTCTATCGAAATTAAGCGCCGGAGCGACGGCTATCCCTGGCGCGGCCAATTCCACCAAACTCACCAATTCGCCGGTTATCACCGTCAACGGCAATCGTTATCGCGGCAACAATTATGTTTTGGACGGCGCAACCAACACCAACGCCAATAATACGGGCGAACCGGCAATCGTCCCGAGCGTCGAAGTCATTGAAGAAGTTCAGGTGCAAACCAATAATTTTAGCGCCGAATTCGGGCGCGGCAACGGCGCGGTGATCAATATGCGCACCAAAAGCGGAACCAATGATTTGCGCGGACAGGTCTGGAATTATCACCGCAACGCCGCATTTAACGCTCGCAACTTTTTTGCCCGGGAGCGCGCTCCGCAGGTTTCAAATCAATTTGGCGGATCAATCGGCGGCGCGATCATCAAGAAAAAAACTTTCTTTTTCGGCTCCTACGAAGGTTCGCGCAACGCCGTCGCTCGCGCCTATTCGTTTCAAGTCGAAACGCCTGAGCTTCGCAACTACGTTCTGCAAACCAGACCAAACAGCATCGCCGCGCAGCTATTTCGAGATTTCGCCGCGCCCGTGCCTTTGCCGGGAGCGAACGGACAACGATATCAAAATCAGACCAATTTAACGGTGGGCGGTGTAACATTGCCGGCAACCGGCTCAGCCGTCACGAATCTCACCGACTATTTACGCTCCGATCAATATTTAGCCAGAATTGACCATTCTTTGACAGACAAGGACAAACTGACATTTCGCTGGATTGCCGAATATCAGCGCGACAACGGCGGAACGAGTTCAGCAGCGGCGACGCTTGGCAAAGCCGTTCGCAACGAGCGCGGGCCGCTTGACGGCGCGTTTGGAAATTTCACTTTCGGCTACACGCGCACTCTGGCTAACGCCGTCAACGATTTACGCTTCTCCGCCGGATTTATCAACGTCAATCGCGGGAATGACGATGCGGTTGTGCCGGAAATCACGGTTGCCGGAATCACCGCTCCGTTCGGCGATATTTTTAACAGCCGGACAAAGCTCAGAACCTACGAGCTCCGCGATACGTTTTCGCTCGTGCGCGGAGCGCACACCATTCGTTTCGGCAGCGAAGGTCGCAGAATTTTTAAGGGTTTGGCAATCGGTCCGGCGTCCGCCGGAACTTACACCTTTAATAATCCGGCACAAACCAACAGCCAAAATTTGCTTGATTTTATTAACGACAAACCGTTTCGTCAGACGCTGACGGTTGATCCCGGCACCGGACAGCCCGTTGGTTTTCCGCGCTATTTTAGGATTTATGAATTCGGACTTTTCGCGCAGGACGATTACCGCGTGAATTCTCGGCTCAACTTAAACTTAGGTTTGCGCTGGGATTATTTCGGCGACGCCAGAGAACGCAAAGGTCTGCTTTCCTCAATAATTTTGGGGGCGGGGAGCAGTTTCCCCGAGCAGATTGCGACCGCCACAATCGGACGTGTCGAGCGACTTTACAAACCCAAAATGTTAAATTTTTCGCCGCGTCTGGGGATGGCATTTGATCCGTTCGGCGATTCGAAAACTTCAATCAGAGCCGGTTTTAGTCTGGCTTATCAGCCACATCACGGACAGTCAATCGCCGGAGCCAGAGCGCTGCCGCCGGACGCGGTGCAAATTGTCGCGCAGCCCAACGCCGCCAATCCGAGTTTGGGTTTCGGCACGCGAATTTTGTACGGCATTCCGGTTCCGTTTAATTCGGAATTTGCGCGTGGTTTAAATTCGTTTGGCGGCATCAATCCGCTGCCGGGTCAACGGGCCGCTCCGCGCCCAACCGGTTTTGTTGTCAATCCCGATATCAAGATGCAGTACAGCGAAAGTTTCTTTTTGAACCTGCAGCGCGAGCTTGGGCGCGGCTGGATTGTGGAAATCGGTTACACGGGCACACTCGGCGTTAACCTCGAACGGATTGACGACGTCAACCGTTTTCGCGGCGACCGGCTGGACGGAGTGGAAAATCGTCTCAATCCGAATTTTGGAACGCTCCTTTTTGTCACCAACGGCGTCAGCTCAAATTATCACGGCGCGACTGCGGAAATTCGCAAAAGCTTTACCAAAGACTTTTCGATTCAGGCAAATTACCGTTTCTCAAAATGGATTGACACTGCCTCTGACACTTCGACCGGGCAATTTCAGGACAATTCGGAACCGGGCAAAGGCGCCCAGGACATTGATTGCCTGCGCTGCGAGCGGGCGCTCTCGCTTTTTGACATTCCGCATCGCTTTTCTCTGGCGACAGTTTGGAATCCGCGCTATCTTAACAAACGCGATGATTTTATCGGGTATTTAACCAAGGATTGGGAGATTTCCGCGATTATCACGGCGCAATCGGGCAGACCGTTTTCGGTCTGGAACGGAGCGGCAGATTACAACCGCGATGCAGGCGGCGGCGCAGTGGGCGGCGGATTTTATGATCGCCCGAACGCTCCCGTCTCTCCAATTAACACCAATTTCAGCCGTCAGGATTTCTTAAACGGATTGTTTCCGGCTTCTGCTTTTCCCGCTCCCGCACCCGGCCAAGACGGTAATTTGGGGCGCAACACCTTTCGCGGGCCGAGCTACAAAACAGTTGATCTAGCCATTTCGCGGGCGTTTTCGTTTAGCGAAACTAAGAAATTGCAGCTCCGGCTCGAAGCATTTAACGCGCTTAACAACGTCAATCTGTTTTTGCCGAACGCAGATTTGTCGCTCGCTAATTTCGGCAAATCAACCCAGGCTTTTGAGCCGCGCACGCTGCAGGCGAGCTTTAAGTTTTTATTTTAAAAAGTCACGCTTTATGAAATTTATTTTAACTATTGTCTCTCTGCTTTGTGCTTTTTCCAGCTTCGCTTTTGCTCAGGACGCTAAAAATTGGCGCAAGATGAGCGAAGCAGAACTCAAAACTGTTGTTCCCGAACGCGCGCCGGTTATCAAAGAAAACATCGAAACCGAATTTCGCACCGCTGCCGGAATCACCGACGGAAAGAATAATATTTTCGGCGTCACAATCATCACCGCCGGTTACGAAGCCGACGGCAAATACACGCATTTCTTAAAAACCGACACGGTTTTAAATATGTCAGAACTAAAATTGGCAGCGGGTGAATATGTTTTCGGTTACAAACGGATGGACAACGAAACCTTGCGCGTAACATTTTACAACGCTAAAACCGGCGCCGAAGTTGGCAAAGTCAAAGCCAAGGTCGAACCTAAAAAGGGAGCGATTTATTCGTTTCTGATTGAAGCGCCGACAAATGGCGCGGGCAAAATTTACATCGGTCGCTTCGTTTTTGATTATACTTTAGATGAATCTTTATAGTTTTTATGAAAATTTTTGCAGTTATCTTTCTCGTCTTGTCATTTGTCGTTTCCGCCGCGGCAAACGATGATCTCAACAAATCAGGGGCGCTTGCTTCATTTTCGAGTTTGGAAAAGGCGGCGCGCGAAAAAACCGCAGCCAAACCGCGTTTGGCTGTCTCCAGCGCGGAAATGGTCAAAAATATCAAAAACGCTGACGCGCTCGAATCGGGCAACGCCCCCAACTATATTTTAGCGTTAGCGGCGCAAACCAAAGCCGCCCCGCAAATGGCCAATCTGGTGCAGACGTTTTTGTTTGGCGGAACCGTTGCGCCCGAAACAAAAATGGCGATGGGTTTAAAAATCGCGCAAATTTACAACTCGCCGTATCTTTTCGCGCACGCTTCGCGGTGGCTGCGGGCAAGCGCGGCGGGACAAAATTTGCTCAAAGATTTGGAGAACAATAAAACAGCCGGTCTAAGCGAATCCGAAAATCTTGCGCTTCGCTACGCCGATTTGCTGACGCGCGACGTTCACGGAGTAACGGACGCGGATTTTGCCAAAACACGCGCGGCATACAATGATTCGCAAATGGTCGAATTGACCATGACCGTCTGCTTTTTTAATCATTTTGTCCGGACGGTCGAAGCTTTGAATTTGCCGGTCGAAGAATGGGTGCTCAATGACAAATCACCAAAAACGCCCGCCAACCTCGCGCAGTTAAATCAACCATCGGCGCGCATCGCGCTGATTTCCGATGACGAAATAACGGCGACGACAACCGCCGTTAACGCCGCCAAAGAAGCGCAAAAACCGGCGGCGGGTTTGGGACTGGGACTTGCCAATTCGCAGCGCGCGATGATGCGCGTGCCGGCATTTGCAAACACCTGGCGCGACTTCGGTTTTGCCAATCGCAGCAATTGGACGATTGATCGCAATATTCAGCTTCAGGTTTCATTTGCGGTCTCTAACGCCAACCAGTGCCGTTACTGCACTCTACATCAAGTCTTGGGTTTGCGGCGGCTTGGCGTTGACGTCAAAAAACTTGTGGCAATGCAAAAAGACGATTCGGCTTTGACTGGGCGCGAACTGGCGGCGGTGGAATTTGCCCGCAAACTGACGAAAGACCCCAAATCAGTGACCGACGCGGATTTTGCTAAACTCAAAACCGAATTCGGCGAACAGGGCGCGATGGAAGTCGTGCTGCAAACCGGCGCGTTCGCCTTTATGAATCGGTTTACCGACAATCTCGGATTGCCGTCCGAAGATGAAGCGGTTCGCACCTACCAGGAAACTTACGGCGAAAATGCTTATCGAGATTTCAAAAAATAAATTTTCCGCAAAGACGCGAAGGACGCAAAGGCTTTCTCCGGCTTTTGCGTCTTTTTTATTTTTGTGGCTAACTTTTGGTAATGAACAACGGAAAAATTTGCGTTTCAGTTTGCGCGGAAACAGCCAGCGATTTTGTCGAGAAAATTGAACGCGCGGCAGAATTCGCCGATGTTATCGAACTGCGTTTTGATTGTCTGCAAGATAATGAATTTGAATTGGCTTTGATTGCATTGAAATATTTACGGGAAAAAATTCAAACCCCTTTTTTGGCGACGTCTCGTCCAAAAAATGAGGATGAGAAGTTTGTTTTTGCTAGGCGCATTTACAAATCTGAAGAACATGAGCATAGAATTGAGAAAGCTGTTCGGGAAAGATTTAGTCGATGGGAAAAAATTATTTCAAGAGAGGAGATTCATTGGGTTGATCTTGAGGTTGATATTCATCTGAAACTTTTTGCAAGTTTCACAATGAACAAAATGTTTGGCGTTGAATTAGATAAAGAGGGCGAAGAGTTTGTTAAAAAATTAGACAATCATTTTATTATCGTTTCAGATCACGATTTTGATAAAACTCCAAATGTCATTGGTATTCTGAAACCCTATGATGATCTCTGGGGACTTGCTGAAATAATTCATGAAAATTCCTTAGAAAAACCGGAAATGCCTCAGCTTCCAAAAGCACTTATTCCGAATTCATTTAAAGTTGCCACACAATCAAACGAAGTAACCGATGGATTGGTTTTAATCAAGTACCTCGAATATATCAAAAAAACTCCAGTTGAATTCATTCCGATTGCGATGGGCGAACACGGAATTTGGACTCGGATTTTGGGATTATCGCGTGGCGCGTTTATGACTTTTGCCTCGCTTGATGACGACAACGCAACTGCGCCGGGACAATTGACGGCTGAGGAAATGATTGACATTTACCGCGTCAAGGAATTAGATGAAAACACCGAAATCTACGGGCTGGTTGCAGGCTCAACCGCGCATTCGGTTTCGCCGCAGATGCACAACGCCGCTTTTAAATTTCATCGGCAGAACGCGGTTTATGTGCCGTTTGCGGTTAAAAATTTGGAAGAATTTATCCGCCGGATGGTCAATCCGAAAACGCGTGAAATTGATTGGAAGCTGCGCGGCCTAAGCGTCACGATTCCGCACAAAATTGAAATCATCAAATATCTTGATTTTGTTGATGAAACCGCACTGAAAATCGGCGCGGTCAACACCATTAAAATCGTCGGCGACGAGCTTCACGGTTTTAATACCGATGCGAGCGGATTTATTGAACCGCTCAAGAATTCTTACGGCAACGTCAAAAACGCCAAAGCTGCGGTTTTTGGAGCGGGCGGCGCGGCGCGGGCGGTTGTTTACGCGCTCAAAAACGAAGGCGCGGAAGTCACGGTTTTTGCCAGAGATTTAGCGAAAGCGAAAAATCTGAGAGAAGATTTTGGAGTTGAAATAAAGTTAATAACCGATTACCAATCGCCGATTATTAGCTACGATATTGTGGTTAACACGACTCCGCTCGGGATGAAAAAAAGCGCAACGGAAAACGAAACCCCCTTGACTGCGGAACAGCTTGAAGGCGTCAAGTTAGTTTACGATTTGGTTTACAATCCGTTTGAAACGCGGTTGATCAAAGAAGCTCAATCGGTTTTTGTGCCGACAATTGGCGGTCTGGCGATGCTCGTCGCGCAAGCCGTAGAGCAGCAGAAAATCTGGACTGGTTTGGACGCCCCTGTGAAGGAAATGAGCCGGGCGGCGCTCAAAAAGTTATCACATGAGAATTGAAATGAACGAGCGTTACAGCCGACAAATTCTGTTTCCCGGAATCGGCAAAAAGGGGCAAGAAAAATTATTGGAATCACGCGTTTTGCTCGTCGGGTGCGGCGCGCTCGGCGCGGCACAGGCCGAAAGTTTGGCGCGCGCCGGAGTGGGACGTTTGCGAATTGTTGACCGCGATTTTGTCGAATTTTCAAATTTGCAGCGGCAGACTTTGTTCGGCGAATCAGATGCGAGAGAACGTCTGCCAAAAGCCGTTGCAGCAAAAAAACGAATCGCGGAAATTAACTCCGAAATAAAGGTCGAAGAAATCGTCGCTGATGTTAATTATTCAAACGTTGAATCGCTTGTCGCAGATTGCGATTTGATTTTGGACGGAACTGACAATTTCCAAACCCGTTATTTGCTCAACGACGCGGCGATCAAATCAGGAAAATCATGGATTTACGGCGCGGCGGTATCGTCGTACGGCGTCACAATGACGATTCGCCCCGATAAAACTCCGTGTTTGCGCTGCATTTTCGAAGAAATGCCGCCCGCCGGAAGCGCCGCAACCTGCGACACGGCCGGCGTCATTCAGCCGATTATCAGCGTCGTCGCTGCCGTCCAGGTTTCCGAAGCGCTCAAATTTTTAACCGGAAACTTTGATAAACTTCACAATTGCCTGATGCAATTTGATGTTTGGGAAAACGAATGGCGCAAAATCAAGCTAGGAAAGCCAAACGAGAATTGTCCGTCCTGCGGCGAGCGAAAGTTTGACAGTTTGAATGCGGAAGCCTCGGGTTTTGAAGCGGTTTTGTGCGGGCGCAACGCGGTTCAAATTTCACCGCCCGCGCCGACAATCATAGATTTGGAGAGTTTGGCAAAACGTCTCGAAAATGCCTTTGACTTGAAATTGAATACATATCTTTTGCGTTTTAACGCAGACGATTTTGAAATTACGGTTTTTCGTGATGCGCGCGCCATCATTCGCGGAACTGATGATGCGGCAGTTGCTCGCACGCTTTACGCCAGATTTATTGGCAGCTAGTGAAAAACGCGAACAATAAAAACCAGGCTTGAGATTTTCAGAGATGATGTCACTGAATGAGAAAGTTATTTTTGTTTGTTTTGATGAAAAAAAGCATCAAATCTACTTCGATACTTTCCAGAATCTGGGAATTGAATTAAGTTAAAAATAGTGTCTTCCGCAATTTTTGTAATTCGAATGAATAATCTTAACTTTCGCATCGTGGCGTTTCTGGTCACGGTTTTTCTTTTTTGTTTTTCAGTCAAAGCCAGTGAACCGATTGTGTGGGAAGTAAATTCGCGGGCTGAAGTTTTGCGCGGCGATGCGCGCGGCGTTTCAATCACCGATACCGGCGCGATAATTTTAGCGCCTCGTTTGAGCGAAGTTTTTAATACGCAGCAATCTTTTGTCTGGTCGAGCGCGGTGGACGCAAGCGGCAATGTTTTTCTGGGAACCGGCAGCGATGGCCGGCTTTTTAAGGTTGACGCAGCCGGCAAAGGAGCATTGTTTGCTGACTTTAACGAGTTGGATGTTACCGCTCTGGCGATTGGCAAAGATAACACGCTTTTTGCCGCCACCTCGCCGGACGGAAAGGTTTATCGAGTTGACGCGGGGGGCAAAGCTGAAGTTTATTTTGATCCTGCCGACAAATATATTTGGAGTTTGACGATTGCGGGTGACGGCAGCCTGATTGTCGGAACAGGGGAAAACGGGAAAATCTATCGCGTCAAAACCGCCAACGCCAAACCGGAAGAATCATTGCTGTTTGATTCGAGCGAGACTCACATTATTTCGCTCGCAACCGACAAACAGGGAAATGTAATTGCCGGGACGGACGCAAACGGAATTGTTTTGCGAATTTCACCCGAAGGCAAAGCTTTTGCACTCCTTGACGCGCCCGCGCCGCTTCGTGAAATCCACGATATTGCGATGGGAGCGGACGGCTCGATTTACGTTTTGGCGCTGAGCGATTCGGCTTCGGCGTCGTCCGGCAATGCGGGTGCGGCGGCGGCCAGCGGCGCGACCGTTGCCGCTCCGGCGGGCGCAACTGCAACTCTCACGTCGGTTTCCGTCGCCGAAGATCCTAATAATCCGCTGCCGCAAACGCCGCTGCGCAGTCGTAATGATGTTTCTGCGGCAAAATCAGCTGTTTTTCGTATTTTGCCGGATGGCTCCAGTCAGGTTATTTGGAGTTCGACGACCGTCACGGCTTTTTCGCTCGCCGCCAATCCGAGCGGTGAGGGCGTCCTCATCGGAACTTCTGACAAAGGCAGAATCTATTCTGTAACCAATAACAGCCGCGAAACTCTTTTGCTGCAATCAAACGAAGGGCAAATTTCGACTTTTAAAACTCGCGGCGCGGACATTTTTGCCACATCCAGCAACAGCGGCAAACTCTATAAATTCAGTAATGAGACCGTTGCCGAAGGCAGTTTTGAATCTAATGTCCGCGACGCTCGCACTAGCGCTTTGTGGGGCAGAATCTGGTGGACTCGAACCGGCATTGTCGGCTTGCAAACTCGCACCGGAAATACGGAAAGGCCCGACGCGACTTGGAGCGATTGGAGCGCAGCTGCCGAAGAAGCTGCCGGAACTCAAATTCAGAGCCCAAAAGCCAGGTATTTTCAGTATCGGGCGACTCTCAGGAAAGCTGCCGCCGGAGCAGGCGGAAACATTCCTTCGGTTTTAAGCGAGGTCAACGTCTCATATTTGCCGCAAAACATTGCGCCGGAGATTCTAAGTATTCAAGTGCTGCCGACAAACGTTGGTTTGCAGCCAAATGCGATACCACAGATTGATCCCAATATCGAAAGCTCCGGTTTAGACCCGACAAACTTCGGCCTGCCGCCGACGCAGATTGTTGCACCGCGCCGACTTTATCAACGCGGAGCGCGCGGCCTAATCTGGACGGCGGAAGATCGCAATGGCGATAAACTCGAATATTCTGTTTATTATCGCAGTCCAGCTGAGCAGACGTTTCGGCTCTTAAAAGACAATTTGCGCGATACTTTTTACACGATTGACGGCGCAGCCCTGGCTGATGGGAGTTATGTTTTGAAAATAGTTGCGAGCGATTCCATCTCCAACCCGACCGGACAAAGTCTGACGGGCGAGCGCATCAGCCAAATAGTTGACATAGATAACACTCCGCCGATAGTTTCCGCAGCCGGAGCGGCGACAATTGTTGGTGACAAAGCGCGAATCGCGTTTGATGCGACTGACGCCGGAAGCGGACTGCGACGGGCGGAAGTCAGCTTGGACGGACAGGACTGGCAGCCAGTTTCCTCGGATGATGGAATTTCTGATAGCAGTCATGAGCGGTACACAGTTGAAGTTCCAGTCTCAGTTGGAGAACATACAGTCTCGCTGCGAGCTTTTGACGCAAATGGGAATGTCGGAAGTTTTCGTATTAACATAAGGCGCTAAACCAAATCGTGTAGCGTCTGCCTTAAATGGTAAACCACTCGCAGCAAAAAGGCTGTGTTAATTACGCGAAACATATATTTTCTGAAAGGGCATTAGAATTGCTTATGGAAACGCGGTGCATTTGCTTCTCTCCTTTGATGTGCCTTCAGAAGTTAACCAAAACAAGGAGAAAACCAGTCATGAATAATCTACAAAAGTCTTGCCTTGTTCTCATTCTTATGACAGTTATTGGTGGTACAGGTATTTCAGCGCAGGACGGAAAAAACACTCCTGACAAAGACAATAAGCCGAAAGTAAAGGTAAAGGACAAGGATGACAATAAACAACCGGACAAAAATCGTGATGACAACAAAAATCGCGATAACGATAAAGGCAACAAAAAACCGGGTATTTGAACAGCTGGAAAAACAAGTTTAGTTAAGAGATAAAAGGGCAGTCACTTTTTAAGTGACTGCCCTTTTCTTTGTTAACTGTTAGTGGTCACTACAGGACTTGAACCTGTGACCCTACGCGTGTGAAGCGTATGCTCTACCAACTGAGCTAAGTGACCGGGTTTGCCGCAATTTTTTGGTTTAAAGCGAAATCAAAAATTAGCAAAGATTCCCTGCTCGCGTCAAGCAAACGCGCTTTGCCGACATGATTTTAGAGCGGCGGTGATTGCGGACTGGCCGGGCCATCTTCGCTCGAGCGAATGTTGCTGGTATTTGAATCTTGGTAAAAATGCCGTGTCCCCGAAGTCGGTGTTTCAGGATCGGCATTGACCGACCAAAAGGCAGGTTTTCCGGCGGCGTGTTTATCAACTTTGAGTGAAAAAATATAGCCGTTCACGGTCGGGGTTTCACCCTTGAAATTTTCATTAAAGCCGGTATCTTTAATCAGTTCGTCGTATGTCCCGAATTCGCCTCTGTGTCTCGAAGCAAATTGGGCCTGGCGTTCCGAAATTTGACGAACCGATTGAATGGCGGCGGTTTCATTGCCATTCTTGACCATGTAGCTCCACGCCGGAACGCCGACGCCGATGAGCAAACCAATAATGGCGATTACGATCATTAATTCGATGAGCGAGAATCCGCGTTGGTTTTTAGAAGTTTGAAAGCGAACAGTTTTCATAAATTTCTCCGAATTTGGCAATTGTGATGCTAAGAGAAGGTTTTCCGTTCGTATGCACGAAAAATCCCGCCAAAAGTTCCCGGAACCTCATCTTCGATCCCACTAAAAAGTTTATAGCAAAACCAGCTGCAAAATTGAAACGGACGAGCCGCAAAAAAATTTGTGCAGGCGCGGCGGCAAACGGTTAAGATTAAAATAGCATCTTTCCCAAGGGAAAATGCGCCGACAGCCTTTCAAGAGAAAGTACAAATAAAATGCGAGATTGGACGACTACTATTGAGACCAGAAGCGATTCTTCTGCCTCGCTGACCGCTGTTCCTGGTGAAGACTCCAGCGCTCGGCTCAAAAAGCTGCACGCGGCGATAGAATCAGTAGTGCGCGGCAAAACCGAAACGGTTAAATTAGCCATCGTTGCTCTCTTAGCCAGCGGGCACGTTTTGATCGAAGATGTTCCGGGTGTGGGAAAAACTACCCTGGCGCATTCTCTGGCGCTGGCGCTTGACGCTTCGTTTCAACGCGTTCAGTTTACTTCTGATTTGCTGCCCTCGGACGTGCTCGGGCGCTCGGTTTTTAATCAGCGCAACGGCACATTTGACTGGCAGCCGGGAGCGATTTTTTCCAACGTTGTTCTAGCGGACGAAATTAACCGCGCCACACCGAAAACTCAGTCGGCGCTGCTCGAAGCGATGGCCGAAGGGCAAGTCACCACCGAAGGCGTCACGCGCCTGCTACCTTCGCCGTTTATCGTTCTCGCCACTCAAAATCCGGTTGAGCATCATGGCACCTATCCGCTGCCGGAATCACAGCTTGACCGATTTATGCTGCGCTTGACAATGGGTTATCCATCGGCTGCCGACGAAAAACGAATCTTGCATGACCGCTCGACGGCCGATCCACTCGATTTAATTCGTCCTGTATTATCTGTCGGTGACATTCTGGAGCTGCAAAAACAAGTCACGGAAATTCGTGTTGATGAAAGCTTAATTAATTATTTGATGGAAATCGTCACAGCGACGCGCGGGTCTGACAAATTCGAACTCGGCGTTAGCCCGCGCGGCAGTCTCGCGCTTTTTCGCGCCGCGCAGGCGCTCGCTTTTGTCGAAGGACGCGAATTTTGTCAGCCGGACGATGTCAAGCGACTTGTCGTGCCGTGTTTTGCGCATCGCGTCGTAGTCAATTCGCGCACTGCGGCTTTTAACTCGAGTCAGCAAACTGCCGAAAACGTTTTGCGCGAAATTATGGGTCGAACTGCAGTGCCAATTTAAAAGTCGGAAGTTTAGAGAGTCGTGACTCTTAAAAATTAAATAAATTTTAATCAAACTGACTTTCACGACTCTCTAAATTTCCGGCTCTCCAGACTTTCCAGACTGTATTTTGGAAAAACTACTCAAAAACATTAGTTGGCGAGACATTCGCAATGGCGTCTTTGGTTTGATTGTGGTTTTTGGCGGGCTTGGTCTGGCCATCGTCACCGTTTGGGCGCAGTGGGCAAATAATCCGCGGCTTGCGGGCGCGGCGGCAGTAGCCTCGCTGGTTTTCGTCGTCTTGATTTTGTTGTTTGTCGTGCCGCCCTTGGCTCGTTCCGCCAGTCGGGAATTTTCGCAAATTGATTTGCCGATTGAACTAACTTCGGGCGGATTAATCTTTCTCGGAATTGTCACGATTGTGGCTTTTGCCGCCTGGAACACGGGGAATAATCTACTCTTTCTAGTGCTCTCGTTTCTGCTTGCGACGCTCGTCGTTTCATTTGTATTGGGCGGGGCGAACTTAAAAAAACTCGAAGCCAAGGTGAGATTTCCCGAAGCGATTTTTGCATCTGCCCCAATCGGTTTTGCTATTGCTCTTAACAATCGCAAATTTTTGCTGCCGACTTTTTCGGTGACGCTTGCTCTGCGCGGTTCGATGACTGACGACCCTTTTGGCGGACGCAGGTTTGCCGTCGCTCGGCCGCCGCTCGCTTTAGCGCGTTTCCTGCGCGCGCCCTGGCTTAGAAAAGCGGTCGGCTACTTTGTTTATATTTCTCGGCGCAATGCCGCCGAACAACAAACCGAACAAGTTTTTGCCGCGCGTGGCCGCTTTATTATCAAAGATTTCGAGCTTTCGACTAAGTTCCCGTTTGGTTTTTGGCAGAGACGGCGAAGATTGCGAGTGCAGGAAACCGAAATTTTCATTTTTCCGCAGCTTTCCGATATCAGTGATTTATTGCCGGCGCTCTCACGACGGGCCGGCCGGTTTACTTCGGCGCGAGTCGGAGCCGGACAGGATTTGTTGGGATTGCGTGAATATCAGCCTTCGGATGATTTGCGTTATGTGGACTGGAAAGCGACCGCGCGAACTGGAAATCTGGTGACGCGCGAATATTCAACCGAAGATGAGCAACGCCTGACAATAATTATTGACGCGGATCTGCATCTGGAAAAACCGGACGAAGAAACAACTCTGAGATTTGAGCGCGGAATAAGTCTAGCGGCGGCGCTGATAACAAAATACGTTAACGAAAAAATCAATGTCCGCCTGGTTACTCAAGGCAAAGCGAGTGATTTTGGAGCAGACAAAGCGCATTTTTACGAATTACTACGGCGTCTGGCTATTATCGAACCGCAATTTGAAAAGTCTGACCCGCAAGATTTTGATGTTCTCTCGGAGTATCTGCGAACAGACAGCTTAACAGTTTTATTGACGCCGAATCCTGAAATGTTTTCATCGCTGACAAACAACAAGTTACAAATTATCGCGCTCTAAATTTGCCGACAAACTTACCGCCGCTCGTTCACCGTGTCTGATGCTGTCCGGAATTCCTACGCCGTCTACTGCTGTAGTCGCGAGTCCAAGCGACGGGATTTCGGCCAGCAGATTTTTAATTCTCTCAACTTTTTCGAGATGTCTAATGTGGTATTGCGGCATCGAGCGCTCCCACCTGGCAACTTGGGCAAAAAGCGGTTTGCCGGTTAAGCCGATTAGCTGGCGAAAATCCTGCAAAACTCCCGCTATCATTTCATCATCGTCCAGCGCAAATTTATCGGGCTGCAGCGCGCCGCCGACAAACGCGCGCAGTAAAACGTGATTCGTCGGCGCTCGTTTCGCAAACTTGACGCTTGAAAAAGTTGCGGCCATCAGTGTTCGCCGCTCAATAAAAGGAACGACAAAGCCGAATCCATCCAGTTGATGGGCAATTTGGTCGCGCGCAAATCCAAAATTAATCGTCGCGGTCGAAGCGTGTTCGATTGCCGCCAGTTCGTTTGCCAGTTGAGAAAACTGAGTCGGCAAAAGTGCGGCAATTTTGTGAGCCGGTAAAGCCAGACAAACTCCGTCCGCCTCAATTTGGTTTCCGTTTTCAAGCTTGATTCGCCACAAACGCTTTGCTTCATCAAAGCTAATTGTTTGGACTTTGGCATTAAGACAAAAATTATCTTTCGCGATTTTTGCTTCAAGCGCGTCAAGCAAGGTTTGCATTCCGTTTTGAAACGACAAAAAAAGACTGTAGCGCGCACCCGACGCGCTGCTTGCGGACGACGACAATTGAGAATCTTCAGTACCGGCCTGATTTATAGTTTCTTCCAGACCTCGAATGACACCGCCGTAATTTTGTTCCAGCCTAAGAAATTGCGGCTGCGTTGCCAGCATTGAAAGTTTTTCCGGATCGGCGGCGTAAATTCCCGCCAGCATCGGCTGCGCGACGCGCTCTAAGGCTTCAATGCCAAACCGGCGGCGAACAAAATTCCCCACAGTCTCGTCTTTCAGGAAAGCGCCGGGCGGCAAAAACCGCTCGTTGGCCAGACGAATTTTGCCGGTCCGACTGAGAATTTCCGAAGCGAAAAACGCCGGCATGTCCGTTGGGGCAATCAGTCGAAAACCCGCCGGAACCGGGCGCAGTTTGCCGTGACGAACCAGAAAGGCGCGGCGGTTTTCATCATTTGTCGGAATCAGTTCGTCTTCGATACCGAGTTTTTTTGCGAGCGCCACGGCTTCGGGTTTTTCCGATAAAAAAGCGTCGGCGCCAAATTCGAGCAGAAAATCTTCGTGTCTGCGTGATTGAATCGCGCCGCCAAACCTTTCACCGGCTTCGAGCAGCAGGAAATCACCGGCGAATTTACCTTCCGCTTTTAGCTCGCTGAGACGGAAAGCCGCCGATAAACCACTCAAACCGCCGCCAACAACGACGATTTTGGATTTCGGATTTTGGATTTCGGATTTCGGAGACATCAATTTTAAACTGATTTCGGACGTGAGATGTGACGGCTCAAACAGCAATCCATCGGGCAAACGTCAGATTTAGCGCCGCGAGTTCCGCTAAAACGCCGCTCCGCGTTTGGCGTCAAGCGTTCCAAAATCAGTTCTCGAATCATTGCGACAAAAGCCGGATGCGTGCCTGCAGTTTTGGCGCGGACTAGATTTATGCCCAAACTCTCAGCCGTCGCTTTGGCCTGCGTGTCCAAATCAAAAATAACTTCCTGATGATCGGAAATAAATCCGATTGGCTGGACAACGACATCGCTCACTCCCCTGACTGCCAGCTCACGCAGGTAATCGTTAATATCCGGTTCGAGCCAGGGCATTCCCGGAGCTCCGCTGCGGCTTTGAAACACTAAGCGCCAATTCTGATGATTGACTGAATCAGCAACAAGACGACAGGTTTCGAGCAATTGCGCCTCGTAATCGCAGTTTTGCGCCATGCCGAGCGGCAAGCTATGCGCCGTAAAAGCGATTTCTGTTTTGGCGCGCTTTTCATCTTCAGCAGAAATCTTTTCCAGCGCCTCGTGCAGATTTTCAGCGTTAACAGCAATAAAATTCGGATGATTGTAAAAAACGCGAATTTTATCAATTTCCAAATCTTCGGCTCCGGCTTCCTGTCTGGCTTTTTCGATGTCCTCGCGATATTGGCGACATCCCGAATATGAGCTGTACGCCGACGTGACAAACGCGAGCGCGCGTTTGACGCCGTCCCGCTTCATTTCGCCGATGACTTCGGCAAGATACGGGTTCCAATTACGATTGCCCCAGTAAATCGGCAAATCCAGATTGATTTCTGACAGAGATTCTTTGAGCGCTGTTATTAACTCTTTGTTTTGCTCGTTCAGCGGACTTCTCCCGCCAAACATTTGATAATTTTCAGCGACTTCGAGAAGTCGCTCGTCGGGAACGCCGCGCCCCCGCGTTACGTTCCGCAAAAATGGCAAGACGTCATCAGGCTTTTCGGGCGCGCCAAATGACACAAACAAAATTGCGTCATACTTACTGCTTGAAAATGCGTTCATTACTTCCAAGTTTCTTACTTGGCTGGCTCAAAAGCAAGCACGAATGCTCGTTTCTCCCGATAAAACACGCAGCGAAGAGCTTTATTTAGTCGTTGGCGTCGGTACTGCCGTGTTCGCGCTGCGATTAGCATTTAGCGACAAATTAGTGTTGGTCGCCGGATAATTAGAATTTGTTTTATTGGTAAGATTTGTCGCCGTGTTGATCGAGGGCGCGCTGCATCCGGCAATCAATAAAGCTGCGGCGAGCGCGATGATAGTTGATAAAATGTAACTTTGCTTGTTCATAATAAATTTTCCCGTGATGTTTTTATGTCCTGTTTTACTATTTAGGCTGTTGTTTAAGCAGAGAAGTAGCTGTGGCGTTGGTTAAATCCATTTTCCATTCGCCATTTTCGCGAACGAGTCTAGTTAGAGACCAAACTCCGGTGTCGCTGTCTTTTATTTCAACCAGCGCGACATCGCCTGAGATTCGTTCGTTTCTGGTTTCGTAGGGCTGTTTCGGCGGCGAGCTGAAACCGTTAAACCAACCAACCAGCGTTTTTTCGCCGTCGGTTTGGGCATTGGCGGAAAACTCGCTCAAAGTGGCTTTTGACAACGCCTGACGAAAGCTCTTTTCATCCTTTTTGACTCTCGCCTGATAATACGCGGCAATGGCGGCGCTTGGGCTTCCGGCTGTGGCTGCAGTGAGCGGCGAAGCGGCAATTGCCGGTGTCGCGCTGGTGTTTGCCGATATTGAGTTGGCGGCGTTTGAATTAATGATAACAGCCGTGTTCGAGTTTGAATTAATCGTAGTAATTGTCGGCGCGGTCGAACAGGCGGCTCCGCTCGCTGTAATCAATGTAAAAATAAAGTAAAAATAACGTTTGTAAACTTTCATCGTTGCACTCCAAAGTATTTTGGTAAAACGAAAAGTAAATCAAACGCGGTTTCTTTTGACAAGCGCGCCGAGCGAGAAACAAAATATTCTCTTTGGAAATTAAAGCAAAATGAAGAACTTGGAAATAAAATTTGAACGGCGGTTTCTGCTCGCAGATTTGCCCGATCCGCTCACCCGCGCCAGCGAACATTTACAGTATTTCGATGATTATTTGACTGAAACGAGACTCTGGCTGCGGCAAATTCGCAATCCGCAAACCAGGCAGCGTTCCGGTTATTTTGTCCAGAAATATGCGGTTGCGCCGCCGGATTTATCCCGTTTTGTCTCTGCGGAAATTGAATTGACGGAGCGCGAATACGAGGTTTTGTCCGTTTTTGAAGGCAATCAACTGCGCTACAACCGCTATGATTTAACGCTTGAAACCGGACAGACGATATTGATTGATATGTTTTTGAACCGCGAATTGTGGAATCTTGTTTTAGCGACTGCTGAATTCTCAACCGCTGAAGAAATGAAATCGTTCGAACCGACCGCATTCGTCAAAGCGGAAATTACGCAGGACGAGTTTTTTTCTCCGGTAAAACTCGTTAACGCCAATCTCGAACAAATCCGTCAGAGAATTTCTCAAAGAATTTGAAGCAAACAAAGTTTGAAAGGTTTATTTGACTGGCGGCAGCGGCGCGACGGTTGATTCAATCGAACTTTGAATTTGCAGATACATTTGAGTTTCGCGCGGAATCAGAACGCGCCAATTGGCGCTGCCCCGCCGCAAGTAAAGCGGCAGGCGGGCCGGATTTGAGTTGTATCCGGCAGCCATTAATTCGCCGTCGGTTGCCGTCCCGTCCGTCAGCGCGCCTGAGATCGTCTCGTTGCCAATCAAATCGCTGTAAGTGTCCTGCATGTAAAGCAGCATGGCCTGCATTGCGTTTACATGATTTCTCATGCCTTCGACAAAATCGGGCATTAACGGAACGTCTGGATGCGCGGTGCGAACCATCCGATAGGTCGAAGGAATCATTTGTACCAATCCGCCCGCGCCGGCCGAACTAACCGCGTAACGATAAGTACTGCCTTCGTTTAAAGCAAAAAGCGTAAAAATTTCATTGTAGAGCGCCGCGCGATTTTCAGTTAAAAAACGCTGATGATCAACGTGTTCGACGATGCAGAGTTTTTCGGCTTCAGCGGCGACAACGGGCAAAATAAATTTACCGCGCGCGCGCAAATTAGCCAGCGCGGTTTCGAGCGTCGTGCGAACGTAAAGCTGTCCGGCAAGAGCGGTTTCCGACGACATCAAAGCGGGATGAGACGAAATGTAATAAGCCATCTCGTAAAATTTTCCGGCGCGTTCAACCGGATACTGAACGACTAGGGGCACAAGAGATTGGCCGTTTTCATCGGTAGCAACAACCGCTGTGTTAACGCCGTTGGCGCGAATTGTTCGCACGCGCACAATTTTTCCGAGCGAACTGAGCGCCGGCGATTCTTGATAAAGAGTTAAAAATGTTTCTTTGGAAAGCGAGACGGTTTGCAGCGAATTTGTTTTCGGATCAAGCAGGGCAATCGTAACGGCGCTGTCAAGCAAATTATTTTTGTCGTCAACCATCGCCGTCGTAACGGGACGCGTTTGCAGCAGTCGTTTCGCTTCCATCAAACGGCTGCGAAATTGTCCGAGCGTCAACATGGCCTTTGGCATCACATATGACTGCACTGGCGTCACGACCGGAAGGTAAGGCGTCGGACTGGGAACACCGGAAACGCTCGGTACGGGCGGCGCGGGGCGCTGAACCGGACTTGGTGACGGGGTTGGAAAGCCGGGCGATGCGCTCGGGACGATTGTCACATACGGATTAGGAGTTGCTGTCGGCGCGGGTTTCGGAGACGCGGCGGTATGCGGCGACGACGTTGGTTGGGGCGTTCCTAACGCCTGACCGGAAGGCGGCGTCAATGGCACATAAATTATGCGCGGGCGAACAGTCGGCGACGTTTGCGGATTTGCAGTCTGCGCCGCAGCGTCGAGCGTCAAAAAAGATAAAACAAAAAAAGAAATTAAAACCTTATGCATCAGGACATTCCCGAAATATTTTTTAAACTACCGAAATGATAGATGATTTCGTGAGGAGAAAACTCGCTGAAAGTTTTAGAAGAAGCGGTTAGCTTCGCGAAAACTCCAGCAAAGCGTACTTAAAGATTCGCTCAATCCGGCTTTGGTTGTCAATCTTTTCGCGGTCGCTTTCCGTAATTTGTACTGCATTCGTATTTTGAGTTATACAAGGAAGTTTAATATTTGAACAATCCAGCTTGTATTTTATTTAAGAGAAAGCAATTTTTATTATGAAAAAATTATTCGGAACAGACGGGATGCGCGGCGAAGCCGGGCAGTTTCCGCTTGATAAAGCGACGGTTTATGTCGTCGGTCAATCGCTGGCCAGACAATTCCGCGAAAAGATCAAAGATCGAAAGCCGCGCTTTATCATCGGGCGCGATACGCGTGAATCGGGCTCATGGATTAAGTCGGCTGTTTGCGCGGGCGCGGAGGCTGCCGGAGCCGAATGTATTTCCGCCGGAGTCATCACAACTCCGGGCGTCGCTTTTTTAACCGGCGCTCAAAAAGCAGACGCCGGAATCGTAATCAGCGCCTCGCACAATCCTTTTTACGACAACGGTATCAAAATCTTTTCGCCGTCCGGCAAAAAAATTGACGAAGCGACAGAACGGAAAATTGAAGCGGACATTTCAAATCCGGATTTTGGGTTGCGGGCTGCGGATTTTAAAAATAACAACGGCGTGCATAACACAAGCAGCGAGCTGCAGCAGCGTTATTTAAATTATCTGGCCGGTGAGTTTTCAGATTTGTCTTTGAATAATTTGAAAATAATAGTTGATTGCGCCAACGGCGCGGCTTCAGATTTAGCTCCGCAGCTCTTTGAAAGATTCGGCGCTCGCGTGATTGCCATCTTTAATCATCCCAACGGACGCAATATTAACGATGACTGCGGCTCTCTCCATCTCGAAAAAGCTCGTTCCAAGGTGCTGGCTGAAAAGGCTGATTTTGGTGTGGCTTTTGACGGCGATGCGGATAGAGCACTGTTTGTTGACGCTGATGGGAATCTGGTTGATGGCGACGCCGCGCTCTGGATTATGGCGCAGCATCTGCAAACCGAGGGCGCTCTTGAAAAAGATACGGTTGTGTCCACTTCGATGAGCAATTTAGGTCTGGAAATAGCTTTGAAAACCCGTAATATTAAGCTCGCTCGCACCGATGTCGGCGATAAATATGTGCTCGAAGAATTATTAAAATCCGAAACCAGTCTCGGCGGCGAACAATCCGGTCACATAATTTTTCCCAAACGCAGCCTGGTTGGCGACGGAATGCTGACGGCTCTCTCAATTCTCGAAGTAATGCAGACGAGACGCGCCGCGCTTTCGGATTTAACCGCCGGCTTTGTTCGTTTTCCGCAAATTCTCTTAAACGTTCGAGTTCGCGAAAAACGAGATTTGAAGAGCATTCCGCCCGTTGCGGCAGTTATCAACAGAGTTGAGGAAGAATTGGGCGAAAAGGGCCGCTTGGTGCTTAGATATTCGGGAACAGAGCCGCTCGCCCGCGTGATGATTGAAGGCGAATCTCAAGCAATAATTAACAGTCAAGCGCAACGCATTGCCCGCGTCATCGAGCAGGAATTGGGCAATCAACAAGTGGCCGCTTAACCGCAACTTGCATAAACTCTGTGAGAGTTGTATATTTCCGCCAATCGAGATGGCTGGTGAACCCTTCCGTCTCAAGTGGTTGCTGGGGTGAGGACGGTAACCACAAATCGATGAGCGCGACGCACTCCCACGCTGTTGCGCTCATTTTATTTTTTTACCGACATTTAATTCGTTCATAAAATTCTACCGTGATGGACGGCACCAAAAAAATACTTGTTGCGCTGCCGGGAGCGGCCGCGCACAAATACGAAATTCAAATCGGCTGGCAAATTTTAGCGCAACTCGGAGAGTTTGCGCGTCGGACGGTCGGCGAACGCGCCCAACGCGTTTGCGTCATTTCAAACCGCAAAGTTATTGGGCATTACGGGAAAACAACGCAGCAAAGTCTGGCGGACGCGGGTTTTGAAGTTTCGGTTTTCCTGATGCCGGACGGTGAAAGATATAAAAACTGGCGTGTTCTGGAAAAAGCGTTAGCGTTTTTTTCCGAGCAAAACTTAACTCGCTCAGATGCCGTTGTCGCTCTAGGAGGCGGCGTTGTCGGTGATTTGGCTGGCTTCGCAGCAGGAATTTTCCAACGCGGATTGGCATTTGTTCAAGTTCCGACTACATTTTTATCGCAGATTGATTCTTCAGTGGGCGGCAAAACAGCCGTCAACAATAGTTTTGGCAAAAATTTGATCGGCGTGTTCCACCAGCCGCAGGGTGTTTTGATTGATGTTAAAATGCTACAAACCTTGCCGCTGCGCGAAGTTCGGGCCGGACTTTACGAAGCTGTCAAACACGGAGCAATCTCCAGCCGTGCGCTTTTTGATCAAACCAAAGATTTTTTAGACGAATTTTCCCCGACAAGTTTTCGGCGTAATTTTGAAGATGAGCGTTTTCTTTTTAAATTGCAAAATTTAATCGCTGCCAACATTGAGTTTAAAGCCGAAATTGTCGCGGGAGACGAACGCGAAAACGCGGAACGTGAGGACAGCCGCTCGCGCCGCATTCTAAATTTTGGTCACACGGTCGGGCACGCGCTTGAGAAAGTCACCGAGTACAAACGTTTCAAACATGGCGAAGCTGTCGGCATCGGGATGAGCGCCGCGGCAGAAATTTCAAATAATATTGGCAAAATTACAAAACATGAGTTAAATTTGTTTAGCGATGTTGTCGCCAGCATCGGAAAACTTCCGCGAGCGGACGACATTGCCCCTGAAACCATCATTAAGGCATTCTCTCACGACAAAAAAGCCATCGGTGACTCTTTTAAGTGGATTTTGCTTGACGCAATAGGACACGCTGCAATCATAGATAATAAAAGCATTTCCGAAGCAATTGTGCGAGAAGCAGTTTCCGCCGCGCTAAAACAATAAATTCAACCCAAAAGTGTGTTTCGTTAGTTTGTTTCCCGAAGGAGTACTAAATATGTTAGAAAGTATTTTTAATTCGCTCAATCAAGACTATAAGAATTCTGATTTAGACTTGCCGCATCAGAATGAGCGAGGAAGCTCAACCACTAAATTCGTGCTTGTTGTAATTGTCCTGATACTTGCCGGATATGGTGGTTATAACTATATCGTGATGTCTTATCAAATCTCGCACTTTAAAGAAAATGTGCAGACAATCGTTACTCAGGCATACTCAATGCCAAACAATAAGAATTTGAATGACCCGGAACTGATGAGACAAAAAATTCGCTCAATCGGAGATTACGATAGTATTCCGGCAGATGCGGTCATAAATGTCAATAAAAAGCCCAGCGGAGTCGAAGCGCAAGTTACATTCATGCGTGAAACCAGCCTTTTACCGTTTAATATGTACAAATATAAATATCAATTCGACTTTACAGCCAAACCGCCCACCATGTTTGAAATTAAGTAGAAAACTGCGGCAAGTGTGCTTTAAAATCAGCGGAGTTTCGAGTTACGGTTAAGCATCAGCGTACTGACAACTCCGATAAATACCAGCTTTTAGCAAATATCCGTCTTAAGAAAATAACGATTGCGGAGACAATGAAACTCTTGTCTCCGCAATCGTTATTTTTTATTTTATCAAGATGTTTTACACTCAATTTCAGTTTTTGTGTCACACTTCTGGCGCACTTCTCAAAATATCTTACTCTCGGGGGACTTTTTAACGTGAATGCGGAAGAAAAACGGCTCGAAGAATCGCGGGCAAATTTTGCGCTCTGGAAAAAATGGGGCGCGTATATCTCCGAACGCGCGTGGGGAACGGTGCGTGAAGATTACTCCCCTGACGGCGCGGCTTGGGAATATCTCCCGTTTGAGCAGGCGCATCTAAAAGCTTATCGCTGGAACGAAGACGGACTCGCCGGATTTTGCGACCGTCAACAGCAAATCTGCTTTGCGCTGGCGCTCTGGAACGGGCGCGATTCGATTTTAAAGGAGCGTCTTTTCGGGCTCACCGGTAATCAAGGCAATCATGGCGAGGATGTCAAAGAATATTATTTCTATCTGGACGCGACGCCGACGCAATCCTACGCTAAATTTCTCTACAAATATCCGCAAGCCGCGTTTCCGTATGAGCAGCTTCTTGCCGAAAACCGCCGCCGCGGCAAGAATGACCCTGAGTTTGAACTGCTTGACACCGGAATATTCGACGAAAATCGTTATTTTGATGTGGTCGTCGAATACGCCAAATCAACTGCCGAAGACATTTTTATTAAAGTTACGGCGACCAACCGCGCCAGGGAATCCGCGCCGCTTCATATTCTGCCAACCATCTGGTTCCGCAACACTTGGAGTTGGGATCCGAAAATGCCAAAACCGAGTCTCGAAAAATTTTCAGACTCGAATGACGCCCATGATTTCGCCGCTGTTAAATTAAATCCATTTGGTTTTAGCAATTATTTTCTGCATTGCCACGAGTCGCCGCCGCTTCTCTTTTGCGAAAACGAAACAAACCTGGCCAAGCTTTATAACGCCGAAAATAAATCGCAATATGCCAAGGACGGCATCAACGATTTTATTGTCAACGGAACTTTGGCAGCGGTAAATCCAGACAATTTCGGAACTAAAGCCGCCGCTCATTACGAATTCGAACTTGGCGCGGGCGAGAGCAAAATCATTTATTTGCGTTTGTGCAAAAATGCGATGCTTGAGCTCGAGAAAAGGAATTTCGTCAAATACGCCGAAAAGCTGTTTGCTCAGCGAATCCGCGAAGCAGATAGTTTTTACGCTGAAATTATTCCCGAAAATTTATCGGATGATGCGCGTAACGTCATGCGTCAGGCTTTTGCCGGCATGATTTGGTCGAAACAGTTTTATCATTATAACGTCAACGTTTGGCTTGACGGCGATCCGGCGCAGCCCGCACCGCCGCCGGAGCGAAAAAAGGGGCGCAATAAAGAATGGCGGCATTTGAATAACCTCGACGTGATTTCGATGCCCGATAAGTGGGAATATCCCTGGTACGCGGCGTGGGATTTGGCTTTTCACACAGTTGCATTTGCTTTGATTGATTCGGCATTTGCCAAAAATCAGTTGATTTTGCTGCTCCGCGAATGGTTTATGCATCCGAACGGACAGCTGCCGGCTTATGAATGGGCGTTTGGCGATGTTAATCCGCCGGTTCACGCGTGGGCGGCGCTCAGAGTTTTTCAGATTGAGAAGAAACGACGCGGCGGCGGCGACCACGTTTTTCTCGAAAAAGTTTTTCATAAACTGCTGCTTAATTTTACCTGGTGGGTTAACCGCAAAGACCCGGAAGATAATAACGTTTTCGCCGGAGGCTTTCTGGGGCTCGACAACATCGGGGTGTTTGATCGCAACCAAATGCTGCCGGACGGCGGTTACCTCGAACAATCGGACGGCACGAGTTGGATGGCAATGTATTGTCTAAACATGATGGCGATCTCGCTTGAGCTGGCTCAGCAAAATAAAGCTTACGAAGATGTCGCGACCAAGTTTTTCGAACATTTTATTTACATTGCCGATGCGATGAACAACATCGGAAAAGAAGATGTTGAGCTGTGGAACGAAGAAGACGGATTTTTTTACGACGCCCTGCATTTATCAAAAGGCGAACATATTCAATTAAAAGTGCGCTCAATGGTCGGCCTGATTCCGCTCTTTGCCGTTGAAACGATTGACGCCGAGATGCTGGAAAAATTACCGGATTTTCGTCGGCGCGTCGAATGGTTTTTGCTTCATCGTCCCGACTTGACCGCAGACATTGCTTGTCTGCAAGCGGCCGGACAATTTGGCCGCCGCCTTCTGGCAATTCCGAGCAAAGAAAAGTTAACCCGAATTTTGCGGCTGATGCTGGATGAGTCAGAATTTTTGTCGGATTACGGCATCCGTTCGGTTTCGCGTTTTCACAAAGATAATCCGTATATTTTGAAAATGGACGGAATGGAAAACCGCGTTGATTATGATCCGGCGGAATCGCGCACCGGAATGTTCGGCGGCAATTCGAATTGGCGCGGCCCCATCTGGTTTCCGGTTAATTATTTACTGATTGAAGCGCTGCAAAAATTTGATTACTATTACGGCGCGGAATTTACAATCGAATTTCCGACCGGTTCCGGCGAGCATCTGACGCTCTGGGAAGTTTCACAAGAATTATCGCGCCGCCTGACCAACATTTTTTTGAGAAATAATAATGGTAAACGAGCCGTTTACGGCGGCACGGAAAAATTTCAAATTGACGAGCATTGGCGCGACTATATTTTATTTAACGAATATTTTCACGGCGACAACGGCGCCGGATTGGGAGCCAGTCATCAAACCGGCTGGACGGGGCTGGTAGCAAAATTATTGCAGCAAATGGGAGAATACGGAACGGAAGTTTGATTTAGAAGACAGAAGACAGAAGACAGAATATTGAGTTAAAAGTCAGAATGTTGGGAGGCAAAGGTTTATGAATTTAGCGCCTGCAAAAACGTTTCAAGATTTAATTGTCTGGCAAAAATCACATCAATTTGTTTTAGACAGTTATCGTCTAACTGAAAATCTCCCGAAACAAGAGCTATTTGGATTAACCTCACAACTGCGTCGCGCTGCCGTCTCAATTCCAGCAAACATCGCCGAAGGCTTTAAAAAGCGCGGATTACCTGATAAGGCTCGTTCTATGAATATCGCTCAAGGTTCTCTGGAAGAATGCCGTTATTATTCAATTTTGATTCAAGATTTGAATTACGCCGATACTCGCGATTTAAAAAATCAGCTTGACGAGGTGGGAAAATTATTAGCTTCTTATTGCTCTGCGATAAGAGCAAGTGCCAGGTAAACTTAATCTTTTAACACAAACGAAAAAGAAAACAATGACTGTGAAAACGATTTGCTGTTTCCTGTCTTCTGTTTTCTAATTTCTAAATAATATGAAAGCAATTGCAGTAACGCCCGGAGTGGCGAATAGCGTGCATCTGATCGAGATGCCGGAGCCGAATATAGCGGATGTCCCGAACGGGCGCGGCGTTAAGGTCAGAACTTTGCGCGTCGGTGGATGCGGAACAGATCGAGAAATCAATCACGCCGAATACGGAACTGCACCCGAAGGCTCGGATTTTCTGGTTTTGGGTCACGAAAATTTGGGACAGGTCGTCGAAATCGGCGCTAATGTTGCGGAAGTCAAAGTTGGCGATATCGTCGTCAGCACGGTTCGTCGTCCGGGCAAAAGTCTTTACGATACAATCGGCGAGCAGGACATGACGACCGACACCGAATATTTTGAGCGTGGCATTTCGCGTCTGCACGGCTACTTTGCTGAAATGTACGTCGAAAGCGCAGATTATATGGTGCGCCTTCCGCCAACTCTGAAAGAAGTCGGCGTCCTGCTTGAACCTCTCTCGATTGTCGAAAAAGGCTTGCAGCAGGCTTACGAAATCCAGGAACGCGCCCGAATTTGGAATCCCAAACGCGCCGCCGTGATCGGAACCGGCAGCGTCGGTTTGCTCACCGTGATGGCAATGCGGATGCGCAATTTGGAAGTTCACGCTTTTGGCAAAGACACGCCCGCGGGTTATTACAATGCCGAGTTGTGCGCCGAAATCGGAGCGACTTACGATTCCACAGCGGAAACGAGCGTTGCCGATGCTGCTAAAAAATACGGCGCTTTCGATATCGTTTTGGAATGCACAGGCTATTCGCCGATTATCTGGGATGCGGCGCTTGGACTGGCCAAAAACGGCGTACTGATTTTGACTTCGGTGACGGGCGGCGACCGCAAAGCGGAAATCCCTTCGGACAAAATCAACATCGAATTTGTGCTCGGCAATAAATTGATGTTTGGCTCGGTCAACGCCGCGCGCGAGCATTTTGCTCTCGGAGTCAAGGATTTAGCGTTATGCGAAGCGATGCACGCGGGATGGCTGAATAAATTGCTGACGCATCCAATCAGCGGGATTGATAATTTTGGACAGATGTTTGATTTGTTAAATAACGGCGCGCCGAAAATGGTGAAAGCTTTTTGTCAAATAAGTCAATAATGAAAAACTGAAAATAGAAAACTGCGATTCCGTTTTCCATTTTCAGTTTTCAGTTGAATTATGTCTTCTCCAAACCATGATCAAGATTTTGATGTTCTGACCGAGAGCGAAACAAAGCTTAAGAAGCCTTCGCTTTACAAAGTCTTGATGCACAACGATGATTTCACGACAATGGAATTTGTCGTTTACGTGCTGCGCACGGTTTTTCACAAATCCGACACTGAGGCTTTTACGATTATGCTCAAAGTTCATCAAGCGGGCGTCGGGCTGGCCGGCGTTTACACCTATGAAATCGCGCAGATGAAAGCCGAAAAGTGCATGGATTTGGCGCGCGAAAATGAGTATCCGCTTTTGTGTACAATCGAAGAAGAGTAAACTTTATTGAGATAGTCGGTCTGATTTATTATAAAGGCAAACTTTTTCTCGCTCTCGACAACGAACAATATTCAAAGTTTTCCTGAAAAATGTTAACCAAAGAATTAGAAGAAACACTAGGGACGGCAGTTGACGAAGCCGTCCGACGGCGCAATGAATATGTCACGCTCGAACATCTGTTGTTTGCGCTGCTGAGCGATACGATTGCGCGCGACGTGCTTTATCACTGCGGCTGTGATTTGGATAAGCTCGGAAAAGAACTCGAAGAGTTTTTTAAGGGAACCCTCGAAAAATTGCCCGAAGGCGTTCAAATCATGCCTGAACTTACTTCAAGCTTTCAGGCCGTGTTGAATTATGCGATGGTGCAAGCCGAATCGAGCGGTCAAAAAGAAGTCAACGGCGGCAATATTCTCGCTTCTCTTTTCCAGGTCGAACAATCCTATGCCGTTTATCTACTCAAAAAACAGGATGTTCAGCGGCTCGATATTTTAAATTTCCTTTCGCACGGCATTTCAAAAATTGACATGCTCCCCTTTCGCGACGACGAGTTCGGCGAAGAAATAGACGAAGAGGCCATCGCGGGCGAAGCCGGAAAATCATGGCGCGAATCGCCGCTCAAATCATTTACGACTGAACTGGTGGCGACCGCCGCCGAAGGCAAAATTGATCCGATTATCGGTAGAAACAACGAAATTGAGCGAACAATTCAGATTCTCTGTCGCCGCCGGAAAAATAATCCGCTTTACGTTGGCGAGCCCGGCGTCGGAAAAACCGCTCTGGCTGAAGGCTTAGCGCTTAAAATTCATCAGGGAAATGTGCCGGACGTTTTAAAAGACGCCAAAGTTTTCGCGCTCGACATGGGGGCAGTTTTGGCCGGAACACGTTATCGCGGCGATTTTGAACAGCGTTTCAAATCAATTCTCGCCGAACTGCAAAAACAGGAAAACGCGATTCTCTTTATTGACGAGATTCACACGATTGTCGGCGCGGGCGCGGTTTCGGGCGGTGCGATGGATGCTTCTAATATTCTTAAACCGGCGCTCGCGTCGGGCGCATTGCGGTGCATCGGCTCGACCACTTACAGCGAATACAAGGCTGCGTTTGAACGCGACCGCGCTCTGGCGCGGCGGTTTCAAAAGGTCGAAATCAACGAGCCTTCGATAGACGAAACTTTTAAGATTTTAAAAGGTCTGAAAACTTATTACGAGGCGCATCACGGCGTTTCATACGCCAACGAAGCGTTAAAAGCGGCGGCTGAGCTTGCCTCAAAATACTTGCGCGACCGATTTTTGCCCGACAGCGCGATTGATTTAATTGACGAAGCGGGCGCTGCTGCAAAGCTCGCGCCACGTTCAAATAACCGCAAAACGACGATTTTTGCTAAACAGATCGAATCAGTCGTCGCAAAAATGGCGAAGATTCCCGAAAAACGTGTCCAGTCTTCGGAAAAAACTCGTCTGCAATCGCTCAAACAGGATATTAAGAAAGTTCTTTTCGGACAGGATCATGCGATTGACAAGGTAGTTGATGCGATTCAAATCAGCCGCGCCGGACTTGGGCACGCGGAAAAACCCGTCGGCTCCTTTTTGTTTTCAGGTCCGACCGGAGTTGGGAAAACAGAGCTTTCGAAACAGCTGGCGGAAACACTCGGGATTGCCTTTTTGCGTTACGACATGAGCGAGTATTCCGAGCAGCACACGGTTTCGCGTCTGATCGGCGCGCCGCCCGGATACGTCGGTTTTGATCAGGGAGGACTTTTGACCGACGCGATTATGAAAACGCCGCACGCCGTTTTGGTGCTGGACGAAATCGAAAAAGCTCATCCGAATTTGTTCAATTTGCTGCTGCAAGTGATGGATTCGGCGACCTTGACCGACAATAACGGCAAAAAAGCGGATTTCCGCAACGTAATCCTGATTATGACAACTAACGCGGGAGCCGCCGAGTTATCAAGCGGCGGCGTTGGTTTCCGCAATAATTCGGCAAGCAAAGGCAAGGGGCGCGGGGCGATTGAACGAACATTTTCGCCGGAATTTCGCAACCGTCTGGACGCCTGGGTCGCGTTTGAGCCTTTGGATACCGAAAATATCAAATATATTGTTGATAAATTTATTAAGGAATTAAACGCCCAGCTTACCGAGAAAAAAGTCGCGGTAACTTTGACCGATTCCGCCCGCGAATGGCTGGCGAAAAACGGTTTTGACCCGAAATTCGGCGCGCGTCCGATGTCCCGTTTGATTCATGAAAAAATCAAACAACCGCTTGCTCACGAAATTCTCTTTGGCAAACTAGAACAGGGCGGCACGGTTGAAATATCCGAAGAAAATGGTGAATTAAAACTCGATTTTTAGAACAATTAACCGATAGAAACTATTGGGCAGAGAAAAAGGCAGTCAAGATGGCTGCCTTTTTCTCTGCCGACAAATGTTATCAACTAAGAGCTAAATCGCCATTGTTATTGAGCAATAAAATTTAGCTCGGTTAAATCCCCTGAAACCGTAACTACCTGTGCTGCAAATGCATAGCGTTTTGCCGAGGCCGAAACAACAACAGTTTGCCCTGATTGAACTGCGTCAAAGATATAATAACCAAAGCTGTTCGAAGTGACGAGACGTGTTGCGCCGCTACCGTCAGTCAAACGAACTTGCGTTCGGGCGATGCCGCGTCCGTCAGCTGTCAAAATCCGGCCGCTAACATTAACCGCCGCCGCCGTCGGAGGATTGTAGCGGGGCAGCGGATTTGATGAGAAATTTCCGCTCTCGTATGTGTTGAAGCTATTCAAGAAGTTGCCAGAACCAAGTGATAATCCTGTATTTGGGCTTCCCGCCACTAATGAGGTAAAACTAAATGCGAGAGCGCGTAGATTTGTTTGCGTGAAATCCAGATAGTCCGAGCTGAATCTAATTGACTGGGTCGGAGTTGATCCGTTAAAAGAAGCTGAAGTACCACCTGTCGAGCCGGTAATATCCGTGGTTGATGTTGAAGCCGGATAAGCAGGATATGGACCCAAAGGAGGCAAACCACTGGTTACCGGGGCAATTTCAACTTTTAGCAACAGGTCGGTGCCGTTAAATGGAGTATTTCTGGTGAAAGTTATTGTTATTAAACCGCTGATCGGCTGGTCAATATTCGAGCCGCCCGTCCCGGAAGTGGTAGCAACGGTATTTGTGGGCGCACTGATTGTCATGGTTGCCGCTTGGGTTCCGACCAATGCTGCAGGCAAACCGACAACATTTAAATATTTAAAGTCAACCAATTCACCACCGGCGTTAGTCATGACTAAATTACCGTCCGACCCGCTGTTATTGGCAAAACTAACATCGTTAGCACCTGTAGTTCCCGAAAAATTTGCGAAAGTGGTTTGCGCAGATGCTGAAGTCACTGAAGCACAAAGCGCAAACCACAAAACCATCCCAAATCCCAGTAAATTTAGTTTATTTTTTTCAAAATAGATATTGATCATGCAGCTGTTTCCTTTAATTGAAGCATTATTTTAAAGCGTTGCGTATAAAAGCAGGTTGCAAGTCATTTTCAGACTTATTCATATTACACACCAGACTTTGAATTTTGTCCACAAAAATGTTTAAACTTATTGAAATAAGTTAAAAAAGAAAACAACACGTTATTTCACAGTGTTTGTATACTCTGCGAATTAGAGGTTAGTTTCTCTCTTACCAAATTTTTTACAAATACTTTGAGGTTGTGCTTGGTTGCTGGAACTGTTAATAGATATTATTTTAACTGACATTCTTACAGATAAAGAAAGAGGACAGCTTTAATAGCTGTCCTCTTTCTTTATCCTAACCAGTCAGAGCAATATAGGAGAGATTACCGTCTTTACTGTTGAGCCATAAAATTCAGATCAGTTAAATCGTTGGAGATTGAAACCACCTGTGCTGCAAACGTATAGCGTTTCGCTGAAACCGAAACGACGACGGTTTGCCCAGCGACAACCTCACCAAACCGATAGTATCCAAAACTATTTGAAGTGACGATCCGCGTTGTTCCATCAGCATTGATCAGAGTAACTTGCGCGCGAGCAATGCCTCGTCCGCCGGATGTCAAAATCTGGCCTTCAATATTGACCGCCGCCGCCGTCGGAGGATTGTAGTGCGGGACCGGATTTGAAGCAAATGTTCCCGATCCGGACGCCGAGAAACTATTGAAGAAACCACCCGGGCCAAAAGATAATGCAGGTGTCACCGATGAAAAACTGATTCCGAAGTTTCTATCAATCGTTTGCGTAAAATCTAAAAAGTCCGAAGTATAAGTTACGACCTGGCTCGTTGAAGAAGGCGTTGAAGCGGTGAAAGAAGCGGAATTTGCTTGACCGGTAATGTTAGCTGTAGTTCCCCCCTGAGAAACAATCGCCGTCAATAAATTGCGCCGAGTGCCGCCGCCAACGGTAGCCGGCGTATCACGCCTCACTTCAATAGTAAAGGTGCTGTTAAATGGTTGAACCAAATTACCGTCTGAGCCGGAACCGGCCGGCGCGGTTGTGCTAGACGTAACAAATATTGTGGCGTTTTGAAAACCCTGCAGTTCGGCCGGCAGATTAGCGATGCCGCCGTATAGGAAAGACACCGGATTTCCATTATTAACCGTGTTGAAAGTAGCGCCTGTTGTATTGTTTGTAAAAACAAAATTCTGGGAGGCTGTGTTTCTTTGCAGGAATTGTGCAAAAGTTGTAGTTTGCGCTTGTGAGGCTGTTGTTGAAACAAAAAGCAAGAAACTTAAAACAGCCATCAACTGCCATAAATTCCGCTGACTTTCTTTAAATCTTAAGCTGAGCATATAGTTCTCTCCTAAATAAAAGAATCTCTGTTGAGAATTAAGTTGTTTTAAACCTTGAGACAATAACACGGCTCGGGCAGAAAAGCAAAGTTTTTGCAAACAGTTAAATCAGTTATTTCAATAAAATTAACGCTCGTTTTTCTGCCCTGTCGCTTATTCTGATAACTATCTTTATAGAAACAACTAAAGGTTATGATAATTTTGAAAAGTTTTTATGAATCAGGCAATAAAAACAGCGCCGTTTGACGACAGCAAATGGGCAATCTTAAAAGAAGCGGTTGCCGGTTCGCATCGTGATTTTACCGAGGGGGCGCTCGGGACAGCAATATTTCTGCTCGCGGTTCCGATGATTCTCGAGATGGTGATGGAAAGCGTTTTCGCAGTAGTGGACATTTTCTTTGTCGCCAAACTCGGTGCGGAGGCCGTTGCCGTCGTCGGAATTACCGAATCAATGATGGCAATCGTTTACGCCATGGCGATGGGTTTGGGAATCGGCGCAACCGCGACAGTGGCTCGCCGGATCGGAGAAAAAGATACGGACGGTGCGGCGATTTCGGCGATTCACGTTATTTATCTCGGTCTTATCATCTCTTTAATTCTAGGCGTTGCAGGAGTGATTCTGGCGCCTGATTTTCTGCTTTTGATGGGCGCCTCGCCGGCTGCTATCGCTAAAGGCGGGAATTATACGCGTGTGATGCTCGGCGGCAACGCAGTAGTGATTTTTTTGTTTCTGCTCAACGCGATTTTTCGCGGGGCGGGCGACGCTTCGGTTGCGATGCGGGTTTTGTGGCTGGCGAATATCCTGAATATTATCCTAGCGCCGTGTTTCATCTTCGGCATCTGGTTTTTCCCCGAACTCGGCGTCACCGGGGCGGCGGTCGGAACGACAATCGGACGCGGATTGGGCGTTTTATTCGCCGCCACGCAGCTTTTCCGTCAGAATGCTCGTTTGACAATTTATGCCCGACATTTGCGTCTCGTTCCCGCAATGCTCTGGAAGCTGGTTAAAATTTCTTCGGCCGCGACTCTGCAAATGGTAATTGGAACAGCCAGCTGGATTGGATTGGTGAGAATTGTTTCCGGTTTTGGCAGTGAAGCCGTTGCAGGCTATACAATCGGAATTCGCGTGATAATTTTTGCTCTGCTTCCCTCGAACGGACTGAGTAATGCGGCGGCGACTTTGGTTGGACAGTCTTTAGGAGCCGGCAAACCGGAACGCGCCGAGAAAGCCGTCTGGCGGGCGGCTTTTTACAACGCGATTTTTTTAACGACAATCGGAATAATTTTTATCGCTCTCGCGCCGCAGATAATTTCCATTCTTACGACCGACTCGACCATTTTGCGTTACGCCTCAGATTGTCTCCGCATAGTGGCTTGCGGATTTTTGTTTTATGCTTACGGGATGGTGCTGCAAACGGCATTTAACGGTGCGGGTGACACTCTGACTCCGACCTACTTGAATTTGTTTATCTTCTGGTTTTTTGAGATTCCGCTGGCTTATGTTTTGGCTTATCATTTTGGTTTTGAGCTTTACGGAGTGTTTTGGGCAATTACAATTTCTTTTTCAGCGCTGGCGGTGATTGCCGCGATTCTCTTCCGGCGCGGCGCTTGGAAAACACGCGTGGTTTAATTTGTCGCTCAATTTTTAGTATTTTATTTTTTCATGCAAGAAGATAAGCTGGCCATCATCAATTTCAAATCAAACAAATCACAAAGCGGACGGATAGATTTTCCAAATCCGCGAATGTTTGAATTTTATCCGCAGGCTTACATCACCGAAGACGAATTTTATTATTTTACCGAAGTGGTCTATTTCGGCGGCGAGCTTTCAGTTGAGAATCTGCGGCAAGCCTACCGCATCGGAGTTTTCCCGTGGGCCGTCGGCTCTTGCCCGACGCCCTGGTATTGTCCGGAAATCCGTGCGATTCTTGAATTTGAAAATTTACATATTCCCCGCAGCCTGCGCAAAGCACAGCAAAATTCGGGTCTGGTTTTTACGATTGACCGGGATTTTCCAGCCGTTATTAAAAACTGCGCTCTGATCGGCAGAAAGCGCCCAGACGAAAACAGTAGTAAGGAGGGAGAAAGAGTTATCGAATTTTCTACCTGGATAACCGATGAATTTACCGCAGCCTTTACCGCTCTTCACAAAAGCGGGAGCGCGCACAGCGTCGAGGCTTGGGACTCCGCGGGCAATCTCGTTGGCGGACTTTACGGAGTGGACGCGGGCGGCGTTTTTTGCGGCGAAAGCATGTTTCACCAACGCTCAAACGCTTCAAAACTCTGCTTATTATTCCTGATTGAACATTTTAAACAACGCGGCGCAACCTGGCTGGACATTCAAATGATGACTCCGCATTTCAAAATATTGGGAGCTCACGAAATCAGTCGCCCTAAATTTCTCGATAAACTCGCAAAAACCCTTGCGCAAGGGCTGAAATTATTTTAAAACAAATCTTAAAGGCAACGTATGCGGGCCGGCTCTCCCGCTAATCACCAAAGAGCAAGGAAAGGATTTTATGCTCCCCAACGAACTGGATTTCGAGTCAGTTCTGGCTGAATTAGCTCGCGGCAACGTCGTCGCCGAAGGCACTTTTGAAGATGTACTGCATTTTTTGATCAAACGCGCGGCGGAAACTCTAGCGGTTCGGCGCGTGAGCTTCTGGCTTTTTGACGATCAGCACCGCAAATTAGTTTGTTCTTCAGTTTATGATTCAGCCGACGGCACTTGTTGCCGGGGTGAAGAATTATTAGCAGACGATTATCCTTTGTATTTTTCCGCGCTGGAAAAGATGCGGACAATTGCGGCGATTGATGCCGAAAACGACCCGCTAACCGTTGAGATGCGTGAAACATATCTGCGCCCGCACCGCATCAAGACAATGCTTGACGCTCCGATCTTTCTGAACGGCGAGGTTATCGGCGTAGTTTGCCACGAACAAAGCGATTTAAAGCGCGAATGGACGGATGCCGAAAAAAGTTTCGCCGGTTCGATTGCCGATTTTATTTCGCTTGCACTCGAAGCAAACCATCGAATCGAAGCCGAACGAAAGCTGAGCGAAACTGAGGGTTTGTTAGGCACTGTGACCGAACAAATGTCGGACGGTTTTTGTTTGCTCGAGCCTATGCCGGAAACGCATGAATTTATTGTGCGCTACGTCAATTCGAGCGGAGCGGAAATGAACGGCTACACGTACGACGAACTGGTCGGCCAATCCTCAAGCATCTTTCGAGTTCCCGGACATTATGTTGATCTAAATAAGTTTATGCTGAACGGGAAAGAGCGTGCGCCGATTGTTTTTGAAACGCTGACGCAGCGCAAGAACAGAACGGCTTTTCCGGTTGAAATTAGCCTCAACAAAATTCAGCATCAAGGGAAAACTATGCTGGCGGTAATTGGACGCGATATCACGTCCAGACAAGCTGCAGAAGAAATGCGCATCGAAAACCAAGCCAGGAGTTTGCAGGCTGAGCGCCTAGCCAGTCTCGGAATGCTCGCGGGTAAAATCGCTCATGATTTCAACAATTTGCTTGTTGGGATTGTCAGCAACGTCAGCCTGGCGACGCTCAATTTGCCGCCCGAACACAAAGCAGGTCATTATCTCGCCAACATCGAATCAACCGCGCAAATGGCCGCCGATTTATGCAATCAGCTTTTGATTTATTCGGGCAAGCAAAGATTTGAAATGCGGAACGTTGATCTCTCCGAACTCGTCGAGCAGATGTCTTCGCTGCTCTCGGTCTCGCTGCCGCCAAATGTCACTCTGCAAAACGAAATTGATAATTTTTTACCGCCGATTGCCGCCGAACCAACACAAATCCGTCAAATTCTGCTCAATCTGATTACTAACGCTGCCGACGCCATACGGGAAAAGGGCGGCACAATTAAAATTGAAACGAGCCAGAAGATACTAAACTCAGAAGATTTGGAGCAGAACCGGTTTGAGGTGCAAGCCGCAAATTTTGCTCCCGACAATCTCAATCAGAACACTGTCTGTCTGAGGGTAACAGATGACGGCGAAGGGATGACGGCGGAAACACGCAAAAAAATGTTTGAGCCGTTTTTTACCACCAAAGATACGGGGCGCGGACTTGGAATGGCAACTCTGGCGGGCATTGTTCGCGCTCACGGCGGCGCTATCACAGTCGAAAGCGAGCCAGGGCGAGGAACAACAATGAGCGTTTGGTTTCCAGCCTCAAACCAATAGAAATTTATTTAGATTATATTTTTTAATATGCTCAATTCGTTAATTCCAAATAGTAATTGTGCCAAAGCTTGCATAAATTAAAGTATTCGTCTGAAAGCAAATGTAATATCGGCTTAAGATGCTCTGGTGGATTGTTAGAAAGAAGCGGTTGGTGAAAGGGCTTCAGACCATGAAAATGAATGATTCGTGCCAATGAAAAATCGCCCCAATAAGGTTTCCAGTTAAACTCCAATGGCAGCTTGTTCCATTTCCACCAGAGTATTCCTTTGTAAAAAAGTCTGTATGCTCCCTGATCCCACCCCTGCTCAACCAAAATATTAAGATTTTGCGAGATGAATTGTTTAAATTTTGCGTCTTCAGCTCGCAAATTTGTCAAATTCATTAACATTACGCCGGTGTTCATTTTTCTATAATCGCGGCGTCTGTTTTCCGGCGCAACGGCAAAATAAGTTGGTGAAAATCTTTCTAAAGAGTCAACTACTTCGGAAAGGAATAGAACGTCAAGGTCTGTGTAGAGAATAAATTCGTCGTCAAAACCAAGCTCGGCTGTCAGACGCGGAATTTCAGTTCTTAAGAACGCTCCGGCTCCGATTTTGAGAAAATTTTCGTCTGCTCTTTCGAGCGCAATTTGTTTTAACTGTTCGTAGAGAAAAGAGCGGCAATGAATAACTTGAACGTTTCTTTCACGCAACCAGGCGGTCAGTGAATTCTCTTCGCCGTCGTAAAGAAAATGAGGAATTAGAGAAGTATGTTTCTGAGCAGTATAAACTGCGACTTGAAGCATTTTGGCATAATTTTCGAAGTCGCTGGCATAATCGTTAAGACCAAAGAACCACTTCATAGCAAAGAATAAGATTGAAGCTTAAGAATATTTCCAAGTTAAATGCAAAGCAGTTTTGCATTTAACTTGGAAATATCGTTTAAGCCGCTTCTTCGCCTTCTTCGGCGGTAAACAGGCGCAAAATTTCAGCCCCTTCGCGCGAGCGCGGATCAATCGTGCGAATGTGTTTGCGTCCCTGCATTTCCCAAATCGCAGTTACGCTGTCTTCTTTTTGCACAGCATGATACGTCACTTCTTCCTCTTCTTCAGGTTCGGCAGGCGTTTCCGGCGCCGCGGCTTCGGCGGTTGCTTCGCTCTCACTAGCCTCGTTTGTTTGTGAATCGTTCTCTTTGGCCGTTTCTTCAGTTTGATTATCAGCTGTTTCGGCGTTTGCGGCGGGAGTGTTGGTGTCAGCTGCTGTCGGAGTTATTTCTTCAGTCGCGGCAGCTTCTGCAGTTTCGTTTTCTTGCATTTCTAAATATAGGTTTCCTTTCGTTTTATCCAACATATGTTTTCAAAAGTTTGTCACAGACGCTAGCGACAAGCAAGCCGGATTCTTCTTATTCGCGGCGCGCGCCGGATTCTACTTGCCCGATGCGAATTTTGTTGCGGTGCTCGTCAACGGCGACATAAACGACTTCGGCTTCGGTAACGCGCACTTTTGTCCCGCGACCGCCAAAACGTTCAGCTTCGACCCACACGCGGACCGTGATTGAGGTATTGCCGACGCGCTGCGTTTCGGCGTAAAAACTGACCAGATCACCAATAAAAACAGGTTCGTGAAAAACGATTTTATCCATCGCGACGGTAACAAAACGCGGATGCTCTGTTTTGCGGGCGGCTTCCACCCCGCCCGCAACGTCAATGTAGCTCAAGATAATGCCGCCGAAAACCGTTCCGTGCGCGTTGGTGTCGCGCGGCATCATCGTCAGCCGAATCGCCGGATCCGGGTTTGCAGGAGCAGAATTGTGAATCCCCGGATTAACTATTTCCTGTGATTTGTTCATTTGTCCAATCGTGAATCGTTTTCCTCAGTTCGTTTAAATGTTCGTCAAAAAAATGGCCGCAATTTTCAAAAACAACCAGCCGGGCATTTGCTGCAGGCGGCAAAGATTCGACTAATTTTGTTAACGGCTCAACCGCGCCGAACTCGTCCCGGTCGCCGTGGACAAATAAAATCGGCTTGGCAACTTTACGCAAAAAATCAAAATTGTATTTGTCAACGGGCGTTCCGATGCTGATTAAACGCTTCACGCGGTCATAGCTCATGCCAATTTCCATGCCGACGCGCGAGCCAAATGAGAAACCGGCAAGAGTGATTTCTTCGTTTCGGTACGTCTCGCTCAAATAATCGAGCGCGTCTTTGACGTCTTCTCTCTCGCCGCGTCCTTCATCGTGCGTTCCGGTGCTCGCGCCGACAGCGCGGAAATTAAAGCGCAGAGTAATCAGTCCGGCGTCAATGAGTCCGGCAGCGGCGCGAAAAACCACTTTGTTGTGCATCGTTCCGCCGCCCAACGGATGCGGGTGACAAACCAGAGCCGCGCCACGAATCAAGGAGTCTTTCGGCTCTTTAAGAATCGCTTCGAGCTGTCCGTGCGATGCGGGAATTAAAAGATTTCCAGCCGGGTACATTGGTAAATTTCTTGCCTTTAAATAAAACTCTAGCATCGCAGATTGACAAAAATCTGACAAGATTGGGAAAGTTTGAATAAAATTTTCAAAAAACCGCTTGCGCCTGACGCAGCGTCATACTTTACGATTACTTTCAGAGTGAGAAAATGACGAACGACAAAGCAAAAAATTTGTGGCAGACCAGCGAGTTTGCGCGCCTGACCAAAGTTACGGTGCGCGCCCTCCATCACTACGACCGGCTCGGACTGCTCAAACCGCAGCGCCGCACGGCCAAAGGGTTTCGGCTCTACGGCGAAAACGAGTTCGCGCGTTTGCAGCAAATTTTAACTTTGAAATTTATCGGCTTTTCACTTGTTCAAATAAAGAAAATTCTCGGAAATAAAAATTTTGTTTTGTCCGAAACTCTTTCGCTGCAGCGCCGGATTATCGAAACGCAGCGCCGGCGGCTCGATTCCGTGCTGGCGGCAATTAAACGTGCCGAACAGGTTTTAGACCGTAACAAAACGATTGACTGGGATTCTTTTCAAAAAATAATCGAGGTGATTGACATGGAACAAAATACTGATTGGACGCGCAAATATTATTCGCCTGAAGCGCAGGCAAAAGTCGAAGAACGAAAAAAAATATGGACGCCTGAATTGCAGGAACAGGTCACTCGCGACTGGAACGAATTAACGGCTGACATCGAAACGGCAATGAAAGACGGCGCATCGCCCGAAGATGAGCGAGCGCAGGCTCTGGCGGCGCGCTGGCGCGAACTTGTGCGCGGATTTACCGGCGGCGACCCGGAAATTCAATCCGGATTAAACAAAATGTACCGGGACGAAGCAAACTGGCAAACTTCGTGGAAAAAACCGTTTAGCGATGAAGTGCAAAACTTTATTTACGCGGCAATGAAGACTTAAACTTGTAGGGGCAGCGGCTGGTCCCTGCCCAATGAGCGCGTAAGCGCGAACAATGCGTAATAAATCGGGCAAGTTTCTTTGTAAACCGTTGTTCGCCTTTGGTTCATTGGGCAGGGACCAGCCGCTGCCCCTAAAAGTTTATTTTCGGCAATTATTTAACAAAGTTTCAAGGCCTTGTTTGACGTCGGCTCCCAGATGAACGCGCAGGGCGCGGCGGTCTCGGTCAACTAAAACCTGGAAATCGCCGCGCGCCTGAGCCGCTTTGACCGTGCTGAAAGTAAATTTCTGGTCGGGCACGTCCAAATCCGTCGCGTCATCCGAAGTTACCTGAAGAAACACGCCGTTGTTGGCTCCGCCTTTGTACGCCTGCCCGGTCGAATGAAGGAAACGAGGTCCGAACCCGAGACACGTCGCCGCGCGTTTGTCGTCTAAAACGGATTCGCGAATTTCTTTAAGCACATTTTCATTTTCCGCATCCATTTGAACATAAGCGAGAAGCGCGAAATAATCATTTGTTTTGATCCGCGAAAGATGCGCTTTTAAATAACCGGCCAGTGATTTTTGATCGCCGACAATTTTATCAAGTTCGCCTAAATTCTTTTCGTCCGTGAACAACTTGATTCCGTCGCCTTCGAAAAACGGTTTTTCATCGGGCAAATGTCCGGTTTTCTCGTATTCGTCGGTTAGTTTGCGAGTTTCGACTTTGCTGAATTCAACATCCGGCTGGTTAAAAGTGTTGATTTTCATAATCGAACCCGCGACAGCCGTCGCAACTTCCCAACGGAAAAACTCTTGTCCGAGATTAGCGGTGTCCGGTAAAACGACTTTGATCACCGGCTGACCGGCTTGTTCTATTCTCTCAACCGCTGCATCAAATTCCGAATCGCCTTCTAATTTCAGATAAGCGAAAACACGGTCACTGCCGTAATTTTCCGGCGATTCGATTTTTTCGCGGTCAACCGGAATAATCGAAACCCCTTTTTTACCGGTGCTTTCGGCAATCAGTTGTTCGAGCCAAGCGCCTAAATCGAATATCTTGGGCGATGTGATAATCGTCAGTTTATCCCGCCCGCTTTCGTGCGCCGTGCCTAAAATCGCTCCGAGCAAAACGCCCGGATTATCTTTTGCATTGTGATTTTTGCAGGCATAAACCATTTGAGCGGCGCGCGTCAGAAAGTCAGCGACGTCCAATCCCATTGACGCCAGCGGAATCATTCCAAAATCCGAGAGAGCGGAAAATCTGCCGCCGATGGCCGGATCACCGTAAAAAATTCGCCAAAAATTATCGCCTTCGGCAACTTTCTGCATTTTCGAATTTGGGTCGGTAATCGCGACAAATTGTTTTCCGGCATTTTCTTTGCCGACAACGGCTGAAACGCGCTCAAAGAAATACTGCTTAAAAATGTTCGGCTCCAGAGTCGAGCCCGATTTGCTCGAAACAAAAAAGAGCGTTTTCTTGAGATCAATTTTGGCTTCGACCGCTTTGATTTGCGCAGGATTGGTCGAATCCAAAATGTGAAATTCGGGAAAGTCCGGCTGTTTGCCAAAAGTAAATGCCAGCACTTCCGGGCAGAGCGACGAGCCGCCCATTCCCATCAGCAAAACATGCGTGAATCCGGCGGTTTGAACTTCGCGTTGAAAGCCCGCAAACTTTTGCTGGTCAGACAGCTGCCGATCGACAATATCGAGCCAGCCGAGCCATTTTGCCTCGTCTTCGTTTGCCCACAACGCGGCATCTTTTTGCCACAACCGGGCGATTTTATTATTTTTCTCCCAGTCTTCGAGATTCGCCGTCACGGCGCTCTGTAAATCTTCCGGCAACGAATATTGAAGCGAATTAAGTGCGATATTTGTGTTCATATTTTTTTTAAGCGATAAGGGATCGTAACAGACCGCGAAAGATGCCGCGAATCGTCACCGCCGCCGCCGGCAAAATTGCCGGTTTGAGCAGCGGATTAGCCGGGCGCAATTCGATTTCCGCCCCGAAATTATAAAAGCGTTCGAGCGTTAGAAATTTATTTTCGAGCAGAGCCAAAACACAGTCGCCGTCGTGCGCGAAAACGCTGCGCTCGATCAAAGCAATGTCGCCCTGACAAATGTGTTCATCAATCATTGCGTCGGAGGCAACGCGAAAGGCAAACATTTTTTCGGACGCGATGTCGCCAAAGAGAAAACGCGGCACAAAAATTCGCAGGTCTTCGAGCTCCTCTAAAAATTCATCCGACAGCTTTTCAATCACCGGAATCTCGCAGACAGCATCAGCCAGGCGGCTTTCGGGCTGCAGGCTAAGACTAAATTTACCGTTCGCAGCGCGGCGCGAGAGCAAACCCTGTTCTTCGAGCGCCGCAATATGCTTGGCAATCCCGTTTTTCGAACTCACGCGAAAATGCCGGGCGATTTGCTGATAAGAAGGCTCGTAGCCGTGGCGCTCGATAAAAGTAGCGATGTAATCAAAAACCTCGCGTTGACGGCGCGTTCTGGCAATCATCAGTTTTGATCAATCAGCCGCAATGGCAACCTCGGGCTTTACTTCTTTGTAACGATTCGGATAGAGCGGAAAACGCGCGGTCATTTCCGCAACTTCAGCGCGAACACGAGTTTTCACCTGGTCTGAATCCGGTTCGTGAACGACGTCGGCGATCATTTTGCCGATTGCCCGCATTTCACTTTCTTTCATTCCGCGCGTGGTCAAAGCCGGCGTGCCGACGCGAACACCGCTGGCCACCATCGGTTTGTTCGGATCAAACGGAATCGTATTTTTGTTAACCGTAATGTGAACTTCGTCGAGAGCTTTCTCAGCTTCTTTACCGGTGATTCCCTTGCCGTCCATAAAAACGTCAATTAAAACCAGATGATTGTCCGTCCCGCCCGAGACCAGCCGCAAGCCGTTGGCCTGCAATTCGTCGGCGAGAGTTTTGGCATTTTTGATGATTTGCTGCTGATAAGTTTTAAAATCATCTTTTAACGCTTCGCCGAAAGCGACGGCTTTGGCGGCGATGATATGCATCAGCGGGCCGCCCTGAACGCCCGGGAAAAGCCGTTTGTTGATCTCGGCGGCGTATTCCTCCCTGCATAAAATCAAACCTCCGCGCGGGCCGCGCAGAGTTTTATGCGTTGTCGTCGTAACATAATCGGCGTGCGGCACGGGCGAAGGATGAAGCCCGACCGCAACCAGCCCGGCGATATGCGCGATGTCCGCCATCATTCTGGCTCCGACTGATTTGGCAATCTCGCCGATTCTCACAAAATCAATTGTTCGAGCGTAAGCGGACGCGCCGCAAATCAGGAGTTTCGGGCGCGTTTCTTCGGCAATCTTTTGCAGGTTGTCATAATCAATCGTTTCGGTTTCGCGTGCGACGCCGTAATCCGCGACTTTATAATTCAGGCCGGAAAAATTGAGCGGATGCCCGTGCGTTAGATGTCCGCCGTGCGCCAGATTCATCCCCAAAATCTGGTCGCCGTGTTCGAGCGCGGCGAGCAGCACGCTCATATTCGCCTGCGCTCCCGAATGCGGCTGAACGTTAGCGTGATCCGCGCCAAATAGTTGCTTGGCGCGGCCGATCGCCAGGTTTTCCGCCACATCAACAAACTCGCAGCCGCCATAATAGCGCTTTGACGGATAACCTTCGGCATATTTATTGGTCATGACCGAACCCATCGCTTCTAAAACCGCTTCCGAAACAAAGTTTTCCGACGCAATCAGCTCCAAACCATCCGATTGACGCCGCACTTCCGCATCAATCGCTTCGCTGATAATCGGATCAACTTCCGCTAAACCGGCGTAAAAAGAATTATTCATTTATTTTTTCTTCCAATTTATTAAAACAGATTCTTCGTAGGTCAAATATTTAACGCTGTCAATCGCCAATCCGCTTTATCTCCTCAAAGTATTCTCCTTCATCTTCGATAATGCGATTAACAAAATCATCAATTTTAGCCGATGGACGAATCATGGATGTTTGAATTTTTACATTTCTAATTGTCAAACTAATCATTGTGCCTTCGGCTAAACCTTCTAGTTCACACACTTCAGGAGGCAGTTTTAAAATCCAAGTGTCCTTTTTAGGTTTGGGCAATTCTCTTTTTAACTCCGTTTCAACCTTTTCAAGCTCTAAAATTTCAGCCATTTTCTTTGCCCCGACCTACTGCTGTGTTTGCAGAAACGTCCGCTTTAATTCATTTATTCTACAAAAACTTACACTGAATTACGAATTAAACTTTCCAGGCGAGCCACAAGACGAGAGCGGAGCGAAGCGTCCAAGCAACGGTGCGAATCCAGTTGGTGTTAACAAGCGTCCGATGAACGCCCGCGTCAAATCCATTAGCAAGTTTTTCGTGAAGCGGAACTTGGAGAAAAAACGTCGAAGCCCAGACAACTCCAACTAAAACAAGCGCAAGCCATAAAACGCGGCTGTCCGAATTTGGCGGCGGGTAAAAGAGAATCAAAACGGCTGTTACGGCTTCGGTAACCATCAGCGGCGCAACAACGTAGGTAATCCAATTCATATGCGCCCGGTGAAATTCGCCGTAACGCGCATCGCCGACAAACTGAAAAAGCGGGTAATGCACAATCTGCACCAGCCAAATTACGCCCGTCATCATCAGTGTCGTTGCTAGTTGAGTAAATAATAAAGTTTTATCCACAAGATTTCGAAAGCAAGAAAATTGAATTTGATAATGAAAGTTTTTAACCGTTATAGCTTTGAATCAAATAAAAAAGGGTTATCGCCTAAATTAGGCAACGACCCTTTTCCTACCCCTTGTTCGCATTTTAGCCCGCTAGAACTGGAAGCGATTTTTACCGAATTCTTTTGAGATTAAGCTGGAGTTTTGCCTCGTTGTTAATCTCGTTGTTCCCCAACCGTCATTCGACACAAATCGCTTCCAGTCCTAAGGAACTTTACCCATCAAAGATGAGCGGTTTGTGCGATTTCAAGACTACGAAATCCGCTCACGGTTGTCAAGCGTGTTTGGTGAATTCAAGCGAATTCTTATCTTGAGCGGTTTTTCTTGTGCGGATTGAACGTTTTATGTAGAGTATAAAAGTTAACTTTATTGACACATTGTTTTTAGTAATTTAGATGTCCGAACTAAAAAGTCTGACGACAAAAGAAGTTGCTCGGTTGTGTCGCGTCAGTGATGCAACGGTCAAGCGTTGGGAAGATGCGGGAATAATTAAATCCGAACGCACCAGCGGCGGGCATCGGCGTTTTCGCATTGAGGAAATCGCTCGCTTCCAGCGCGAGGCCAATTTGGGTTTAAAGATGTGTCACAGCGATGATTCGGTGACGAGAGCCGCCACGAGCCGTCGCGCTTCAAGAAGTTTATCAACTTCTTCGCTTTTCCACGCGCTCATCGGCGGGCGCGAAGAGGAAACAGCCGATATTTTGATTAGTTCTTTCTTAAGAGGCGATAAACTGCCTGACATTTTCGACGGAATCGTTTCCGACGCGATGCGGCGCATCGGAGATTTATGGAGAAACGGCGAACTTAGCATTGCCGAAGAACATCTCGCCTCGCGAACGGTTTTAAATTCTGTCCAAAAACTTCGTGCGATCATTCCGGTTCCGAAAATGACGGGCAATTTAGCTCTTGTCGCTGCTATCGAAGGCGATATGCACGAATTACCGGCACATCTCGTGCAAGTTGTTTTGGAAAGTACAGGTTGGGAAGTTCTAAATTTTGGAGCCAACACACCGCTTTATTCTCTAACCGGGGAAATCTTACAGCATTCGCCGGAATTGATTTGCATTTCAGCAACGATGATATTGGATCTTGACCGCACGATTCGCGATTATAAAGATTTTCGCGCCGAAGCTCTGAAACATGATGTTTCGATTGCGCTCGGCGGGAGTACCTTCAATGACGAGACGATTCGCCGACGCTTCCCCGCGCACCTTCATGCGCAAAGTTTTAGTCATCTTTCAACTTTCGCCCAAACATTAATTGTTCCGGAGAGGAAATCCTGAGAGGAAAATATATTCTTTGCATAAGCAACTAAGTAAATGACTTAGGTCCTCCAAGAAGCTAGTTTTGAGTCCTTGCCAAAATTCGATTGCTTCGAGGAGTTTTTATGTCGCCGATCCGTCTTCTAAATTTTCTCATTGTTTTTCTAGCCGTTTTAATTCTCAATCCACAAGTTTCTGCCATTACCGGAGAAAAAGCTCAAACCCTCGCCCGCGATGCTGTTTCGTTAAATCCTGAACTCTCGCGTCAGGCGGTCGGCGAACTCCGCTCGATGGAAGCGGAAGGTTTAAAAACGCTTTTCGAAGTTTATGCCGCCGAGATCAAAAACCATTTTGACGGCAGAGATTCAGCCAATTGGGAACAGATCAGCGCGGCGCTGGACGCGGTCGCAATGCAAAAAAACGCTTTCGCCTCAGGCCTCTACTGGTACACGGATTTTGAAAAAGCCAAACAAGCTGCTCAGAGAGAGCACAAACCGATCTTATCTCTGCGCCTTCTCGGAAATTTAAACGAAGAATTAAGCTGCGCTAACAGCCGATTTTTCCGCGCCGTGCTTTATCCAAATGCGAAAATTTCAAAAATTCTGCGCGCAGGTTTTGTCCTGCACTGGCAATCGGTCAGACCCGCACCCCGGATCACGATTGATTTTGGCGACGGGCGCAAAATAGAGCGCACCGTGACGGGCAACAGTATTCATTATCTTTTGAACTCGGATGGCGAACTGCTGGACGCTTTGCCGGGGTTGTACAGTCCGGCGGCTTTTTCAGACTGGCTCAGCGACGGGGCGCAGATTTTCCAAAAATATAATGAGTTGTCGGATTCGCTGCGGCCTGATTTTTTGCGACAATATCACCGCTTAAGTCACGAAAGGATTGAGCAGCGCTGGCGCGAAAATCTGGCACAAGTTGACGCGCAAACTGCCGGCAAATTAACCGCCGACAAAACCGCTGATTTGTCGGCTCAAAACCTCGTCTCGGTCAGCGCGGCGCGAGCGGCAAACAATGCTTTTGGAAAAAAGATAGTCGAATTTCCAAGCGTTCGCGAAACGGCGCTGCCTTCAACCGAGAAATTGCTGGCGCTCGAAAAAGAAACCGATGTCGGTGACTGGCAAAAAATTGCCGCTCTTCATTCAAATGATTCCCAACTTGATGCCAACAGTCTTGTTTTAATGCGTCTGCAAACCGGTCTCGACAAAGCAAATTTCGCCAGGCTGATCAGTAATTTTGAAAATTATTTGGCACTTGACACAATTCGCAACGAATACGTTTACCGCTCAAAACTCCACGAATGGTTGGCCGTATCAACGGTGAACCACTTAAACCAATTTAACGACCGCGTTTATGCTTCGCTCTTTCTAACGCCTAAATCCGACGCCTGGCTTGGTCTTTACTCGCCGGATGTTTACGCCGCGCTTGACGGAAACGGGATAAAATAATGATGAATGGTGAATTGTGAATGGTGAATGAATTTGTTTAACTAACAAGAGTTTAGCTAAAATGCTTTTGATTAAACAAAATTTATCATTCACCATTTGTAATTCACCATTAAACTATGCGTTGGTCACAATTATTTATCCCGACTTTGAGAGAAGAACCTGCTGATGCCGAAGTCGTTTCGCACAAACTGTTGCTGCGCGCCGGCATGATTCGCCAGCTTGCCGCCGGAATTTATTCGTATTTGCCGCTCGCCAAGCGTTCGCTCAGCAAAATCGAGAATATTATTCGCGAGGAAATGAATCGCATCGGCGGACAGGAATTTTTTCTGCCCGCGCTGAATCCGCGCGAGATTTGGGAAGAATCCGGCCGCTGGGCAGTCATGGGCGATAACATGTTTCGCTTGAAAGACCGCAAAGGTGTAGAGCTTTGTCTCGCGATGACGCACGAAGAGGTTTTTACGTCAATTGCCCGCAATGAGCTTCGCTCCTACAAACAATTACCGCAAGTCTGGTATCAAATTCAAACCAAATTTCGTGACGAGCCGCGCCCGAAATCCGGTCTTCTGCGCGTCAGGCAGTTTACGATGAAAGATGCATATTCGTTTGATTTGACGACCGAAGGTCTGGATAAATCCTTCGAAAATCAACGCGAGGCTTACAAAAAGATTTTTACTCGCTGCGGTTTGAAATTCGTGATGGTCGAAGCTTCGTCAGGCGCGATGGGCGGTTCGGCATCCACCGAATTTATGGTTAGAACCGACGCGGGCGAAGATTTAATCGCCGTTAACGAGGAGAGCGGTTATGCCGCTAATCTCGAAAAAGCGACTTCAAAATTGCCGGAAATAACGGACGGAACAGGTCTTGACGCGCCCGAAGAATTTGCGACGCCCGGCATTAAAACAATCGAAGCTTTGGCCAGCGCTTTTGATTTCGCCCAGCCGGAGCGTCAGATTAAAACTTTGGTTTACGTCGCAAGTTTCGAGAACGAAAAAGACAAGTTTGTTTTGGCGCTGTTGCGCGGCGACCATCAATTGCAGGAGACAAAGTTATCGGACAATTTAGGCGCAATCGAAGTTCGCCCTGCCCAAGACGAAGAGATTTTTTCGCTTTTGGGCGCTCACGCCGGCAGCCTCGGCGGTGTCAAAGCACAGAAAACGTCCCAGTCAAGCGACAAGGAAGCATTTATCATCGCTGATTTGGCGTTAAAAAACCGCCGCAATATGACGACCGGCGCTAATAAAGACGGTTTTCATTTGCAGGGAATTAACGTCGCAAGAGACATTGAGATTGATCAGTGGGCGGATTTACGAACCGTCAACGCCGGCGAGACGGCGCCAGATGGAGCAGGCATATTGGACGTTTACAAATCACTCGAAGTTGGTCACATTTTCAAACTCGGGACAAAATATTCCGATTCGATGAACGCGCGCATCTTGGATGAAAACGGCAAAGCCGTTCCCGTTATTATGGGCTGCTATGGAATCGGCGTCGAGCGCATCCTGGCCGCGGCGATTGAACAAAACCATGATGAAAACGGAATCATTTTTCCCCGCTCAATCGCGCCGTTTGAGGTCGTCGTTACGGTGACGAATATTAAACAACCGGAACTGGTTGAAGTAGGCGAAAAACTTTACGCAGATTTGCTGGCCGCAGGTTTTGACGTCCTGCTGGATGACCGCGACGAACGAGCCGGAGTCAAATTCAAAGACGCCGAACTGATCGGCATTCCATTCCGCGTCACCGTCGGCAAACGAGCCGGCGAGGGCATAGTTGAGATCGTCAATCGTCAGAATAAAGAAATTTCCGAAACCCAAATCGAAGCTGTCATTGAAAAACTTCGTGAGCAGCGTAAATGAATTTACTCAAACGCTTGGATAAATAATAAAGGAGGGCAGATTGCCCTTTTTTTATTAGCTCAACAAACTTCAGAAAAATAAAAAAAATACAAATTTCTGGAAAGATTTGATATCACCATTTACAGAATTTATTGGTATTTACATTATAACAACATCCTTATTTACATGATTAAAGAATTTCATATAGTGTGGCTTTTAAGTTGCCTAGAATAAAATATCTTGTCCTTATACACCTATCTTCGTATAAAGGAAATTCTTCTTAAGTAGAGCAATTTAGGAGCAAAATATGATTAAAAACATGAAATTTACCTTTCTGATTTTTTCGTTGGTTTTTTGCCTGTCGGCATTAGCTTTCGGTCAAGCAGAAACAGCGCAGATTTCAGGAACGGTCGTTGACCCGACTAATGCGGTAGTACCTGGCGCAACTGTCACCGCAACCTCCACCCAAACCGGATTTACCAGAACCGTCACGACAAACGGTGAAGGGTATTACGTGATTTCTAATGTGCAGCCCAGTATCTACGAAATTTCTATTAAAAGCGGAAATTTTCAGGAGTTTAAGTTAACGAGAGAAATATCCGTTGCCGCCAATGTCGTCGTCAACGCCACACTTTCTGCAACAGCCGGACAAGCCACGGTGGATGTGGTTGCAAATACATCAGATGTTGCTGAAGTTAATACAACCGACCAGACGGTTTCTGAAGTTGTCACCAACAAACAGATTCTCGAACTACCAACTATCACCCGCGACCCATATCAGTTTGTTACGACTCTCGGTAATGTTTCGGAAGGTGATAATGGTGGACGCGGAGTCGGAGTGGCGATCAACGGACAGCGTTCCGCCAGCACCAGCATCCTGCTCAACGGCGGCGAGAATGTTGATACCTTTACGGCACAACCCGGACAAACTGTCCCGCTTGATTCGGTACAGGAGTTCCGCGTTGTGACCGGAACATTCACCGCAGATTTTGGTCGCGCGACAGGCGGAGTAGTTAATCTAATTACTAAGTCAGGACAAAACAATTTTTTTGGCACGGCATATATTTTTAACCGCAACTCCAAATTTGCCTCAGCTGGTTTTGACGCTAACGCTAGAATTACCGCCGCTGACCGAGCCAACGGAGTTAAGGCCAGACAAAATTTTAATCGCAATCAGTTTGGCGGCTCAGTAGGCGGCCCAATCTTCAAAAACAAGCTTCTGTTTTTTCTCAATCCCGAATTGACCCGGATTCGGAGCACCGGAAGTTTAACTGCTTTGGTTCCATCGGCGACTTCGATTGCCGCTTCGGCTCCGGCAACCAGAGCCTTTTTTGCTAATTACTCGCTGATTGGAACTCCAACTGGCAGAACGCAAAACATTACAGCAACAAGTGGACGAGTCTTTACCTTTAACGAAGTGCGTTATAGTGTACCATTCGATACTGGTGCCGGACCGCCAGTTGATGGCGTCCAAGTGCCAATTCGAATTGACTACAATATCTCAAGCAAAGTTCTGGTATACGGAATTTACTCACTTGATAAAAGGACATCTCCTAATGGAACGAACGCAAGCAGTCCCTATAGCGGCTTCAATACAGGTGTTACTAATGACAATGTAAATGTCCAAGTTGCCAGCACCTATTCTTTGACCAGTAACTTAGTGGGCACTAGCCGCTTTACTTTTAATAGATTAACTTCGCAGCAGCCGTTGGGCGACCAGCCTTCAGGCCCAACTCTTTATCTCAGATCAGCTCCGCAGACATTTAATGGTTCGCGGGTTGCTTTCCCTGGCTATCTACCGTTTAGCCCCGGATCGGCGATTCCATTTGGCGGTCCGCAGAGAGTCTTTAACCTTTCACAGGAATTCGACTATAACGTTGGCAACCATCTACTTAAATTTGGCGGCCAATATTACAAAATTAAAGATAACCGTGCCTTCGGAGCATTTCAAAATGCCGTTGAGACTTTGGGAAACAACAATGGTCAGGCAATTGAAAACCTTTTTAACGGAGTAATCCAAACTTTCCAAGCGGCGATCAATCCACAGGGGAAATTCCCCGGTCAAACGGTGACGCTGCCGGTCGGTTTTCCGCAGTTCAGCCGCAACAATCGTTACAATGAGTTTGCGCTTTACGGACAGGATTCGTTCAAACTGTTTCCAAATTTTACCGCTAATTTAGGTCTTCGTTACGAATACTATGGCCCGCAGAGAAACAGCGATCCCAATTTGGATTCTAATTTCTACTTTGGCGGGGATGGTACTTTCTCGCCCGCCAATGTTCGCACCGGCACCGTGCAAATTGCGCCAAATAGCCCGTTTAAAGATTTGTGGAAGGCGGACAAAAACAATTTCGGTCCGAGCGTCGGATTTGCTTATGACGTTCGCGGCGATGGTAAAACCAGCATTCGCGCCGGATACGCGCTTCGTTACGAGCGCAATTTTGGCAACGTTACTTTCAACGTCATCCAAAATCCGCCCAACTACGGAGTGGTTTCGGTGACCTCCGCGAACTTTGGCGGGACACCGATTCCGATTACTCTCAATAACGCCGGGCCGTTTGCCGGCAGTACTGGATCGGTGACGCTGCTACCCGTCAGTTTAAGAGCGGTTGATCCAAACATTGTCAATTCCTACGCGCATCAATACAGCGCAGCATTCGAGCATCGAATTGGTCAAGTGACAGCATCAGCAACGTTTTCGGGAACAACTGGTAAGAAATTGTACTCGATTGCCGATATTAATCGCCAGGGAAGCGGATTGGCAGAAGTGGGCAGTAACTCCACCGGGTGTGCCGGATTACCCACTTCCACACGTTTGAATTGTCAATACGGGGCAATCAATTTCCGCGGCAACGGCGGACATTCAAGTTATCAGGGAATCACGTTTGCGCTTGAAAGCGGCAACCTTTTCGGTTATGGTTTGACACTGGCTTCGCGCTACACCTATGCAGTCAGCAAAGACAATTTAAGTACAACCTTTAGTGAAACCGGAAACGCCTTCAATCTCGGCTTTTTAGATGCTTACAATCCGCAACTTGATTACGGATATGCCGATTTTGACGTTAGACACCGGTTTATAACTAACTTTGTCTGGGAGTTGCCAACCAAAAAATATTTTTCCGAGGGAGTTGCCAAAAGTATTCTCGGCGACTTTACGCTGACTGGTATTATTGACGTTAACAGTGGAACGCCTTTCACCGAATATGACTGCACCAATGGAATTACCACTTGTACCCGATTGATTCCGACCGGTGCACTAAGTTTAACCGGCAGCCAAGGCGCGAGTACGGGCGATGCGAACAGATTTATCTTTATTGACTTAAATAATCAGACCTCTGTAGCATTGCCGTCTTCTCCGACCAATATTTTCCCTGGTGAAAATGGTTTTCTGCCAAGCGATATGACGGCCAGAAACGCTTTTCGCGGACCGGGTACATGGAATGTGGATTTGGCATTATCAAAGAGATTCTTTTTCAGTGAAAGAATGAACTTACAGCTTCGCATTGACGCACAAAATGTTTTCAATCACGCGAATTTGTTCGTCAACGCTGCTGAAACGGACATCTCTGCTTCAAACATCGTCAGCGCTTCGAAGTTTGGTAGAAGACAGATTCAGTTCGGCACGAGATTTACTTTCTAAATCCGAACCAATTCGTCAAGTAAAAGAGGAGCATTTTTGCTCCTCTTTTCTTTTGATAGAAAACAATTTTGGTACTAAAAATCAGCCTGAAACCAGCACGAACGACGAAGTTTGCAATCAAACCGAGATAAACTGTGCAGGGTTTCCGCTTGCGCAATATGACAAATTAAACGAAAATTTCTTTGATGATTAAAGCCATTTGCCAGACAATTACGTTTCTGCTGCTCATTTTACCGGCGAATGCGCAGGATAACCTGCCTGAACTTGTCCGATTGGTAAAACCGTCGGCGGTGGCGATTGAGACTTTTGGAGCAAAGGGCGAGAAATTGTCGCGCGGGAGTGGTTTTTTTATCGCCGCCGATAAAATCATCACTAACCGACATGTGATCGAAAACGCTAATCGGGTTGAGATACGCCTGACGAGCGGTAAAACTTTTTCGTCAAGCGGCGTTGTGGCAATTGATGGCGAAGGTGATTTGGCTCTACTTCAAGTCAGTATTCCAAGCGAGCAGGCGGTTCCTTCGCTCTCAATCGAAAGGGTCGCGCCGCAGGAAGGCGAATCAATTGTCGTCATCGGCAACCCTTACGGGCTCGAAGGCTCCGTTTCAAACGGGATTGTTTCAGCCGTTCGCGATATTGCCGGTTACGGGCGAATTATTCAAATTACAGCTCCGATTTCGCCCGGTTCGAGCGGTTCTCCCGTCGTTAATATGCGCGGCGAAGTTATCGGCATCGCTACTTTGCAAGCTTCGGAGGGTCAAAGCCTGAATTTTGCAGTTCCGGCTTCGCGCATTGCCAATCTCAAAATCAGCAGTTTGCAGTCTTTTGCCGCTCTCGATGCGGATTCGCGCAAAAACAAACGCGCCGCCGCCGAAAGATTTTATTCGCAGGGTTTGGGCGTGATGTCAAAAGACGATTACGTTCGCGCCATCTCGTTTTTTGAGAAAGCGACGCAGGTTGACCCGGATTATGCCGAAGCCTGGTATCAAGCCGGTTTCGCCTACGGAATGTTGGGGAAACATGCTGACGCCCTCAAATCTTCGCGCCAGGCCGCCCGCATCCGCCCCGAATGGGCTGAAGCTGAGATAAATATCGGCGCTTCTTCGTTTGCATTAGGACAATTTAAGGATGCCGAAACGGCTTATCGTCTGGCGGCTAAAATGGATGCTTCGAACGCTGAAACGCAATACGCGCTCGGGTTAACGTTAAATAAATTAAGTCGTCCTGACGAAGAGATTCTGGCTTTTAAACGTGCCGTCGCGCTCAAGCCTGATTACGCTGCGGCATTTGAAAAACTCGGTTCGGCGTATTTTAGGGCGCGGCGATTTAGCGACGCGCTTGCGGCGTTTGAGCAGTTCAAGATTTTAAAAGGGGATGCCAAAGCTTACAATTTTGTCGGCGAGACTCTTTTTGAGTTGGGAAAATTTGACGAGAGCGTTGACGCCTTTAACACGGCTCTCGGAATGAATTCGGATTTCGTTAAGGCGCATTACAATCTCGGCCGCGCATATCTTAAAATTGATAATCAGTCGGCGGCGATTGCACAGTACGAATACCTCAAAAACATCAGCGCCGAATGGGCTGATAAATTATACGTTTTGATTTATCCGTAACGAAAAAGCGGAAATAGAATTTGTTTCCACCACTGCTTAAAAAACTTACAGCGTAAAATTAAAATTTACGAAACCGCTCATTCGCGCCGGCTGACCGTCTTTGGTAGCGGGTTTGAATTTCCATCGTTTAATGGCATCGGCGGCAGCGCGGCGCAGCAGTTCCGGGCCTTCGCTGTTTCTAACTTCGGTCACTGAACCTGCTTCATCAACGACTACTTCAACTTTGACAACTCCGGCAACTCTGGCACTTCTGGCAGTCGGCGGATATGTCGGCGGAAATTTGTGAGTTGCCATATCAACCAGCGAATCCATTTTTACTAACCTATCGTTATCAGCGACTTTGAAGTCGGTCTTATCAATATAAACATTTCGCGGCGAACCGCTTTTTTCACTGGCCGTGCGGGTGCGGACAGCGTTCGTCGCTATCGCATCCGATTCTTGAACTCCATTATCAGGGCCGTTGCCATTATCTCCAGTCCCGCCCCCTTTTTGAGCCGTCTGGTTGATTGCCTGAGAAACAGTATTTGGAGTAGTTACATCGGTTTTGACGACGGTTACTTCGCCTGGCGCGGGCAGTTTAAGCTCTGCGACGTTTTTCATGTCAACGGTTGCGCCGTCAACATCCGTCACTTTGGTTTGCGCGTTGGCAATCATTTCGCGCGTGTCGTCCATCGTATTGTGCCAGACAGCAGCTTCATAATTGTCGCGCGCCAAACTGGCGCGAGCGTTGGCGGCTTCTTCCAGAATTGCGAACGACTCGGTGCTTCTTTTCTCGTCCTCGCTCATCTTTTTGGCTTGCTCGACAATTGTCTCAAGCATTTTGCGCCAACGCTCCAAATCGGCAGCGGCTTCGGCGGGCAGCTTTGGATCGCCGAGGTTAAAACCTAATCGTTTGTAACGCTCAAGCTGGTTTTCGGCGCCTTTGATAAATTGTCCGGCAACCGGCAGATAAAGGTTTTCCGAACCGTTTTTGCGATTTTTGTTGCGCTTGTAAGCGTCTTCGAGCAAATCTTTGGCGCGGTCGTAATTTGGCTGCTCCAGATAAACGCCGGTGAGCATCGTTCGGACAACCGATTGAAGCGCATCATCATTCGTATCTTTTTTGATTTTTTCGAGTTCGGAGGCGGCTGCCGAAAGCTGTCGGGCAGCAATCATTCCGCGCACTTTTAATAAACGGTCTTGAATTGCCGGCTGCTGATTTGTCGGTATTGAATCAATAATCGCGTCGGGCTTGGCGGCGATATTAAGTGCGGTCGGTTCGTTTGTTGATTGTTGCGCAAAAACGTGTGCGCTCAAAACGAGTGTCGTAGTCAAAAATAAAAGTCGGCTGACTTTTGGCGGCATTCCATTCCTCCTGGAGTAGTTGGTTTGTTAATCCGCAAAGAGAACAGCGAACCGCTTATTCCCGGCTCACCCCAATCCCTGCATGTTAGTTTGCCGTCAATAAAATAAAAACGGCTCTTTTGCTGAAGCGTGCCGTTCGATTATTTCTCTCTGGCTAAAACTCAATTATTTGTCAGACTTTTCAAAACTTGCTGACGTAGGTTTGCTGTTCTTAAACTTATAACTTTTTCGTTCAAAGTTAGCAAGCTGCGGTTCAGCATAACTGTCTTACCTTCGATGATCACAGTGCGGACATCGTTCGCCTTAGTCGCGTAAACAAGAGTCGAATAGATGTTGTTGTAAACCGGAATTTGATGCAGGCTGTCCAAATCAACAATTACCAGATCTGCGCGTTTGCCCGTTTCAAGCGAACCGATGTCTTTTTCCAAATGGAGCGCCCGCGCGCCGCGAATCGTCGCCATTTCAAATGCTTGCTCTGCCGAGACAGCTTTCGGATTATTCGAAAAAACTTTGTGCAGCTTTGCCACCGTATCCATTTCTTCCCACAAATCGAGATCATTGTTGGAAGCCGCGCCGTCGGTTCCGAGTCCGACCGGCAGATCTTCTTTGAGCATTTGCGGAATCCGCGCGACGCCCGATGCGAGTTTCATGTTTGATTGCGGATTGTGTGCGATGCCGACGCCAATTTGTTTTAGAAGCCCGATTTCTTCATCGTTGGCGAAAATAACGTGAGCGGCAATTGTGCGGTCGCTTAAAAACCCGATTTTCGCCAGGTAATCAATCGAACGCATTCCCTTTTGCTTTTGAATATAGTCCATTTCCGATTGTGCTTCGGCCAAATGAATAACGACCGGCGCGTTTAATCTATCGGACATGGCCCGCACCGCTTTTAAATGTTCTTCGGAAACTGTGTAGGGCGCGTGCGGGGCAAGTGCGGGAACGATCAGCGAATTTTCCTGCCATTTCCTGATAAATCTTTCGGCGTAAGCCATCGCGTCCGCGTTATTTTTATTATCGGGAGCGGGAAAATCAATAATAGTTTCGCCCAACACGCCGCGCACGCCCGCCTTTGCGGTTTCGTCGGCAATCGCGTCCTCGAAATAATACATATCGCAAAACGTCGTTGTGCCGCCGCGAATAAATTCCGCCAGAGCCAGCTGCGTCCCCGCGCGAACAAAATCTTCGTTAACGTTTTTGGCTTCAGCCGGAAAAATATATTTTGTCAGCCATTCGCTTAATTCGAGGTCGTCCGCCAATCCGCGAAAGAGCGACATCGGCGCGTGAGTATGCGTGTTGATTAGTCCGGGAATAACGGCTTTACCGGCAGCGTTAATCGTCTGGCGAGCGACATATTGCCTGGCAATTTCATCGGATTTCCCGACCGCCACAATTTTGCCGCCTTTGACAGCAACCGCGCCGTTTTCAATCACACGCCGCCCGGCGTCCATCGTCACGACTGTCCCGCCGCGAATAATCAAATCAACACTTTGCTTTTGCTGTGCAATGCCAGAAACAGAAAAGGTGATAAACAACCAAATTAGAAGAAATTTATTTGCCATATATTTATTTAGATTTTCTGTCTACGAATCACACTAATAACACGAATCAAAACTAAACGAAAATTAGTGTGATTCGTGTTTTTTGGTGGATGGTAAAATGCTTGAGCAACTTAATTTACAGAGTTTTTATTGTTGCTTATGCAATTAATAAAGAAGCATCAAACCAAATATCGAGATAATTATCAGCTAATAAAAATCTAAATCCAGGTGGCAATCCGAGAAGCTTGATAATTTTTGGACAATATATTTCCATATGTGAAGTATGAAGCGGCAAAAAAAAATCTTGACGCGCTAAGTATTCCTCTCCACACCAAATATACCAACCATTTGTTTCCACAATCGGTAAATGACGCAAGCCGTTTATCGGTAACTTTTCAATTGTCTCGAGAGCAAAACCTATAACTGATGACGAAGAAGAAATGCAATATTCGTATCCATTCGCCAAACAAAACTCCTCTTGTAATTTTTCAATCGCGTTGCTCATGCTTATTTTATTCCAGAAATTCGCGTCCGAACGCCCTTGGCAGTAATTCGCTTATTTGCAGAGTTTCGCTTTGGCCTTGCAGATTTGCCATCGTCACCGGAATGTCGCCGCAGAATTCCCAGATGATTTGACGACACGCTCCGCACGGAGGCGTCAATTTGTCCGTGTCAGCAACGACGGCAATGCTGATAAAATCACGCTCGCCTTCGGAAACGGCTTTCCAAATCGCCACGCGTTCAGCGCACACGGTCAGACCGTAGCTGGCGTTTTCCACATTGCAGCCGATGAAAATTTTGCCGCCCGCAGTTTCGACCGCTGCGCCGACTTTGAAATTTGAATACGGCGCAAAAGCGTTTTCCCGTCCGTTCTTTGCCGCTTCAACCAGACTTTTAGTTTTAGGATTCACCCGTTAAACTCAACTTTCCGCGAATCAAACTGCAGAGCATTTCCACGCTGACGCCGCTGTTGCCGCCTTCGGGAACAATCAAATCCGCATGGCGTTTGGATGCTTCGACAAACTCGTAGTGCATTGGCCTAACCGTCACCAGATACTGTTCAATCACCGATTCCATCGTTCGCCCGCGCTCGCGAATGTCGCGCTGAAGGCGGCGAATAAAACGAATATCGTCGGGCGTGTCAACAAAAACACGGACATCCAGCTGTTCTAAAACGCGCGGTTCGGCGAAAATCAAAATTCCTTCGACTAAAACGACCGGCTTTTGCTCGATTCGCTCAACCTCATTCGTCCGCGTGTGAGTCCGAAAATCGTAAATCGGCATTTCGATTTCCAAACCTGATTTCAGCCGCCGCAAATGATTCATCAATAATTCGCTGTCAATCGAATCGGGATGATCAAAATTTGCTTTGTTCCGGGCGTCGAGCGGCATGTCACTCAAATTTCGGTAATACGAATCCTGCTCGAGCAGAACAACATTCGTCGCGCCAATCGTCTCCACGATTTTTCTGGCAATCGTTGTTTTCCCCGAACCTGTTCCGCCGCAAATTCCAATTATCATTTTCTTAAATTTTCTTAAACCAGCTTTGAAATGATTCTTTTGAGCAATTCTTTGAAGATGTCAGCAACCTGCGCCCCGGCCTCCATTACTTCTTCGTGGTTGATTTTTTCCTCGCTCATTCCGGCAGCTAGGTTGGAAATACAGGAAATTCCCAAAACTCGAATTCCCTGATGACGCGCAACAATCGCTTCGGGAACAGTTGACATCCCGACGGCGTCCGCTCCGACCTCGCGCAGCATCCTGATTTCCGCCGGAGTTTCATAACAAGGTCCCTGCAGCGCACAGTAAACTCCGCGCCGCAAAACGTAATTCATCGCTTTGGCTTCTGCGATTGCTATTTCCTGTAAATCGAGCGCGTAAATTTCGCTCATGTCGGGAAATCTGGCTCCGAAACGCCCGTCGTTGCGCCCTCTGAGCGGGTTGACGCCCATCAAATTGATATGATCTTTGATAACCATCAGCGAACCGGCCTTAAAATCCGAGTTGAGACTTCCCGCCGCATTGGTCAAAATCACGGTTTTAATTCCGAGCAGCCCGAAAACTCGCATCGGAAACGTGACTTCTTCGAGTTGGTAGCCTTCGTAATAATGAAAACGCCCTTGCTGAACGGCGACCGCCGCGCCGCCGATTCTGCCTAACACAAGCTGTCCGGCGTGGCCTTCGACGGTGGAACGGGCGAAATACGGAATATCGGCGTAATTAATTTTGACTGCCGCTTCGATGTTCTCGGCAAAACCGCCCAGACCGCTGCCCAAAACGAGAGCGATTTTAATTTCGTCGCTGAATTTTCCCCGAATAAACTCTGCCGCTTCCTGCGCTTTTTCGTAAATCATCAATGTTTCGCGTTTGTTGCCAAAAATTTAAGTGAAACAGATTTTAGTTTGACTCGCTTAATAAAACAAACTAAGAAAGGTTTCGCGCAAAGGCGCCAAGCACGCCAAGAAAATCAAAAAGAAAATCAGGTAGGTAATCCAAGAAAATTTTATTTGCCTCTTTTTTCTTTTTAACTTTGAGAGCTTTGCGCCTTTGCGCGGAACCTATTCAATTACTTTGAGTTCGCGCAAAACGCTGCGGGTGATTTCGATGCGTTTGGGCGCGTCCCGTTCGGTTTTTAAATCGAGTTCGGCGGCAAAAAAATAGATGTCCGAGCCGCGCGTCACATAACCGACGTACCAGCCGACATTTGGCGCGAAAGCGGTTGACCAGCCGGTTTTCGCCCGCAAAACGTATTTGTCGGTTTTTTCCGCGATCAGAATATCTTTGACAAGGTCAATTGAACGCTCGGAAAACGGCACACGGTTTTGATATAAATGCCGTAAAAACGCGATTTGCTGGCGGGGCGTGATGCGTAAATCGCCCGTATTCCAATAATCTTTGCCGAAATCGCTGATTTTGCGATTGCCGTAATTCGCGACGTTATAATAATGCTGCATCTTCGCCTCTCCGACGCGCTTTGAGGCTTCGACGTAAAACCAGACGGCTGAGACTTTGAGAGCCGAACGTAAATTATGATCTTGATTCCAGGCCGAAACGCTGCGGACAACGCCGTCCCACTTGATGATTTCGTTTTCGTCTTTTAAGGCTCCGGTTTCAAGAAAAATCAGCGAGTGAATAATCTTTGAAGTCGAAGCCGGAATAAACTCCCTGTCGGCGCGGGCAGCGTCATTTGTCAAAAATATATTTTTCTGGAAATCGTAAACTAAAATGCCGCCCGTAATGCCCGCCGCGTCAAAATATTTCTGCCAAGCTTTCTTTTCCTTTGTCCTGGCTTTTTTAAATGCCGCGTCCAAATCTTTAATGTCTGAAAACGGAATGTCGAAAATCGGATACTGTTCCCAATCTTTGTAATCAAAATGCCACCATTCGGTTTTGATCACATTAAAACCTTCGGCTTCCATCTCCCTGCGGAGCAGTTCGCGCATTCTGGTTTGCTCGGGTGTGCCGCCCGCGTAAGCCGGATAAGCCCGCTCGGAAAATTCGTCGTAACCCGAAGGCATTTCAATATTTTGGCCGGTTTTGAGATCGTACAAACCCAGATCAATGGCGCAGCCGCGATTGTGTTTGGAACCTTTGGCCGGATCGGCGACAAAATTACGCTCCGTCCCGCTCGTCGAATCCCAGAAAAGTTTTGTCACCGACCACGGCCGATAGCCGTCAAAAATGACGACTCCCAAACCCTGTTTTTTGAGCCGCTGATGAACGCGCAGAACGGCTTCGGCGGCTGGACGCTGCAAAAAAGCGCGCCCCTCCGGGTAAACCGGACGACCGACGAAATTGTTTGCCGTCGCATAACGAACGTCGAGCTTGATGGTGTTGTCGAGACTTTTTAATTCAACCAAATCGGCTTTCCTTGTCGCTCCCGGCACTTTTGGCAAAGCAATTTCTTGAGCCTTGGCAAACGGATCCAAAACAAGCAGAACAAAGAGCGCGGTAAATGTCAAAAAGCGGTTTTTCATAAAAAACGGAGCGCGGGCATCTTTGTTATCCTTTAGGCAGAAGCAGACAAAGATGCCCGCGCTCCGTCAATTTTGTTTGCACCGCCGCGCAAAATCAAGTTATCGTGAAATTGAGAGATGGAAAACCGGCAATCAGGCAAATTTCAATTTATTAAATGGCTTAAACGCTTTGGCGTTGCCGGCTTTATCTTTTTTCTCGTCAAAGGCCTGCTCTGGCTGCTGGTGCCGCTGCTGGTTGGATATTCGTTGTGGAAGTAACGTCGGCATCCGTACCGGCGTTACTTATTGCGGTTTTTTCGGCTGCGGCGCAGGCGTTTCGTCAACTACTTCGTCATCATCCAAAACCTTAACTTCGGTTCCGTATTTTTGGTAATTGCGAAATGCAATCTGGTTGCGGCTTTCGATTGACTCTTTGTCGTAACGCGATGTGAGCCGAACTTCGGACAAAACAGGCAAAAGATATTTCTCGCCGGCGATTGTCACCCAGTCATAATCAATATTGCGGCTGGCGGCGGTGATTGGAAAATCACCGGGAATTTCGGTGGCAATTGATTCGATTCGCAGAACTCTGAAATTCTCGCGATCAATCCAGATTTTGCCTTTGATGCCGGAAATTGTTGATTGCGTGACCAGTCCATGAGCAGCAATAGTTTGTTTTGAATTCTCGCGCCTGACGTCGTAGCTGTAAACAATGGAGCGTCGTCCGCGCAGAGTGTCGGTGTCAACGGTTTGAAAATTGGTTTTGCTATCGTCGCTAAAAACCGTTTTGAGAACAGTCACAAATTCACCGGCGCTGGTCGTGCCGCCCACGTCCGTGTTGCTAAATTCGCTCTTATCCTGAGTTTGCGGAGTTCCGTTGATCGCCAGCAATTTATAATCTTCGCCTTTGGTTGCGCTGTAACTGACAGCATATGTCAGCTTGTCAGAAGGTCTCCAGCCGCCCGTTCCGGCGTAACCGTAGGAACGCGAAACAAGCTGTTTGACCACGAAATCCGGCATTTCGTCAACGGCAGCGAGCGTGGCTTCTTTGGCTTTGGCCAAAACGTCGGCGGCTTCTTTTTCGCCCGGCAGAGCGGCGGCAGTCGGATTTGCTTTGCGCCGGGCGGCTTCTTCCAACGTCCGGCGCAGTTCGTCGCCGCTGCCGCCTTTTGATGACACCAGCCCGCGCAGACCGCTGGTTAATTCGAAATTAATTCCGCGTTTGCGAATTGTTTCAACAAGAGCGTCGCGTTTCGCCGTGCTGTTCTGTATTCCGTAAAGCTGTTTGACAAATTCGGCCTGCGTCAGAGGCTGTTCGGTTTGCGCCCAGACAAAGGACGACGCAAAAACGCCGAGTAGAAATAAAAATCCGATTTTTCGCATGAAATTTGAGACTCCGCTAATGTTATTACCTAACTAGACGAAGAAGAGACGCGCGCCGGTTGCTTGTTGTTTAAAGAAAAGGCAATTGCCAACAAAACTTTACAGTTCGGATTTTAGTCAAAAACATTGACGGCTCCCCAAGCAATAAATTAAAGTTAGTTCACACCGCTCCCCGAAAACTATTTGGAGGACACATTTGTGAAACTTGCCGTTTGTTTCAAGTCGCTTCTTTTGTTGTTCATTTTGACAAATTTGAACGTTTTCGCACAAACACGCGCCGACGTTTTAAAAGAAATTGAATCACTGCGAACTCAAATCAAAGCCAAAGAAAAGCTGCTGCTCGAACCTGCGGCAGAAGACCGGACGGCTGTTGCCGAATTTCTCAAACAACCGGACACAGGTTTGATTCGCCTGCTTCCCAGAGAGAAATATGATAATAGCGGAAAAACAATGATTCGCGGCGGCGGCGCATATTATTCGTTTGCTAACTTGACGCATGAATACGGTCAAGGTTCAGACATTTCATTAGAACAGGGCAGTTTGTCGGTTGGTTTTGCCGGAGCGAATTACGGAATGTTGGCGAAAATCGGAAAAATATCGCTTGATGATGTCACGCTCGAAACGCCCGCCGTCCAATTTTTAGCCGAACAAACCGCGCCGACAATTGAATCCGAAGCTCGCACCAAACAACGCACAGCTCAGGACGGAACAACCACTAACGGCGTTTTGTGTAAGGAACGATTGACCGCTTTGACTGACCAGGTTTACGTTTTGCGCTCAATCAATTACGAGCGTTCGGACGTGCTGGTAGCTTTCAAGATTATCAGAGAAGACCCGGCAGACGACAGCCTGATTTTAGCCTGGAAACTGCTCAAAAAATTTTCGACACCGAGATTAGATCGTGATGCTGCCAAAGGTAATTGACTTTAATTTCAACCGCCGAAAGCTTCCAGATATTTCAATCCCGAACCGGTATTGAATAAAACAATTTGGTCGTCTGAATTGACGAAATCACTCTCAATCAATTTTTTCAGGGCGGCGAGACACGCGCCGCCTTCGGGCGCGGCGAAAATGCCGGTCGCCGCGCCGATTTCTTTGACCTCGCGAACCAATTCTTGATCAGTCACGGCGACGGCCGTACCATTGCTGTTCCGTAAAATATCGAGCATCAGGAAATCGCCGACAGCTTTTGGAACGCGCAAACCCGATGCGACCGTTTGCGCATTTTGGATGTCCGCGCCCGTTTTCATTTCTTCGTGAAAGGCTTTGACGATGGGCGCACAGCCCAAAGCCTGAACCGAAACCATTTTTGGCCTTTTTGAATCAATCCAACCAAGCTGTTCCATTTCGTCAAAGGCCTTCCACATTCCGATCAAACCGGTTCCGCCCCCCGTCGGATAAAGAATGACGTCGGGCAATTCCCAGTTCATTTGTTCGGCCAACTCGTAGCCCATCGTTTTTTTGCCTTCGACCCGGTACGGCTCTTTCAAAGTCGAAACATCAAACCAGCCTTCGGCGGCTTTGCGTTCGGCGACAATCTTCCCGCAATCGGTGATTAAACCGTCCACGAGCGTGACGTTCGCGCCCAGTTGCTCACATTCGACAATGCAGGCGCGGGGCGTGTCGCGCGGCATGAAAATAAACGCTTCTATTCCGGCGCTCGCCGCATATGCGGCGAGCGCTCCGCCCGCATTTCCGGCTGAAGGCGCGGCCAGTTTTTTAACGCTCAGTTCTTTCGCCATCGAAACCGCCGCTGACATTCCGCGAGCTTTAAAAGAGGCCGTCGGGTTAACCGATTCGTCTTTGATAAAGAGATTTTTTAAACCTAAATTTTGTCCGAGTCTGTCAGTTTTAAAAAGCGGTGTCAGTCCTTCGCCGAGCGAAACTCGGTTTTCCATCTGCTCAACCGGCAGAAGTTCTTCGTAACGCCAAAGCGAATTGACGCGGGTTTTGAGAGAATCTCTAGTCAGCGTCTTTGCCGCCCGCTCCAAATCGTAGGCGGCGAAAAGCGGTTTGTGGCAACTCTCGCACAGATTATAAAGTTTGTTTGGTTCGTATTTTTGAGCACAGTTGGAACAGTAAAGATGCGTCACGTTCATATTAACGGGGTTAATTTTCGTCGCAAAGAATGGTTTCAAGATAGCCGCAGCTTGACGATTACATTACAGCTTTTTCAAGACCAGGGCTGAGTTTTTTGAGCCAAAGCCGATACAATTGCAGAGCGCGATTTTGACGCTCTTTTCTCTGGCGATATTTGGCGTGTAATTTAAATCGCACGCCGCGTCGGGTTCGTCCAAATTGATTGTTGGCGGAACGATATTTTCGTTCAGAGCGAGCAGAGTCGCGCCGATTCCCGCCGACCCGCTCGCGCCCTGCGGATGCCCGAGGTTTGATTTCGTCGCCGAGAGCGGCATTTTGTAAGCGTGTTCGCCAAAAGCGTTTTTGATTGCCTGCGTTTCGATGCGGTCGTTTAAAACGGTCGAGGTCCCGTGTAAATTAACATAATCAACTGATTCGGGCGAAACGGCGGCGTCATCCATTGCCAGACTCATTGCCCGCGCCGGTTCCGTTCCGTCCTCTGCCAGCCGAACGCGGTGATAGGCGTCACAGGTTGAGCCGTATCCGGCAACCTCTGCGTAAATCTTAGCGCCGCGTTTTTCGGCCGCTTCCAAATCCTCCAGAACATAAACCCAGGAACCTTCGCCCAAAACCATACCGGAACGATTTTTTGAGAACGGACGCGAAGCGCGCGCCGGTTCTTCGTTCCACTGATTTGTTAAAACAGTCATTAAGTTAAATCCGGCTAAAATACCGGGCGCAATCGGAGCGTCCACGCCGCCCGCCAACATTTTATTTTGTCGTCCGAGCGCAATATGCTGCGCGGCATAAAAGATTGCATCGGTTGAACTGGTACAACCGGTCGAAACTATGTGCGAAAGACCACGCAAACCAAAAACCATTGATAATTCCGACGACAAACCGCCATGCGTCGAAGATGGAATCGTGTACAGGCTGGCTTTTGAATGTTCGCCGCTAAACCAGTAACTGTATTGTTTTTCGGTAAAAGCCAAACCACCGCCGCCGGTTCCTAAAATCACCCCGAAATTTTGCCGGTCAGCCAAACTTAAATCGTTTGTTTGGAGTTCAGCATCTTCCAAAGCCTCACGGGCGGCTTTGAGCGCCAGCGGCACAGTTCGAGCAACGTTTTTGTGATCTTTCACGTTTAATTCGGCTTTCCAGTCAAAATCCTGAATTTCAGCCGCGATTTGCACGGCGAAGCCGGAAGCATCAAAGCTTTCGATTTTTTTGACGCCACTCACTCCGTTTTTGAGTGATTCCCAAAATTTCGCGCGCCCGATACCAATGGCCGTAACGCAGCCAAAGCCTGTAATGACAACTCTGCGCGGCGCTGGTAAATTCTTAAACATAAAAACAAAATAGCCACAAAAGACACGAAACGAGAAACGCGTTTTGGCGCAAATGTTTCGTGCCTTTTAGTGGCTTGATTCTCTTAACATCTATTCTTGTTCGAGAATAGCATTAAAAGTTTTGGCGCTGCCAGCCTTGATCGTCACTCGTCGTTCCCAGGCCTTGAAACCGGGACGCGCCACGCGAATAACGTATTCGCCGGGAGCGAGCATTGTCTGCGTCGGCGTGTTGCCTTCGTAGCTGCCGTCAATTTCGATATCGGCGCCAGCCGGTTCCGATTGAATTGTGACTGAAACTTCCGCTGATTGCGGCGGCGGCGCTTGTCCCTGAGATTGTTCGCTATTCTGCTGTTGTTGATTTTGTTGAGGCTGATTGAGATTGCCAAAAGCGTTTGCCATTTGACCGCCCATGGCAAAGCCTGCGCCCAAACCGGCGCCCAAACCTGCGCCGCCGCCTTCGTTTTGAGCGGCATCGCGCAAAGCATCGGCTGCCTGAAACTGCATGTAACGCTGCGCGTCGCCGAGCGCGCCCATCGAAGAGCGTTTATCAATAGCGGCTTCGACTTCGGGCGGGAGCGAAATATTTTCGACGTAAAACTTCGTCACTTCAACGCCGAACGTGGCAAAATCTTCGTTTATTTTGGCTTTCAGCGCGCCGCCTAGTTCTTCATATTTAGCGGCGAGGTCAAGCGCCGCAATTTTTAATTCGCCGAGCGAATCGGAAAATCCGCTGACAATTGCTCGTTTGAGCTGGCCTTCGATGTCTTCAATTTGAAAATGTGCGTTCGTTCCGGCGATTTCTTTGATAAAGGTTTGAGGACTCGCGACGCGCAGGGAATATGTACCAAAAGCTCGCAGACGCACCATTCCGAAATCCGCATCACGCAGCATCACCGGGTTTGCCGTGCCCCATTTCATATCGGTAAATTGTTTGGTGTTGACAAAGTAAACTTCCGATTTAAAAGGCGAGTTAAAACCGTGAGACCACGCTCCCAATTTGGATAAAACGGGCGTGTTGCCGCCGTCAACCGTGTAACGTCCGGGTCCGAACGTATCTGCGACTTGTCCTTCGTGGACAAACACGGCAGCTTGGGATTCGCGTACAATTAACTGCGCTCCGTTTTTAATTTCCTGTCCATGCACCGGAAATCGGTAAACGAGCGTATCATGCGAATCATCCAGCCATTCAATAACCTCGATGAACTGACTGCGGGCGAAGTCCGCAACTTTATCAAAAATTCCCATCGCTTTTTCTCCTTGAGTGTGCCGCGCATCCTTGAGCGGTTATTTAACATTACGATTGTTAATGCGGCTAAGTTGCATGGTCAATATCGCATAATTTCAAATTAATTAAAAGTTAAGCGGAGTTTTTCGGAGATCTTCCTGATTGCAAATTTCATTTTAATTTCGGCGATTTATGAGCAGTCGTTTTTTTAGTTTCGTTCCGACAAACCAAAATGCGATAGCGCTCAATCCGCCCGCCGTGTCGAGTAAAACATCGTAAATTGAGCTTGTCCGCGAAGCGAGAAAACTCTGATTTGTTTCGTCAAGCGAAGCAATCGTGACAACGAGCGCGAGCGCGGCGGGGAACCAAAATTTTTGCAAATAGCTTTTTGAAGTCGAAGCAAAAGCGCGGGCAGCCAAAAATCCGAGAATAAAGTAAAAAACAAAGTGCGCTGTTTTGCGGACGTAGCCGTGAACAACTGTCAAAGTCGCTTCGGAAATGTCAGGAATGAGCCAGAGCAGAAGAGGTCGAACAATCCGCGAAGTATTCGACATCGAACCTGCGTTGCTCGAAGCCACAAAAATTACAATAACCCACAAAATTAAAGGCGCGTAACGCCACAAGCGTCCGCGCCATCTCTCGCTTGTTTTGACCAATTGCATTTACCTGGGCATACGCGAAATGGCGTCATTGATAACAGGATAGTTTCCAATTAAAGATAAAAGGAATCCCAAAAGCATCAATCCGACAGGAGCCCACGCGGCCTTTTTTAAAATTGCGGAAACAATTCCGATCAAAGGTTGAACACACAACAAAATATTCAGTATGCCCCAGAGAGTGCCTCCACCCTTGAAAGCCGTTACAATTGTCCAGATTAATCCTACCAGATACAAAACTCCGCCGAGAGCTCCTAAAATCCACATATTTGTTTCCTACCTTTTAGTTTTGGTTTGGGGACTATTACTGCTGTCCGCAAGATTTAACTTGCGTATTCTACATTGCGGACGCGCCGGACACAACTTCAATGATTTCTTTCGTAATCGCCGCTTGACGAATTCGGTTCATGTTCAGGGTAAGAGAATCAATCAGTTCACCGGCATTTTTCGAGGCGGAATCCATCGCCGTCATTCGCGAGCCTTGTTCGGACGCGATTGATTCGAGAAACGCCCGATAAATTTGAGTTTCTACCTGACGCGGCAGCAGTTTGCTAAAAATCTCCGATGCCGGCTGCTCATAAATATATTCAGTTGCCGCAGCTTCGGGATTGGGATTGGTTTGCGCGACTGCCGTTTCTTCGTTCGTTTGAGCATCGCGCGCAACGGGCAAAAGCTGCTCAACCACGGCGCGCTGTGACAAAACGGTTTTGAATTCGCTAAAAACGAGGAAAACTTTGTCAATTGTTTCATCTTCAGTGAACCGTTTGATAATATCCTGAGCCACTTCTTTCGCTTCGGCAAACTCGACTTGTCCTTTGCCGGTCAAACCCGTGTATTCGGCGGCGAACGGAACATTGCGGCGGCGGAAAAAATCGCGGCCGCGCCGTCCGACCGGAATCATTTCGATATTTTTATCTTTGTTTTCGGCCATAAAAACTTGCGCCGCTTTGATCAAGTTTGAATTAAACGCTCCGCAGAGTCCTTTATCCGCAGTCATCAAAACAATTAGGTATTTTGAATCATTGCGAGCGTCCATCAGCGGATGCGAAAAATCAGCTTCGATTTTCGAGCTTAAATTATCCAAAACTTCGCTCATTTTGAGGGCAAACGGGCGCGCCGCCGTGACGCGGTCTTGCGCGCGTTTGAGTTTAGCCGCCGCCACCATTTTCATTGCTTTGGTGATTTGGCGGGTATTTTTGACGGATTTGATTCGGCGACGTAAATCTAAAAGGCTTGGCATATCTTCGGATTTCGGATTTCGGATCTCAAAGTGCGGATTTCTTTTCAATCCGCGCTCCACAATCCGAAATCCGAATTTGGTTTAGGCGGCGGCAGCAACTGCGGTTTTCTTGCCGCTGATTTCGCTCCAGCGCGATTTAAAATCGTTGACGGCTTGTCGCATTTGTTTTCTAATTGGGCTTTCTTCCTGAGTAACTTCGCCATCTGAGTTGCGTTTTTCTTCTTTTCCTAAGTCTCTTTTCTCTCTGATGTTTTGCAAAACCTCAGGCTGGGAGTTTTCAACAAATTTTAGTAATTCATCGCCAAATTTCGGCATATCTTCGACTTCGACATCGTCCGCATAACCGTTTGACGCCGCCCAGATAACAAAAACCTGTTTTTCAACCGGCAGCGGTTGATATTGCGGCTGTTTTAAGATTTCGGTCAAACGCTGACCGCGCGAAAGCTGCGCTTGCGTGGCTTTATCCAAATCCGAGCCAAACTGCGCGAACGCCGCCAGCTCGCGATATTGCGCCAAATCAATTCGCAAGGTTCCGGCAACCTGTTTCATCGCCTTGATTTGCGCCGCGCCGCCGACGCGCGAAACCGAGTTTCCGACGTTAATGGCGGGGCGAACGCCCGAGTTAAATAAATCGGATTCCAAAAAGATTTGTCCGTCGGTAATCGAAATCACGTTGGTCGGAATATAAGCCGAAATGTCGCCCGCCTGCGTTTCGATAATCGGCAGACTCGTCAGACTTCCGCCGCCGCGCGCGTCGGACATTTTCGCGGCGCGCTCCAGCAGACGCGAGTGAAGATAAAAAACGTCGCCCGGATAGGCTTCGCGGCCCGGCGGACGGCGCAGCAAGAGGGAAATTTCCCGATATGCCGCAGCCTGCTTTGATAAATCGTCGTAGATTGTCAGCGCGTGTTTGCCGTTGTCGCGGAAATACTCTCCGATGGCAACTCCGGTGTACGGCGCGAGATACTGCATTGCCGCCGGTGACGATGCGCCCGCCACCACAATCACCGTGTATTCCATCGCGCCGTGTTCTTCGAGCGCGCGTTGCACCTGTTTGACGGTCGAATCTTTCTGGCCGATGGCGACGTAGATGCAGATCACTCCGCTTCCCTTTTGGTTGATAATCGTATCAACCGCGACGGCGGTTTTGCCTGTCTGACGGTCGCCGATAATCAGTTCGCGCTGCCCGCGTCCAATCGGAACCATCGCATCAATAGCTTTTAAGCCGGTCTGCATCGGTTCTTTCACGGGTTGGCGGTCAATAATGCCGGGCGCGATACGCTCAATCGGGTTAAACTGGTCAGAAACTATTTCGCCTTTGCCGTCAATCGGGGCGCCGAGCGCGTCAACCACGCGGCCAACCACGGCGTCGCCAACCGGAACCGACATAATTCGTCCGGTTCGTTTGGCCATATCGCCTTCTTTAATTTTCTGGTAATCGCCAAAGAGCACGGCTCCGACTTTATCTTCTTCGAGATTCAAGGCTAATCCGCGCACTTCGTACGGAAATTCGATCAACTCGCCCGCCATGATTTTTTCGAGCCCGTGAATTTCGGCGATTCCGTCGCCGACTTTGATAACGGTGCCGACTTCGGAAACGGTCACGCCAGCATCAAAATTTTCAATCTGCTGCCTGATAATATCGTTAATTTCGTTAGCTTTAATAGCTTCCATAATTTCTCACGTAATAAATTTTTTAAATTCTTAGGATTTATGAGCGAATCATTCGCTCGCGTAATTGTTCCAGTTGATTTTTAACCGAACCGTCATAAACAGTCGAACCGATTCTGGTGACAACTCCGCCGATTATCTCCGGGTCAATTTTGTAATTCAAGACTACTTTTTTGCCCGTAATGTTTTGCAGTTTATTTTGCAAAACGTTCTGCTGCTCGGTCGAAAGCGGCTGCGCGGTGGTAACTTCTGCCGAAACCATTCCGGCGCGTTCTTCCAAAACCGCGGCGAACCGTTTTGCCACCGCGTCCAGATCACCGAGACGGGCGTTTTTGAGCAGAATACGCAGGAAATTGGCGGTCGTTTTGACGGGTTTGGTTCGCGCCAGCAGACTTTCGAGCAGACGGCTTTTCTGTTCATACGGAACTGCCGGATTGCGAAATACTTCGCCGAGTTGCGGGCTTTCCGTCATTAAATTTTGAAACTGCCCCAGCTCACTGCCGACAAGTTCGGTTTCGCCGGTCTTAAAGACAACATCGGCGAGCGCGGTAGCATAACGACGGGCGACTGTTTCTACGCTCATTGTCTGACGCCTCCATTATTTAAACCGTTATTGCCGCCTAACCCGCTGATGCTAGCGGTAACCAGTCGCGAAGCGTCTTCGCCCTGAACGTTTTGACGCAGCATTTCTTCGGCTAATTTGATGCTTTCGTCAGCCGAAAACCGTCTGAGCTCGCGCCGGGCCTGCGCGCCGGCGGCTTCGATTTCGCGGCGGGCGTTGTCACGCAACTTTTCAACATCAGCCGTTGTTTGCGCGGCAATTCGGGCGGCTTCAGCTTCGGCTTCGCGAGCGGATTGTTCTCGGATTTGGTTGCTTTCGGCGGTGAGATTAGCCAGTTTGGCATCAATCTGGCTGAGTTTAGCCAGAGCCTCATCACGTTCGGCTTTGGCGCGAATTAATTCCTGCCGAATAGTCTCGCGCTTCGTTTTGAAAGCGTTTGAAAGCGGTTTGTTGAGAAGATAAATAAGAACGCCGACAAAGATCAACAGATTCAAAAACTTCCAGGCTTCAAATCCCGGATAGTTCAAATAATTGTTATAAAACTCATTGATGGCGCTGGTGTTTTCGGGCGCAAAAAGAGCTAAAAAATGGATAAAAGCAAACATTTCGATAATCTCAAATGTTGAATCTCAAATTTAGAGACGGTTATTAAATTTAATTCTAAACTGCCTAAACTGTCTGTACGCCGCGCGTTTTCAAAATATTGGAGCTGATGCGCTCGGCTAAAACTTTGGCGTCAGCCTGCAGCTGCGTCTGCGCGCCCGTGACCTGATTTTGCAAAGCGGATTTTTCGCTCTGCACCATTTCGGCAATTTCCTCTTTTACCGCGTCAATTTGCTCCTGCCGGGCCGCCAGCGCCTGCTTTCGTGTTTGTTCGATAACGCCGTAACCGGCTGCTCGCGCTTCGCGCAGAGATTGTTCGTAAGTCGCAAGTTTATTGTCGGCCTCGAGCAAAACGCTTTTCGCCCCGTCCGAACGTCCGCCGGTTTGTTTCTCGCGTTCCGCTAAAATTCGGTTAATCGGTTTGAACAGAGTCCGGTTCAAAACCCAGATCATGACCAAAATCAAAGCAATATGAAAAAAGATTGTGCCGTCTGGTACAAGCTGAACCGAATTTTCGGCAAACATCAGGAAAACCATAACTAAAAATTAATTATTTTGGTGATTAAATAGTGTGAAAAATTCACTTCTTACAAAGATTATGAGAATATCACGCCGTTTTGAGCCCGGTCAAGGAAAGGAGATTTTTGCACGATTCCGTATATCATCTAAACCAAATGAAGCAGACCAGACAAAATCATTTCTCAGAAACTCAACGATAAACAACGGTTTTCGCCGATTATTAATAAGGGTATAACTTTTGCAGTCGCCGCCGTTAAAACTCCCAAGTTCTTTCTTTACATCGGGTTCGAGCGGGTCTGAAGATACGGTTAATTGACATCTGTTTGTCTGATTACCTTTCCCGACTTTGCTCTCAAAGCTACAAATTCAAATTTAGGAGAAAATTTATGCGTCAGGTCTCAAAACTTACAGTTATCTGGTTGGTTTTGATGTTGTGCGTCGCTTCGGTTGCCGTCAGGGCGGCTGACGAAGACGATGGTATGGATTATCCGAACAATCGCGTCGCGAGATTGACGATTGTCAGCGGCGACGTTCAAATCCGTCGCGCTGACAGTCAGGAATGGGAGGAAGCGACTCCCAATTTGCCGCTGGTCGAGGGAGACCGCGTCGCTACCGGCCAGGATTCGCGCGTTGAAATTCAATTTGACCGCGATAATTACTTGAGACTTGCCGAAGATTCCATTCTCAAAATCGTGACGCTCAATGACAACGGCGTTGCGGTCAGTCTGCCCGAAGGCATTTTAAGCGTGCGCTTGGGCAACTTTAAAAACAAACGAGATTCATTTGAGATTGATGCGCCCGAGACGACCATCGCTGCCGAACGCGAGGGACGCTATCGCATTGACGCACCGCAGGGAAGCCGCGCCAATGAATTAAAAATTACTGTGACCGATGGCGGACAAGCTCGCGTTTATTCTCAAACTTCCGGCTACACGGTGCGCGACGGCCGCGTCGCGCGAGTCTTTCTTTCCGGCGATTATGCCGGAGACGTAGATTTCACCGGTCAAATCGGTCGCGACTATTTTGATGACTGGGTTGCGACGCGCGAAGACAACGTTACGCACATGCGCCGCGATGACAACCGCGCTTATTACGATTCGGACATTTACGGCGCTGACGAGCTTAATGACTACGGCGAATGGATTAATACGTCACGTTACGGCTGGGTTTGGCGACCGTCTCAGAATTCAATTACCGCTTATGATAATTGGACGCCGTATCGTTACGGTCACTGGCGGTACATTCCGAGTTACGGGTGGACGTGGATTGCCGACGAGCCCTGGGGTTGGGCGACTTCGCATTACGGACGGTGGGTTTATCTCGACAGCAGCTGGAACTGGTGTCCGTATGAATATGGAAACCGCCGCCATTCGCGATGGCAGGCCGCGCTGGTTATTTTTGCCAATGTCGGACGAAGCATCTGCTGGTATCCGCTTCCGTACAATTATTACTACTCTTACAATTATCGTTCGCGGAGAATCGTTTATAACACGACGATTATTAACAACACGACAATTATTAACAACAACCAGAAACCGGTTAGCCCAAACAATCTGCCGCGCCGCGATTATGACACGGTGTACGCCCGGGCAGTGACAAGAATGTCGCTTGATGATTTCGGCAAAAAACGTAAGGGAATTACGCCCGCAACTGATTCGGACTCAAGACTTGCAATCGGCTCGCTGAAGGATAAAGGTGAAATCAAAGTTGATTTACCGGTTTACAGCGGCAACCTTGACACCAGAATTGCCAAAGGGCGAGAAGTTGTGGAACGACGCCAAACGCTCAAAGAAGCTGAACTAAATTTAGAGACAAATAATAAAAGAATCGGCGCAATGCCGCGCGCTAAAGGAACGACTCTCGACGAACGGCTGCGCGAAGAGCGTGTTTTCAAAGGCAGAACACCGAACACTATCAATCGCGGCGATTCAAATGATGTCAAAGACGACAATTCCAGACAGCCGCGCACCGGAGTTTTTGACCGTCAACCGAAAATTAAAGAAAACCGCAACACCGATAACAACGGCGACAAACCGCGAGACGATACCTTTGACCGCCCCACGCAGCGCCAGCCTAAACCGGAGAACAGAAACGGCGATAACACCGGCAGCAACCGCCGAGACCGTCCGCCGGTCAAAGCCGAGCGCGATGATAACCCAATGCCGGTCGAACGTCCGCGCCCTTCGCGCAAGGAAGAACGCAGCAACGATAACGGCACTGACAACCGACGCCAGCCGACTTATGAGCAGCCGCGTCAAAAAGAACCGGAGCGCCGCGAAGAAAAGCCGCGTCCCGAACCGCCGCGTCGTGACGAACCGCGTCCCGAACCGCCAAAACAAACCGACACGCCGCGAGTCGAATCACCAAAACAGCGTGACGAACCGCGCCCCGAACCTTCAAAACAGCGTGAGGAGCCGAAGCGCGATAATTCTTCGCCCTCGAAATCCGAGAAATCCGGAAAAGACGGCAAATTAAAGTGAAAACTTTAAAATGCAAAGCAAAAGGCTCTGAACAAATTTGTTCAGAGCCTTCTAAAATTCAGTTCAACATTTTGCCCAGACTCAACCTGTTTTGTAGACAAGATCGGTGCGGACAACATATTTAGTTCCCGATTTTACTTCGCATCCTTCGTGAATAATCGGGTGCTGAAAAAACAGCGCGGTTCCGGTGGTGGGTTTGATTACGACTTCAGGTTCAACGAAAAATGCGGTTTCGCCGCCTTCAAACTGTTCGTTTAAATAAATCATAAAGGTGTACCAGCTTTGCTCGTTTTCGCTTCTAACGAATGCACCATCTGAATGCGGCGCGAATCTGTGTCCCGGTTGATATTCGTAGCAGCGTAATCTCTCATTAACTCCGGCTAATTTCATCCCGTGAGTATCTGAGGGCACTTGGCTTTTAATACGCTCAAACAAATCGTTTGCCCAGACCGAATCATCAAATATGACACGCCGATTATTTCTTATTTGGCTGTCAACCAAGCTGCCTCGGGTTGTGTTTATTGTCGCCGGTTCCGTACCAACCAATTGGATTCGTTCGATCCAGTCTTGGCACTCGAATGAACTTAAAACATTAGGTACTTCAAAGATAAAAGGCGTTTTTAAATCCAATTGAGAATTGATCATAATTTGATTTTTCGCTCAAGCGCCTGCTTCTGTTTGTGTGAACAGCCGCTTCCAAATTTGAGCCGCTCTAGATTGGCGGCTTTTTTTACTCTTTCTAAAATTGTTTCAAACTGCGTTGATAATTTTTTACCATCAATCCATCATCCAGTTCCTGCGTAGTCGTCAACTCAAATTCTTTTAAAAAATCCGGCGGCATAAACGTATCTGCGTCCGCGACGGTGAGCGGGACTTCAGTGACAAACCATTTTTCGATGTCGTTTTTAAAAGTTTCGTAAACCCCGCTGCCGCCGATAATACATAAATCGCAGTTTAAGAATTGATGCAGCGCCAGCACTTCTTCCCTGCTGCGCTGGATCAAAACAGCCGGTTGATTTTCGATTGTCCGCTGATGGCTTAAAACAATATTTAAACGATTTGGGAGCGGTTTTCCGACGCTTTCCCAGGTTTTCCAGCCCATCACGACGGCATGACCGATTGTCGTTTGTTTGAAAAATTTTAAATCCGACGGATAGCGCCAGGGAAGTTTACCGTCTTTGCCGATTGCTAAATTTTGCGCCACGGCGACGATTGCGACGATGCTCATAAAATCATTTTCGCACCCTTGTAAACTGAGATTTCTGAGCCTCTGGCGAGCAAAATTGATTTCGGCTCGGCTCGGCTCAAAAAATCGAAACGCTCACCGTAAATTTGAGCGAAATCAACTTTAATTTGAGCGTTTGTCACTTCGAGCAGCTCCCACTTCGGATGCTCCACCTTGTATTCGTCGGTTCTGGCCGCGCCGCGTTTTGTATAACCCCAGTAATGTTCGATGATAAATTCGCCGTGTGAATTCGCGGCCGGCACTCCCAGATTTTGGCCCACACCAACTTTGACTTGATTGGCGCAACTGTTTTTGTTCCAGAAGTAAGAAATTTCGTGTTCGCTCGATTGATGGCTCATCGCCCAGGTTTCGTACGGCTCGCCGTAAAAAATGCGCGCTACCAGCGCGATTGCCCGACGCGGAACGATTTCCTTGACAAACACCACGCCGCGCCTGGTTTCGTCCGCAGTTTCGCGCCGCACGTAAAAGCGCAGATTAACTTCTTCAAAATTAACGTGAAACGGGATTGTCAAACCGCGTACTCTGGTGTCAAAAAACTCAAACGCGACGAGGCTCGCGTAACATTCGCCATTCCAGAAATCCAGCTCAACGCCCGGCGGCAGAAAATCGCGAATCAATTCCGGCTCAACGATATAATTCGCCATCACCAAATTATGCCAACGAGCGGTTAGAAATTTCTTTAAGGGTTTGATTGCCGCAGTCATTTCGATCAGTATTTCGTCCAATTGTTTTTTGTTCGAGGGCGCGAACTTTGGTAATGTCTGAATATTAATTGCGTCGTCGCGATTTTCGCTTTTTACAGGTTTATGTCAATTCTGATTGCCGAAGACAATATAGCGCAGCGTCATTATTTGAGCGAACTGCTGACGCGCGAATTTCCCGCTCACGCGCCCGTGGTCGAAGCGAGCGACGGCGCGCGGGCGGTTGAGATGGCCTTAAAGCATCATCCGGAGCTGTGTATTTTCGATATTCAGATGCCGCAGCTTTCCGGCGTCAAAGCCGCGCGCTCTGTCTGGCGCGAATTTCCGCAGGCGCGGATTATCTTCTGGACGCAGTTTCCGCACGAAGTTTACATCAATGAAATCCGCAAAATTGTCCGCTCCGTCGAACCGTCGCCGGCCTATGGTTTTATTCACAAAAACAACTCCGAATCGAGATTTTTGCGTTTTGTCGCCGCGGTTTTAGAAGACGGCGCGGACATGATTGATCCGGCGTTTAAAGATTCGTTTCAGCGCCCGTTACTCACTGAATTTGAATCGGAAGCGCTCGGATACCTGGCTTTGGGATTGTCTAATTGGGCAATTGCCAGAAAATGCAGTCTCTCGCAGCGCGGTGTGGAAAGCCGTCTGGCGACGCTCTACGAAAAACTTTTCACGGAAAATTCCGAAGGCACGACTGACGAAACTTACGATAAACTCGTTTACAACGTCCGCACCAGAGCTTTTTTTGAGGCGCTCAAACGCGGCTTGATCAACGCCGACGAATTGGAAAAGAGCGAAACCGAGTTGGACGAGTGGATTAAACGCGACCGCGGACGCTACCTCAATGAACAGAGCCACAAATAAAACCGGCGCACTTTTCTGCTGCGCTTTTATTGCCGTTGTTCTGCAACTTTTTACCGTTAACGCCCTTGCGCAAACCGCCGTCGGAGATTCTTCAAATCGCGTCAACAATTTGCATCAATGGGGCGCTATCAGCCTGTTTCACGGTTTGCCGTCCGACCGGGTTCACGCCATCACGCAGGACGCGGACGGCGTGATTTGGTTTGGGACGGAACGCGGATTAGCCAGATACGACGGGCGGCGCGTTCAAACCATCACCAGTGAAAAATTGCCGACCGGCGCAGTTTTGGCGCTCAAAACCGATTGGACGGGAGCGCTCTGGGTCGGAACTGAAACGGGAGCGGCGCGGTTTTCGAGCGGCGAGTTTCAGTTAATCGAACAAACAGTGGGAAAAAGCATTTCGGCAATTTTAATTTCGCCCGAACGCGGCAGCGTCATTCTTGCCGGAAGCGGACAAATTTTCGAATGTCGCCAAAACGGTAAAACTCTGGATGTGCAGATTATCCCCAACCAGCGCGTTTCAGTTGCCGATTCCGAACCGAACCAGCCTTTGCCGATTACCAGTCTCGCCATTAGCCAAAACATCCTGCTCGCCGGAACTCAAAAGCGCGGTCTGCTTCACTTGGAAGACGACAGCAAAATCTTAGGCGAGGTGATAAGCCGCCCGCGTCCGTTTTTTATTAACGCTCTGGCGAAAACCGCAAACAATGATTTGTGGCTGGGCGCGCAAGCTGCGAAAGGCGAGAGCGGACTTTTTCTCGCCAATGATATTTATCACCTGGAAAAAATCGGCGCGTCTCTCGGAACTGTCACCGCGCTTGATTCGGACGGCGCGGGTAATTTGTACGTCGGCACGGCCGAGCGGGGCGCTTTTCATTTTCGCGGACGCGAGCAGCTGGAAAATTTCACGTTTGAAAACACGGCGGGCGGGTTGCGCTCAAACAACATCCTAACCGTTTTTGTTGATCGCGAATCAGTCGTTTGGTTTGGCACTGACCGCGGCGCATTTCGCTACGATCCGAACGCGCCGCGCAATGAGCAAATCGCGCTCGACCCGGAAAGCAATTTCGTCCGCACGCTTTTTCGAATGCGCGCCGGATTGGTTTTTGCCGGAACCAACCGCGGGTTGTTCAGCGTTGACGAAAGCGGTAAAGGCTGGCACGAAAACAGAAATTTTATCGGCGAAACGATTTTTGGATTGACCGAAACCGATGCCGGACAGTTGCTCGTCGGGACTGCGAACGGGCTTTTTGTCAACGGCAGTTTGCAAAGCGGAGCAGGCAGCGACCGCGGCAGGCAAATAAACGACAGCGTGCGGGCAATCAGGCAGTTTCAGCACAAAATTTATCTGGCAAACTTTGGTCGCGGGTTAGAACAAGTTGACAACAATTCCCGCACAATCGTTTTCCCCACCAATCAAACCGACGCGAACCAGCTTAGCCTGCTCCGCAAAGTCACCTGCCTCTATGTCGAAAACGAGCAAAAACTTTGGATCGGGACGGCGCGAAACGGCGTTTTTATCTTTGACGGCAAACAATTTTCGCAAAATCCCGCGCTCGACAAACTAAAGGTTGGCGCGGTGCGGGCGATTGACGGAAACGCTGAGAGCGGAATTTGGTTTGCCACCGAACGCGGGCTTTTCGTTTTTAAAAACGGCCGCCTCGAAGCAGTTTTGCCGGAAGCCGAAGCCCGCAGCGTTTATCTTGAACAAGCAGTTGACGATAAACAAACGGGCGTCTGGACGGCGACCTCGACCGGTTTGTTTCATATCAAATTCGACCGTCAATTCGGCTGGCTGGTTTCTCGTCTTGAGGTTGAACAAGGATTATCTTCGCAAAACATTTTCGCCATTTTGCCCGTAACAAACGGCGGGTTGCTGATCGGCACCAATCGCGGCGTTGTACGTTACAACTCAAATCAAATCAAACCTTTGCTGACGACAACGCGCATCGTCAGCCAGAGACTGCACACGCCGGACGAGTTAAAAAACGGAATCAATCTCGAATATCCGCAGACAAGTCTCGCGCTCGAAGTCACCGCAACCAGCAGCCGAACCTTTCCCGAACAATTCCAATACGCGTTTTTACTGCGCGACGCCGGAGGCGAAACGGTTCGCCAAAGAATTTCGAACGATGCCGAATTTTTGATGGAAAATTTACGACCGGGAAATTACAGATTGGAAGTTACAGCTTTTAATCAGGATTTAGTTTCATCAGACCCGCTCGCCTTTAATTTTTCGGTCGCTCGCGCGCCGTTTCCGTGGACTTCGACGGCGCTCGGGGTTTTGCTCGCGCTGGCGCTCGTGGCGCTTTTCTGGGCTATCGTTGAACGCCGCCGGATTGCGCGCTCAGGCCGTCAACTAAGCGTTGCGAATCGCGAATTAACCGTTGCCCGCTTTGATTTGGCGAACGAGGCCGAACGAACGAGCCGCCGGATTGCTCGCGATTTGCACGACCAGACTTTGGCGGATTTGCGGAATTTATTGATGTTGACCGACAAAATGGATGACGGAGGAAGCGACAAAATCAGCAATATTCGGTCGGAAATCGAAGCCGTTTCAACCGAAATTCGCCGCATCTGCGAAGATTTAAGTCCGTCCGTATTGGAAAACATCGGTTTTGCCGCCGCCCTCGAATGGGCTCTCCAGACAGCCGCCGCCACTGGCAAATTTGAATACGAATTTGCGGCAGACGACGATTTTGAAGAAAACCTCAAACTGCCTCCGAATTTTCAGATTCAAATTTATCGAATTGCGCAGGAAGTTGTTCAAAATATTGCCCGACACGCTAAAGCCACAAGCGTCAGGCTACACGCGACAAACACGCCGGATTTTGTTTTGACTATCGAAGACGACGGCAGCAGTTTTGAGCCGTCAATTCATGCCAAAGGGCGCGGGCTGTCCAACATCCGCGCGCGCGCGCGTTTGGTCGAAGCCGAAACTTCGTGGACCAGAAAAGCCGGAGGGGGAACAATTTTTACGCTCCGCAAAGCCAATCCTGTGGATAGCCACACTGCCTGATGTGTTCCCCGCAATCTACTGCCGATTAGCCGCACGTTTTCGCCCATTCGCTTTCAGCCTAAATTCGGGCTTGTGCGATTAAATATCTCTCGAAACAACCGTCTTCTGTCCAGCCTCGCGTTCATCTGCCCGACACTTTTGCTGCTCGGCGGCGCCGCTTTCTCGTTTTTTCAAATTAGAAATGCCGCCGACAGCAAACTCGCCGCCGCAAGGGCGCGAAGCGAGCGGGAAAACGACATTCCTTTTACCAAAACAGCGCGTTCAAATTTAACCGATCAGCCGATTCAAATTTGGCAAAACACACAAAATGTCCGAGACGTGCGGCGGTTTAACGGGTTTATTTATGCCGCAACCGACGGCGGGCTGCTGCAGTTTTCCGAGGACGGAAAAACTGTTCGTCACTTCACAGTTTTGGACGGATTAACCGAAAGCGATCTGACCTGTCTCGCGGTTTTTAACGAGCGACTTTTTATCGGGACGAATTCGACCGGTTTGCTGGCGTTTGACGGCGAGCGATTTGAAAATTACCTCTGGCGCGACCGCGAAGCCAAAACCGTCAGCGCGCTTTTGCCGGCAGACGGGCGGCTCCTGATCGGAACATTCGGCTGCGGCCTGATTGAATTTGACGGCAGCCGGTTCGTGGAAAAAACGTCTGAATCAGGGCGGCTCGCAAAAATTATTTTTTTGGCAAAAGACAAGCAACAGCTTTTCGTCGGAACGTTTGACGACGGTTTGTGGGTCGAAGAAGCCGGAGGCAGCTGGCGCCATTTCACGACCGCATCCGGCCTGCTTTCAAATCGCATTGTCGGAATCGTCACGAACGGCGCAGACGTTTTGGTCGGGACGGATTTAGGCATTTCGGAAACAAATCAAATCGAGCAACCGGACGGAAAACCATTCCACACCGTTGCCGGTTTGCCAACGCTCTCAAGTCTCGTCAAAACAGGAGACGCAATTCTGGCCGTTAAAAACGACGGCGAAGTTTTCACGCTCGTCGGCGAAAAAACGCCAACTCTCTCGCCGGTTTCGGTTATCGGAACCGCGCCGGAATTGACCGACGCGCGACTGATTTCTGCAGAAAACGATTGCTGGCTGGTCAACAGTTCGGGGATTTTCCGCCGCTGGCAGCATTCGTTTGCGCGTTTCAACCTTGCCAACGCTGACAATCAGCCGACGAGCAACGCGATTTCGGCTCTCGCCGTTGACGAGAGCGGCAAAATCTGGGCGGGAACGTTTCGCCGAGGAATTGATATTTTCGAACGACAGGGGCGGAGACTGGCTCATCTCGAAAGCGAAGCGACGCGCGAAATTAATTTTATCCGAACCGGAAAAGACTTTGTCTGGGCGGCAACCAATGGAGGCGCGACGAGATTTGATCACTCGTTTCATCCGCAGAATTTGACTAAAAACGACGGTTTGCTGAGCAACGCGGTTAATCATCTTTCCGTCGGCGACAATGAAAAAACGGATTTATATTTAGCAACCAGTCGCGGGCTTTCTTTTCAAACGGGAAACGGCTGGCGCGCTCTGACAACTGTTAACGGTTTGCCGAATAACAGCATTTTTACCACGCTCTTTTATCAAAATTCTTTGTTTGTCGGCACTCTCGGGGGCTTGGCGGAAATTCAAAACGGGCGTGTCGTTCGCACTATCACTGATGCCAATTCCAAACTCTCGCACAACTGGATTACGTCTCTCTGCGCCACTGATGAACGGCTTTTCATCGGAACTTACGGCGGCGGAGTTTTCGAATTAACAAAGTCCGGCGAATTGCGCTCCTTCGCTCCCGAAACCGGCAGATTTATCGTCAATCCGAACGCGATGCTGACGGACGGCGCGAGGCTTTACGTCGGAACGCTCTCCGGCGCGTGGATTCTCGATTTAACCACGCAGAAATGGCTTCACCTGACTGACGAACTGCCTTCTCAAACCGTCTTGAGCCTGTCCGGTGACGGAGAAAACATTTACTTCGGAACGACCGGCGGATTAGCTGCAATTAACAAAAAATATTTTCAATCTTCAAAATAATGCGCGCAATTTATCTAACAACCAGTCTGTTTCTCGTTCTCATCATTCTCACATCCGTTATTTCAAATGGCAGAAGCGCGGCGCAATCCGGCGTTTTAATTCCTTCAAACAAAGACAAACCTGATAATTCGATTCTTTCGCTCGCGGCGATGAACGTGGATATTTGCATTGACAATCAGTTTGCCACCGTCAAAGTCGTGCAAATTTTTGACAATCACACTGCCGACACGCTCGAAGGCAAATATCTGTTCGCTCTGCCGCTCAAGGGCTCAATTTCGGATTTTGCAGTTTGGGACAACGATACCCGCATTCCCGGCGTGATTATGGAAAAGAGGCGCGCCGAAAACGTTTACGCTCAAATCAAACAACCCAGAATTGATCCGGGTTTGCTCGAACAATCGGACGAGCATGGCGGCGCGTCGGCGTTTTCAGCCAAAGTTTTTCCGATCAATTCGTTCGGAACCAAGCGCGTCGAGATGGAATACACCGAAATGCTGCCGCTCGAAAATTTTGACGGAAAACTCCAGTCGCATCTGACTTTTCCGCTTAAATCCTCGGACGGCGCGCCCTTGGAGCGCGTCGGCGAATTTCACCTGCATCTCTGCGTGGCGAGCGATTATCCGATCACGCCCGTTGTTTCGGATGCTTATCCGCTCAGCGTCAAAAAGCAAAACGCCAACGAATTCGACGCTGATTTTGCGGCTGAAAACGTCGAACTCAAAAATGATTTTGCCTTTGATTATCAAATCAGCGCTCCGGAAAACCAGATTTCCGTGATTGCGCATCGCGCGCCGGAAGAAATATCAGCTTACGATTTGCGCGACCCGGCGCAAGCGGCAAAAAATCCGGACGGCTATTTTGAAGCGCGAACGATTTTTAACCCAGGCGGCGACGCTCAAAATCGTCAGCCGCGCCGCGTTTTACTGCTGCTTGATACTTCGCTTTCAATGGCGGGCGAGAAACTGACCAAAGCCGTCGCCGCCACCGATTTTTTTCTGCACGGATTGGCTGAAAAAGACGAATTCAATCTGGTTCTATTCGGCGACGAAACAAACGCTTTTTCCGCCGCGTCGCTCGCCGCCACCGCGGAAAATGTTGAAAACGCCATTAATTTTATCAAAAGCTCAAATCTCGGCGGCGGCACAAATCTCAAAAAAACTTTTGAAAAAGCGATTGAGCTTTCCCAAAATTTTTCGGCCGGAGAGCGCGATCTGGTTTTAATTTCGGACGCCAATCCGACGAGTGAAACGACCGATTTCAAAAAAATCACCAAGGTTTTCGACAACCCGCAAAATCCGCTCAAACTTTACGCGTTTGCTCTGGGAAGCGATGCCAACATCTCCCTGCTCAAAGATTTAACAGAGAAAACAAGGGGAGCCTTTACGCAGGCGAGGGAAACCGAAGATATTGCTACCGCGCTCAAAATATTTTTGGGACAAATCGGGCAGCCGACAATCGAAAATCTGGCTTTTAAAGCAGGAGACGAGGCCAATCTTTATCAGGTTTATTCGACGGGCGCGAACAATTTTGCGGATTCCGATTTAGCGTTTGTCGGACGTTATAAAACGCCCGGAGAACAAATTGTCGGGATTTCCGGACAATTTGACGGAGGGCAGCTAAATCAGTCTCGAACAATTAATTTGCCGGATTTTGACGAGGCGCACGAACATTTGCCGCGTCTTTGGGCCCGAGCCAGAGTTGACGCGTTGCTTCAGGAAATAAACCGCAGCGGCGAGCGCGAAGACTATATTTCGGAAATTATCCGGCTTTCGAGCAAATACAAATTTGTGACGCCGTACACCGCCTTCATCGCCGCACCGAGAGCCCTCTTGCGTCCGCGCCTGATTCAACCGGGCGATCCGGTGATCAGAGTTAAAACGGACGAAGCCATTAAATCCGTTTTTGCTGTTTTGCCTTTTGGCGAAACACTTCCGCTCAAGTTTTTAACGGCTGAAAAGGTTTGGGAAACCAGATTTTTGGCGCCCGCCTGGATGCCTGACGGAACCTACAGCTGCCGACTTTTATTGACCGACCAGGACGGCAACGGCTCCGAAGAGCGCAAAACATTTGTCATTGATAGCCACGCGCCAAAACTGACAATAAATTTAGCGACGCAAACAGTGCGCGCCGGTGATGAAATCCTGCTCAAAGTCTCCTCTGACGCCGACACCGCCAGACTCGTCGCCAAACTTTACGGCGCGTCGCCCACCGAACTTTTCTGGTCAAACGCGGAGAAAGCCAATGTCGGGCGGATTCATGTTCCGCAGAATTTAAGCGCCGGAAAATACGTTTTGAGCGTAACGGCGGAAGATTTTGCTCACAATCAATCAACCGCGGAAATTAATGTCGAGGTTTTAGGACGCTAACCACAAATTTATGAAACGGCAAAGTTTTACTGGGCGCAAAATTACGGCATTAACAATCGTTTTCGTTGGTTTGGCAAGTATTTTCTTGAGCGCTGTTTATTTTCGAGCGGAAGCGCGGAAAAATCATCCCGATTCAGCTCAACCCGTCAATGCCGAACTTGAGACCGCGATTGAAAACGCGCTCTACGCCAGAGCGGAATTTTTTGGCGCCGAGGCGATTGTGCCTTTTCCGACCGCCGAAGCGCGAACGCGGCTGGCCGCCTTGCTCGAGAGCAATCCGAAAGAGCCTGACATTTACCTCAAACTTTCTGAACTAGACGAAAAACTCAATCATTACGAAGAAGCCGAGCGGGAAATGAATGTTTTTGTCGAGCTAAATTCGGCGGATCAGCCGTCTCTCGAAAAGCTTGCCGCCTACTTTCACCGGCGGGCGCAATTTGAATTGGAAGCTGCCACGCTCGAACGCATTTTGGCAAAATCCAACCAAGCCGACCGCGCCGAAACTTTCGCCCAATTAATTGAATTAGCGAGAAACCACCGGCTCGAAAAATATCTTAAACCTGATTTTTACCGGGAGATTATTCTTCAAGACCCTTCAAGTTTTGCCGTTGTCGAGAAATTTATTGGCAAACTTGTCGAAGAAAACAATTATGCCGAGGCGCTCGCCACGCTCCGCGAATATCGCCGGAGTTTTCCCGGCCGGGACGAGCTGCTCGACAAAGAAATCGAAATTCTTTTGGCGATGAAAAAACCCGTCGAAGCCGAATCGGTTTATCATCAGGCGTTCAATCCGTTTTGGAGTCAGGCGCAAAATCAAAAATATTATAATTTCCTGAGCGAACAGGAGCGTTATCGCGCCTACGGCAACGAACTGCGTGAAAAATTCAAACGCGCGCCCGTGGATTTTGACACGGCGGTTCGCCTGTTTCATTTTCAGAATTACGATAACGAGGCCGCGCCGGAAATTTTCGCCCGGCTGGAAAAAGAACGGGCGGCAAAAAAGATTGCCTGGCAGCCGCAAGAACTGCTGACGGTTTCGCGCCTTTTGATCAAAGCGGGGAGCGGCGACGCGGCTTCGCGTTTTCTTTACACACTATTTTTCCAGAACAAGTCGGCCAACGGCGACCAGCTGCACGCAAAAATTCTGTATCAACTGTTTGAAATTTTGTCTGATGCCGGAGAGCAGCGGATTGCCTTAACGCGCGGCGATTTAAAATTTTATCGCGATGTCGCAGCTGCGGATTCGGATCCGGGAATGACAACCGGAATTCTCTCGCTGATTTTTTCTGACTCGAATCCGGCCAAAAGATTAAAGGAAAAAGAATCAACCGCCAACAAATTATTTAATCGCGCCGCCGCCTATCGGATCTTTCAGCTTTATAAAACTGAAAACCCGACTTCGCCGCAGCTCGGGCAAATGTATCTCGACATCGTGCGGCTTTACACGTCAACCGGCGAAACTGAGACTGCCGCCCGAACTCTCGCGGAATTTGAAGCGCGCCCGGAATTTAAACAAAATGCGGCCGCGTCCAATTATCCAAACATCGCCCTTAAACTAGCCGACGCTTACATCACCGCCAAAAATTTCAACCGGGAGCGCCAGGTTTATCAAAATATTTTGGATTATCTGGGGAAAAAGCAAATCGCGGTGGGGCATTCCTTGATTACCGCTGCAACCGATTCTATGGAACCGACGGCGGTCAAACCAGACGTTGCAAGTTATCCGCCGTCCTCAAATTCGGGCATTTCGCTGACGTCAAAAACCGCGGCAAGCAAATGGGAAAATGAAGATTTAAGAGATTCTTTCACGGATTTTTTTGAAGACGGAAAGAATGAAATCACATATTCCGAAATTTTAAATAGATTTGTCGCTTCGCTCGCAAGAGAAAACAAAACGCCGGAAATTCTCGCTCTCTACGCGGCTGAAATTAAAAAATATCCGCAAGAATCCGGTCTTGACGAGCGACTGCTGCAATGGCTCGGTCAAACAAATCTGGTCGAAGAACAGCTTAAAGTTTACCGTCAGGCGCTCGATAAATTTCCCAACGCGACCTGGCAGGATCGTCTCGCGCGCTGGTTTTTAAGACAGGATCGGCGTCAGGATTTTGAAAAATTTTCGGGTGAGTTAATCGAAAAACTCGATGATACCGAGACCGGCAATTATCTGGCAGAATTTGTTGCTCAAAAGAGCAATGCCAAACTCGAATCTTTTGACGCGCAGCTTTATCTGGCTCTTTATGAAAAGGCACACCGCCGTTTTCCGCACAATCTTAATTTTGTCCAGGGCTTGCTCAATTTTTATAAAACGCACGCTCAACAAACCGAATGGCAGCATTTGACGGCGGAGTATTATTTTGAATCATCCGCTGTCAGAGAAATGTTTTTAAACGATCTCGCGTCTCTCAATCAGTTGCGCTCAATGCAAATACAGGCGAGCGAAAAACTGAGCGCCAACGACAATACTCAGTCATTTGCGCTCCTGCCCTACAAGCTTTTCCGCGCCGATGCCGCCCGCCGCCTTTCAAATTATGAAGATGCGGTTGAAGCCTATCGCGAACTCAATTCGCTTTATCCAAACACGCCGGAATACGCCGAACCGCTGGTTGCGGTGACGCGCTCGCTCGGTCAAATCAACCGCAAATTTTTAACCGAATCGGCGGCACTTGCTCACGCCCAAGCTGATTCCGCTCCGGCCGTCCAGGAATATCGAACTCGTGCGGGGGAAATCCAGGCTGAACTCGGAAATTATCCGGCGGCTCGCGCCGAATGGCTCAAACTGCTTGAAACCAATGAGGGAGAACCCGAAACTTATCTCGAAACCGCCACGGTTTTCTGGGATTATTTTCAATACGATGACGCGCTCGCGATAATCAAAAATTTGCGCGAACAAAGACGCGATGACACGCTTTACGCGTTTGAATCCGCCGCGATCTTAGAAACTCAGCACAATTTACCGGCGGCATTGGCCGAATACGTCAAAGCTCTCGATGGTTCGACGCCCGAAGCCGTCAATGTGGTTTCAAGCGACCGGGCTAAACGGCGTCTCGAAACGATTTATGAGCGTCCGGGCGTTGCTTTGGAACTGGCGCAGGCTTTCGAAAGAGAGCGAAGCCGCCGAGCAGATAAGTCCACGCTCATTTTAGGTTACGCCGATTTTCTGCGGCGCGTGAAGCAATGGAAAACCGCCGCAGTAATTCTCAAAACCGAAATGATTCGCAGCAAATCCAGTGATTTTCTGCTTGAATCAAAAGAGCTGGCAAGCATTGCCGAAGACGGAGAAATCGGCAATCTGGCGCTTAAACGCCTGGCAGATATCGCGCAAAGTCGCCGTTCGTCAATCAGATATCGTTTTCAACTGGCGGAAAGCTTAAACGATGCCAAGAAACCAGTCCAAGCCGCCGCCGTGGTCGGCGAAACGGTTCGAAAATTTCCAACCAATTACGGTGTTATCAACCAGGCTGACGAATTTTTCTGGCACATTAATCACCGCCCGGAAGCGCTGCGCGTTTTGCAGGCGTCATTACAACTTGCCAAAGGCGAATACCGCGTAAAGCTAGGGCAAAAATTGGCGGAGCGTTACCTGGAGCAAAAAAACAATCGCGCCGCCGAGCTGATTTTGCAGCAGCTCTACAATGAAAACCCGCTCGACTCGGGCGTTTATGATGAATTGACAAAAATTTATGTCCGAACCAAAAACACCACGGCTTTGCAACAGATTTTTGAACGGACGTTAACCGAAATCAAACATCAGGACATTGATTTTCGCGAGATTACTGACAACGTTGCCGAGCTTCGAACGCAGATGATTGCTGCCCTGACCAGTCTCAAAGATTACCGCGCGGCGGTCGCTCAGCACATCGAAATCATCAACCGCGATCCCGCCGCTGATGAAAAAATCGAAGCCGCGATTGATTACGTCACACGCTATGGCAGCGCCGATATTTTGGCAGATTACTACCGAAAAGCGGCGGCGGAATCGTATAAAAACTATCGCTGGTTTGTCATTCTGGCCAGAATTTATGAAGCCGGAAAAGACGATGCCGGCGCGGTAGAAAACTACCGTCAGGCAATCAATAATCAGCCGGAAAAGCCGGAACTGTACGACGCGCTGGCTAAAATTTACGAACGGCAGGGCAATTATCAGGCGGCGATTGATAATTTAAATAAAACCCTGCAATTATCGAACGACGATCCAGTTTATCTCAAGCGAATCATTGCGGTTTATCTCAAAGCCGGACGCAGCGAAGACGCAGCTGCCGTCCGCCAAAAACTGCCCGCCGCGCCGGTCGGGCCGAAGCTTTCCGTCTCCGATCAATTCGCCGCCGCCGCCGCGCTGCAAAACACGGAGAGAGAAAAAGCGATTGAAATGTCGCGTGCCGCTTTCGAGACGATTGCTCAGAATCCGCTGACCAACGAAATAAAGGCCGCCGATATTACGACGTACGTTAATATTGTGCGCGGCGCCGAACCGCTCGATTCGGTTGCCGACAAATTATGGACGCTGCGTGACAAACTGATTTTGGAATCAGAACAGCCCGATTCGACAAATGCCGGAAAGATGCTCGCGGCGCAGCAAACGCTTGACGGGGCGATGACGGAAGCAATCGGCAGCGTCGCCCGCAATTACGCGACGGGACGAGCGCGCGATGCGCTTTTTTCAAATTTGAAGAAAAGAATCGAAACAGCTTCGGGCGCAACTGATGCCCACCAGACGCTGGCGCTGCTGCAAAACCTCAGTCGCAAAGCCGGTTTCGGCGCGCTCGAAGAACAACTTCTGATCGGAAAAACAGATGCGGCTCTGGCAAACGGAACCTCTGCGGAATTTCACAACCAGTTAAATTATCTGCTGGCATTTTATCGCGAACGAGCAGATTACCGGCGCGTTTCAGAACTGCTCGAAACGATGCGCGCAAAAGACGGCGACGCGCAGCATTTTGCTTACGCGCAGCAATCGGCCGAAAACGCCCGAATTACCGGAAACCGCGAAAAAGAACTGTCAGCCCTGCGCGATTGTTTCACGCAGCTTTCCGATAAATCGTGCGCTGACTGTCTGCCAAAACCGTCTGACGCGCTAGTCATCCGCTACTTTGAAATTTTGCTGGAGGCGGGCGATGCGGGCAGAAACGAACTGGGGAAATTGTCACGGGAGAATTCACAATATCAACTTCAACTGATCAACTTTTTGCTTGCCAAAGGCGAGAAAGAATTGGCGCACCAGGCGATTGAAGATTCGCAATTTCCAACGACCTGGAAACAGGCCAGGCAGGCGCAAACCAGTCTTGCGCTCGGCGAATATGCGGAAAAAAACCACGGTTATTTTCGCGTCGCGCTTAATCTCAAATCAATTGGCGAGCTTATCGGGGAAAAGCCTGATGCAGAAAAGCAGTTGGTTGGCGATGATTGGTTTCGCGCCGCCGACATTTACGGCAAATGGCTTGACCAAAGCCAAACCGCGCCGGAAAAATCCGCTTTGTTTTTGCCCGCAATCATCGAAAATCGTCCGCACGACGCCGGCGCGCAGGCAAATTTGGGGCGCTGGTATCTGGAACGAAAAGAGAACAGCCGCGCAATCGAACATCTGCAAATCTCGCTCGAAATTGAACCGGGTAACAAATACACGACTGCCAGTCTCGGCGAAGCGTTTTTTGAAAGCGGCGATGCGGGTAAAGCTCACGAATATTGGGCAAAAATCATTGCCGGCGACAAACCCGAATTTGCCGAATTCGCGCTTTACCTGGAAACGCTCAAAAAGCACGGGCTGGCTGCTGAAGCGCGCGAAAAACTGGCCGAGATTGTCACCGCAAATTTGAATAAATTGACAGCGCGTAGCGCGGAAAACATTGACGTGGATGACAGACAGGGACTTGAGACAACTAAAAAAGAAATTCATTTGCTGGCCGATTCATTTGGGGATTACGAAAAAGATCAGAGTCTAGCCACGGCGGAATCCGATTTCTTTCTCAATCTTTCAAAAAATGTTAAAGAAAACACCTTGCTGCCTGAATTTTTAATGTTTGACGCGCTGATTACTGAGCACAATCGTTTGCCCTTTTACGATTTGCTGATCGAACGCTCTGCAAACGATTTGGGGAGCGACTTCAAATTTACCCAATTATTAAAAACGACTTTTGACGCACGCGCCGCCGAAGCATTGCTCGATCAACAGGAACATTACAAAACCGAAGAACCGGCCGGCAACAAAATAAAATGGCAGAGGGAGCGTCTGGAATTACTGCTGGCGGAAAATCAAACAGCCGCTGCGCAGCAGGCCGTCGCTGCGCTGGAAAAACAAATGGGACGAAGTTTTGCGCGCCCCGACTGGCTCCGAATCGCCGCCTGGCGCTGGCAGATGCGGGACGGAAAGGCGGCGCAAACGCTTTCAGAACTAAAACAATTTGTCGGCGCTGGCGTTGCCCCGACCGCGCCCAAAATTGCCGCGCCGAGTTTGGACAGGTTAAACGAGGCAGTTAACTTGCTGAATCAGGAAAATCAAAATGCGACAGCCGCCGAATTGCAGCAATCTTTTTACGCGCGAAGGCTGGCGCTTGAACAATTCGACGCTCCAACTTTTGTTGGATTGGCGACAACCGCTTTTAAACGCGGCGACGCTAATTTTGGGACAAAACTGCTGCAACTCATGACTGATTTATCCGACAATGAACGCAAAACAACGGCGGCAGCCGAACTCACCCGAATTGAAATAATTAAGAACTATGCCGCCGATTCGACCAAACTCGAAGATGTCCCCGCGACAAATTCGCTCAACCCATCAGAGGCTTTAAAAATGGCGGCTGAAACTGCCGGAAAATTCGGACAGTTTGATGCCGCGCTGGATTTTCGCCAGAAACTTCGCACAGCTCTTCCCGCCGACGAAATCAATCGTCTCGAACTGGCGCGTCTGTTCGCCGCCAAACAAAATCAGGGCGAAGCAATCAAGATTTTGAGCGAGCTGATTAACGACCGCCTCAGTCTGAGAAACCGGCGCTGGCAAGCGGTTTTGCTGGCGGCGGAAATCTGCGCCGACCACGCCGAATCATGGGAAAATCTCAAAAATCTTTTGCCCGATTTAGCGACCACTGACACGGAGCTGTCAACCGCCGTTAATGCCTTGGAACTCAATCAAACCGGGCGCGCCGACAGCGCCCGTGAATTGCTCAAACCAGTTGCCTCAAACGCTTTTCTACAATTTTTAAGCGCCAATTTTGCCAGACAAAGCGGGCTGCCTGAAGCTGCATTAAAAGGTTTTCTCAATGTTCTTGAAGCAGACAAAAACGCCGAATTTGCCGAAGTTTTCGGTTTTATGGCGGATGAGCCGGCAAGAGAAATAATCGGTTTATATGTTGAAACGGGGCGGCCGGTCGCCGCCTTCAATTTAGCCGAAGCGGATCCGAAACTGAATTCGTCAAGCGGCAGTTTATCCGCTGACGGTTATCAAACCCTGGCGGAACGCACCGCTACCCGCGAAACGCAGTCGAGGCTCGCACTGCTCAAAAAGCTGTCGCTCGCCGCTGAGCAAAACGGGGATTTTCGGCGCGCGGCGGCTTTTGAAAAAACCGGCGAAAATTTGCTGACCGACGCCGGAGAGCGGCAAGCAATAGAAACACGCGTTGAATTTCTGCTCAATCGGGACAAAGAAACCGCCGTCCGTCCGGCGACTAATTTGACCGTTAATCAAAAGAATTTTTCGGAATAAACGAATTATGTTGAAGTGTCAAAAACTTTGGAAAAATCGGTTTTTTTTAACGGTGACGGCGCTGCTAATTCTAAGTTCCGCCTGTTTTGTCTGGACTCGTATCTCAAGCGGCGCGCCGAAAGAGTTTGCGGCGGCTGATGATTTTCCGCGCGGTGCTTTGGTTTACGCGCAGTTTCAAGATTTGCCGCAACTGATTAAACTCTGGGAAAAATCCGCGCTCAAACAAAAATATCTGGAAAGCCAAAATTTCGCCGAGTTTCAAAACCGTCATCTGGCTTTAAAACTCATCTCGCGCTGGCAGGAATTTGATCAGGCGCTCGCATTTGAGACTGATGCAGCGACGCTTGCGAACGCCGCCGAAAACCGCGCCGCCGCTGCCATCTACGACATCGGCAAGCTCGAATTCGTTTTTATCGCGCCAATTTCGGATGAGAAATTTGCCGCCACTATGTTTTTTCAAAATCAAAAACAGTTTGAAAAAACTACTCTGCCCGACAAAACAATTTATTACAGCCGCGAGGTCAAAGCCGACCGTGGACGACAGCAGCAGAAAATTCTTTTCGCTAATATTAAGGGGCGTTTTGTTTTGGCGACGAGCGAAGGTTTGCTGTTGCGCGCCGTCGCCAATATCAACGGCATTGCCCGCAAAGATCGGCTTTCCGACGAGCCCGCGTTTTCTGCTCTGGCCGCTAAAACAACCACGCACCTGGCAACTGTTTGGGTCAACCAAGCAAAGCTCAACGAAGATTGGTATTTCAAGCATTATTGGATTTCGCAAAATGTCGAACAACTAAAAAAAATCCAAGCCGGCATCTTTGATTTTGAAATGCCGGACGGCAAAATTGTTGAGCGGCGAACGTTTTTGCTGAACGACAGCACAGTACCAGAATCGAGCATTCCAGCAGCCGAAGCCGCTCAGCTGCAGGCAATGATTCCCAACAATGCCGCATTTTTCAAAATGCAGTCGGTCGCCGGTAAAGGAACATGGGCAGCCAATCAAATTCTCGAAACCATCTTGGATAAAGCGCCGGAAACAGTCGCTAAAGATCGCTCGCCGCGCTGGGATTCATACAGTAGTTTTAGTTACCGCGATTCCGATGATTCTGCTAATTCCGATGATTCCAGCGATTATTACCCTTACTACGGCTCTAATTTTGACGAAAATATTAATGAAGATAAAACAGACTCAGACGACGCTGCTTCTCAATCAAATCTGCCGCAAACAAATCGCCTTGCCGCATTAGAGCAGATTTTGGCGGCGGCAGAAGCCTCTTCAACTGTTTCAATTGCCGATCCGCAGGTTCTGAAAAATCCTCTTTTCGCCGAGTTTCGCCGCGCGACCATTTTAAATTTGCGCTCTCCCGCAAATTTTAATCAAACCGCGTTTGAAGAAGCCGTTTCCGAAGCGGTGCAGAATCGTCTGGGAGTAGCCGGTTCGCGGCTAAATCTAGTTTGGGAACCAAAAACAGACCATGAAAAAACCTGGCACGAACTAAATTTACCCGCGCTCGGCTGGCGAATAAATTGTGCTTTGCGGGAAAACGAATTGATTATTGCGGACAACCAAGAGTTGCTCAAATCAATTATGGACGCCAAAAATGAGCAGGCGGAACAGGCTGTGTTTGATGAATTAACGATTATCAGAATGAGCCAGCGACAAAACGCTTTCGACGGCGTGATGCAAAAAATTGAACAAAAAAAACCGGTTCCTAAAAAAGCAGTTCAGAGTGACGGTGCAGCGACTGACGAAAACGCTGCGGATGATGACGATGATGAAAGCGATTTTTTTACAGGCAACATCAGCAGCCTGTTAGACACTATCGAAGCTGTTGACCGAGTTGAAATCAGAAAAAATCGCCAGGCCAACATTTTGGAAGAACAAATTAGTTTCGTGCTGAAATAAATATTCGCCATTCGGCTCATTGAGGAGAGATAAACTGCCCCTTCTACATTAGTTGCGGGATTATTTCAATATTTCTTTCAACAGCGTCACCAAAAAATTATCTTCAATCTCCTGATTGCTCAGGAGACTTTCGTGCGGTTCGCAAAAGAAGAGCGGCGCGGTCGGCGAATAAGACGCTTTGATGATTTTGCCGTCGCTGTCTTTTAGGGACGAGTTGGCCAACAGGGAATGTTGCGGAACGCGCCCGTCTCCCGGAACGTACATCGCTTCTTTGATTTCCTTACCGGAAATCTTGCGCCCCGTCGAGGTTTTGTATTCATCCGGTTTAGTGATTGTCCGCCAACTATTTTTTCTTTCGTTTCTAACCAAAATGACGGCGTCCAGCGTATCTTGGCAGTTGCTCCCGTAAACAAGCGTTTCAATCGGAAATTTGTTTGTCCTGGCATCGAGCGCCTGCTCGAAACGCTGCGCCCGATTAAGAACGGCGGCGAGATATGCGCGCACCTGAGCGTACGTTGTTTCGGCTAAAATCTTGTCGTCAACAGTTTTAAGCTTGGGATCTTTGACCGGCTTAACGCCTTTGATTTTAGCCGCGTCTTTGAGCCGACTCAAAAAAACCGGATTACTGATCGCGCCCCAACCGTATTTGATCCACGTTTCCGGACGATATATGTCTATGTTCAATGGCCGCAAATCTTCGTCCAGAAAGCGCCCTGTTCCGCGCTGCGGCAATAATTGATAAAGCGAAGGAATGGTAAACACGTCGTCTTTGGTTAAATCATTGACAAACGGCAAGTTGCGCCCGCCGATGGTATAACCTTTAATCAGAGCTGTAAACGCACCGAACGAGCCTTCGTTGGGCGTTCCAAAAAGCAAAATGCGGCTGATGTCTTTTGCGCCGGCCCAAGTCGGAACGGGCGTTTTGCCGCTCAACGGCAAATCCGCCGCGCCGTACATCGCCGCATAACGCGCAATCAATCCGCCCATCGAATGAGCGAGAACATTAAATTTTAAATCGGGACGGTCAAGCTTGGTTTTGACGGATTCGATTTGACGTATCAACTGCTGCGCCGATTCGACGTTGTCGCGTCGCCAATCGTAAGCGAAAACATAGAAAACGTCGGCCGCCTGCGGATTATCCCAAGTCGCTTCGGTGTAGCCTTTGGCTTTGAGCGATTCGAGCGCTTTGCCGTAAACTTGAATGTCAGGAATAATGCTCGGCAGCTTGATTTCGCGAATAATGTCTTTAGCAACTAATTTATCGCGGTTTTTGGCCAGATTCGGCGACATCGGAAGTCGCAAATCGTCAGTTTCAGCGTGGCTGAAAGTAAACCAAACCTTTTCGCCGGTTTCGCTGTTGACCAGTTCCGATCCCGTAATGCCCGGAATGATAATAATCGGACGTTTGCCGGTTTGCGCCCGAACCGCTTGTCCGGCGGCGCAAATCAAAACTGCCAGCAGCGCCAGTTGAGAATATTTTGAGTAAATCAATCTAAACATTGAAGTTTTATTATTAATCGGATAAGAATCTTTAGAAACTGACTAATCTCTTACAAGATGCACTCCGTTCGGGAGACGTTGGCACTCTAACCTTCAAACAGACACAATCATCCCGGCAGTGACGGCAACAGACAGCGCGCTTCTGTTTGTTTTTGACCTTAATTTACGCTGCTCCGAAAGCGAGCGGATTCTTCAGATTAAATTTCGGTTAGCGGGTTGATGGAATAGTTTTGCCGTCTTCGGCATTTACGATTTAGCTGTTTACCGTTTACCATCAAAATATGGAATTGACCGTCGCAATTACCGGCGCGAGCGGAACTATTTACGCCGAGCGAACGCTTTTTTATCTGGCCAGAAGCGGGATGATTGAAACAATAAATCTAATTGTTTCGGGAACCGCCGGCGTCGTTGCCCAAGTTGAAACCGGCACGAATGTTTTGCGCGAACCGACGGCTGAAAAAATCAACGACTGGCTCGGTTTGCCCGTTGATTCAAAGCTGATTCGCTATTGGCGGCTCGATAATCTCGCGGCAAAACCGGCCAGCGGGTCGAATAAACAGGCCGGAATGATTATCGTTCCGTGTTCGATGGGAACAATCGGCGCAATCGCGTCGGGTGCGGGAACGAATCTAATTCATCGCGCGGCCGACGTTTGTTTAAAGGAAGGGCGCAAATTGATCATCGTCCCGCGCGAAACGCCTTACAATGCAATTCATCTCGAAAATATGCTTAGGTTGTCGCACGCCGGAGCCAGAATTTTGCCGGCCAGTCCCGGTTTTTACCACAAACCCAAGACAATCGTCGAACTGATTGACCATCTGGTTTTCAGAGTTTTAGATCAATTTGAGATTCCGCACGAGCGCAGTACGCAGTGGACGGGCGAGGAAGTCAGCGAGTAAAATGAGTTATGGGAATTGAGGAAATTGATCCGACCGGAAGATTCTCCAACCGCGTTGAAAATTACTTTCTTTATCGTCCCGGTTACCCCAGTGAAATAGTAGAATTGATGGGAAGCGAAATGGGGCTGGACAAAAATTCGATGGTCGCTGACGTTGGCTCAGGAACCGGAATTTTCACCCGATTGTTGCTCGAAACTGATTGTCAGGTTTTCGGGGTTGAGCCAAATGCGGCGATGCGCCATGCCGGTGAGGATTTTCTCAAAGCTTTTCCGAAATTTGAGAGCGTTGACGGAACGGCGGAAAACACTAATCTGCCTGCGAGAAGCGTCACGCATGTGACCTCGGCACAGGCTTTTCACTGGTTTGACCACTGGAGCGCAAAGCGGGAATTTGAGCGGATTTTGCGTCCAAACGGGTTTGTCGTGTTAATCTGGAACCAACGCAAGCTTGACGCAGACGCATTTTCGGCGGATTATGGACGTTTCTTAACAGAACAAGGTGACGACTACGAAAAAGTTCGGAACAGCCACGCGCACGAAGCAACTATCAGAAAGTTTTTCGACGACGATTTTACCGTCAAAAGTTATTCAAATGTTCAAACGCTCGATTACGAGGGCTTTAAAGGTCGCGTCCTGTCGTCTTCATATATGCCGACCGCGCAGGATGCCGGATTTCCGGCGATGATGACCGCGCTTGACGGGCTATTCGCTCGGCATAGCGATGCCGGAAAAGTAAAAATTTATTACGATACAAAGGTTTTTTACAAAAGGTTTTAGTAACATCAATGAGCAGCATAGAAACCGCAACTCGCACAATTAGCGTCGCGCACTCGCCCGATTCGGACGATGCATTTATGTTTTACGGACTTGCCACCAACAAGCTGGACACCGGAGATTTAAAATTTACGCACGTTCTCGAAGACATTCAAACCCTAAATGAAAAAGCGAAAGAAGGCGTTTACGATGTCACCGCCGTTTCGTTTCACGCTTACGCTTATGTCTCCGACAAATACGCGCTGCTTCCGCACGGAGCCAGCATCGGCGATAAATACGGCCCGATTGTCGTCTCAAACGAACTGATGAAGCCTGAAGAAATTGGTTCGGCGATGATTGCCGTGCCGGGCGAAATGACGAGCGCGTTTCTGGCATTACGCCTGTTTAATCAGGATTTTAAATACAAGGTCGTACCGTTTGATAAAATTATTGATGCGGTTAAAAGCGGCGAATGCGATGCCGGACTTTTAATTCACGAGGGCCAGCTGTTTTATCACAAACTGGGACTTTCAAAAGTGCTCGATTTGGGCGAATGGTGGCACGAACGAACCGGCTTGCCGCTGCCGATGGGCGGCAACGTGATCAAACGCGATTTAGGCCCGGAACTGATGCGAAAAGTCTCGAAATGTCTCAAGGAAAGCATTCAGTTTTCGCTTGATAACCGCGAAAACGCGCTCGCCTACGCGATGCAGTTTGCGCGCGACATGGATACAGATACAGCCGACCGCTTTGTTGCGATGTGGGTTAACGATTTGACGCTCGATTACGGCAAGAGGGGGCGCGAAGGCGTTCGCCGGCTGCTTGACGAAGGTTACGAAAAAGGAATTATTCCAAACAAAGTCGAAGTCGAATTTGTCGAATAGTTGAGAAACTGAAAGCCGGAAAATAGACCGCCGATAACGCTGATTTTAACATCAATTGTTTTTTTCAGCGTTAATCTGCCAAGTCCGCGTCATCGGCGGTCTATTTTCCGGCTTATTCGAACTCTAAATGAGAAAGCGCATTCTTTTGGATTTTAGAATTCTGTGATGCTGAATCCGGTGCGGTATTCAAACTGTTCGACGAGCGAGGGAACGTCGCCGGAAGGTTCATCGCGCGACAATCGCTCAATCCGCCAGAGCGGAAAAAATTGATCGTTCAAGCTGATAAACGGTTCATTATGCACAATCGCCGTGATGTAATCTTCAAAAGCGTTCAAATCAATTCCGCGCACAAATGCACCAGCGCCGTTTATTTCATGCAGCACGCCCCAAACTTTTTCGCGCGGGCTGTGCATAATTAAAATTATCATTTCACCGGCTTCTATTTTCGGCATAATTCTAATTTTAACATTTACACACTTTATTTTCGCGAGACGGCGACGAGCGCAAACGCTCCATTGTCGGCGATTTTTTGCGCTTTGAAAAGATCGGTTTCGTAAAGCTGATGTTCGTGTTCGAGCGGAACCAGCACCAGAACCGTCGGCTCGCCGCTGAGCTCCAAATAATTCCACACTTCGCGCGTTCCTTCAAATTTCCACTGCTTGCCGTCCGGAAGTCGCACCAATCGCCCGGCCGCGTAAAATTCGAGCGAGTGCGAAATGTCGTGTAAATTCAAAACTTTGGCATTTTTTAAGCCCTGCTGATCGGCGGCTGCGAGTAGAAATTTGGTCGTATCATATCGAGCTAAACTAGCGGCAAAGGTGACAAGCGAGACGGGAACGGCAAGCAAAATAACGGCAGCGAGAATTTGCAAAGCTAACGCCCTTCTGCGATTGCTTTCGACAAAACGCGTCGCTTGCTCCGTCGCTAAAATAAGCGCGGCGGGCAAGGCGGGCAAAATATAACCCGGCAGTTTTGAACCGGAAAACGTGAAAAAGATTAGCGGCACGAGCAGCCAGATGATGGCTAGAATTCTCAATTTCTGAAACGGCGAATCGCCTGGGCTTTCGAGTCGAGCTTTCGGGCTGCGAAGTTGAAAAAAGTGCCAAACCGAAACGGCGAAAAACGGCAGCCAGGGCAGAGTCAGCGCGGGCAAAATTACCCAGAAAAACCAGAATGCTTCGGGATGCTGGTATTTATTGGAAGTGTAGCGAGCAAACTGCTGGCGAACAAAAAACTCGTTAAAAAATTCGCTCCCGTGCCGCAAAAACATCGGCGCGTACCAGGTTGCCGCAACCGCGCAAGTCAGCAGAGTTCCCCAAAATATGCTCAAGAAAAAAGCTTTGCCCGGCAGTTTGCGCGTTAAAACAAAATACCAAAAGACAATTCCAAAAGGCAGAACCGCGCCGATTAAACCTTTGGCGAGAAGGGCAACACCGACAAAGAAGTAAAAGCCGATTAAAAATTTTGGACTTTGAATTTTGGATTCTGGATTACCGACATCAAAAACAAAAAAGCAGGCAAGCGCCGCCGTAATCGGAAAAGTCAAAATAATATCAAACGTCGCGGCATGAGAAAACGCCAGTAAACCAACGCTCGAAGCCGAAATTAAAGCTGCCCAAAAGGCGAAATCATCGTTCGTTCCGTGTTCCTCTTGCCTGGTTTTTTCAACAAATCTGCACAGTAGATAAACGGTTAAAACAGTTAGTAAACCAAACAAGGCCGAACTCAAACGAGCGGCAAACTCGTTGACGCCAAAGAGTTTATAGCCCACAATCATCAGCCAATAGGCGAGCGCGGGTTTTTCAAACCAGTTTATTTCTCCGAGTGTCGGCGTCACCCAATCGCCTCGCAAAGACATTTCTCTGGCAACTTCGGCGTAACGCGGCTCATCCGGCCCTAAAAACGGCAATGTGCCCAAACCCGCAAAATACGCGGCGGCGATGAGGACGAGGAAAATCAGCCACAAAGTTTGAATTTTTATTTTCGGCATCGGAAAACTAAAAATCAGATTATCACTAAAGCGCGGATAAAATTCCAAACTAAGCCACTAAATAAAAGAGCCTGCGTTAAAAACGGAGGCTCTTTCTTAAAAACGCAATTACTCAAGTTTTTCTAGGGCACAAAAGCTGACGGAATCGGTTGGTCGCCGCCCGTCCCGTACTGCGCGACGGTCAAGCCGTTGGTTGAACGCTGCACGTACCAAGTGCCGTTGCGGAAAACAGCAATATCGGTTTTGTTATCGCCATCGTAATCTGCCGCCACCGGCAGATCGGTTGACAAGCCAAACTGCTGCGCGAAAAAGCCGTTAGTGCTGCGGTTTAGATACCAGGTGCCGCCGCGAAAGACGGCAAGATCAGCTTTGTTATCTCCGTCATAATCGCCGACCACTGGTCTATCGCCGGAAACGCCAAACTGGAGAGCGGTAAAGCCAAGCTGCGAGCGAAGCAGATACCAGATTCCGTCACGAAAAACGGCGATGTCGGCTTTGCCGTCGCCGTCGTAATCGGCGGGAACCGGTTTATCCGTCGGCACTCCAAATTGGAGAGCGAGAAACCCAAATGTGCTGCGCTGAATGTACCAGACGCCGTTGCGGAAAACGGCGTAATCAGCCCGTCCGTCGCCGTCATAATCTGCGGGAACCGGAACGTCGCCCGCCTGACCGAACTCAAACGCGGTAAAGCCAAGCTGCGAGCGAAGCAAGTACCAAGTTCCACTGCGAAAAACGGCGATGTCGGTTTTACCGTCGCCGTCGTAATCTGCGGGCACTATTTTATCGGTCGCAAGACCAAACGGAATGCTCGTCAAACCGGTTTGCGATCTTTGCAAATACCAGGTCGCGTTGCCGGGGCGAAAGACCGAAAGATCGGCTTTGCCGTCACCGTCAAAATCAAATAATTTACCGCTCGTCACGGCCGCGCCCGGCCGCTCGAAAGCGCCGATGTCCCACGCCGTTCCCGAAAGAGTTCGCGTTTCGGTCTGGGCAGGATGCAAATACTGCAAAACCGGTGTTAAATCAACTCCGTTAATTGTGCCGGGGGAAGTTCCGGCATCAATCGCCGGCGAACTGCCCTGCAGATGATAATCATACCCGGCGCGGTTGACAAAGCCCGGATCCTGACCGCCCGCCAGATTGTTTCTCAAAATCGTTCCGGCGTATGTGCTGACCGTTCCGTTGCCGACAAAGATATTGTTAATTAAAGCGGCTGAAGTTGGCGCTTTGTCAAAACGCACAAAGTTAGCCGTCCCCCTGTCGTCCACAATCGTATTATTAACCAAAGTCAATTGTTGATTCGGGCTTGAGTTAAGCGCGTCTTCGCCGAAGGTGACGACGGCCGAGCTGTTTTCCGAATTCGGCCCCTTTTCGATGACGTTGCCAATCAAATAACAATCGCCGCCGTTTGGCAGATTCACCCCGTAGCTGGCCGTGCCGTCAGACTCGTCGGAAATTCGGTTGTAGAGCAGGACGTTTTTCAAAGCGCGGCTTTTCACTTCGTGTCCGCGTCTGGCGCCGTGCGTCCAGCTGCCGCGCAGGGTAAAGGAGCGCACCTCGTTGATATACATGTTGTGCGTGCAGCCCGTCGTGTCGCAGCCAACGCCCAGACCGTTGCGATAAAACTCCGAATTCTCAATCAAAACATCGCTTTGAGCGCCACTCGCAGTCAAAATACCATCTTCATTATCGTGAAAATAACAGTTGCGAATAGTTAATCCGGAGCCGTCCAGACGGATGCCGGCTCCGTTGTGATCGGGAACGGCGGCGCCGGAAAATTCAAGGTTCTCAAAGGTCAGATTATTGCCCGCCGAGACAAAAGTGCCTTTGCCCCAGACGTAAGAGCCGTTGGCTTCCAGATGCGCCCTGCCGCCGCCGACTCCGCGAATGGTCAGATTGTTGGCCAGCCAGACGGCCACGGCCGCGTCGCCGAGATAGGTTCCGGCGTCAATCTCAATTGTGTCGCCGTCTTGAGCGGCGGCGGCGGCATCCTGCACTCGAGTGTAAGTTCGGCCCGGCCCGACCTGCAGCAATCGGCTGACGGAGGCAAACGATTGGTTGTTTAAAAGCAACATTGCTGCAATTACTCCTAGCAGAATCAAGAGCGATTGTGTATTTGCAAAGCTGCCGTGATTCCTTTTGACAACTAGGAAGTAGGTATTTTTGTTTGAGTTTGACTTCATGGCTAATGATTCATCCTTAATTTTGGAGAGGCGTGAAATCCGCACTAAAATTGCGGCACGGCAAATTGAGTAACAAGAAGGCCTTTGAAATTTATTTAGTTTTTAAAAAGGGGTTGCTGAAAGCGACGTACCTAATAAAATTAGAGTTGCCACTGGAATACGTTGAGGTATCAAATATAATCTAGCATAAAGCCGAGCATGAAGCGGATTTTTCTTTTTAATAACTTTGTGCAATGCTTGCGAAAAAGAGGCGGTGCGCAAGATGGAGCGAAAAAAAATCAAAACAGCCGCTATCGGCGTCGGCAGTCTCGGGCGGCATCACGCGCGAATTCACGCGCAGCTTGCAAACGAGGGGAAAACCGAAATGGTCGGCGTTTGCGATTCGGATGCGGAAACTGCCAATAAAATCGGAGCCGAGCAAAATTGCCGATCTTTTACCGACTGGCGCGAACTGCTTGCTCAAACCGATGCGGTTTCAATCGCCACGCCGACCGAAACACACTCGGAAATTGCGGTTGAATTTTTAAAAAGAGGCGTCTCGGTTTTGGTCGAAAAGCCCATGGCGCGCTCGCTTGCCGAAGCCGATTTGATGATTGACACGGCGGCCAAAACGGGCGCGAAACTGATGGTCGGGCAGCTCGAACGCTTTAATCCGGCAATAATCGCTCTGCGGCCGTTCGTCACTAACCCCCTTTATTTTGAGATTCATCGCATCTCGCCTTTTCCGGCGCGCTCGCTCGACGTGGACGTGATTCTGGACGTGATGATTCACGATCTGGATATGATTTCGTGGTTTGTCGCCGACCAAATCGCTGAAATTCATGCGGTCGGGATTCCGATTTTGACTAATAAAGTGGATGCGGCAAACGTGCGATTGGAATTCAAACGCGGCGCGGTGGCCAACATCACGGCTTCGCGCGTCGGGACGGAGAAAATCCGAAAAATGCGGTTTTATCAGCAAAACGCTTATGTCGCCGTTGATTACGTGACAAAGTACGCCGCGTTGACAACTCTCGCGCCGGGTGCTGAAAACCCGCTCTTTGGAATCAAAATCAATCGTCTCGAAATCAACGATGTTGAACCGTTGCGAGCCGAAATCGAATCTTTTATAGATTCAATATTGGATGACAAAACGCCGCCCGTGACCGGCTCGGAAGGACGCCGCGCCTTGAGTTTGGCTCTCGGCGTGCTGGAAAAAATCGAAGAACATCGAAAACGTTTAGTGTTTTAGACTGTCGTGAAAAACAGCGAAGAAATTTCAGCTTTTTTGTCTGAACGAATCGCCGCCGGAGATTTCCCGTCCGCCGTTTATCTGGTCGCCGAAAAAGGTGAAATTAAGTTTTCGGGCGCGCTTGGGACGGCGGTTAAAACGAGCGCCGCAGAAATTCCGGCACAGTTTGACACAATCTACGATTTGGCAAGCCTGACTAAACCGCTAGTGACAGGTTTACTGTGTGCGAAACTGGTCGAACGCAAGAGAATTTTGCTTGATAACAAAATCAAAAAGTTTTTGAACAAGCCTGACAACAATCCAAAGCGCGAGATCACCATTCGTGATCTGCTCACGCACACTTCGGGGCTTCTCGCGTGGTATCCGTTTTACCTGCTGCCGAAAGAGCAGACTTCAAAGCGCCAGGCAGTTTCAAATTTTATTGCTAATGGATTACTCAACGGCGCGCCGTCCGTGCAGGTTAAATACAGCGATCTTAATTATTTAATGCTTGGATTTTGGCTTGAAGAACTTCACGGCAAATTTCTGCATGAAATCGCTCAGACAGACATTTTCGACGGGCTTGAACTCAAAAACACATCTTTTAATCCGCCTCAAGAATTGCAAAACAAGATCGCCGCCTGCGAGTTTGGCAGCTTTTACGAAAAGCAAACCTGTCGCGACCTAAGTTTTAACGTCGAAGATTTCGCGTGGCGCGAGTATCAGATTTGGGGCGAAGTTCATGACGGCAACTGCTGGTTTTTGGACGGGTGTTCCGGTCACGCCGGACTTTTTTCCTGCGCCGAGGATGTTTTCAAACTCGCTTTGCAATTTTTGCCCGAGACGACCGTTTTGCTCAAACCGGAAACCTGCGAATTATTTAAAACAGATTTCACCGCGAATTTAAACGAGGCGCGGTCTTTCGCTTTTGAACTCGCTGCCACTAAGGATTCGACCGCCAGCGCGGCACTCGCCAAAAACAGTTTCGGGCATCTCGGATTTACCGGCACAAGTCTTTGGATTGAACCCGACACGGAACGTATTTTTATTTTACTGACGAATCGAACGCATCATCCGCTCCCCTTTGTCAACATCAATTCGACGCGGCGCGGATTTCACGAATTGGCAAGTGATTTACTCAATAACAAGTAAATAAATATCTGTGAACAAAACTCTTTTTGTCGTGAACTGCATCAGAGATACAAATCTATCTTTCCTTGAAATTGACCGAGGGCGAAAATGAAAATCTTTTTAGTTTCAATATTTACGGCTCTAACATTGGCTTTGACAATTCAAGCGCAATCCGGCGGCAAGCCAAAAGACACCGACGGCAAGAAAAATCGGCGCGAAACGCCGGTCAATTCAGCGCCAAAGCCCGAATCAACCGATGAAACAAAAGTAGATTTGCCGGATGTCAACCAAGAATCAAGCAACTCTGCGATAAACAGCGCGGATGACGAAGTTGTCCGCGTTGACACCAATCTGGTGACGATTCCGGTCACGGTTTTCGACCACGACGGGCGTTTTGTCGCGGATCTTAAGAAAGAAGATTTTCAGGTTCTGGAAAACGGCAAACCGCAAAATATCGAATATTTTGCGACGACCGAAACGCCGTTTACAGTGGCGCTGGTTTTGGACACGAGCCTTTCAGCGAGTCTCAAGATTGACGAGATGCAAACGGCGGCGTATCAATTCGTGATGGGTTTGCGCCCTGCGGATCGAGTTTTAATCGTCAGTTTTGACGAACAGGTTCGCGTTTTGAGCGAGCCGACCAGTGACCGCGAAACACTGCGCCGGGCAATTAAACAAACGCGTTTTGGCGGCGGCACAAGTCTTTACGAAGCGGTTTACACGACGCTCAAACGCATGGAAAAAGTCAACGGCCGCAAAGCGATTGTGCTGTTTACTGACGGCGTAGATACGACCAGCCGCAAAACCAATGATTCCGACAATCTCTATCAGGCTCAGGAATTTGAAGGCTTGGTTTATCCGATTCATTACGACACTTACGAAGATGTGCAGGCGCAATTGCGAAATCCGCCGCCGATTTTAAATCCAAATCCGATTCCGGGTTCGCCCGTTCCGGTTCCAAATCGAACGCCAACGATTCCCGGAACAAGCATTCCGTTTCCAACCCTGCCGCAGCAAAATCGGTATCCGCGCGGCTCAAATGATCCGCGCTACCCGCGAAATCCAAACGACCCGCGCTATCCCCAAGACCCAAATGACCCGAGATATCCGCAAGACCCGCGTGATCCGACATCGCCTCCGCGCCGCTCTGACGACCCGACTAACGTTGACCCGCGCGGCGATGATCGCAACGGCGGCGGTTTGCCGGGGAGCGGAACGACGGCGGCGGAGTATCGCCACGGTAAAGAATATTTGGACAAATTAGCGGCAAACAGCGGCGGCAGGCTTTATGAAGCAAACTCTTACGGCGGACTGGGAAAGGCTTTTGATCAAATAGCTGAAGAGCTACGCCGTCAATACAGTCTCGGTTATTATCCGGCGAACGAAGGCAGTGCGGGTGAGCGGCGCAGTTTGGCCGTCAAAGTCAATCGCAAAAAAATCAGTGTTCGCGCGCGCGACGCTTATGTGGTCGGCAAAAAAACTGCAAAATCAAAAAGCTGATTGTGCGACGGAAATCAGTGCGTATGAATATTAAAAACTGGAATTGAACGGTTTGGACAAAAATCTTGTTGCTGCCAATGGATTTGCCTGATTTCTGTAAATTAATGTAAAGATACGGTAAATATCCAGGCTGAGAGCAAACCGACCGGACGAAAGTTATCATCACAATAACAAGTTCTATTTTCCACTGAAAAGATATAGATAAAATGAAAAGAGTTACTGTTGTTTTGCTCTTGATTCTAGGGCTTTCCGCTTTTGTCTCCGCACAGTCGGGCAGAAGGGGGAGCCGCACGGTTACGGCGCTGCCTTCGCCAAGTCCGACACCGGCGCCCGATGACGCTTCGAATACTTCGGATTCGATTCCAATCACCAAGCAGCATTCATCGCCGAGTCTGCACGGCAACGGAGACGTTTTGCCTATCCCGTCGCCGACGCCGAACCAGACTCAAAATCAAACTACCGCTGCGCCCGAAAAAGGCGAAACGGCGGGAGATGATGAAGTTCTCCGAATTGATACTCAGCTGGTTACGATTCCCGTTTCGATTATTGACCGACAGGGAAATTTTGTGACCGGTTTAGAGCAATCGGATTTTAAAATCTTTGAAGACGGAAAAGAGCAGCAGGTCGCTTATTTCAGCACGACGGAACAGCCGTTTACGGTTATCCTGATGCTTGACGTCAGCCCTTCGACCCATTTTAAAATCAACGAGATTCACGATGCCGCAGTCGCATTCGTCAGCCAGCTTAAAGAAAACGACCGCGTAATGGTGGTTGCGTTTGACGAGAGAACTCATGTTTTGACCGAACCGACGACCGACCGCAATATCATCGCAAAAGCGATTCGGCGAGCAAATTTTGGCGAAGGCACTTCGATTTACGATGCGGTTGATTACGTGATTAGACGCAGCCTGAGCAAAATCGAAGGCCGCAAAGCCGTTGTTTTATTCAGCGACGGCGTTGACACCACTTCGATGCGCGCCAGTTATCAGAAAACCGTTCGCGAATCGGAAGAACTGGACGCAGCTTTTTACACGGTTTATTACAACACGGCTTTGGATATGCAAAGTCAGGGCGGAGTGATGGGCGGCGGCAGCGGCGGCGGAGTTTTGGGCGGTATTTTAGGCGGAGTTTTAAACGGCGGCGGGAAACCGGGCTCCAATTATCCGAGAGGCGGCGGCGGTGGCGGAAGAGGAAACTCGCCGGGCGATTTCGCGCAGGGCGAGCAATATCTCCAAGACCTGGCGGCAAAAACCGGCGGTCACAAATACGACGCCGACACGACAGCCAATCTGCAAACTGCTTTTTACAACATTGCCGAAGAATTGCGCCGCGAATACAGCCTGGGTTATTACCCGAACGAGTCGGGAAACGCCGGACAGCGCAAACAGATCAAAGTACGTGTCGGAAAGCCGAATTTAGTAGTTCGCGCCCGTGACAGCTACGTTGTCGGCGCTGGCAAAGCAGCGGCGGCGACAGCCACGACACCGACCAAATTTTCATTAAATTAGCAGCTTAAAAAGAGTTAAGCAGTAAATCCTGCTGCTTGACCGAGGCTTGGCGATTTTACTTGAGGAACGAATGCGCGCATCCGTTCCTCTCGTCTTTTAATCTTTGAGGCATCCCGGCTAGCGAAACTGCATCAAAAGAAACGCTTTCTCTTCCCGCAAGCTTTCATAATTTAGTGGAGAAAACTGCCTTGAGAAAAATTGCTGTTATTTTGGTTTTAGTCTGCGCTGGCGCGTTCACCGTTTTTGCTCAAACGAGCGGAAGCTCTCGCGCCCGCCGCGCTGAAACTGCGCCTGTGCCAAGCGCCTCGCCGCAGCCGACGCCGAGCAGCGGCAATAACGGTAATTCAAATTCAACCAGAGCGCTGCAGCGCCCTTCCAAACTACCGGCGTTTTTAGGCGGCAGCGGCAGCAGCGAAAACATCGGTAGGGATAATCAAGTTAACCGACCGGTGACTAATCCAAAACAAAGCGAATCTGTTCCGTCTAAGACCGCCAAACCCGCGACGAAACCGCCTGTTTTGATTACTGCGTCGGGTTTGCCCGCTGCGCAAAAATCAGGTTCGACCGCCCCGGCGAAACCTGGCGAAATATCGAGCGACGAAGACGAAGTTATCAAAGTTGAAACCGAGCTGGTCACGATTCCGGTCACTGTTCTCGACCGTCAGGGTCATTTCATGACCGGTTTGCAGCAAGCGGATTTTAAGATTGCGGAAGACGGAAAATCTCAGGAAATCGCTTATTTTAATACGACCGAACAACCTTTTACGGTAGTTTTGCTGATTGACGTCAGCAATTCGACCAAATTTAAAATTGACGAGATTCAAAATGCGGCCATCGCTTTTATTGACCAACTAAAACAAAATGACCGCGTAATGATTATTTCCTTTGACGAAGATGTCAACGTTTTGAGCGAACCGACGAGCGACCGCCGACAGCTTTACGATGCGATTCGGCGAGCAAATTTTGACGGCGGAACCTCGCTTTACGAAGCGGTGGATTTTGCCATCAACCGCCGCCTGAGCCGGATCGAAGGACGCAAGGCCGTTGTTTTGTTCACCGACGGCGTTGATACGACTTCGAGAGACGCGACGTATCAAAGCACGGTGCGCGACGCCGAAGAACTCGATGCGACCATCTATCCGGTTTATTACAACACTTACAGCTACATGCAGGATTCCGGCAGCAATTATCCTTCGCGCCGCACGCCCTATCCGCGAAGAAGCAGAAATAATGGCATCGGCGGCATTATCGGAGTAATTCTCGGCGGCGGAAACGTGCAAATTGGCAGCGGCGGCGGCGGAACGGCGGGTAGTTCACGCAGTGACTACGAACGCGGCAAGCAGTATCTGGAAGATTTAGCGGCGAAAACCGGCGGCCGCAAATACGACGCCGATTCAACACAGAATTTAGATTTGGCTTTTTCCAACATCGCCGAAGAGCTGCGCCGTCAGTACAGCATCGGTTATTATCCGACCGATTCGGGAAACGCCGGACAGCGCAAACAGATTAAAGTCACGGTCAATCGTCCCAATTCGATTGTTCGCGCCCGCGACAGCTATATCGTCGGCGAGCAGAAACAAAATTCCAAACAATCAAATTTCGGTCGGTAGGAAATCGAATAAAAGTAAAATTGAGGGAAGAGCGGAAAGAGATGCTTTTCCCTTTTTTCATGATAAAATCCATTTCATCGAAAAGGAGTTGTGAGATGGGAAAAGCTGTTATCTTGCTATTGTTCATCGGATTCTGGGCGGCCGGAGCGTCAGCGCAGTCAGGCCGCACGCCTACGGAAATAGACAAAACGCGTCAGCGTCAGGTTCAAACACCGTCGCGCGAAATCGTAAATCCCAACCAAACTCAGAATCAGACCTCGAAATCAAGTCCTGAAAATCCTTCTGACTCGGACGAAGTTTTAAAAATTGACACGGCCCTCGTCACAATTCCCGTTTCGGTGATTGACCGTCAGGGGCATTTTGTGACGAATCTGCGGCAGCAGGATTTCCAAGTTTTAGAAGATAACAAACCGCAGGAAGTCGCTTATTTTGCCGCGACCGAACAGCCCATTACGGTGGCTCTCCTGCTCGACGTCAGCAGTTCGGCAGAGTTTAAAATTGAGGATATTCATGAGGCGGCAACGACCTTTATTAAACAGCTCAAGCCGGCTGATAAAGTGATGATTATCGCCTTTGACGAAAAGGTGCGGGTTTTAAGCGAAGCGACCAGCGACCGCGAACAGCTTTTTAAAGCGATTCGCAAGGCTAAAATGAAAGGCGGAACCTCGCTCTACGACGCGGTTGATTTTGTGATTAACCGTCATCTGAACCAAGTTCAGGGACGCAAAGCTATTGTCTTATTTACCGACGGTGTGGATTCAACTTCGCATTTGAGCAATTTCCAACGTACCATCGGCAGCGCCGAAGAATTTGACGCAACGGTTTTTACGATTCACTACGACACATATAATCCGGAACTCGATGACGGCAAGCCGGGTTACGGCGTGACGCGCGAGGAATATGCCACCGGCGCTGATTACGTCAAAGATTTAGCCGCAAAAACCGGCGGCAGAATGTACGAAGCCGATTCGACGAGCAATCTCGAAAACGCTTTTTTCAACATCGCCGAAGAACTCCGCTGGCAGTACAATTTGGGTTATTATCCGCCGGAATCCGGAAAATCCGGCGACCGCAAACAAATCAAAGTGCTCGTCAACCGCCAGGATATTGCAATTCGCGCCCGCGACAGCTATGTCGTTGGAAAAACAGGAAATGGACAACTAAAACCGGAAAAATAAAGCGTAAAATTAACACAGGTGAGACGCAAACACCATCAGCGAAATTAGCAGATGGAAATATCAACCGTCTCGTGCTGAAGATTTATTATTAGTTGGCGCCCAGTCTACCTCTGGCAACTGGAGATCGTAACCTTCTAGCGTTTCGTCTAAATAATTGATGCCAATTGCGTACACTTGCTGATTGTCTTCACGGTAAAACCAAATATCTTCTGCAAAATATTGTGCAAGCTCAATCTCAAAAGCAGAAGGAAAGTAGCTCGGAAGTTTAGCGTTAACCGGCTTGTTAATCCAAGTAACCTCAACCCGCGCTGTGTTGCCAGTCCATTCTGTTTTGGCAGCTTCCGCAAAATACTCTTTCCCTGCTGTGCGTATTTCCAAAGAAAGTTCGTCCGGTTCAATCTCTCCTAACATACAAGCGCGAATTGCTTGACGATACGGTTGCAAAATTTCTGGAAATTGTTTGATCGAAACGTTCGGATCACCAAACGAGTTCGGCATTTCGGTCAACTGGAATTGCATGTCGCCTAAAATTTCGGCTGCACTAGCAGGAGAAATGCAATAGCGAACGAATTGTGCAGGTAATTTTTGACAAATAGATGCAACAGCCGCTTGCTCTTCCTCCGCTACAGGATAAACAATGCCTGCTAGAGCTTGCGTTTCACGGTCTATCAAAAGATCGTGCATTTTATTCCAAGGCGCGGTGCCAGCAAAAACAGGCACACCATCAATTTCTGTTAAGACGTAATCTTGAAGAAGATCATTTTGCACTCTAATTCGAGGCGGATTATTGAGAATGATTAAAAGAGACTGTGGATTCATCTGTTTTCAAATCGTCGTGCCGTCTTTAATCACGGCGTTTTTCGGGATGATCACGATTGAATCGCGGATGTGATAATTTTCACCGTCTTTTTCGGTATCGTTAAATTGATTAATAATTTTAACGTTTGAACCGATTCGGGTGTTTTTATCAATAATCGCGCGGCGGATAATCGTGTTGCTGCCGATGCCGAGCGCCGGTATTTGGCTTTCCATATCGGCTTTGAGCTCGTCCAAATTCTGAAAGTAATCCGAACCCATGACGATTGAATCTTCGATCCGGGTGTTGTAATCAATGCGGCTGCGAAGCCCGATAATTGAGCGGCGAATGTTTGCGCCCGTAATAATACAGCCTTCGCTGATGAGGGATTCGCTGATGTCGCCGCCGTGAATTTTTGACGGCGGCAGATAACGCGAACGGGTGTAAATCGGTGCGTCGGCATCAAAGAAATTAAACTTTGGCAGCATAGAGCACAAATCCAAACTTGCCTGATAAAAGGCGCTGATCGTTCCGATGTCTTCCCAGTAACCGCGAAAAAGATGAGCCTGGACATTGCCGTTTTCAATCGCCGCCGGAATAATCTCGCGCCCGAAATCAACCCACGAAGCATCCTGCGCGAGCAGTTCAACTAGCTTTTGGTAATTAAAAATATAAATGCCCATTGATGCGAGAAACGGCCGCGCGGCGGCATCTTCCGGCGCTAATCCAAACTGCACGGAAGTATCAACGCGCATTTGTTCGAGCGCTTCGCCTTTGGGCTTTTCGGCAAATTCAATAATTTTGCCCGCCGCATCGGTTTTTAGCAGGCCGAAACCTGTCGCCTGTTCGGTCGTGCAGGGCAAAACCGAAACCGTCACATCGGCATTGGTTTCGTAATGACGCTGGAGAAAATTTCGGTAATCCATCCGGTACAAATGGTCGCCGGACAAAATCAGCAGCGCCTGAACTTTTAAATCGCGAAGATGCGGTAAAACCTGTCGGACGGCATCGGCCGTACCCTGAAACCATTGCGGCGAATCGGGACGCTGTTCGGCGGCGAGGATTTCGACAAACCCGCTTGAAAAACTGGAAAAACGGTAAGTGCGGGCGATGTGCCGGTTGAGCGAAGCCGAATTGTACTGCGTCAAAACAAAAATCTGCGTGATGTCCGAGTTAATGCAGTTGGAGATTGGCACATCCACGAGGCGGTATTTGCCGCCGAGCGGTACGGCGGGTTTTGAACGATGCTGCGTCAAAGGAAACAATCTGGTTCCGGCGCCGCCGCCCAGGATAATGGAAACTACGTTTTCATTTTCGAATTTCGGCATAAAATAATCTTTCAAAATCCAGCTATCAGCTCTGTCAATGAAATTGTTGAATGTTTCGCAGCATAGCGGTAAAAACAAACAATTTCAAGACTTTTGTGCGATATCTGCAGAAGGCAATTTTCTCCGGTTTTGACTTTCTTATTTCAAAATGGTAACTTCCGCTCTTTATTAGTAATTCTAAGTTCTTTGGCAAAACACACGATTCAGGTGCCGCGTTCGAGTTTGTTACAAACTCGAACGTTTGGAAAATAGGGAAGCCGGGTGAAAATCCCGCACGGTCGCGCCACAGTGAAACAGTCAACAGTCAACAGTCAACAGTCAACAGTTTAATATAACTGATAACTGATAACTGATAACTGATAACTGATAAGTCTGGAACCTGCCGAATCGTCGGTTGCCGCTGATTACGTTTCGCGTTAAAACGTTCAGGGTTGTTGATTTGTTTTTGTTTTTCTCTCGCCGCATTTTTGTCTCCTTTTTTAGCGGCGAAAACCGAAAAGCCTCGCATCTCGACTGGCCTTGCGTTTTTTTAATACGCGAGGCCGGAAGAGAGACGAGGCTTTTTATTTTGTCCGCAAAAGTTCTTCAAACAAAGCATTTGATCGTTTTACTGCTGGTGCTGGTTAGCGGCGGAGCGACGGCGTGCAAATCCGTTAATTCGCCGCCAACCGGCTCTGCCGATTCACAGTCGCAGCAACAGTTGCAGGAGCGCGAAGTAACCGATGATCTGGGACGCAAAATCCGGCTTCCGGCCAAAATCGAGCGCGTTGTGTCTCTTGCGCCTTCTCTGACGGAATCGGTTTTTGCCGTCGGCGCGGGTGACAAACTCGTCGGCGTGACCAGCTTTTGCAATTATCCGGAAGAAGCCAAAAAGCTGCCCAAAATCGGCGACACGATGAAGCCTAATCTCGAAACGATTGTCGCTCTCAAACCGCAGTTAGTCCTCGTTTCCACCGATTCACAGCTCGAAGCTTTTCTGCGGCAGATGGAAGCCCAGAATATTCCGGCTTTTGTGACCGGCGCCAAAGATTTTGACGACGTTCTGAGAATCTTAAAACAGCTGGGCGATTTGCTCGACCGCCGCGATCAGGCCGAAACTCTTGTTCAAAGTTTACAGTCACGCGCCGCCGCTGTTCAGGCAAAACTAAAAAACGAAAATCCCGCGCAGAAACCGGTTCGCGTCTTTGTCCAGATTTCGCGTGAACCGCTCTACACAATCGGCAAAACATCCTTTTTAACTGATCTGGTGCGACGCGCGGGGGGCGAATCGGTGACGGCAAACGTCGAGACGGCTTATCCGAACATCAGCCGGGAAACCGCGCTGGCCGCCGAACCTGAAGCCATCATTTTGTCGGTTGATGAATCAATGGGCACTCAAAACATCCTGCCCGATGACGCCTTTAAAAACTCTCCGGCAGTCAAAAACAAACGCGTTTATCCGATCAACGGAGATTTGCTGACTCGCCCGAGCCCGCGTACGGCCGATTTAATCGAACAAATTGCGCGCGCGCTCCACCCGAACGCTTTTTAAGAACGATGCCGCGCGCCTTTTTAATTTTTACAATTTTGATAATTGCTTTAGTTGCCGTTGTGCTTGGCGCAATGCTGTTCGGCGGTGAAAGGCTGCCGCTTTTTCAAACGATTTCGGCTTTGTTCGGCGCAGGTAGTTTGAATGAGCAGCAGACGACTATTTTGTGGGAAATTCGCGCGCCGAGAGTGCTGCTGGGTGCGTCGGTCGGCGCGGCGCTGGCGCTGGCCGGAGCGAGCTATCAGGCGATTTTGCGGAACCCGCTGGCCGAACCGTATTTGCTCGGCGTGTCGAACGGCGCGGCGCTGGGAACAATGTTTGCGCTTGTGTTTTTTGGCAATCTGGCGTTGATGCGCCCGCTTCTGGCGTTTGTCGGCGCGGGCGTTTCAACCGTCGCGGTTTACACGCTGGCGCGTGATCGCGCCGGAATGACGGCGGAACGGCTGATTTTATCGGGCGTTATTGTCACGACTTTTCTTTCGTCGGCCATCGTTTTAATCACCAGCCTGCTCGACGCAACGCGGCTGCGTTCGTTTACTTTTTGGCTGCTGGGCGATTTAACCAGCGCCGGGCGCGAAAGTTTTTATATCGCGTTCGGAGCAGTCGCCGTCGGGTTGATTATTTTAATTCCATGCGCGCGGTCGTTGAATCTGCTGATGCTCGGAGAGAGAGACGCTTTTGATTTCGGGGTTGAAGTCGGGCGGGTGCGATTAATTGTTTTTACGACCGCTTCGGCCCTCGTCGGAGCGTCGGTCGCGGCCAGCGGTTCGGTCGGCTACGTCGGGCTGGTCGTTCCGCACTGGATTCGGCTGGCGGTAGGGAGCGACAACCGCATGGTTCTGCCGGCGTCGGCCATTGTCGGCGCGATTTTCGTCGTCGTCGCCGATACGATTGCCCGCAGCGTTATTGCGCCGCGCGAGTTGCCGGTCGGCGCGATTACGGCTCTCATCGGAGCGCCGCTGTTTGTTTATCTGCTGCGAAAAAACTAATGCTGGATGTGCACGAAATCTCGATTGGTTACGGTGTCTGCGAAGTCGTTGCGCCGCTCTCGTTTGCCGTCCGCAACCGCGAAATTGTCGCGGTGCTGGGCGCTAACGGCGCTGGCAAAACCACTCTTTTGCGAGCTTTAAACGGCGCAATTTCAATCAAACAGGGGGAAATTTTGTTTGCGGGCGATAACCTAAAAACTTTGTCGCGTCGCGAAATCGCTCGCCGCGTCGCGGTTGTCGCACAGGAAAATGAAACCAAGTTTCCCGTCACGATTTTGGAATTTGTCTTGTCGGGGCGTTTTGCGGCGGGCGGAACGTTTGGTTGGGAAACGGAAAAAGATTTAGAAATCGCGCGCGCCGCTTTGCGTGAAACCGATTTGGCAAATTTTGAAAATCGTTTGATGAACCAGCTTTCGGGCGGCGAGCGGCAGCGAGCGGTTTTTGCCCGCGCTTTGGCGTCCGAAGCGCGCATTTTGCTGCTCGACGAGCCGACGGCAAATCTCGATTTGGCGCATCAGGTTTCGCTTTTGAGATTAGTCCGGCAAAAGTGCGACGCGGAAAAATACTGTGCCGTCGTCGTCACTCACGATTTAAATTTAGCGGCTGAATTTGCCGATCACATCCTGCTTTTGAAGCATGGAAAACTAATGGCGGCGGGTGCGCCCGAAACGGTTTTGACCAACGACAATCTACGCGAAACATTTGGAGTCGAAGTTTTGCTCGATGCCAATCCGAAAAGCGGCAAACAGCGCGTGACGACAATTTATTAATGAATTTAATAACCCAGACAATCAGCCGAATCCGAGCAGTCGAGTCATCCTGGGCGCAACGCGCCGCGGAAAAACAGCTTGAATTAACCAAACCGCCCAAAAGTTTGGGCAAACTCGAAGAAATCGCCAATCGTCTCTGCGCAATCCAGGAAACGCTCGCGCCCCGGGTGGAAAAACGCGAAATTTATATTTTTGCCGCCAGTCACGGCGTTTCGGTCGAAAACGTCAGCCCGTACCCTTCCGGCGTGACGCGGCAAATGGTCTTAAATTTTCTGCGCGGCGGAGCGGCAATTAATGCCTTCGCCAAAATTGCCGCCGCCGGTTTGACGGTGATTGACATTGGCGTTGAAGGTGAGATTGGCGAAACCGCTTTTAATTTTATTAACGCTAAAATTGCCCACGGAACCAAAAACCTGGCTAAAGGCGCGGCGATGACCGAAAACGAAATGCTTCGAGCAGTCGAAATCGGCATTAAAACAGCTCAAGCCGCTCGGAAAACCGGAGTTCAACTCATCGGTTTGGGCGAAATGGGAATTGGCAACACAACGGCGGCGGCGGCAATTACGGCGGCTTTATTAAAACTTGCGCCGGAAGAGTGCGTCGGGCGCGGAACCGGAGCAGATGATGCAATGCTGGAGCGCAAAATCGAAATTGTGCGCCGCGCGCTCGAAATCAATCAATTGGAGCAGGCAGACGCTTTTTCGATTTTAGAAAAGGTGGGCGGTTTGGAAATTGCCGGACTGGTCGGTTTATGCTTGGGAGCGGCGAGCGAGCGGATCGCAATTTTGGCCGACGGCTTTATTACCACCGCGGCGGCGGCTTTGACTGTTAAAATTTGCCCGGCGGTGAAAGATTACGTTTTCGCTTCGCATCTTTCGGTTGAGCGCGGACACGCGGCTCTGCTCACGTTTATCGAGCAGAAACCGCTTTTTGATTTGGAAATGCGGCTCGGCGAAGGAACCGGCGCGGCATTGGCAATGAATGTTATTGCCGCCGCGGTTGCGGCGTTTAATGAAATGGCAACTTTTGCAGATGCTAACGTGAGCGATAAAGCAAATTAAATGAAAAGATTTTTGGCGGCAGTCTCGTTTTTAACGCGCTTGCCAATTCCCCAAAATTTTGTCTTTGAAGCAGTTGACGTCGGGCGAGCCACACTGTTTTTCCCCTTAGTCGGCGCGCTGATCGGGATCTTGCAATGCGGCGCTTTACAAATTTTTGGGAATGTCGCCGACGGCAATATTTTAAAAGCCGTTTTAATCGCAGTTTTCCTCGTCACCGTTAATGTTTTCGTGACCGGCGCGCTTCATTTGGACGGATTAGCGGACATGGCGGACGGTTTTGGCGGAGGACGCGGAAAAGAGCGCATTCTCGAAATCATGCGCGATTCGGTCATCGGAAGTTACGGAGCAACCGCCCTGATTTTGTTATTGATTGCTAAAACAACGGCAATCACCATCTTGATTGAGACAAAAACAGGGTGGGAGTATTTACTTCTCGCGCCGGCTTTGGGGCGTTGGGCGACGGTTCCGCTCGGAAAATTTATGCCCTACGCTCGCAACAGCGGCGGTTTGGGAAATGCCGTGACTGATTATGTCGGGTGGACGGAACTGGCGGGTGCAACAGCAATCACAATGATTTTGACGGGTGCATTAATCAATTGGCACAGCGGGCTAAGAATTTGGCTGGTTGTTCTTGCTTTGACCGTTTTGAGCGCCCGACTGTGTTTAAAGAAAATTGGCGGCGTCACGGGCGACACGCTCGGCGCTAATACGGAAATTTGCGAAACCGCGGTTTTGCTCACGGCCGCTTTGCTTTCATGAATCTACCGCCCGGAGTGACAAATAGAATCGTTTTGGTGCGGCACGGCGAGCCAATCTCCTCGGCCAAAGGCCGATGTTACGGCAAACTGGATGTTGGTTTATCCGAAAATGGAAGGCGCCAAATTGAAGAAGCGGCGCGCTTTCTGCAAGGCTTTGAATTTGCGGCCGTTTATTCGAGTCCGCGCAGCCGCGCAAGGGAAAGCGCACTGATTATTGCTCAAGAACAGGATTTGCCAATCGAAGTTTGCGAAGACCTTGCGGAAATTGATTTCGGCGATTTTGAGGGCTTATCCTACGAAGAAGTTCGAGAGCGTTATCCTTCTATTTATGAGCAATGGATGAACGCGCCGACAACCGTCGAATTCCCCAACGGCGAAAGTTTTAGTCAGATGCAACAAAGAGTTTTGCAAGCCATCGGCAAAGTGCGTTCTTGCCACGCGGGTCAAACCTTTGCAGTTGTCTCGCACGGAGGCACCAACCGCATTGTTTTAGGCGATTGTTTGAATCTTGAAAGCCGCAATATTTTCCGTCTGGCGCAAGACTACGCCGCGGCTAACGTGATTGATTTTTACGATGATTTTCCGGTTGTCAAAACCATCAATCGGACGACCGGAGATTTATGGCGTTAACATTTTTGTTAACGTATGGCCATTAACAACCCAGAGAGCGACGGTTTTACAAGGGAAGTTTGGTGTGAATCCGACACTGCCCGCGCAACTGTCAGCAGCCAAAAACGACGCAAAAAAGCCATTGTTTTCCAAGCGGAAAATGAGAAGGCGCGTCGGCTGAAGCAAAGGATGAAAGATGAGGGGTGAAGGATGAAATTTAGGAATAAAATTCAGAGATGAACAAAATTCTAATATTTTCATTCCTCATCCTTCCGACTTCTCCCTTTGCTTCCCGCTGCAAGTCAGGAAACCTTGCCGTCAATGCTCCGCAGCCAACTCGCGTTTCTACGACGGGTAGAGAAAGTGAAAAATGAAAAAGAAATATTTTAAAAATCTGACGGCCAAATTTTGTTTGAGCCTGACAGTTCTGTTGTTTTTTAACTTAGCGGCTTTTGCACAAAAAAGCACAATGGTGACAGGTAAAGTAACTCTGAATAATCAGCCTGTTTCAGATGCGATTGTCACTTTAACCAAATTAAAGGGCGCTGAAAAGTTTACGACCAAAACTGATTCTGAAGGTAATTACAGCTTTGCAAATGTATCAGTAGAGGGCTACATAATATCAGCCCAATCAGCCTTCTCAGGAACGGGCAGAATGTTTTCAGCTTCTCAAAAGCTTGTTTTAAGTGTTAGTGAAACCAATGTGAATTTAGAGCTTCACGAAGCTCCGGCTATTCGTGAAGAAGTTGTCGTAATTGCCTCCGGCACAGATCAGTCCATTGACGAAGTTTCAAAATCGGTTTCGTCGCTTTCAAACGAAGAATTAAACAATCGGAATGAAATCACAATCACCGACGCGCTGCGAACCATTCCCGGTTTGCGCGTTCAGCAATCGGGCGGTTTCGGGCGCATCGCGACGATTAAAATTCGCGGGCTGCGCAACCAGGACACCGCCGTTTTGATTGACGGGCAGCGGTTTCGCGATCCGGCGGCGATTACCGGCGACGCTTCACCGTTTCTGTCGGATTTACAGGTGACAAATGTTGACAGAGTCGAGATTCTGCGCGGTTCGGGTTCTTCGCTTTACGGCACAAACGCGATTGGCGGCGTTTTTGACATTAAAACCGATAACTTTCAGAAAGGTTTTCGCGGTAATCTGCTCGCGGAAGGCGGCGGCTTGGGAGAATTTCGCGGGCGGGCAAATTTCGGCGGCGATTTCAATGACAAATCCTTTTACAATATCGGGCTGGTACACACCGATTTTTCAAAAGGCATTGACGGCGATGACGCCTCGCGAAACACCAGCGCCAAAGCAAGCGCTCGCTTTAATTTTAATAACTATTTTAATTTAACCGGACGTTTTTATTTTTCCGACGCTTTTGTGCAGCTCAATTCGAGCCCCGATATCATCGGAAATCTGCCCGCGAGCGGCATTGTTGAAGCACGCCCGCTCTCTCGCTCCGAATTGCGGCGATATGAAAACGGCGCTGATATTTCGACTTTAAACATTGGAAATGCGACATTTGCGCCTGACGCTAATGATCCGGATAACAGTCAGGCTTCGAGATTCTATAATTTTAACGTCGCGCTTGACGGCATTCTGAGCAGTTTTGCCAATTACCGCGTCTCGTACCAAAATCTGACCACGAACCGCATCAACCGCAATGGCGCGGCGGGTGTCAGCCCGGATTTCTTTTCGCAACCCTCTGGTTCAACGCGGGGCGACAACGACGGAAATATTCAAACTCTGCAGGCCAAATCAGATTTTGTTTTGCGCTCAAACACTCTAACCGCAGGTTATGAATTTGAACGAGAAAAATTCGTCAACAATAATTTTCAGCTTAACTCAAACGTCATCAACAATTTTACCCGCGCTACGCAAAGCAGCAACACGCTTTTCGCCCAGGACCAACTCCAGGCTTTCGATAATCGCCTGCAGTTGTCCGGCGCGGTCAGAGCGCAATTTTTCACCCTGCAAACGCCCGTTTTTTCGGCCAATTCGCCGTATCAGGGAACAGTTTTGAATAATCCGCCGGCTTCTTACACGGCGGACGGCTCCATTGCGTACTTCTTTCGCACGACCGCCACCAAAATTCGCGGTCATGTCGGCAACGGTTATCGCGTTCCGGCTTTGTTCGAACGGTTTGGCAGCAGTATTTTCGGCAACAGCCTGACACCGTTTGGCGATCCATTGCTCAAACCCGAACGCTCAATTGCATTTGACACCGGAATTGACCAATCTTTTCGCGCAAACCGCGTTCGCCTTTCGGCAACGTATTTTTACACGCGTCTGATTAACACCATCGGTTTTGATTTTCCGGTCAGCGACATCGGCGGAACGCCGCGAATTTTCGGCGGCTACAAAAATACCAGAGGCGGAATCGCGCGCGGCGGAGAATTTAGCGCTGAGTTTAAACCGATGACCGGCACCGATATTTTCGCGTCATACACATTTACCAAATCTTTGCAGCGCGAACCGCAGGACGGAGTTTTAAAAACGTTCGGGGTTCCGACACAGCAATTTTCTCTCGTCGCTACGCAAAGATTTTACAAACGGCTGACGCTCAATTTTGATTTTGTCGCGGCGAGTTCCTATCTTGCTCCGATTTTTCAATCGTACGGAAATTTTGACGTGCGTGTTTATCGCTTCAAGGGAAATCGGAAGGGCGATTTGACGGCGGCTTACGAAATTCCAACCAACAACGACAAATTGCGTGTTCGGTTGTTTGGAACAATAGAAAACGTTTTTAATCAGGATTATTACGAAAACGGATTTCGCACCGCTCGCACTCGCGGGCGCGGCGGAGTCGCCCTTAGTTTCTAGCGGGCTCGGAATCCGGTTCTCAAAGTTTCCAGCACATTGCTGACAAAAGTTTCGCGCAAAGGCGTCAAGCACGCAAAGTTTTTTACTTTTGCGTAGCGAATCCTTACGCATCTTTGCGCGAAACTCTTTTTCATTTACACGAGAATTGCTTTGCGCTCTTTTGATTTATGGCTGCCATCCTGAACCTCAGCAGAGAAACTTACGCCAATTTTTATCTGCTAAAACCTTTGCCGCTCATTGCTTTATGATCTATTTTGTAAGAAAATAACCCGTCTCGCCTAATTTTAAAAGTATCTAATCAGCGGTTCACAAAATCAATTTTTGTTAAAATCGCAAATACGGTTCTCGATAGTATTTGGCCGATCAGAATAGTTTAAGTTTGATTTCAGGAGTAAACAATAAATGTCTCGAAAAATATTTGTCGCGCTGGTTCTCTGGCTGCAAGTTTTCGGCTTGGGAATTCAAATCCAAGCCCAGGAGCAAAAAGAAAACGGCGTGAAAAAGAGTCCTTTGGCGCTCACAAACAAAAAAGTTGATGAAGACGACGCGGATGATCCGGATTTACCGGCCGGTTCGCGAATGGACAAAACTGAATATCTGCGGCTTCGTGATGAGCAAATCGCCAAACTGCGCGGTTTGCCGTATCCTCAACCGGATGTTCGCAACCAGGCAATCTTTCAGGCAATGCGCGAAGAAAATGCTAATCGGGCGCGAACCGGAGAGCCTGACGGCGCAATCAACCTCACCTGGCGTCCGCTCGGCCCGGCACCGATTCCGCAAGGGCAAACGGTGGGGCGCAGAGATCCCGTCAGCGGGCGGGTTTCGGCCATCGCAGTTCATCCGACCAATCCAAACATTGCTTACGTCGGCACGGCACAGGGCGGTCTTTACCGCACGCTCAACGGCGGCACAACCTGGACGCCCCTCCTCGACAACGCTCTTTCATTAGTTATCGGCGCGATTGCTATTTCGCCCTCCGATCCGACGATTGTTTATGTCGGGACTGGCGAAGCGACATTTTCGCAGAGCAGTTTTTTCGGCGTCGGCATTTATCGCATTACCAGCGCTGATACCACGCCGGTTATTGCCGGTCCTTTGAACGCCGGAACGACGGCTGGAACAGATGTTTTTACCGGACGCGCGATCAGCGAAATCCTGGTTCATCCAACCGATGCGAACATCATTTTCGCGGCAACTACAAGCGGCACGGCCGGCATCGGCGGCAACACGGGATCACCGGTTCCGACGCGCGGAGTTTATCGCTCAACCAATGCTTTAGCGGCCAGCCCGACTTTCGAACGGTTGACCGTTTCAACCTTTCTCGGCGGCAATCGTTCTATTTCCGACCTCGCCATGGAGCCGGGGAATCCGAACCGGATTTTTGTCTCTCTCGTTGACACCGGCAACGGCGGAAACGATGCGGGTGTTTATTTTACATCAAACGCGCTTGATCCGACTCCGACCTTTACTCGCGTCTTAACGGTTGCGCTGGGCGACGCCAACGGACGCAGCGAGCTGACCATCAACAAAGTCGGAGCAACCGTGACGGCCTACGCCGCGGCTGGCACTGCGAACGGAACCGTTTACAAAACCACTTACGATACTAATTCCCCCGGAACGCCGACTTTTACTCAAACCGTAGCCAACGGTTTCTGCGGCGGACAGTGTTTTTACGATATTGCCATCGCTGTTGACGCAAACGATGCTAACAAAGTTTACCTAGGCGGCGGCCCGCCTTTGCCTTTCGGCATTTCCACCAATGGCGGAACAAGTTTCGTGACAAGCGCGACCGGATTGCACGTTGACACGCACGTTATTACGATTGCGCCGTCCGATCCAAACACAATTTATTTTGGCAGTGACGGCGGCGTTTGGAAATCAACCAATGCCGGAACCAGTTGGACGTCGCTCAACAATTCGATGTTTAGCGCGACGCAGTTTCAATCAATCGCGCTCCATCCGCTTGACCGCAACTTTACCATCGGCGGCACGCAGGATAACGGAACGGAATTTTTTGCGGTTGACGGAGCGACCTGGGTTCACTCTGACGACGGCGACGGCGGTTTTACCGCAATTGACCAAAACGCGACCAATTTCACCAACGTTACGGCCTATCATACATATTTCAATTCGACCGGCTCGCAAATCGGTTTTGCCCGCGCTAAAACGGGCGATCCGGTGACGGGTGATTTGAACTGGGATATTTTCCTGGGCTGCGGCGGAACTGCAAACGGTATTAACTGCGCCGATGCGACGCTCTTTTACGCGCCGATGGTCGTCGGACCCGGTTCGCCGATTAATACGCTTTATTTCGGCACGAACAAACTTTATCGTTCGGTTGATACCGGCACGACCATGGTTGCGGTCAGTCAGGCTCTGCCCTCGGCTGCCAGCGCCATCGCTATTGCCAAACAAGACGATAACGTTCGTCTGGTCGGACTGTCAGGCGGTGGCGTCTACGTGACAACGACCGGCTCGGCAACTTTGAATAATATCACCGGGCCGATTCCGACTCGCTATGTCGGGCGCATGGCAATTGATCCGAGCAATGTCAATACGGCTTATGTAACCTTGACCGGTTACGGGTTGTCAGCCGGACAGCACGTTTGGAAAACCACTAATTTGAATGATGCCGCGCCAACCTGGACGGCATCCGGAAATGGCATTCCGGACGTTCCGACCAACGCTTTTGTGATTGATCCGGCAAACACGCAGCAGCTTTTTGCCGGAACGGACATCGGCGTTTTCCGCTCGACTGATGGCGGCGCCAACTGGACATCCTTTAATGACGGTTTGCCGCGCGTTGCCGTCTTTGGAATTGATATTCAACCTTCTTTCCATGTTTTAAAAATTGCCACGCACGGACGGGGAATCTGGGAAATGCCTCTCAGCCCGACAACCACCACACCGTTTGATTTTGACGGCGACGGCAAAGCTGATATTTCGGTCTTTCGTCCGTCAACCGGAATCTGGTACTTAAATCGTTCAACGGCTGGCTTCCTCGGCGTCCAGTTTGGCGCGAGCGGTGATTTGCTGGCTCCCGGCGATTTTGACGGCGATGGCAAAGCTGATATTTCAGTCTTTCGTCCTTCGACCGGTGTCTGGTATCGCATCAACAGCGCCACCAACACCGTTACGACCACAGTGTTTGGGCAAGCGGGCGATCTGCCGCGCCCCGGCGATTTTGACGGCGACGGGAAAGCTGATGTTTCGGTCTTTCGTCCGTCAAATGGCGTCTGGTATCGCCTGAACAGCAACGGCGGCGCATTCGTTGCGACTCAGTTCGGGCAATCGGGCGACGTTCCGGTGATAGGTGATTTCGACGGAGATGCCAGAGCAGATTTGGCTGTGTTCCGTCCGTCAACCGGCATCTGGTTTCGTCTGAACAGCAACGGCGGCTCTGTCGCTGCGGTTCAATTCGGACAATCAGGCGATATTCCTACTGTGGCTGACTTTGACGGCGACGGCAAAGCTGATATTTCAGTCTTTCGTCCTTCGACCGGTGTCTGGTATCGCATCAACAGCGCCACCAACACCGTTACGACCACTGTGTTTGGACAGTCGGGCGATGTTCCGGTCGCGGCAGATTACGATGGCGACGGGAAAGCTGATGTTTCGGTCTTTCGTCCGTCAAATGGCGTCTGGTATCGCCTGAACAGCAATGGCGGAGCGTTTGTGACGTTCCAATTCGGGCAGTCGGGAGATTTAGCCATTCCGAATGCTTTTGATCAATAGTAACTAAGGCAAGGCTTGAGATGGCTGAGCCGAACAAAATCAAAGAGCCGGGTGACAAAAGATTTTTGTCACCCGGCTCTTTGATTTTGTTTTTAGTTGCGAATTATTGCGGCATTAATTCGAGGGTCTCGCCGGATTTTTGTTTTTTTAATTGTTCGATAATTGAACGATAAGCTGCCGCTTCGCGGTCGTTTGGCGCTAGTTGTAAATATTTTTCGTAATAAGCAAGAGCATCTTTCGGACGCTGCATTTGAGCATAGTTATCGCCCGCTAATTTATAAATGATTGGCTCGGTCTCATCTAGCTGCGCGATGGCGAGTTTAAATTCGACGGCGGCCTTCTCGGTTTCGCTTCTGTCCTGAAAGGCTAGAGCGAGGCCGGTATGTGCTTCCGGCTCAAGATTCCCGGCTTCGCGAATGGCGCGCTGAAAGGATTTAACGGCATCGTCAGAATCGCTGTTAGCGCGGTAAATTCGGCCTTCGACCGTTGAGGCTTCCGGAAAAACTGGGCGCAGTTTTCGCGCCGCGGCGATTACCGCCAGCGCTTCTTCAGTTTCGTGCAGATCGCCTAAAACTCTGGCCAATCCGATTAACGCCGCCGGATAATTTGGTTTGGCTTTGAGAGCCTGCCGGTATAACTCAGCGGCTTTGGGACGAGCGGCTTCGCTCCCGGATTCACGCAAATCTTCGGCTTGTTGAAACGCCAGTTCGGCCGCATCGGTCGTTTTTCTAAGTTCAACTTTAACTTCGCGGTTTAACTGAGCTGATAGGATTTGCGTTTTTTCTTCAAAGCCGAAAGCGCGCACACGCAGTTTTTTTCCGCCGCCTCCGACTCTTTCAATTTTCAATTGCCCGTTGTCATCGGTCGTGCCGCGCCGCAAATCATCAATCCAAACTGCGGCCTGGGGCTCGGTTAAGACAGCGATCGAACGGGCTGTAACCGGTTTCGCAGCGCTCAATTTGTGCTGTCGGGTTTTGCTTTGCGGGAAAACCGAGAAAGCGGAAAACATTATTAGACCCAAAATTACAGCAGTTTTTTGCTCGGTTTGAAAACTCATATTTCGACCCTCGCGAATTCTGATCCGAAATATTATCTGCGCGTTGTCGCGAAAATTGTTCAGGCTGAACGAAGAGCGCGAACTGCTTCGAGCGCGTAATAAGTGATAATCAAATCGGCTCCGGCGCGCTTGATCGAAGTCAAAGTTTCGAACATCACTCGTTTTTCGTCAATCCAGCCTTTCATTGCCGCCGCCTTAATCATCGCGTATTCACCCGAAACGTGATACGCCGCAAGAGGCAGATCAAAACGCTGGCGCAGCGCGTAAACCAAATCAAGATATGCAGTCGCCGGTTTGACCATGAGAAAATCAGCGCCTTCTGAAACATCTAACTCGGCTTCGCGCATCGCTTCGCGAAAATTTGCCGAATCCATTTGATAAGCGCGGCGGTCGCCAAAGGCGGGCGCGGAATCCGCCGCCTCGCGAAACGGCCCGTAAAAGGCGGAAGCGAATTTAACGGCGTAAGACATAATTGGAATTTGCGTAAAGTTGTTGCCGTCGAGCGCGCCGCGAATCGCCGCGACTTGGTGATCCATCATCGCCGAAGGAGCAATAATGTCGGCTCCGGCAGCGGCTTGAGCCAGAGACGCTTCGGCTAACAGCCGCAGCGTCTGGTCGTTTAAAACCTCGCCGTTTTCAATAATGCCGCAATGCCCGTGATCCGTGTATTCGCAAAGGCAGCAATCGGCGATTACAACAAGCTCGGGCAGGGCTTTTTTGAGTGCGCGAATGGCGCGCTGAACAATCCCGTTTTCATCAAACGCATCAGTTCCGGTCGCGTCTTTCTTTCCCGGAAGACCAAATAAAATTACGGATTTCACGCCTTCGGCAAAAGCTGTTTCGGATTGGCGAACGATTTCGTCAACGGATAAATTAAAAACGCCTGGCATCGAAGAAATTTCGCGGCGCACATTTTCTCCTTCGCAAACAAAAAGCGGCAAAATAAAGTTTTCCGGCGCGAGTCTGGTTTCCTGAACAAGCGAACGCAAAGCGGCGGTTCTTCTGAGACGACGCGGACGTTGAACGATTTCAGTCATTTTAGGCAATCCTCAAAAATTATAATTCCAACCTAGATGATACGAAGACAAAAGCTCGGCGGCAACCCGCCTTCAGACAAATTAAGTCTAATTAAGCCGGAAACAAATTTGCCGGAAACTGATTCAGGTTGCCGCTTAGCGCGCCGGAGGAAAATCGCCTATTCCCAATTTGTGAATTTTCATCTAATATTTGCATGAACAAGTTATTATTTCGGCGTAGCTGAAATTTTATTGACAAATTGGATTTTTACTTTCTGTTTCAGGTTAACTGTATGGCGAAAACAATTCTGGTAGTTGAAGATTACGATGATGCGCGTCATTTGATAAAAGTGATGCTGCAAATGCTTGGATACCGCGTCATTGAAGCAACAGACGGGCGCGAAGCCATCGAATGTGTTCAGCGTGAACGCCCGGATCTAATCTTAATGGATTTAGCGCTGCCAATGATGGACGGAGTGACGGCGACAAAGCTAATTAGAGAAATGGACGGCGTTTCGGAAGTTCCGGTCGTTTGCGTTACGGCGCACAGCGAAAAATATCGTCAAGAAGCAATCGAAGCAGGCGCTAATCAGGTAGTTCGCAAACCGATTGACATGGACGATTTAAGACCGCTCTTATCGCAATATCTTTTTTAGGGAGCAGCCAGTATTTGAAATTCGGCTTTAGTCAGGATCCTGATTTCCGAATTTGCCACTTGACGTTTTAGTTTTGAAATCTATAATTAAGGTTTGCCTTGTGGCTGGGTAGCTCAGCTGGTTAGAGCGTGGGATTCATAACCCCAAGGTCGGGAGTTCAAGTCTCCCCCCCGCCACTACTAAGACCTTAATTTTGTCTGGTTCTGTAAAATCTAAAAAACGGCTCAAACGAGCCGTTTTTCATTGCGGTGAGAAATTAACTAATTTTTTTGCAGCGTGAGTTACTCAGGAGTTTCCTGCGATGGTCTTTTTTTCCTCAATCCTGCCTCTAAAATATTTTGCGCCGACGGGCGAATTTGTTGCGACGACCGATGAAGTTCCCGATCCGCACAATCTGCAGATTCAATTTCGTCTAAACGGCGAAACTTTGCAGAATTCAAATACCGGCGAATTGATTTTTAAAATTCCCGAACTGATTGAGTTTTTGTCAAAATTCATCACGCTCGAACCGGGCGATATTGTGGCGACGGGCACGCCTCCCGGCGTCGGATTCGCCAGAAAGCCGCCTGTTTTTATGAAAAACGGCGACATGGCAGAAGTTGAAATCGAAGGCCTCGGAATACTTTCAAATCCGGTCGTTTCCGCCAGCTAGGTTTTATGTTTGATTTAACGGGAAAAATTGCCCTGGTAACCGGAGCCGCGTCAGGCATCGGCGAATCAATCGCTCAGACCTTAGCCAATGCCGGCGCGTTTGTTTACGTCGCGGATTTGGACGGGTCTAACGGCGAGCGAGTCGTCGGCGAAATAAATAAAGAAGGCAATCAGTCTGCATTTCTCAAACTAAATGTTGCCGAAAATAAATATTGTTTGAGTGCGGCCCAAACAGTTTATCAAAATCACGGCCAGCTCGACATTTTGGTTAACAACGCCGGGATTGGGCACGTCGGGACAATCAGACAAACAACTCCCGAGGATTTGGACAAACTCTACGCGGTCAATGTACGCGGAATGTTCAATCTCACCAGAGCGTTTATCGAACAAATGATTGCACGCAAACACGGCGTGATTGTCAACATTGCTTCAATCGGCGGCGTAGTTGCCATTAAAGAGCGTCTGGCTTACTGCACCACCAAGTTCGCCGTTGTCGGATTTACCAAATGTCTCGCGCTCGACCACGCGCTGCAGGGAATCACAGCCAACGCGATTTGTCCGGGCAGAGTCGAAACGCCGTTCGTTAAAGCTGGAATTTCGGAATATCCCGACCCGGAAAAAGCTTATCGGGAGATGGCGGCGACGCAAGCCGTCGGGAGGATGGGAACGCCCGCAGAAATTGCTGCGGCCGCTCTGTATCTGGCCAGCGACGAAGCGGCTTTCGTCACCGGAACCGCGTTTGAAATTGACGGCGGCTTTGCAGTCGGAAAGTAAAAGCTGTTGGATATAAAAAAAGGCCGCTCATCGAGCGGCCTTTTTTGACAAAAACTGATTTTGGTTAGCAGCTGCTCTACATAAATTTATCCGGCACAAGTTCACTTTAGCGAATCGCTTGCGAAATCAGCTGCCAGAATGATGCCAGCAGTAAAAGACTCAGAAAAAGCGTTCCAAATGAAATCAACAGCAAAACAAGCATCACGCCGCCGACAAAAAGCCAATCGCTCGTCCGGGCGTTTTTGGCTTCCGACGCGGAAACGGTGGCGTGCGTCCGCAGCAGATTCATGTTCATTTTGTTCGACTTCCATGCAAAGTCAAACAAATCGCCGACAAATGGAATCATCCCGACCAGATAATCAATCGCGATATTTAGAGCCATCCGCAAAATTGTGATTTTCGGGACGCGATAACGGACAGCGGCTGCCAAAATATAAAGCGAAGCAATTGTTGTCGCCATGTCGCCGACGCCCGGCACAAAACCGACGATGGCATCGAGACCAAAGCGCCAGCCGAGACCAGGAATCCGAATCGCGTCGTCCAGCCAGTAGCTCAACTGCTCCAGACTTTCTTCGATTTTGACTTCGCGACGCTGGTCGCGATTTGACAAACGGGCAAAAGATTGCGGGCTGACAATGGCGCTTTCATTTTTCATTTATTAAACCTCTGGCGTTGAGACAGCAAGCAGCGTTCCCTAATACTTTGTCTCCCGCCTGAAGCGGCGAAGCCGTTGGCAGCCAGCCGTTTTGCAATCTCTTTTGCAAAATTTCATCTGCGCTCGGTTGATGATTCCAAACGGCGACCGCCGTCACGCCGCCGACTCAGGTTGCGCCGAAAACTAAAAATAATTGGTCGCGCCAGCGCATTACCAGATCGTGCGCGAATTCGTCCTGCGCGATTGAATCAACGACGTTGTTGTTCCACTCTAAAACTTGCAGCAGGTTTTCGCGTCCCGCCAGTTCGTTTTCGAGCGCGACAACTTCTTCAAAAGATAGATTGGCGTAATTTTGAATCTGCACTTACTTTTTCTTTCTTTGCGGCACTGCGCTTTTGCGCAAAATGCTTTCTTCAATTATTTTGACGCTCAAGATTTTGTCGCCGCGCGCGATTGTATCTACGATTTTCATGTCCGTTTCGTTCACGCGTCCGAAAACCGTATAGCCGCCGTCCAAGTGCGGCTGCGGCGAATGCGTCACAAACCATTGCGAGCCGCCGGTGTCTTTACCGGAGAGCGCCATTCCGACCGCGCCGCGTTCAAACGGAATCAGGTTGATTTCACAGCGAATTTGCCAGCCCGGACCGCCGTTGCCGTCGCCGCGCGGGTCGCCGCCCTGAACGACGAAATTCGGCACGACGCGATGAAATGCGATGCCGTTGAAATAACCGGATTTGGCAAGTTTGACAAAATTATCAACCGTCAGCGGCGCGTCTTCAGGCAGCAAATCAATCGTAAAAATGCCCTTTTCAATGGTTAAGATAGCTTTTATTTGTCCGTTTTTGCGCGAGACGGCGCGAATGTAATCGGCATTGGTATTTAAAATCTGCCCGAGCTTTGTTTTTGTCGCCGGATTGTAAGGTTTGACAGTTCCGACTTTGGCGTCAAGATTGGGAAAATCTTTGGTCAAATCGTTTTGTTTGATAAGCTGCGCGGCTTGACGACGAACCAGAAAGTCAGACGCATCAAGCGCGAGTTTTAACGAATCAACGGTTTGCGTTTTGTCTAATTTAACGAGCGCCGAAAGAATCGCAAGCTGCGCGTCATTCATTTCTTTATCTTTTTGGAGAGCTTGCGCGAAAGCGGTTTTTAATGCTTCGATGTTTTCTCTGCTTGCAGGCAAATCACCCAAAAGTTCAGCGGCTGTAGCGCGAATAATCGCATCCTGATAATTCAGATATTTTAATAAAACTATTTGCGCATCTATTGGTTTGAAAGCAATGTATGCACGGAGAAGATCCGGAATAGCTTTGTTGACTGACAACTTAAAAGGTTCAAGTCTTTTTTCTGTTTCAGTCTTCGTAATTATAAGCTGCAAAACTTCTTTAGCTTTCTTACGTGCTTCTTCATCTTGTGAATGTGAAACTTCGCCCAGTCCTTGCGCTATGCTTGACAAATTTTGCCAGTCAAATCGGCTTGCGGATTCGATAAATATTTTTATGCTAGGATTATAATAAGCAGATTCGGCATAAATTTTAGGGGAAATTTTAGCTGAAGCAATCTCACTTTCAGCAAAAACAGTTGTCTCAAAAAAAATAAAATTTCTTATGAATTCGCTGATTTCGGTATTGTTTGGGCCAGCCAAAAGATTGCCTACAGTCGCTACAATTTCCAGCAATTCATTTTTTTCAGCAGGATTTGAGAATTTACTCTTTGCAGTTTTAAAACCCTCAAGCAATTTTTTCCCTCTTTCCAAAAGCGATGCGGCGGCTTTTTTATCTTTTAGTAAACCGAGCGAGCGAATCGCGGCGACGCGGACTCGTTGATCGTCGTCGGTGGTTGCGGCCTCGATGAGCAAATCTAAACTCATGGCGTCTTCGCTAGCGCCGAGAGCGCGGGCGGCGTTGGCGCGGACAACGGCATCGTCGTCCGAGAGCAGCATCGCGCGGTATTGCGCTTTTAAATTGTCGTTTTTGCTTTTTAATCTGACCAGCGTGTTGAGAGCGTCGGCGCGAACGGACACGTCTTTGTCAGTTAAAAATTTTCCCACGACAAAATCCGCTTCGTCAGGTTTCGCTCGCAAAGCGGCGGTTAAACCGAGCAGAACAATTTCGCGGCTGCGCGTCGCAAGAGATTGTTCTGCTTCGAGCCAGTCCAAAATGCTCTCGCCCAATTGCCTTGATTTTGCGTCTTTCGGGTTAGCGGCGGCAATCTTTCCGGCGGCTTCGAGCGCGCGAGCGCGAACTGCATCCGCTTCGCCTTTTTTCGACAGAACTTTCAAAATCGCGTCGGCAGCTTTCGCCGATTCGATTTCGCCGAGCGCAAACGCCGCCATTGTTCTCACGTCCTGGTCGGTGTCTTGGTCGAGCAATGCGGAAAGCGGCGGAATCGCGTTTTCTGAACCGATCCTGCCTGCTGCGAGCGCGGCGCGGCGACGAATTTTAGCGTCGGGCGATTTAAGCAAATCCTGCAAATCGCGGTCAAAACGCAGTTCGTCTTCGGCGCGGATAATACGAAGCATGACCGCCTGCGGAATGTTTATGTTTTGGGCAAAAGCGGGAAAGGCAAAAAGAAGAGCTAGCGGCAGAATTAACAGGCTGAGTAGTTTTTTCATATCTGGAAAGAAGTCCGTCGTCAAATTGAATGTGGATTTTAACGGCAAAATTGATTTCATTCAACGAACGCCAAAAAATTAACCACGAAAAAACACGAACAAGCACGATGAGGATTCAGCCGACGGCTGAGTTTTCGTGTCGCTTCGTGTTATTCGTGGTTTGATTGAGCGTTTTAGCGTTTTTCGCCGTTATCCACTGCGAGTTCGTTTTTTACTTCGAGCACGCCGGAAACGCCGTTGGCTTGAACGCCCGCAAAAATTTTGTCCGCTTCGGTTTCAACCGAGCCTTTCAAATTAACCCGGCCGTTTTTGACGACGATATGAATCGGTTGATTCGCTCCCGTTCCGTAACGAAAGAGCTGGCCGGAATAAACCGCCCGGTAAAGAGCGTTGCGCAAATCGTCGTCGCTCGGCGCGACCGGCAAAACTTCAATTTCGTTGCGAACGGCGGCAGCGCCTTCGACATTTTTGACGCGTGATTCCGCGTCATCCCTGGTCGTCGGACGCGTTACCGAACCTCGCAAAACAACCGAATTGTCAGAGGCGACTTCAAACTCCAGCCAATCGAAAACTCCGTAGTAAGGCAAATCGAGCAGTTCCGAACGAATTTCGCGCACCACACGATTCGCAGGCCGCGCTGTCATTCGCCCGACCGCATAAACATCGCTCGCCGCCGCGACCGGCTGGCTGCTGGCGGTGCTGTTTGTCGCGGATTGCGTGTCGGCATTTTCAGCAGCGTCAGTTGCAGCGTCGGTTGTTTTCGGGGCGCTGCCGACAACAATAGTATTGCCGGTGTTAACGGTCATGGTGGTTCGTTGACGCGTCGGGTTTGGATTTGCTGCAGCACCCGCGACCGGAGAACCTTTGCGGTTTGAGTAGCGGCTTAAAGTATTGGGAAAAACTTTAACCGCGTCTGGCAATGGTGTGACTTCGTTGGAGTTGAGAATTTCTTTGGCAGTTTTACCGTAGAGCGTTCGGTTGGTATCGTTGTCAGGAGCGATGCGGCTTCCTTTGAGCGCCGCGCCGATAAACGCGCCTTTGCTGCGGGAATACGACAAAATTCCGGCGTTTAATTTCGTGTTTGTCGTCGCGCTGGCTTCGCGTCCGACCGGCCCGGCCGCAATCCCGACATCGCCGCCAAACTCGAATTTGTCTTGAAGCAATCCTTTCAAACCGCCATCATTAACAAAAAGCATGATGTAATCGGTTCTATCAGCGCCGATTTGAAAACCGAAACTGCCGCCGCCGAGTTTGAAAAAAGCCGGCGCGCTCCAACCCTCGGGCGTCCGCCGCGAAATCACTCCCTCGCCGCCGCGGCCGCCAATGACAAACGCGGCTTTGAGCACGCCCGGAAAAACCGCCACGGCTTCGGCGCGTTCGAGCAGTTCGCGCGGGATTGATTTGTCAGATTTGTTCATCACTTCGTTAAAAGCTTTGGCTGCGTCTGCGGCTCGATTTGTTGCTGCTCGGATGTCTTTGTTGTCGTCAGTTTGCGAAAAGACGGTGATCGTACTTAATAAAATCGCGGCAATAAACCCTAAAAATTTATAATTTGAAAGCACAGTTTTTCTCCAGACAGAATTTTTCTTTTCGGGGAGCAGTTTACAACAAAAATGGCGGGTTGAAGCCCGCCATTTCAGAATCGAATCGTTTCCAGCTTTTTTTAGCTGTGACCGATTTGCATCAGCTCACGTTCACGGCGGCTGTCATTACTGATACGTTTGTTGTTGCGCGGCAGTAAAAGAGTTGCCAACGCCGCCGCTCCGCCAATTAAAATTGCGCTGGTAATAAGCGGATTGAGCTTGACGCGCTGGTAAATGCTTTCCTCTAAGACCAGACCGTCATAGTTGCCGCGCTCGCTCAAATCCGAATGCGATTCATAAAGAGTGCCGGAATGCGCGGGATTTTTCGCTTCGGATTTAAACTGCATCTCGGCCATTCCCCACTCCATGATTTTGTCGGTCAAACGCGGCGCCAACTGTCCGGCTGAAGCCAGCAATTTGCCTTCGCCAACGGTAAAATCGCGTTCCGGATTTTGAGCGCAGTGAAGAATCGCTTCGGCTACCAAATCCGGCGCAAAAACCGGCGGCGGCAAAGTCGCCTCTTTCTCAAAATAGTTTTTGGCGTGTTTGGCGTACGGAGTATTGATTGCGCTCGGTTTGATGAGCGTAACGGAAATCGGCAGCTTTTCTGCTTCCAGCTCCATTCGGAAAGCATCAGTAAAACCTTTAACCGCATGTTTTGAAGCCGAATAGATGCCTTGAAACGAAATCGCGCGGTCACTCAACACACTGCCGACGTTGATAATCGCGCCGCCGACATTGTTGCTCGACCGCAAAAACTGTGCGGCGACGCGTGAACCGTAAACGACGCCCCAAAAATTAGTGTCGAAAAGACGGCGCATATCTTCAGTCGAGATGTCTTCGATTTTGCCGTAGATCGAAACGCCCGCATTGTTAATCCAAGTATCAAAACCGCCAAAGGATTCCGCTGCGGCCGCCGCTACTCCGCGCAAAGCGGCTTCGTCCGCCACATCGGCTGCATAATAAATCGCCTGCCTTTTATCGCCGGCGTTTATTTCATCCGCCAGTTCGCGCAGAGCCGATTCGTTGCGCGCCACTAAAACGAGTTTTGCGCCCGCCCGCGCCGCTCTTCTCGCCGTAGTTAAACCAATGCCGCTGGTAGCACCCGTAATTACTAAAATTTGCTCGGAAATATTTTTTAATTGCACTTGATTGTTCCAATCTTTTAACTTCACTATTTACAATAGTTAAATCTCATGTTCAAAACTTGATTCAACCCTTATCCTTTTGCGTTGACAGCAGGAGCGACCGTGGAGTCATGAGAATCACGTTTGAATGAATTACTAACATAAGCGGCAATGATTAGTGCCGCGAAAATTGCTGAAGCTATCAGCACCGCCATTAACCATTTAGCCCCGTTTTTTTGTGCGCTATCGTCAGCCATAAAAACCTCTTGTATAAAATCAAAATCGGAATTTCGTACCTTGATAAAATCAAAACGAAATTCCGATTTTAGAATGTCAGAGAATACTATTTATTGTTACCTGGAACTGTCAGCGTCCTGATATTACTATTAGTTTCGTCTCTACTGCCGCCGAGAATTCCGCTAAAATAAAGAACAGCCACGACCATAACAATTATGAGGAGCGTTGCTACCGCCCGCATCGAGCCGCCCTCGCCGCCGACATCGTCTGCCATATCAAACATCTCCCTTGATTTCGAAAAAATCTTTTATTTTAATGGCTTCCGGGCAAAGGTCGTGCCAAAAACTGAAGATGAGAGCCAGGCCTCGCTGGCCATTGGTAAATTAGCTGTAATCCATTAATGGTAAAACACCTCTGGCAAAGCCTGAATTTAGTACAAACAAATGTTAACAACGTATAAAAGAAGAACGCCTCGAAGCTATGACCAGCACCTTGACCGTAAAGTCGCTAAAATGTTACACAAATAGTACCTTTCAAAAAATCAAGACATTGATAACGCGGTATTCACAAGCAGGGGAAACAAATGTTACAAAGGCTCAAGCAGACATTTTTAGTGACAGGTTTGACCATTTTATCGGCAGCGAGTTTTGTCTGGGCTGCCGAATCAAACAACGCGCCCGGGAACAAACGGCTCTCGAGAGCTGAAAGACCTGTTGATATCAAAATAGTGCCGGTAGGGCCGACTCAGGAAATCGCTGACCAAATTAAGATAACGGTGGAACGCTCCGCAGCGGTGCAAAAGGAATTGAGCGGAACAAACTATCGTCTGATTTCATTTGGATACGTTGACCAGGATGACAAAACGACAGTCGGTAAATTCGACCCGCAGCAGTTTCTGGTAGTTTTCTACGATTACACCAATGATCGAACAATCGTGGCGCAGGGCGCATTTGCGTCGCCGGAAAATGTGCGGGTTTTTGAGGACGCCAGCAAACCCGTTCCAAGCGAGGAAGAACTTGACGCGGCCGGCGCCATTGTCAGAGGCGATCCGCAGTTTGGCCCGGCCATCAAAAATAATCGGCTGCGAACTTTCCAAGCGATGCCCGCGATTTCGATTGACGAAAAAACCGGTGAGCGGTTTGTCAATATCGGTTTGGAATCGCTCGATTCCTCAACGCGAAACGAGGTCGTCAGCGTCAGCTTCAAACGCGGCGAAGTCGTTCGTTATAATAATTTAGCGCCGCCGACTTCAATAGCCGCTCCGACTGCTTGCGGAATTCCCGTCGGTTCGGGCGGCGCGAGCGGAACAACCGGTCAGTATCAGTTGACAGTTTCGCAAAACGGAACGACGCTCTGGGAAATGCTGGTTATTCGTCCGGTTGCATCGTCAGGCACAAACGCTTCGGGCATTGAAGTCAGAGACGTGCGATACCGGGGCAAAATGGTGCTTAAACGCGGCCACGTTCCAATTTTAGATGTGCAATATACAGGCGGACAGTGCGGCCCATATCGCGATTGGGAAGATCAGGAAGATGGATTTCAGGCTCCGACTGAGGGCGCGACGGATCCCGCTCCGGGAATCAGGCTTTTGGGACCGGGGCAAATTGCGACGACGGCTCTTGAATCCGGCAGTGACGCCGGAAATTTCAAAGGCGTCGCCGTCTATACGCAAAATAATGACACCGTGCTGGTTTCGGAAATGGCCGCCGGCTGGTACCGCTACATTATGGAATGGCGGTTTGATAACGACGGAACGATCAGACCGCGCTACGGTTTTGGTGCGACCAATAACAGCTGCGTGTGTTTTGTTCACAACCATCATGCCTATTGGCGCTTTGATTTTGACATTGTTAACCAGAACAATAATATTTTTCAGGTCGAACGCGGGCGTAAATTCATCACTCCGATTACGACTGAGAAAACCCTCTTGCGAAATTACCAAACTAACCGCAGCCTGTTGATTCAAAATGGTTCGGGCGATGAAGCATACATGTTGACGCCGAATTTAACCGACGGAGTTGCCGACGCTTTTGGAAAAAGCGATTTTTGGATTTTAAGATATAAAAATGTTTTACAGGGAACGCCCGTCCAAAACGAAATTGATGACGGTGTGACTTGCGTAACCTGTTCGGGATTAACCGGCGCGATTCAAATTGATCCGTATGTCAACGGAGAATCTCTTGAAAATCAGGATTTGGTTGTTTGGTACGGAGCGCATTTTGTACACGCGGACGGCGCCAATACTTTAAATCCGGATCGAACCGGAAGAAATATTCTTTCAGGCTCGCACGTGGTCGGACCGGATATCCGTCCGATTCGCTGGTAATCTCTGACAAAAACTTTAAAATAAAAGCTCAAAGTCGCTCCTGGAAACTTTGGGCTTTTATTTCGGGCTTTGGCAGCAAAACCGATTGATGGTTTTGTCGCCTAGAATTCCATTGCTGTCTGACAAAGGGGAAATTAAATGCAATACGGCGCCACGATGCTCAATCTGTCAATGATTATCGAACGTCACGCGAGACTGCAGCCGGAAAAGGTCGCTATCATCTGGCATGAAACGCGCTTAACCTTTAAACAACTCAACGATTATGCCAACAAAATCGCTAATGGTTTACGCGAAATGGGAATCGAACCGGGAGATAAAGTTGCGCTCTCATGCCCGAATCTGCCGTATTTTCCCGCCGTCTATTTCGGGATTTTAAAGGCCGGAGCCATCGTCGTGCCGCTCAACGTTCTATTCAAACCGCGCGAGGTCGCCTATCATTTACAGGACAGCGACGCCAAAGCCGTTTTCTGTTTTGAAGGAACGCCGGAACTGCCGCTGGCTGAAATGGTCAAAGCCGGATTTGAAATGGTCGAGGCGTGCCGGCATTTCATCGTGATGCCGCTTAATCCGATGTCGGCAGTCAATCCGGTCGAAGGCAGCACAATGCTGACGGAATTGATCGCGCCCGCCTCCGATAAATTTGAGACTTACCCGACCAAGCCTACCGACACTGCCGTTATTTTGTACACTTCGGGAACCACCGGGCAGCCAAAGGGCGCGGAACTGACTCACTCCAACATGATGATGAACGCGATGATTTCGCGAGAACTCTATCTATCGAAAGACATTCGGAACACAGAGGACGACAGCGCCGGATTGATTACTCTCCCGCTCTTTCATTCAACCGGACAAACCTGTCAGATGAACGCTTATCTTTATCACGGGTCTCGCTGCGTTTTGCTGCCGCGTTTTGAGCCGCAAGCCGTCCTGGACGCAATGGAACGCGAAAAAATCTCTTTTTGGACCGGCGTTCCGACGATGTATTGGGCTTTGCTCAAGTACGCGGAAGAAAACAAAATTGATATCAGTAACGCGGCGCAAAATTTAAAGATGTGCTCGTCGGGCGGCGCGCCGATGCCCGTCGAGGTTATCAAGGAATTTGAAAATAAATTCGGCGTTCGGATTTTAGAGGGTTACGGATTATCGGAAACCGCTCCGGTCGCTTGTTTCAATCATCCTGAATTCCCGTCAAAACCCGGAACGGTCGGGCAGCCGCTTTTTAGCGTTGAAATAGAATGCCATGACGAGGACGGAAAAAAAGTTCCTACGGGCGAGCGGGGCGAAGTCGTGATTCGCGGTCACAACGTCATGAAAGGTTATTATAACAAGCCCGAAGCTACTGCCGAAGCATTTAAAAACGGCTGGTTTCACACCGGCGACATTGGAACGTTTGACGATGACGGCTATCTCTCGATTGTTGACCGCAAGAAAGACATGATTCTGCGCGGCGGCTACAACATTTATCCGCGTGAATTAGAAGAAGTTATGATGACGCATCCGGCAGTTTCTCTGGTGGCGGTGATCGGCGTCGCGGACGAGCGACTGGGCGAAGAAGTCAAAGCCTTTATCGTCAAAAAACAAAGTGCAGAAATCACGGTTGAAGAAATCACGGCCTGGTGCCGGGAGCAATTTGCCGCCAATAAATATCCGCGTCAGATTGAATTTTGCGAAAGCCTGCCAATCGGAGCAACCGGCAAAATCTTAAAACGTGAATTGCGGAAACTTTAATTAGTGACAAGCTAAAATGACTAATCTTTTATTGACCATTATTGCAGAGCATCACGGAAAAATTGAATTACTAATTGGTTGTAAGCTTCCTGTTGTTCGGGAGTTGCCGTTTGAATCAGATTATAGCCGGAGGGCTGCAAATCCGTATTTTTCTGGACGTTTGCGCCGCCGCCGAAACAGCTTGCAAGAGCAACAGTTGACTGCTGCCATTCCGGTGCATCCCGGCCCGCCAGCAATAAAACCTTGCGGTTGCTGAGCGCTGCCGCCGTCTCGCAAAGCGGAGTGCTTTTGTAACAACCACGAAAAAAGTAAAGTGGGGCTGCGGCGCCTGCCAGCTGAGCAATTGCCGAGGAAGCGATGGTCGTTCGCGAAGCGACAACCGACTGCAGCGCGCTATCTGCTGAAGCCGGAACCGACTCAAGTGCTAAGGCTTGGATGTCGTTTGAATTAGCAGCCGCCATCATCGCCGTGACAGCTCCGATTTCGACGCCATAAACGCCGATTTTGGGGCCGACCAATTTATCGCCGACGGCAGCCGTAGTCTCGCCTTTAGTCGGTTTGGCGACAGCCTGAGCTTTCTGAACACGCAGAAAATTAATCGCACCAGCCAAATCATCGGCTTCACAGCCGCCCATTGAAGTGTATTTGACAGTAGGATTTTCGCCGTGACCGCGAAGATCCGGAATCAAGACGGTAAAACCGGTCGCGGCATAAAGTTTTACTCCCAGATTCAGCATCCATGAACGGTCTGTTCCGTAGCGATGCAGCAAAATGACGGCGGGTGCGCCGTTTGTGCCTCGCACAAACCAGCCGCGCGAGCTGGTGCCGTCACGATTTACCCAATTTTCTTCGGTAAATTCCTGGGCATTATTGGTAATCTGTTTGAAACGCTCCGGCGTGATTATATAGGTTGAGCGCGGCGGTTGGTCTGTGGTTAAGTGAACCAGCCAAATGCTACCGGCAACGGCTGCTAAAAGAATTAAGACAATCGCCGGAAGCACGAGTTTTAAAACACTTCCGATAAATTTTGGCCAAATAGATCTTCGCATTATGTTTTTGGAAAAGGATTTTCGAAATTTAGCGCAACTTTTAAGCCGTCTTGCCTATCTAATTTGTTGCTCTAATATTTTGCGGTGAATTTTGATCGAATCGTTCATCTCTGAACTGGGGTTCATGTTACCATGCCTATCAGCTAACGAAAAGATTTCAGTGAAAAATTGTTGGTTTGTGTCCAAAGTTTTTTAACGAAAAATATGAAATTAAGAATAGTCAGTCTAGCTTTTCTACTTGCCTTAATTGTGACAGGAAGCGCTTTTCCTCAAACATCACCGTCAAAACACGAAAATCTTACAACTTCGAACGAAAAGTTTTTTCCGTTATCCGAGATTAAAGCCGGACAGCGCGGAATCGCGAAAACTGTTTTTGTGGGAACTGAGCCGGAAGAATTTGAGGTCGAAATTTTAGGCGTTTTACCCGGTTTCATCGGACCGAAACAGCCCGCTATCATCGGCAGACTGCACGGCGCAAATGCCGAGCGAACCGGAGTTTTCGCCGGTATGAGCGGCTCGCCCGTTTATATTGACGGCAAACTGGTTGGCGCCATTTCGTTTAGCTTCCCGTTTTCCAAAGAGCCGATTGCCGGAATCACGCCAATTCAAAGCATGATTCAAAATGTCGAGCAAACCTCTTCTCCAGTCGGACGCACCGAACTCGAACCAAAAACTTTTTCTTTTACGGAACTGGCCGCCGCTGATTTCAAATCAACTCTACCGCAACCCGCGATTGGATCTGCGCCTTTTATCGCCAACGTCTCGCAAGGCTCGCCGCTCATCGGATTGCTCGGTCAACAATTCGCGCCGATTGCTACTCCGCTGGTTTTCAGCGGAATCAGCCAGGACAGTTTAAACCAGTTTGCCGGACAGCTGACCGCCGGAGGAATGTTGCCCGTCGCAGCCGCCGGAGCATCGGCGGAAATCACATCGCTCAAAAAATACGACGATAAAACGTTACAGCCCGGCGATTCGATTTCAGTTTCGCTCGCCCGCGGCGATTACAGTTTGGCGGCAGCTGGAACAGTAACTTACCGCGACGGCGAAAAAGTTTACGCCTTCGGACATCAATTTTTGAATTTAGGTTCGGCCAATATGCCGATGTCAGAATCATCAGTTCTGACCGTGGTGCCAAACGCGAATAATTCTTTTAAGCTGGCAGTGCCGGAAGCAATGGTCGGCACGCTGGCGCAAGACCGGCAAACCGGAATTATGGGCAAACTCGGCGAACAGGCGCGGATGATTCCGGTCGAAATCAGCGTTAACACGAGCCGCAATCAAAAACAGAGCTACAAATTTGAAGTCGTCAATGATCCTTTTCTAACTCCGCTGATTCTTAACATCACGCTTTTTAATTCGATTACCGCGACCGAACGCGCACTTGGCGATTCAACCATCAGCCTGCACGGGCAAATCAACGTCAAAGACGCTCCGGCAATCAATATCGAACGCCGTTTCTCTGCCGCTAATGCGCCCGTTTTTGCCGCCGGTTCGGTTGCCGCGCCGGCTGGCGCTCTGCTTTCAGGCTTCGGCGATGCCGAAATCAAAAATATTAAAATTGAGATTGTTTCAACCGACGGCAAGAAAGCTGCGACCCTCGAACGCCTCGCGCTCGACAAAGCGGAAATCAAGCCCGGAGATTCATTTGAAGCCCAGGCGTTTGTCCGTACCGATGCCGGCAAAGTGTTTGTTCAGCACGTTCCGGTTAAGATTCCGGCAGATACGCCCGTTGGCACTTATCTTGTTTACGTCGGCGACGGCGCGTCGCTCCAACAGGTTAATCCTTCAAAATCTTTCACGCCGAAAAACGTTTCGGAATTGGTCAATGTTATCAATCGAGTTAAAAAAAGCGACCGGCTTTATCTGCAAGTCACGCGCGTAACCAACGGCGCGATTATCGGTTCAAGCGAAATGCCGAATTTGCCGCCTTCGATGCTGGCGACTTTGAACAATGACAGAAGCGTTGGCGGGGTGACGCCGACTATTCTATCGCCGATTTTCGAACAGGAATTAGCGCCCGCTGAGTTTGTTATTGCCGGCCAGCAGGTTTTGAGTATTGAAGTTGTTAGATAGTAAATCGTAAATAATAAATCATGTTGGCTGAAAATTACCGTTCACGATTTGCTATTCACAATTCACTTTTTATGAATGATTTAGCCAAATTGCTCGAGGCGTTAAAGTTTGCCGCCGACAAACACCGCGATCAGCGCCGCAAGGGAGCGCATCAGCTGCCATACATTAACCATCCGATTGAAGTTTGCGAGCAAATTGTGCGCGTCGGCAAAGTGGACGATTTAAACATTTTGCTGGCTGCCATTCTGCACGACACGGTTGAAGATACTAATACGACGCCCGAAGAAATTGAATCAAAGTTTGGCAAACGCGTCTGCGATATTGTCGCCGAAGTGACCGATGACAAAAGCCTGCCAAAAGCAACGCGCAAAGAAAAGCAGGTCGAACATGCGCCGCATCTTTCAGTTGAAGCCAAACAGGTTAAATTGTCGGATAAAATCAGCAATATTCGCGAAATCGGAAATGATCCGCCCGCAGATTGGAGCAAAGAGCGGAAGCTGGAGTATTTTGCGTGGGGCGAGCGCGTCGCAAACGCCGGACTGCGCGGGGTAAATCAAGATCTGGAAAATCTTTTTGACGAAACCGTTCGTGTCGCCCGCGCCAAAATTGTGGCGAACGATTGAATAGGATTTCTGCGTCAACCTGTTTTTCTCTGTCTGTGAGAGCAGCTTAATATGCCATCTTTTTATTTGCGAACGTACACTTTGTAAGTGTAACGAATCTCTTTCTCGCCCGGTGGAACGGTTAAAGTCCAATCTAAAAAGGAGTTCGGATTGTCGGCTTGTGAACGGATGGCTTCGCGTTTAACGCTGCCGCCGTCCGTTTGCTCCAAAACTTTACCAAGCAGATTTCGCGTAATTCTAATTTCAACCGGTTGTTTTTTGTAATTGCTGATTTTTATCGTTGCTTCGAGCGTTACCACGTCAAAAGTTACAATTCTCCCGTTTACCTTTCTTTGTTCGGCTGTGCGAGATTTTTCTTCAATGTTATGTGCGCCGATGACTTCCGTTGCGGGCGAAACGCGCAGTACATTCTCGCCGCCTTTTGGCGTAAAGGTCAGCAAATCCTGTCCCATCGGCTGCCATTCGCGAAATGAGAGCGCTGGGGCGGTCGTCCAGGGCATTCCGGTTGTGTTTTTTAGGCGCAGGCTGTACCACAAACGATTCGTTTGAGCGGGAATTTGAATCGGCTGTCCGTCGGGACTCAGATAATTAATCGGCTGCGCCGCGTCATCAATTGTCCACTCAAAAACTTCGCTGCACGGGATTGTGACCGAAAATAATCGCATACTGGTTCGCTCGCCTTTTTTGAGAGTAATTCCCTCAGTTTTATAAAGAAAAAGCTGTTCGGCGGTAAATGTTTCGGCTTGTTCTTCGCCGGAAACGGTTGGCGAAGTTAATCCAGCAGAAACTGCGGAATCTCCTGCAGAAACCTGTGTTGTAATTGCATTTGAAAGACCACGACCGGCGCCGTCTGACACATTGGCTGAAACTCCGGCAAAAGTTTGATTGAGCGAGAGCGGCGAAATACTGTTTTGAAAAAGAAAATGCGGCACACCGACAACAAAATAAACTTCTGCATTCGACATATCAGCCAGATTGTTGACCAAGACGGCTTCCAGTTCGAGCTTAGCTTCATTGATCGGCTCGCCCTTAACCTCAATCCGATAAGCCGGAATCCACTGCACCCCGCTTTCCAACGCTGCAATTCCTAAACGGACATTATCTGCGTTTGCGCCAGCAACTTTTAATGCCAAACGATTTTCTTTGGTCAGCGTCGGCTTTTCGATTTTCGGCGGACTTAAAATCTCGACGCTTTGAATCTGACTGACAGGAAGAAACAAGGCTCCAGTTTCAGCTTTAACGATTAGGCTTAATTGATTTTGATCTAATCGGTTATAGGCGTTGGGGTCATTTGATATTTTGTCGCTAATTAAATAATTTCCATTTGGACTAATAATTTCATAGTTTCCTTCAATTGTTTTGGTTATCATCTCGCCCTCTTTACTGCCTTTGTAAATTGCGACAAAACGTGCTCGCACGCCTTCGTTTGCTAGAAGAAATTGCGCCAGATTTTCAACTCGTTTGAGTTCCTTTTTATCGCTTTCGGACGCGACCAACTGTATGACGCGGGCGTTTGGAGCCGTAGTATAACCCCAGACCGTACCTAAAACGCCGACAGGTGTATTCGTCGTATAAGCCCAACCGTTTGAGGTTTGCGCCTCGCCTTCACGATAAGTGAAAGCGTAACCGTTTTTGAAGACCGCAATACGTTTGATCTCCGGTGAAAAAGAAGGCATCGAGACGGTTGGTTCTTGTGAAAAAGCGGATGCGGCAAAACACAAAATCGTTGATAGCAACGCGAGAAATCGAATTTTCATACAAATATTTGAGAAACTTTTGCAGATTTGTGAGAATTGGTGAATTCGGCGTTGTGATGAGACGCGGAAACCCTTTCGTTGCTTTGACCATGATGATTGAAGTTCCCGTCTGCTAATTAAATTTGGATTTGTTAACCATTCTGCCGTTCAAACTCGCGCATAAATTCGACTAATTTTTCTACGCCCGCAAGCGGAAAGGCATTGTAGATCGAAGCGCGAATGCCGCCAACCGAGCGGTGTCCTTTAAGACCGTCCAAACCGATTTCCAATGCGTCGGCGCAAAACTTTTTCTCCAGTTCTTCCGTGGGCAAACGAAAAGTCACGTTCATCGTCGAACGCGCCTCGCTGTCCGCATGACCTCGATAAAAACTACTGGCATCGAGCGCGTCGTACAAAACTCTGGCTTTGGTTTCGTTAATTGTCTGCATTGCAACAAGCCCGCCTTTTTCCTTGATCCATTCGCAAACGAAATTAATCAGATATATTCCCCACGTATTCGGCGTGTTGAGCATTGAATTGTGTTTGGCAAATGATTGATAGCTGAGCATCGAAGGCAGATTTGAATTGACTTTTGCCAGTAAATCATCGCGAATAATAACAACCGTCACGCCCGACGGACCAAGATTTTTCTGCGCTCCGGCATAAATTAACGAGTATTTTTCAACGTCAATCGGTTTTGACAAAATATTTGATGAAGCGTCGCAAATCACCGGAATTCCGCCGCCGTCCAAATCATATTTAAACTCGATGCCTTCGATTGTCTCGTTTGAAGTAAAGTGAACGTAAGTCGCGTCTGGATTAAACCTAAGCTCGCTTTGCGCCGGAACCGATTTAAAACCGCTTTCTGCGGTCGAGAATATTGTTCTTGCCGTTCCGCACCTTCGCGCTTCAGCCGCCGCTTTGACGCCCCAAGTTCCGGTCACAACATAATTCGCTGCGGCGCGCTCGTCCGCTTGAAGAAAATTCATCGGAATCATCAAAAATTGAAAAGTCGCGCCGCCTTGCAAAAACAAAACTTGATAGTTATTCGGCAACCCGAGCAAATCTTTAATTCCTCGCTGCGCGTCATGATTGATTTTTTCAAATATTTCGGAGCGGTGGCTGATTTCCATGACCGACATCCCAATGCCTTGTAAAGAAAGCAATTCGGCTTGCGCCTTGGCTAAAACTTCAGTCGGCATTGTGGCCGGACCCGCGCTAAAATTAAATACTCTTTCGGTCATTAGCTAAATACTCCAGCTCAAATTAAATTTCACTTAAATGATAAAAGAACGCCACTCTTTCATGAAAATTAGAGAGGTTGCCGGCCGCTGTCAAATACATCTCTGGTGAAGCAAAAATATCAAACTCTTTCGTCATCCCGACATTACAAAGGCTAAGGAGAAACGACACTATGCCAATTGTTAGAATTAACGGAGTCAGACACCAGCAGCAATTAAATCCGAGAGCGTGCTGGTTTACTTGTTTACAAATGGTAGTTCGGTATTACGAAAACAAAAATCAGCAATCTCTCGCTGATTTGCAAGGCCCTGATACATTTCCTTATATGCAGAGCCGGTTTGCCGCCGGAAGCAATCCATCATGGGCGGAATGGCGACAATGGGCGCAAAATTGCGGTTTTAAGCCGCTCGATTTATCCCCGACAGCAACTGGTATTTATCAATTTATCAACACTTACGGGCCAATTATTTATTCAGGTACATGGGGCAACACTTTTGACGGCCATGTTGTCGTCCTGACTGGTATTGACTCTGATACCGGAACTTTGTACGTGGACGACCCCTTGGAAACCACAGCCCCCGTCACCAAAGACATCAATACATATTTTGCACAGCTAACCCAAACCCTCTGGGAAAATCCGCTGTTTGTTTACAACTAGAAAACAAAGGGCGAAAGCAATTGCTTTCGCCCTTTGTCTTTAGTCCTGCAGTTTTATTAGCGCCGTCCTCGGATAACTAAACCGAGCAACAATCCGACAGCCGCTGAAATGGCGATTGCCTGGACCGGTTTGCGCCGAGCAAAGTCTTTAGCTTCGTCCGCAATTTGATTTAAGTCCTTGCCTTGCAAATCCTTCAATTTATCGGCGGCCTGCCCGTAATATTGAGCCGCATAATCTTTGGCTTTATTCAGACCTTCAACTGCCTGCTGACCATATTGTTGCGCTTGAGCCTTTAAATCTTGAGCGTAATTTTCGACGCTATGCCTATCATCAGCCTCGGGTGTCGCCGTCCGAGTCAGTGCGCGATTTTCCGACAATGAATTCAATGAATTTTGTTCTTCCATTTTAAACTCTCCTTTGAATAATTTAACTAAAAGTTAACTGTAGTCTGCTCAGATGCCAGTGTCTTTATAAAGGTTGATACGAACTTTAGACGCCGATGTTTCGTCAAGTAAAAGGCTGCTCCTGCTTGACATAAAGTATCTAATCGGGCAAAGTAAGTAAGTAAGTAAGTAAGTAAGTACTTACTTCATTCTGATAGGAAGTGGCATTTGAACGAAGAGTTAAATATTATTGAAAATTGTGTTCCGACGGCAAGCCGAATGGCCGCTGATGAACGGCGTTTACAAATTTTGCAAATCGCCGTCCGGTTGTTTTCACAGCATGGCTTTCGCGGAACTACGACGCGCGAGATTGCCAACGCCGCCGGTGTTTCCGAGGCGATGGTCTTTCGTCATTTTGCTACGAAGCAGGAACTTTACGCGGCAATCATTGATTACAAAGCCTGCCAGAGCGATTTTAGTAATCTTCGAGAGAATTTTGCCGAATTGATTCAGTCCAAAAATGATTTTCAGGTTTTTTATACTTGGGCTCTAAACTCGCTGAATAACCAAGCGCAGTCGCCCGAATTTCTAAGGCTGATGTTGTATTCGGGGCTTGAAAATCACGAACTGGCGGAGATGTTTTTCGAGCGATTTTTGCTCAATATTCGCGATTTTTTCGGCTCTTATATCAAGGAACGCCAAGCTGATGGAGCTTTTCGAGATATTGATCCGCATACTATTGTTCGGGCTTTTTTGGGAATGATCTTGCACCACTCGCTCAATAATTTATTGTGGGATAAGGATCAGCGCAAACTGGAATTATCAAATGAAGAAGCAGCCCGACAATTTACAGAGATTTTACTTCGCGGTATCAAACTTGAGAATGAAAATGTTTAATCAAACAGGAACATAAGCGAAATATGCAGTTTTCAATTCCTAAATTTATATTTGATAAATTCGCGCTTTTATTTGTCGCCCTAATTTTCGCGGCAATGTTTTCGGCCTGCGCCGGATCACGCGCCGCTACGCAGGATAACTCTAACACTGCTAAAGCTGCTGCGACTCCGCAAGCGGTCGAAGTCGCTGTTGCCCCGGCGGTTTCCCGTCAGTTGCCGGAATATTTTGAAGCAACGGGAAGTCTGATCGGTGATGCTCAGAGCGATGTCGCGCCTGCTATCGGCGGCAAAATCGTCGCAGTCAATTTTGATGTTGGCAGCTATGTTCAAAAAGGGAGTGTGCTGGTTCAGCTTGATGATCGCGATGCTCGGATTCGTCTTGAACAAGCGCAAGCGCAAGTCGCTCAGGCGCAGTCACAGGTTCAGCAAGCTCGCGCCAATGTCGAACAAGCTCGTTCAAACGTTATTCAGACTCAAGCCAAGCTTGGTTTAACTCCGAACCAAACTTTTAATGTTAATAATATTGCCGAAGTAAAAACTGCGAAAGCGGCTCTTGATTTAGCCCAGATACAATTGCAGCGCAACGAACGCCTGATCGAATCGGGCGATGTTTCTCGCTCGCAGTATGACCAGCTGAAAGCGCAAAGAGATCAGGCACAGGCACAATACGAAGCAGCCCTAAATGCGGCAAACCAAAATAACGCGGCCATTCGAACGGCGCAATCCGCCGTCGAATCCGCTCAGGCTGTTGTCGTCAGTTCGCAAAGGGCGGCTGACGCGACGCAAACGCAAATCGCTGCGGCAAACAAAGCGATTAGCGATGCAGTCATTTATTCGCCGATTAGCGGTTCAATTCTTGAACGCAACGCCGATGTCGGCGAGTTTGTCAGCACCACGGGAAAAGTTGCGACGATTGTCCGGACTAATCCGCTGCGCGCCAGAATTGACGTGCCGGAGCAATCAATCAGCAATGTCCGCGTCGGTCAGTCGGTTTCGCTTAACACGAGCGCTTATCCCGACCGTCAGTTTAGCGGCATTATTGCTCGAATTATTCCGGGTTTAAACGCGACTTCGAGAACTTTAACGGTAGAAGCGGAAATCAATAATAATGATGGCTTGCTCAAGCCGGGACAGTTTGTGACAGTTAGAATTTTGCTGCCTCAAAACCGAACGGTTGTGATGGTTCCGGTCAGAGCCGTGCGCCAGGAAGGAACGACCAACCGGATTTTTGTGATTAATAACGGACACGCCGAGCAGCGTCTGGTGCAGGTTGGTCAAACCGAAAACGATTTGGCTGAGGTCACCGGAAACTTGAAACCTGACGAAAAAGTAGCGGTCAGTAATCTCGAACTGTTAGTTGACGGAATCGAAGTTAGACAGTAAGCCCCAACTCCAATGTCCAAAGTCGTCTCGCAGCATTAACTTTGGGCTTTGGACTTCGGACTTTGAACTTATTAAGTTATGCAGTGGTTAGCAGAGATTTGTGTTAAGCGTCCGGTTTTCGCCACGATGCTGATTTTATCGCTGACAGTAGTTGGCGCGTTTTCGTTTTTCAGTCTGGGCGTTGATCTCTTCCCGAAAATTGATTTGCCGACCATTACTGTTACGGTCACCAACCCGGGCTCGTCTCCGCAGGAAATCGAAACGGAAATTACTGACAAGGTTGAATCGGCGGTCAACACGATCAGCGGAATTGACGAATTGCGCTCAACTTCGGTCGAGGGCGTCAGTCAGGTTTTTATTACCTTCGTTCTGGAGAAAAACGTTGATACGGCGTCGCAGGAAGTTCTCCAAAAAGTTCAAACAGTAATTCCCGATTTGCCGGAGACAGCCAAACAGCCGACAGTGCAAAAACTTGATACGGATGCCGCTCCCGTTGTCCGAATTGCGGTTTCCGCGCCGACCAATATTCGGGAAGTCACTGATATTGCCGATAATCAAATCAAAGAGCGAATTGAATCGGTCAGCGGTGTCGGACAAGTGGAAATTGTCGGCGGGCGCGAACGCCAGATTAATCTTTGGCTCGATCCCGACAAAATGCGGGCTTATAATGTTAGCGCCACCGAAGTCGCGGCGGCGGTTCGCCAGCAAAATCAGGAAGCTCCGGGCGGTCGCGTTGACGAAGGCGCGCGCGAGCTGCAAGTCAGAGCGCTGGGGAAAATTCAAGACCCCGTGCAATTTAACGACGTTGTGGTCGCGACGCGCGGCAATTACGCGGTTAAATTAAAAGACATCGGGTATGTTGAGGACGGAGCCGAAGAAGCGCGCACCGAGGCGCGTCTCAACGGTGAACCCGCCGTAACTCTGGTTGTTTCAAAACAATCCGGTCAAAATACAGTCGCCATCGCCCGCGCCATCAAAGAGCGTTTGAAAGAAATCCAGCCGACGCTGCCGCAAGGTTTTCGGATGCAGATTGTCGGCGATCAATCAATCTTTATCGAAGCCGCGCTCAATTCAATCGAAACTCATCTCATCGAAGGCGGGCTTTTAGCGGCGATTGTGGTTTTCGTCTTTTTGTGGAGTTTCCGTTCGACGATTATTGCCGCCGTTGCGATTCCGACTTCGATTGTCGCGACCTTCGCGCTGATGTACGCGATGGGCTACACGCTCAATCAAATCACGATGCTGGCGCTGACGCTGATGGTCGGGATTGTGATTGACGACGCAATTGTCGTGCTCGAAAACATCTACCGTTTTGTTGAAGAAAAAGGGATGTCGCCGTTTCAGGCGGCAATCGAAGGAACTAGGGAAATCGGGCTGGCGGTTTTAGCGACCACGCTTTCTTTGATGGCGGTGTTCCTGCCAATCGGTTTTATGGGCGGCATTGTCGGCAGGTTTATGTCTTCGTTTGGTCTAACTTCGAGCTTTGCCATTGCGGTTTCCCTCCTTGTTTCATTTACGCTGACGCCGATGCTGGCGGCTCGTCTGATTAAAAAGAAAAAAGAAACCGGAGAGGAAACAAGAGTCGAAACTGTCGGAGACGAAACAGCAGAAGTGCGCGGCGACGGAATGCTGGCGGCAAACGAAGCACAAAATCCAAAATCCAAAATCCAAAATCCAAAATCGAGCGGTAGCAAAGAATCCTGGTTTTACAGCAAAATTGACCGTGCCTATACCTGGCTTTTAAAAGGTTCAATGCGATTTCGCTGGATTGTCGTGGCGGTCTGCGCGCTCGTCGTAATCAGCATCATCCCGCTGTTTATGTTTGTCGGTAAAAACTTTTTACCCAACGATGACCAATCGCAATTTGAAATTTCAGTGCGCGCTCCCGAAGGTTATACATTGCCTGCGACTTCGGCACTGATGGAACGCATCGCGACTGACCTGCGAAAAATGGACGGCGTCACCGATACGCTCACCACCATCGGCGGAGGCCAGCAGCAATTGGTTAACAGCGCTTCGATTTACGTCAGACTGAAAGACATTCAAGACCGCAGCCGGAATCAGGATGCTTTGATGATTCAGGCGCGCGAATTACTAAAAAATTACCCGGACAATCTGCGAACGAGCGTCCAGCCGGTCGCTGCAATATCGGGCGGCGGAAACCGCAACTCCGATATTCAATACGTTATTTCGGGACCGAGTTTGGACAAACTTCAGGAACTTTCCGACAAGCTGTTGGAAAAGATGAAAACGGTTCCGGATGTAGTGGACGCGGATTCAACTTTGATTTCCGGTAAACCTGAGCTGCGGCTTGAAATTGACCGCACCAGAGCAGCCGATCTCGGTGTTCGCGTCGGTGATATTGCGCAAGCTCTCAACACGCTTGTCGCAGGCGAAGAAGTCTCAACTTTTAACGAAGGAAATGATCAGTACGAAGTGCGGGTCCGCGCTATTGATAAATTTCGCAGCAACGAGGAAAAGCTTCGGCGTTTAGTCGTTCCGTCCTCGAAAACAGGTAGTGCTTCTGGTGGAGGACAAGTTTCGCCGGGCGGGACGACCGGCGGCGCATCTTCGGCCGTTTCTGCGTCTTCTTCGACCGCCGCCGCGCCGACCGCAAATTATGTTTCGCTCGATCAGGTTGTGAAAATTAAAGAGGGCACGGGGCCGTCCGCTATTGACCGTCTGAATCGGGTACGTCAGGTTTCTCTGCTTGCCAACGTCAGACCGGGCGGCTCGCAATCGGCGGTGCTTGATAAGATGAATCAGTTTGTCGCCGAGATGAAAATAGATCCGTCATACAAAACCGGGCTCGCCGGACGCTCGAAAGAACTTGGTCGCGCCGCGCTCTACTTTTTAATCGCAATTGCCTTATCTTTTATTTTTATGTATATCGTGCTGGCGGCGCAGTTTGAATCGTTTATTCATCCGATTACTATTTTGCTGACGCTTCCGCTCTCGATTCCATTTGGTATTTTGTCGCTCTTGATAGCCGGTCAAACCATTAATATCTTTTCCGGATTGGGTTTGCTTTTGCTGTTCGGGGTGGTTAAGAAAAACGCGATTTTGCAGATTGATCACACTAACGAACTGAGACATCAGGGAATGGAACGTTACGACGCGATTATCCAGGCGAATCGAGACCGCTTGCGCCCGATTTTGATGACGACAATCGCGCTCGTCGCCGGTATGATGCCGCTCATCCTGGGAACGGGTCCGGGCTCGGGAACAAATCGCTCGATTGGTGTTCTGGTCGTCGGCGGGCAAAGTCTCTGTTTGCTGCTAACACTGCTGGCTGTGCCGGTTTTTTACTCGCTCTTTGACGATATGGCAGAAAGCCCGGTTTACGGCCGCGTCAGCAGATATTTCGGAAATATATTTAGCGGTTTGCGAAAAAAAGTCGTCACAACTGCCAGCTCGTTTTTCAGCATTTTTGGAAAAGGCTAAAAGCAATTTGAATTTAGAGCGAAAAGGGCGAGATTATTTTCTCGCCCTTTTTCTGTTGAAATTTTGCTGTTGATTTACTTACCTGAAGAAGCTGTAAACGAATCCTTGTCGTCAGAAAGTGCTGAATCACTAACAGAAGTTCCGGTCGAAGATGCCTCTGACATTACTCCAACTTCTGATTTGTCGCCGAAACTGCTTGTATTACTCGTTGAAGAAAAGGTTGAACCGGATAAGTCGCCGGTTGCCGATTTACCGATTGGCGAAGTCTGGCTCAAACCCTGGTTTGAATAATTCGCCGCCAAATCCTCGCGTGAACCATATGTTCCGGACGTATCCGAAGCATCAAAGCTTTTAGCTCCAAATGTGTTTGAAGAATCTTCTGTTGTGCCGGAATCGGTAGCTGACGAAACGCTTGATGAATAACCGGCTTGGTTATTGGCCGATTTGACGCGCAAACGATTTTCGAGATGAGTTACTCCGGAAACATTTTCGGCAATATCTTCAGCCATTCGTTTAGAATAACGGCTTTCCACCATTCCGGTTAGAACAACTTCTCCGCCTGAATTTACCTCAATCTCAATATCTGAGGCATCAAGATATGGATAATCAGTTAGACGATCACTGATATCTTCTTTAATTCGCTCATCCGAACGGCGATAATTTTTGGGGCCCCGCCCGCGATGCGAAGTCTGTTGCCCGCTATTTTGAAATTGGCTGTAATCTCCGGCACGCGAATCATCGGCGCGTCGCCGTCCGGCTTCATCATCGCCAAACCATGAAGCCACCTCATCGGTTGTTCGCTCCCACCAACCACGTTCTTGATTATCTTGGTTTCGGTCTCGAAATTGATTACCTCTTTGTTGATAATCGTAGCCTGATTCGCTGCTGCCGGCATAATCGCCACCCTGACCGTAAAAACTTTGTCTTGACTGATTTCTCCCGTAATTTGGTTTGCCGAAATTTTGATTTGAGGTATTTTGCTCGTCCTGATTGCCGTAGTAACGGCTGCTGCCTCCATGCTCACGGTTCTGCTGCTGTCTGTCGTCGCTTCGCGCGTAACTGCCGCCGGAAAAATTAAAATCCTGATTCTGATAGTTTCCGGTACGTTCACCATAGCCGCCGGAATCTCCCGAGCGATCACCCTGACGCTGGTCGCGGTCGTAACCGTAGAGGGTATAATCGCCGCGGTCATCGCGTAAGACGCGTCTCGATTGATCATTGTAGTTGCGGGACGCACGATTGGTCGAAGCGAAATCGTCATAATCGCGCGAATAGCTTTGTCGGTTATTGTCGCTTGATCCGGAATTTGATGTGAATCCTTTTCTTTCCGACTGTTTGTAATCATAAGCGCCGCCCTGTGTGTTTTCGCGTCCCGAGCCGGACCGATTTCGTTCTTCATTCCGCGAGCGATTGGAATCGTGGCCTTCGGACTGGCTGTCGTAACGGTCATCACGGTCATAGTAACGCGGGTAATCTTGATCGTTGTAATCATTTGAGTAACGGTTCGCCATGTTTTATTTCTCCCTACGAATAATTTTTATTGAAGCTTTCAGTCAGTAGAAACTTAAAAGCTCAAATTTCAAATCGTCTCTAATCGCTGCCGATAAACAGCAATTATCAAGCAGCAAAAATTTTGCACCTCAAATCCGATTGAGATTAAAAGCTTGCGCTCAAAATACGTTCAAATCTGTACGTTTCTGTACCGGTAATTTTATCCGAACGAATCTCTGCGGCTGAATACAGTCAAAATCGGGAGGAGCTGGAGTGATTAAGACGATGTCCGGGTGCACACATACAGTAATCTTCAGCGGGATTGTCCACGCACTGATTAAATTTGTATGAAATTGTTTCATTCGAGACGAACTGATTTATTATCTTTCCATGACCTAATTAAAAGCGATGGTTTCCGATAATCTATTGCAAGATAATTAAATTATAAAGCCGGCTGTAAATCTGTGAGCATGAAGATCTGCATATGTCTGAGTAAAACAAAGTTATCTTTAGTAGTTAGCGAATAATGCGCACCTTTGTATTTTGCTGTGGCAAGGTTATTGCACATACAGTCAGCACAGGGAAATTAAAGTATTGCCGCCGTACAACACGCGGTTGGCAAGAGAAAACAGGAAGCTTAACGGAAGAAGGAGAAAAGAATGTTATACAATATCTTAGCGTGGATCATTTTTGGGTTGATTGCGGGCTTTATAGCCAAAGCGGTAATGCCGGGACCTGACACCAACAGTACGGTTATTACAATTGTTTTAGGTATCGTTGGAGCGCTGGTCGGCGGATTCATCGGTCAAGCACTACACCTTGATGGCGCTGCTGCGGATACAACTGGAGTGGGCTTTAGCTTGTGGGGGCTAATCTTGGCGGTTGTTGGTGCAATCGTTGTTTTGGCCATCTACCGTTTAGCCACCGGACGCAGTTTGCGAGCCTAGGTTATTTTAAAATTTGAATGTCCAAAGTTTAGCATCAATTTGACTGCTTAAACTTTGGACATTTTTCTTTTGTTAATCAGACACAGTCGTATATCGTAATGCTTTTTTCACTTTGGAAACTTGGTGGTTTGTCGGTCAAGGATCTTGCTGTTCGCGTTTATAATGAAATTTGGGACGATGGACTACTCGATAGTGCTGCCCAGCTTGCTTACTACTTTCTATTTGCATTATTTCCGCTCTTGATTTTTTTGACTTCTATTTTCGGTTTTGTCGTCAGCGGCGACAATAACCTACAAAAAGATTTGTTTCGATATTTAGGTACTGTCTTACCATCATCGGCGCTTGACCTAGTCAGTTCAGTTATTACAGAAGTTGGCCAATCGTCTAGTGGAGGAAAATTAACAATTGGTCTGTTCCTCGCGCTTTGGGCTGCGTCGAGCGGGATGGAAGCGCTGACGCAATCGCTTAATAAAACATACGAAATTAAAGAATCTCGTTCTTGGTGGTGGCGGCGTTTGATCTCGATATTTCTGACAATTGTCCTCGCTATTCTAATTATTTCAGCGTTGATAGTAATACTTTTTGGCGGTCAGATTACCGATTATGTTTCGCTTCATTTCGGTTTTGGCTTCTTCCTGACTACAGCTTGGCAAATTCTACAGTATTTAATTGTCTTGGCTTTTGTCTTACTGGCGTTCGCGTTAATTTATTACGTTTCCCCGGATGTAAAAGAACAGAATTTCAGTTTTATCACGCCCGGCGCGATTGTCGGAATCGCCTTGTGGCTGCTGGTTTCGCTCGGTTTCCGGCTTTATCTTTCATACTTTAATTCGTACAGCGCGACCTACGGTTCACTCGGGGCAGTTATTATTTTAATGCTTTGGCTTTACTTTACCGGCGCGGCAATTCTTATCGGCGGCGAAATCAACTCTGAAATCGAAAACGCAGTTGCTGAAGCCGGACCAACCGAAGCAAAGGAAAAGGGTGAAAAAGTTCCTAACGACGGTAAGAATGAGGCTGTCGAACATCAGACCAAACAAAATTCTAGGAGGTTTGGTGACGAGAACGAGCAAGCATCAGAAAAGCAAAAATTAATTTCGGTAGATTCAAAAGCAAGCGTGGTAAAAGAATCATCTGAGAAAATAAATTCCTCTCCTGCGCGCACAAGCATTTTTACCAAAGTTGTTGCTGTTGCCTCAATGCTTACAGGAGTTGTCCGCAGTTTCCGCAACAAATGAACATCTCTGAAAAAGAATCCGGAATCTTGAGCGTTATTGAATGCGGCAATCGTGGCAAATGGATTCGCCGCACCGGTTCGGGAAGGCGGGGCTTTATCTATCAGAGCGCCGCCGGTAAAAAAATTACTGACAAAACCGAGCTTGAGCGGATCAAATCACTTATCATCCCACCCGCTTGGATAAATGTCAGAATCTGCCCGAGTTCGCGCGGGAAGCTGCAGGCAATCGGAATTGACGAGGCCGGGCGGGCTCAGTACCGTTACAGTGAAAAGTTTTCAAAATCACGCCAGGAGAAAAAGTTTGCTCGAGTTGTTGATTTCGGTCGCGCATTACCGGCCCTGCGCCGGCAGCTTAACGCGGATATCGAGCTTGACGGTTATCAGAAGGCCAAAGTTTTGGCAGTGATGATCCGATTAATTAATGACCTCTATATTCGCGTGGGTTCTGAAGAAAGCGTCAAACTATACAAGACCTACGGCGTTACCACGCTGAGGAACCGTCATCTGCACGTTAAGGACAACGGCGAGCTTATTTTTAATTTTGTCGGCAAGCACCACATTCGACATCGGCGCGTCATCGTTGATAAGGAATTGGCGGTAATCATGCGCGATCTAAAAACAATGGGCGGCAGTAAGCTGTTTAATTATCAAAACGACGATAATTCAGTTTGTCCGGTTAAACCTCATGATATTAATGACTACATTAGATCTGCGACCGGAGGGGAGTTCAGCGCCAAGGATTTTCGGACATGGGGAGCAAGCGTTTTGGCAGCCGGAGAATTAGCCGAAATCGGCGTGGCCGAAAACGCTACGAAGCTAAAGAGAAATATTATTAGAATGGTCAAGTCCGTCGCTGAACATTTGGGTAATACTCCGACCGTCTGCCGTAACAGCTACATTCATCCTGATATTATTAGTTGCTATGATAAAGGCGTTACCATCGAGAAATTCGTACCGCGCACGCAACGTCAGATTCATAAGCTCCAACCGGAATATTTACCCGAAGAAGCAGGTTTGTTAAAGATGCTGGCAGCTCAAAAATAAATTAAGCCTGATTTAAAATACGTAATCCTAGGGTGCAAAAGAGCAACTATTACCCGTAGCGTGTTTTTCGCACTCCGGATTCAGCGAATCAAAAAAGTGAGAAGAAGCCTTCTCACTTTTTTGATTCGCTGAATCCGGTTTAAGAATTAGTATTCACTCTTATCTGTTATTGGCTACGCGCGGCGAACTTGCCGTAATTGTAAGCTCAGTTCCGGACTTAAGACTTAAATCATCTTTGCCCTGCAGAATAACTGATCCCGCGCCCGCGCCCGCGCCGACGCCGGCTCCAATTGCCGCACCGCTTCCGCCGCCGGCAATGGCTCCGATGATTGCTCCTATAGCAGCGCCGACTGCAGTTCGTCCGACAGTTTTGTTAGTTTGACTACCGCTGTCGCGCACAGTACCTTCGTTATCAATCTGGACGTTATCGCCGTTTGATGTTCTAGCGCTTTGGACAAAACCCTCAAAATTATAGGACTGACCGTTGCGTATTCTAATTGTTTCGAAGTCAAGTTCAAGCTGCGCTCTTCCTGATACTCGCCCGGAACGCTCGACGTGACCGACACGACCTTCGATAATTGCGCCATTGTATTCTGAGGGCGAGTTAACCTGCATTGTAAAACGGTCGCCTTCTTTTGAATTCCGAGTATCCAGATCACTCTGCAAAACTGCGGTTAGCACAGTTCCGTTAGGCACAGTAAAATTGCCGTTGTTGTTTGGGTAACGATTATCGTTATTTCCTCCGTTATTGCCGTAAGTATCTCCGCGATAAACGGTGTCGAAATTAGCGACAGGAGAGGTTTTCGTGTAATAACTGTCAACCGAAATTTGGCGATTTACGCCTTCCAGATATATTCGCCGCGTGACGCGCAAATCGTTGGTAGCATCGCGGAAACTGCCTCTGACTGGATTAAATGCAACATAAAAATCATTCATCCGGTCACCGCTGTAATTTATTACCATCTGTTCGCCATAAATCGTTGCGCTGACGTTCATCGTTCTCCCGTTCGGAGTTTGTTCGCTAACGGTACGTCCATCGGCGTTAAGAGTTATCCGCTGCGATTTAGAAGAAGCAATAGTAAAGTTTCGTCCATTGAGTTCGATTGCCAATTCTTCAGGCGCTTCGAGGCGGCGCGCCGCCTGACGGCTCACTCTATCACGCTGATTATCGCTTAAGCCGGATGTCGCGCGGTCTATTTCGGCCTGAACATCAGTGCTGCGAGAAACATCTAGACGATATGTTCCCGTCAAACGATTAACCGAAGAGTTCGGATTAGTATTCGGAAAACGGTTGTCTGGATAATTATTGTTCGGATAGCGAGTGTCTGTCGGGTAACCGTTATTACCCTGATCACTGTTGTAGTTAATGTTGTAATAGCCAGCCAAAGTGTTCAAATCACTTTTAACTCGCGACCAGGCGGTTGAAACCTGATTGTTAAGGCGATACTGCTGTAGAAAGCGGTCAATATTTCCGGCGCGGTTCAGAACATCACTGATATCAGTTCCGACATTACGACGATCCTGGAAATCGCTTTTGAGCGTATCGCTGGAACTCCTGAAATCGTTCACATAACCTTGAATTTCGTCTTCAGTCCGCGTTCCATTCCAACTGCTTCGGTCTAGAGCGGTTGATACCACATCACGAAAATTGTCGGAATCGCGCTGAAGAGTTAAGAGTAAATTTGAAACCTGACGCTCACTGACGCGAGCTGATCGATTTTGCGCAAATGCCCCCCAACTTGTGACGTAAAACAAAACAGCCGTCACGACAAAAATCGAAAATCTTCCTGAGAATTTATTCATAATCTTTCCTTTTTCCTTATTATTTAAGAAAACTTTAAGCCAAAATATGAGAAACCAGTCTGTTTCGGTGTTTTTTTTAAGCTAACCTCAAAATGAGGAGAGAAGTTGGCTCTGGCAACTGGTTTAGTCAGTCACCAGCAAATACGATGCCAAAACGCGGATAATTATTGCTAAAATTTTAGCTGGAAGCGGTGCGAAATCTCTTTTGAATACTAACTAAAGATGTTTTACGAATCGAGTTACAACAAAAAAGCGCGATTCTGTTAAAAATCGCGCTTTCTGTCTTAGAGTCGTGAAAACCGCTCCAGCTTTGTTGCGGTCTTAGTTATGCTGAGTGATGCTGAGTTTTCTGGGCATCACTGATATTACTGGCCGCTTCGTTCGCCGCATTTGCAACTTTGTTGCTGCCATCTTTTGCAGCATCTAGGGCCTTACTACCGATTTTTTCGAGATCATTACCGGCTTGCTGTGACGCGCCCTTTAGCTTATCAGCAGCGGAATTGTAAACATCACCCGCTTGCTCTTTGATCTGCTGATAATATGTGCCTGACTGTTCTTTCAATTGCTGTGCTGTCTCAAGCGTTTTATCATATCCTTTACGCGTGACATCGGCAATATCACCTCGCAATTCCTGACCTGCCTTCGGCGCAAATAAAAGCGCGATAAGAGCGCCAATGCCGCCGCCGACAAGTAAATAAGTCAATTTATCACTTGTACTGGAACCTTCATTCTGACTTCGGGTTTCACCGTTTTCGTAAGTAAATTTTTTGTTCATCAATCTGTTCTCCTTATTAGTATTTCTGCTTTAAATTTTCGAGATTGTCATCGTTCTTCTAAACCGGACTTCGTACTTGGATAAGGCGAATCAGCACAACTGCAATTGCAATTATCAACAAGAGGTGGATAAAAATTCCGACCGTTGCATATGCGAAATTCCAGCCTAGTAACCACAAAACTAATAAAACTACAACTACTGTCCACAACATTTTCTTGTCCCCGTCTGCGAAATCACGAACGATATATTCTCCGATTTATTATTTATTAATCGTTTCCTTTAATTTTCAGACAGTGGTTTTCCGATGTGCCACTAAGCGTAACAACCCGTTGATTGCTAAATGCAATAACAAATAAGCTATTACAGCAATGATAATCGGCAACGCCAGAGTGTTGCCTTCAGGGGTTGACGGGCTGTTTGTAATGCCTCTAAACGGAGCATACATCGGATTTGTTACCGCATTAATGAATTGTACAAACCCATTCTTTGAATTAGCAGCTAACAAATTTAAAACCAGCCTGATGATAAAGAGCGAATATATTAAGTAAAAAACGTAATCAATGAACTGCGAAATTCGTGCCACAGTTCTCCCGCGCTCAACATCGCGCTCTGTTTCAGCTATCTCATTAACAGCTTTGCCCCGAAAATCCTGCGCTATTTCGCTGACTCTGGCTTGTTCACGAGGCGTCGAAACTTCGGCGCGAGAGACAATTTCTTGATTCACATCGGCCTCGACCTGCGCTTTAGCTGTTTCATACTGAGCGGCTCTCCGCGCTTCATCAATTTCAAGTTTATTATCCATCGTGTTCTCCTGATATATTTAAAAAATTATTTTACTCTTCTTCAATTAGTACGAAAAGGCCTCTAACTGATTTGTACGAAGTCGTACTGAAGTCGTACAATACTATAGTAAAAGCAATAATACCCTGATTTCAGTGTATATCGCTCCGCAATTTACTTAAGCTTCTGATTTTGAAAGGTAATAGGATTTGGCTAAAAACAAGATTCTAGTTATTGACGATGATTTGGATACACTTGGCTTTCTGCAGATTAGCTTGCAGGCCAAAGGGTATGATGTTGTCACTGCGACTTTGGGTTCTGATGGACTTACGATAATTTCCGAAGAGCGGCCGGACTTGATTTTGACGGATTTGCGGTTGCCAGATATGGACGGAATGGAATTGCTCAAGCGCAGCAAAGAAATTCTACCGGAAACCGAAGTTATCGTCATCTCCGGCTACGGAGCAGTCGAAGTAGCTGTCGAAGCGACCAAACACGGAGCGTTTTATTTTGTTGAGAAGCCAATAAATCTTGACCGTCTGCTTGTCTTAGTCGAACGTGGTTTGCAGCTTTCAGGGCGTTCTCAGGAAGTTAAGCAACTACGCGGTAAATTGTCCACGCGCACAACGTATGAGGAAATTGTCGGCGGCAGTAAGGCAATGCAGAATCTTTATGAAATCATTGACAGTGTTGCTCCGTCTGACGCTTCTATTTTAATTATTGGTGAATCAGGAACGGGTAAAGAGTTAATCGCCAACGCGATTCACTACAATTCTCTGCGCTCAAAAAAGCCGTTTGTCAAAGTTAACTGCGCCGCTCTGCCAAAGGAACTTATTGAAAGTGAGCTGTTTGGGCACACGCGCGGCGCTTTTACTGGGGCAACCGGAGAAAAGATTGGATTAATCGGACAATCGGACGGCGGCAGTTTACTGCTTGACGAGATTGCCGAAATGCCGGTTGAACTGCAGCCAAAGCTACTGCGCGTTTTGCAGGAAAGAATGTACACCAAGGTCGGCAGCGAGAAACCGCAAAAAGTTGATTTCCGGCTTATCTCCGCCACCAATCGTGAACCAGCCGACGCGGTTAAAAACGGGTTATTACGCGAAGACCTATTTTACCGGATTAATACTATTACCATTCGTGTTCCGCCGCTCCGTCAACGCGCCGATGACATTTTGCGGCTGGCCGAACATTTTTTGCAAATTTATGCTGAAAAATACAAACGCAGGGTGCGGGGAATTTCGCGAGAAGCTCAAATGCAGATGGTTAATTACAGTTTTCCAGGCAACGTTCGCGAATTACAGAATATTATCGAGCGTGCCGTTTTGCTTCGCAAAGGGGAGCAGATTGAAATTTCCGATTTGCCTTTTGAACAGCAGATATTTGTTGGAACTGACTTAACTGAACCGGCCTTAGTCAACGGCAATCATGTGGATGAGGATTTTAGCTGGACTCGGATTGGCGAGGTAGTGGTCGGCAAAGCTCCGGAAGCAACTGCCGATATGTCTCCAACGGATATTTTCGAACAAATTGAAGGCTCAATTGTTCGCGCGGCTCTCACCAGGACAAACGGCAACAAGCAAGCTGCAGCAAATATGCTCGGAATTTACCGGCCTCGTCTTTACCACATGATGAAGAAACACGGGCTTTAAAATTCTTTTCCAATTAGATTGGCTCAAAAAAAGGCTTGATTGTTAATCAAGCCTTTTTTTCACTTATAAAAAATCCTTCTTACGCCCTGCTGAGGCTCGGAATAGAGTCGCCAAAAATTCTGCGCAAACCTTCAATTTCCTCGGTCTGACTGCGTTCACGGCGTTCTGTAACCCAGTTAGAGACAGTGTTGACTAACTCGCGGCGTGAACGACGTTCGGATTCATCCGTATTGTTTATCTGATCTGAAAAATTTGTCTCGCTCGTTTGATGAATAGAACTTTCAAGATTCTTGCGCTTAAAGATTTTGACTACTGATTTGCTGCCCATGAGGCTCCCCCCTGAAAAAATAAAAAGATTTTAAAAATTGATAATCTGTTTTGAAATGTGAGAAGTTGTTTGCCGAAGCTGACCGGAAACCAATTTGTTCCAGTCAGCTTATATATCACCAATATTTAGCTTGCCGAAGCTGAGTTGCTCATGTTTCTCAAACCTTTGATACGGTCATGAGCCTCTTTAATTTGGGTGTATTGACGTTCGACTACCGAGTTCACATCGGACGGCAAAGCTTCTTTAAGAGCAGTCTGGTAAGCTTGCACGGCCGAATCCTCTCCGCGTTCACATTCATTCAAAATCGCCGCTTCATCCTTGCCGGTAACAACTGATTTGATGTCAATCCAACCGCGATGAATAGAAGCAGCAATGCTACCGCCGGTTTGCGGATCACCGCCAAGTTTGCTAACTTCATCCTGCAATTCGCCCGCAAATTGCGAGCGTTGTTGCGAATAACGCATAAACACATCTTTTAGATCAGTGCTCGAAACTCCTTGAGCGGCTTCGTTAAATCCGTTTTCACCATCTTTACAAGTTTCAATTAGGTTATTCAAAGTTGAAATTGCATTGTTTGAGTCTGCCATAATTATCCTCCAGATATTCTTTAAAACATTTCTCCAAAAATTGGTGTTAGTTTTGCAAAGTGTTAGTGCAAGAGTCGTGCCGCCAGAATCAAACTGGTGATCAGAGGCTGCATCTCATCAAGCAAGCTTTTTAATTTACTGTCTAAATAGTTATGGATATAGTATAAATCACAAGAACCAATTTCTCCGTCCCTTATTATTCACTCCCTTCGCGTCCATAGCGACGAATGATAAGCATACTTGGCAAACCGGACATGGCTGTATTTTTATCGTGCAAGGAATATTAAAATAATGCTGATGTTGTCTGAAATACGACGGTTCAGTCTGGTTGACGACCAAAATCAAACAGTTCGTATCGAAGATTTATCTATTGATTTACTCAACGAAGATTACCCACCGGTTAAACAAATTCTGTTTTGGAATAATGACCGCAAATTAGCTGGCTTAGATTGGAAAAATCACAGTCAGATTAACATTCGCGAAAAACGCATTCGAGTCGCGAATTTGAACGAAGCGCGAGAATTTGCCGACGAAGATTTAACGCGCGAAGTTTTGCTGGTGCGCGACGTGCTGGACGCATTAGTTTTGGATTTGCAAAATCGGCGCGCAACAAGGGCAAACGACTTATGGCTTGAGAAAAGCGGCGAGCAAATTGTTTTGTCGTGCGCAGATATCAGCACCACTGCTATTTTGCGGCGTTTAAGCTTTAATCTGTGGCGACGAATTGATCGCAAAAAGCTGTTTGATTGGCGGTTTATCGAATTTTTGCGCGGCGACCCAAATGCGGTTCGCAGCGGCGCCGGATACCACCTGCGAATTACCAAACTCGCTCCCGGCGAAATCGCCGGATTTATTGACATGATCCCCTACCTGCACGCGGCGGAGCTGATAGTTTTGCTGCCTGATGTGCTCGCTGCCAGCGTTCTGGAACTAACTTCGCCTGCTAAACAATTGCAGATTTTTGAGGAATTGGACGATCAGCAAACGCAGAAAATGTTTAGTCTGCTGGCGCCGGAAACCAGCGCTAAAATTATTAAGCAGCTTAAAGAAGATGAAGCCCAGCATGTGCTGGAAGATTTGCCGAGAGACTGCGCTGGGAAAATCCTCGAATTACTGCGATTTCCTGAAGGCACAGTCGGCAGCATCATGACTAACGATATTGTTTCCGTTCCGCTTAATTTGACCGTTGGCGAAGCACGGCAGTTTTTGACCGAGCCGCTCAAAAAACCTAATTTTGTTTTTTTTATTTACGTCGTCCAATCCGAAGCCTCGCAGATTTTGCGCGGCGTTATTTCTCTGCGCCGAATTGTGACGGCTGAACCGGGCGATAAAATTGCGGATGTAATGGACGCCTTTGTTTCGGTTTTGTCGCCTCAGGATGACGCCCGTGCCGCTTCATTTAGACTAATTGACACGCATTTGGCGGCAATGCCGGTGGTTGATGAAACCAACAAATTGGTCGGTGCTCTGACAATAGATGAAGCGGTTTCAACCGTCGCGCCGAGAAGCTGGCGTGATCAAGCTCCGCGCGTTTTTAGTTAAAATAACCTTGTTTTTCAACTCTTCATATTTATGGACGAACCTCTCGACGAGTCGCTTGAAAAAGTGCCGCTGCCGCACTTTAAGCAAACACAACGGCGCGCAATGCGCTTGCAGATTCGCGGACGCGATTTGTGGCTCTACGGAATGCCGAGACAGCCGCAAGGAATTTTCCGCTGGCTCTGGATTCTCGGACCCGGTCTCGTTGCGGCTTCTGCCGGAAACGATGCGGGCGGCATTGCCACTTACAGCTCGGCGGGCGCACAATTCGGATACGAATTACTGTGGGTGATGCTTCTGATTACCGTCTCGCTCGCCGTCGTCCAGGAAATGTGCGCCCGTCTCGGCGCGGCGACTGGACGCGGACTGCTTGATTTAATCCGCGAAAGATTCGGCTTGGGCTGGGGGATTTTCGCAATCACGACAATTTTGATTGCAAACGGCGGACTCATTATCAGTGAATTCGTTGGCATCGGCGCGGCGCTCGAATTATTTGGAGTTTCGCGCTATGTTTCAGTTCCACTGGCGGCGTCGCTCGTCTGGTATCTGGTTGTTTTCGGTTCTTACGCTCAAGTAGAAAAGATTTTTCTTGTCATGACGCTCGTTTTTCTCGCCTATCCGGTGGCAGCTTTTCTCTCAAAACCAGTCTGGGGCGAGGTCGCAATGGGGTTTGTTCCAAAGATTCACACCGATACCGCTTATATTACGATGTTGGTTGGATTAATCGGGACGACAATCACACCGTATATGCAGCTTTTTCAGCAAAGCTCAACGGTTGAAAAGGGAACGGCGCGAAAACACTACGGCGATGAGCGGATTGATGCTTACGCCGGTTCGATTTTCTCAAACTTAATGTCAATCGCAATGATAATCGCGACGGCCGCAACCCTGCATGTTATCGGAAAAACGGAAATTAACAGCGCGGCTGATGCCGCCAAAGCGCTTGAACCGGTCGCCGGGGCAAGCGCGCGAATCATTTTCGGAGTTGGATTGTTCGGCGCTTCAATGCTTGCAGCAGCAGTTTTGCCGCTTGCCACGGCTTACGCAGTCAGCGAAACTTTCGGGTTTCCAAAAGGAGTCAATCTTGATTTTCGCCGCGCTTCGATTTTTTTTCGATTATTTACTGCGTTAATTGTACTAGGAGCAGTCGTCGCGCTAATTCCAAACCTACCCGTTATCAGCCTGCTGTTTTTTGTTCAAATATTAAACGGCGCGTTGCTGCCGATTGTCCTGCTTTTTATTATGCGGCTGGCAAATGACGAACGTCTGATGCGTGATTTGAAAAACACTAGGTTTTACAATTTTTTGGGCTGGACGACATTTGCGCTTGTCACTACAGCAGTATTAGCGATGTTCGGATTACAAATTTACGATTATGTTGCTGGAAAGTAGAGTTATTGCGGCCTGCCCGAATCACTAAAAGTATTCTCAATTCTCCGCGGCAGGCTCCTGTTTTTGCTCTTCCTGATTATCGCGCTTGCGATGATAAAACAGAATCCCGATGCTGACCAAGCTGTTGAGAGCCACCGGAGAATTGGTTACAATAAAAACCTAATTGGTTATTAAAATATCGTAAGTCAGAAAACCGACTGAAGCTGCAATCTGACCCCAAAAGAGCCATTTGAAAACGTCCTCGCTGCTTCCGTTCTTCAGTTAATTATAAACTTGTTTGCCGACAGTGAATAACAAAATAAATGAACTGACTCGGCCGAGCATTTCCGCCATTCTTTTGCTTCCCTTGAATTTCTTGTTTACCTAGAAAATCCTGCTTTCGTAAGCCGAACGCGAACTCATAATTCGCTGCGGTTCGTTTGGAATTTCATTAACGGGTTTTTTGTCTTTTTCATACGGCGGATCGCTAATTGGAGTAATAGTTGTATCGGGCGGCATCTGCCGATTATCTTTTTCCCGGATGCGATCTTCTTCACTGCGCGGACGGTCGTCGAAATCAGTGTCACCCGGAACGTTTTGAATATTGGTCATTCCATCAGTTTTTTTCATGTTTTTTGCCTTTTTGTTTTTGGTTTTACTGCTGAATAAAGTATTTTCAAGCAACATTTATTCCATCGATAAACTCTAGCAGTGACAAGTCCCGCTCAAATATTTGAAGCGATTGAGAACAAATTGTTCGTATTACTTCCAATCAGATTGGATCAGAGGGACACAATTCTGGTAAGCTGCGCAATTCACTTTAAGCGAATGTAAACTATTTAATTTAGTAATTGCACTGACTGCCAACCATGAAGATTATTTGGCCTTGGGTAAAATAATCTCAGAGATCTTGTCGTAAAGCGCGCGACGTTCGAGAAGAAGACGAATAAACAACCGGCGATGATGCAGTAAAACCCAAGCGGCTTTAAACCAGCCTCGCAAATCATACAATTCTTCCAAACAACGCAGTGCCGCATAACCGCAAATAATTACTGACGGCAAAGCGATAATTGTTGCTTGCCAGTTCCAAAACCAAAAAAACAGCCCCGAAATAATTAGCCAAGTGAGCGGCATCAGCAGAATCGCCGCGAGAATTTTGGGCGAACCGCCCGAATCGTCAACGCCGTGTCGTCGAACCAGTCTGCCAACCAGCAAACACGCTAAATAAGCTGGCAGGTGCAGCACCGCGCCGGTTACAACTAGGGGCGAGAGCATTAAAATCAAGACGATACGCATCAGAAAATGACGAAGAACGTGCCAGAGAGAATGACCGGAAACTGAAAGGTGTTCCGGCGCGATTCCCAGTTCGCTTAACTGCTCGTCATAAATATCAAGCCGGGTTTTGAATTCTCCAATATCTTTTTGATTGGATTCAAATTGCGCGGCAAAACGACGGCGCAATTCCAGTTCGTCCGTGAGCGATAAACGAAAATTAAGTCCTTCGTAAACCGATGAAAAAAGCTGTTCCGTTCGTTTGATAACCTCAAACGAATCCCTATCTTCGACACTGAGAATTACTTCCCGCAGTTTTTCAGCAATCGTCTCGGACAAAGCGCGAACGGCTTCGCGCGGCGGCTGCCCGTCGGCATCGAGCGCGACTGGCGCAACTTCAAAAGGCTGGCCGAACCGCAGCAACGCTTCGCTCCGAAACGATGTTTTCGAAGTGTAATAAAGCCCGACAGGAACCATCCGCAGCGCTAGCAAGTTATCCTTGTTGACCGCCAGCGCGCCGAGCGCGATGCGCGCCGCACCGGTCTTGAGCGGTAAAAGATAAGTCAAGTTGTGCGAAATGCCTTCGGGAAATAGCGCGATGCAGCGGTTCTGCCGGAGCAGTTCAAAACAGACTTTAAATGTTTTTTGATTTTGCTCCGGCGAGACGACCTGATTGTTTTCTCCGGTGTCAACGCGGCGATAAAGCGGCAGCGCCTCGACCGTTCTGAGAAAAAAACTGACGAAAGGTACCTTAAAAAGCGTGGATTTGGCCAGAAACGAAACTCGGCGCGGCAGAGCGACGAAAACCAGCGCGGGGTCAATCAGACCGTTCGGATGGTTAAGAACAAAAATCAGCGGTCCGTCGGGCGGAACCAAATCAACGCCATCGGCTTCGATGCGACGGAAAAAAAGACGCAAAGCAATGGCGACAACCGCCTGAACTATGCGCCGGGTCAGTGTTCCGCTCTGGCGAAAAATCATTCCGGTGAGCCGCAAAACTTTTGTCATCGGCTTCAGAATGACAAAATTCGGTGAAACACTAAAGTAAAAAGAAGCGATTACCTTTCAGTCAGCGAGAAAATGTTTTCGCAGATTCTCGAATTTTGCTAAGATTTCATTGTTTAAATTGTCTCATTCTGTGACGTTTTCCGATTTTGCCTAAATTTTTGCGTTTACCAGCTAAAAGTTTTTTGCCGCTTGTCCCGATAATTTGGGTGGTAATATTTTTGTGCGCCGGTTCAGTTCAGGCCCTGCCGCTCGCGCAGTATCGTCAAAATATTCATCAAGCCGCTGTCGAAATTTACGCGCTCCAGTCTGCTGAAGAACAAGCGACAAGTGCCGTTCAATCATCCGTAGCTTTACAGTCGATCAGAAAAATGCTGCCCGTCCGCCAAAAAATCGAAATCGGCAACAACGCCGACTTTGAAACCGACAATACCTGGCTCGAAACAAATCTTAAGAATTACGAGAAGACGTTGCCGACGGCTCCCGAACGCAGCCAAATTTTGCAGACTGTTGCCGAACGCCTCAGCGCCATCGAAGACCGTTTGAAAGAACTCGAAACCGCGCAAACGGTGGCGAATGCTCAAAACGCCGATAAACAAAAGCTCGACGAAATTTTGCGGCGCCCGGAATTTCAGAAGCCCAAAGAAGATAAATCAATTTTACAGCAGTTGTCGGACGCGCTGGATGAATGGCTGAGCGCGCTTTTTCGTCGCTCGCCGCCTGCCGAAATTGACCAGCCTCATGTTGATTTATCGCCGGTCAGCGCGATTTTAAATTATGTTGTGATTGCGCTGGCAATTGCCATTATCGGTTTTGTTGTCTGGCGGTTTTTGCTGCCCTTGGTCGGGAACAGAGGCGGTCGCAAAAAGGCCGGAAAGAAAGAGCCGCGCATAATTTTGGGCGAACAATTGGCCGCCGACGCCACCGCCGATGATTTGCTGACGCAAGCCGACCGTTTAGCCGAATCCGGAGAACTGCGAGCAGCGATTCGCAAAGGTTATATCGCCGTCCTCTGCGATTTGAGCGACCGCAAAGTTTTAGCACTCGCTCGCCATAAAACCAATCGGGATTATTTACGAGACGTCAAAAGACGCGATGAAATTTATCAACCGATGTCTGGCATGACCGGCATTTTCGAGCGTCACTGGTACGGCGACGTGCCGCCTGAGCAAGAGGATTGGCAAACATTCAGAGGACAGTTATCAGTCATTAGTCAACAACCAACAGTTAACAAAAACTGATAACTATTGACTGATAGCAGATAACTGATAACTGTGAGAGAACGTCTTTTTATAATTTTATCGCTTGTTCTGATTATTGTCGGGCTCGTCGGGCTCAACGCGGCTTCTTATGCTCCGATAGTCAAAGAACCGGACACTGAAGAACACGCCAATCGTTCGACTTATAACGGCGGCGCAACCGGAACGCGGGCGCTTTTTGAGTTTTTGCGGGAAACCGGCAAACCGGTAATTCGGTGGCAGGAGCGAACCGCGAATTTGCTTGATAAAACACGTTCGCAATTGCCGAAAACCTTCGTCATTATCGGCAAACCGCGCCGCGAATTCGAAGAACCCGAATACCAGAAATTGCTTGATTGGGTGTCTGCCGGTAATCGGCTCGTCGTTATTGACCGCGAATCAGACGCGAAATTGTTGCCGAAATCGGGCGACTGGCAGATTAACATGAGCGGCAATCCGGCCGATGCGCCGCACGGCGATTCTTCAAACATCAACGAACTGACCAAAGATGTAGTTGCCGCAAAACCCATTCAAACAGGCATCCTGACGGCTGGCGTCAATTCGGTGATGCCTTCAAAATTCGCTTCGTCAATCAACCTGGTTCATAGCACCAAGCCGCAAGTTTCTAAGGACAGCAGCGGCGGTATGCCAGGGCCTTCGTCGGGAGCGAAAACCAAACCGAAAACCGTCGTTGAAAAATCTGAAGACGACGAAGATTACGAAGACGATGCGCCGCCGCCGCCAAAACCTATTGCGCCCAAAATAGTTTCAAAGACAACTGCCGTCACCGCTTATTCCGCATCACGCTCGCCGGTCGCTTATCTGACGAGCAAAGATAAAAATATTTTGGTTGATTACGTTTACGGCGCGGGACGAATTGTTGTCTTAAGCGATCCATATATTGTCTCGAACGGCGGCATCGGATTGGTTGATAATTTAAAGCTCGCGACAAATTTGTTCGGGAGCGACGGCCCGATTGCTTTTGATGAATACCATCAGGGTTTCGGAGCCAGCGGCAATCCGCTTTTAAATTTTTTTGAAGGAACACCGCTGCCCGCAATTGTCGCGCAGCTCGCCCTTCTGCTCGCGCTCGGAATTTACACCAAAGGCCGCAGGTTTGCCCGCCCGCTGCCGCTGCCGAATCCCGACCGCCGTTCAAAACTAGAATATGTCGGAGCGATGGCGGAATTGCAGCGCCGCACCAAGGCTTATGATTTTGCGATAGAAAATATTTACGGGCGCGTCCGGCGCAACCTGGCGCGGTTTGCGGGCGTTGACAACGTTTCCACTCCGCCGCACGTTTTGGCGGCGCGCGTGGCAGAACGTTCGCGGCTTGATAAGGACGAGCTGACGAGTCTCTTACGCGATTGCGAAGACATTATTCACGGTGAACCGGTGGGCGGCAAACAAGCTCTGGCGCTCGTTGCCAAACTGCGCGAAACCGAGCAAAAACTGGGTTTGCGGCAGACAAATCTGAAATCGAAAATCTAAAATTATTGTGGCTTCGCTTTCCTGGTTAGCCTTAATCCTGCTCGTTGCCGTATTTTTCGTGACTTGCGCAATCGGCGTCGTGACGGGCAGCAATTCGCTTGTCACCGTTCCGATCTTGTTTCAGTTTGGGATTGATTCGCGGATAGCGGTTGCGACAAACATGTTCGGGCTGACGTTTATGAGTCTTGGAAGCGTCATCCCGTTTGTCGGTAAAAACGTCTTTGACCGGAAACGAATGCCCTGGTTTGTGGGTTTGACGCTCATCGGTTCGACTTTGGGCGCCCTGCTGGTCGGTTTAATTTCCAGCAAACTGATGCCGCTCGTCATTTCGGTTTCGATGATTTTCGTGATTATTTTTTCGTTTGCCAAACGTGACATTGGCGTTGAAAAATCTATCCACAAAACGGCTTACGCTGAGTTTTTAATTTATTTTTTTACCTTTTTGCTGGGAATTTACGGCGGATTGTACAGCGGCGGTTACACGACAATGCTCACCGCGCTTTATGTCGCCTTTGCCGGAATGACTTTTACCGAAGCCGTCGCCAACACCAAACTCATCAACCTGTTTTCATCTCTCATTGCGACAACCATTTTTGCCTGGCAAGGGTTGATTGATTATCGTTTGGGCATCGTTTTGGCCGTGACGATGTTTATTGCGGGTTTTGTCGGCGCTAAGTTTGTCACAAAAATCAATGACGTTTGGCTGAAAAGGATTTTTCTTGCTACTGTTCTGGTTTTGGCGATAAAAATCTTGTTTTTCGACGTTTTGCCGCAAATTCGATTTTGATGAAAGAAATCTGGTTAATCAGACATGCCGAAAGCGAAGCTAACGCCGGTTTGCGAACGACCGTTCCGGCCGAAGTCGCTCTGACGGCGCGCGGAATAGCGCAAGCTCAATTAATAGCTAATCTTTTTGAGCAAAGCCCGGCGTTAGTTATCGTTTCTCCGTATTTGCGAACTCGACAAACGGCCGGGCCGCTGCTCAAAAAATTCCCCGACGCAATTGTGCAAACGTGGCCGATGCAGGAATTTACCTACTTGTCTCTGGCCAGCGCGGGCAACAGCACTTTTGCCGAGCGCAAACCGCTTGCCGACGCTTTCTGGACGCGAAGCGATCCGGCTTACTGCGACGGCGCGGGCGCGGAATCATTTGCTTCATTTTGGCAGCGGGCGCAAGACGCGATTGACAAAATCGTCTCGGACGCGCCCGACAAAACCGTGATTTTTTGTCACGCGCAGTTTGCGCGGGCGATGCTCTGGCAAATGCTCGTCGAGCAAACGGTGACAAGCGAAGTAATGAGAGGGTTTTACCTTTTTATGCGAGCGGTCAATATTCCGAACACGGCCATTATCAAGCTGTTGATTGACACTGAACTAAAAGACTTGTACACCAGCGAGATTAAGTTTTCGCATATCCCGGCGGATTTATTGACATATTGATTGATGAAATTTTGACTCTTATTTACGCAGTTGAAAGATATAAAGCCTCATTTACAAGGATGGACAGGACAAACAGGATTCAAGGCAGCCGTTAATTTATCCTGTTTATCCTGTCCATCCTTGTAAAAATTTTATCTAATTGCATAACCTCGTTTTAATGCGTTTTGTAAATAGAAATAAAAAATAAAAATAAATTTTAAATGCTAAATTACGTTCCCACAACTATCGAACACATTCGCGGCGAGCTTCGCAAAACCGTCGTCGGTCAAGACGAAATTATCGAGCAAATCCTCGTCGCCATTCTCGCCGAAGGTCACGCGCTGATCGAAGGCGTTCCCGGCACGGCCAAAACACTGATTGTCAAAACTCTGGCCAGAATTATCAACGCGGATTTTTCCCGCATCCAGTTTACGCCGGATTTAATGCCTTCGGACATCATCGGAACCAACGTTTTTAATTTCGGCACGTCCGAATTTACTTTGCGCAAAGGCCCGATTTTTACTGATATTCTGCTCGCCGACGAAATCAACCGGACGCCGCCGAAAACGCAAAGCGCCCTGCTCGAATCAATGGAAGAGCGGCAAGCGACGATTGACGGCGAACGTCATCAGCTCTCGCCGCTGTTTACGGTTCTGGCGACGGAAAATCCAATCGAATACGAAGGCACTTATTCACTACCCGAAGCGCAGCTCGACCGTTTTCTGCTCAAAATTCTGATTGATTATCCGAGCGCGGAAGCCGAACGCGAAATCGTCATGCGCTGGGACGAAGGTTTTAACTCAAGAAAATTGGAAGAAGTCCACATCGAGCCGCTCCCGTTTGCCGACGCCATCGCGCAATGCCGCACGGAAGTCAGAAATCTGAAAATGGAACCGGGCGTACAAAACTACACGGTTGAGATTGTCAGAAGAACGCGCAACCATCCATCGGTTTTGTACGGCGCGAGTCCCCGCGCTTCAGTTGCGCTCCTGCTTTGCTCAAAAGCGCTCGCCGCAATTCGCGGACGTGAGTTCCCGACACCCGACGACGTCCGCGACGTCGCGCGCCCCGTTCTGCGCCACCGCCTCGCGCTCCGCGCCGAAGCCGAACTCGACGGCGCAACAACTGATGCGGTCATTAACGACATTCTGCAATCTGTCGAAGTGCCGCGCTAAAGGAATCTAATAAATGAACAGAAATTATGCCCGTAATCAAAGAGGATATCGTGAAATTCTTGGTTGCAGAAGTTGAACCCGTCTTTCAGTACTGCACAGGAGAAACATCTTACCGCGCTGCTTGCTATTTGAAGGATGGAGCGTATTTTCCATGTGTTGAGTTTAAGTCAACAGATGAATTGGTATACCGTGCTGTCCGCAGGCTTGACGAAGCACGCGATGGTAAAATTAGTTACGATTATCCTTCTGTCTTAAAATCATTTTTAACGATACATAATTGTATCCACTCGTTCCATATCAAAAGCGTTGAGCACAGCCCGTATGCTATCCCGAACCATCATAGAGACATACTGTACAAAGCTGCTGACGCACTCAAAGTAGAATTAACTTGGGACTCAATGCCATTTGTTGCTGAAATGAAGGATGGAAATCGATTTGCTTATTGGTTTGAGGAAAAGGCTGAATTTTTTGAGATGCCTGTTGGATATAATGCAAACCAAATAAATAGTGTTTTTCCAAATCGGAAATTAAAGACGCAGACTTATTCAAGTAAAATCTCTTTTGATTGCTACATTGACTGTTTAATTTAACTTTACGTCTATCTCCGTAAATCTCGCCGATTTGCAACTTCCATTAATAAACGTAGTGCTTGATTGACGGCTGCCGCATCAGGAAAGGCCGCTGCTACGTCCGGTTCGAGCAGAATAAGATTTGTTCCCGCTTGGTAACGCTCGGTATATTTGCCGCGCGTTCTGCCCGTTAGTTTTGACAAATCATATTCGGAACGCATTTCATTCGTCTCCGTTTCAATATTGGCTAATTGCTCATCATCATCCTTCTTCATATAATTTTCGTTCTCCATGTGTTGGTTCGCGCGCGCTAATGATACGAATAGTTTCGCCATCATCAGTGTGAGAAATAATTAAAAGCCTGCCTTTTTCAGACGCGCCGATAATCAGAAAGCGTTGTTCATCAACTGAATGGTCTGGGTCGTCAAAAGTATCTGAAAGTGGATCACCAAAAACCGTTGCTGCTTCTTGAAAAGAAACACTATGTTTCCATAAGTTGCTCGCTGCCTTTTGCTGATCCCAGTCAAACCGCATTTACGTTATTTTAAACAGTCATTCCGCCATTTAGTAAAAACTACGTTCCGGCAAAGCGAACTTTTGTTTCGGTGACGACAACAAATTCTTCGGGCAACTTTTCGGCGTAACCTTTGAGCAGTCGCTGTAAAACTTCAATCTTGTTTGCTGACCGCTCATCTTCTAACCGCATAAAAATTATACCGTGATGCTTGCGCCGTTCCCGAAAAACCATCTCACCGAAATCTTTATCGTTGGTTATCAAAATCCAATTTTCGGAAAAGGCCTTTGCGAGAATTTCATCATCATCCGTTATTCCACGCGCTTCATCGAAAACAGAAAAAACTTCATGACTTTCGTCGCGGAGCCATTCTGAGACCTTCGGACCGGTGCATTCATCAACCAGAAAGCGCATTTCACGCCGTCTCCATGACAAGAGGCATAAACTCCGTTCGGCTCAAGGATTCTCTGGCAAACAACAAACAGGCTTGAATGTCTTCGGACGCAAGTCCTTTGTATTCATCTAAAATTTCTGCGGTAGTTGCGCCGTGTGCTAAAAGATTAAGAATAAACTCGACCGTCAAGCGTGTGCCTTGAATCACAGGCTTTCCGGTCATAACTTTCGGATTCAGAGTGATTCGTTCAAGTAAAAGTTGGTCTGTCATGTAGCTTATTTTGTCACAATTTACGAGAAAACCAGAAGCCATCAAATAGATTGATGGCGTAATAATTGCTAATTAAATCAAACAGTCATTCCGCCGTCCACAACGATTGTTTGTCCGGTGACGTAGCTTGACGCTTCGGACGCCAGAAAAACCGTTACGCCTTTTAATTCGCCTTCGTTTCCGATTCGCGGAATCGGATTGTTTTCGCGAATGTCGGATTCGTATTTGTCAATCACGGCATCGGCCAGACGCGAGTGGAAAAAGCCGGGCGCGACCGCGTTGACGCGTACGCCGCGTCGTCCCCAACTGGCCGCCAGCTCTCTTGTCAAACCGATTAATCCGGCTTTGCTTGCCGCGTAACCGACGTAATAGGGGCCGTTAGCGCTCGAACTCAAACCTGCAATCGAAGTGATGTTAATGATTGAGCCGCTTTTGTTTCGCAGCATTTCGCGCCCAGCGGCTTGAGCAAATAAAAAGCAGCCGGTTAAATTAACGTCCAAAACCTGTTTCCAGCGTTCGAGCGGCATTTCTTCAGGCATCGCGCCCCATGAAATTCCGGCGTTGTTGATTAAAATATCAACCTTGCCGAACGCGCTGACGGTTTTGTCAATCACAGTTTGCACCTGTTCGGGCTGCGCGACATCGCAGAGAGCCGATTCGCATTCGAAACCGCGCGCGCGAAATTCGGCAATCGTCGGATCGAGCCATTCGGAGCGGCGCGCGCAAAGCATTAATTTGGCTCCGGCTTCACCGAGCGCTTCCGCCATTTCCTTGCCAAGCCCGCGCGAACCGCCCGTCACAACCGCCGTTTTACCCGTTAAATCAAAAAGCTCTCGAATATGTTTCATAGCTAGTCAATGGTAAATAGTAAATAGTAAATAGTAAATCGAGAATCCAATGTATCGCTCACAAATGGCTATTTACTAATCACGATTTACGATTTACGATTGAAATATGACAACGGACAAATCAGCCAAAGAACTGGCGTATCTGCATGACCTTTATGTGGCGACCGACTGGAGCGTGCGGTTCGCTGAACTGGTGGATAAAAACATCAAACTGCCGGATGACGGGCAGTTTTTGTATGTCGAAGCCGGAACGGGCAATCACGTCATCGAACTGTGCGAAAAGCTTGATGAAAAGGTCGAAGTGTTCGCCACCGTCTCCAATGAGGAACGCCTCAATATTGCGAAAGCTAAAGCCGTCGCTGTCAACGCCGCGATTCATTTTCAAAACTCTTTTCCGCACCAGCTCAATTTTCCCGATGCGGCTTTTGAAACGGCTATCTGCGATGCATCTTTTCTTCAGACAGAGCGTCTGCTGGCAGTTTGGAAGGAACTCTACCGGGTTTTGGATAACAAGGGTAATGCGGCTTTTCTAGTGCCGACGGCGGGCAGCTTTGGTGAGTTTTTCTCAATTTATTGGGAAGCTCTGCACGCGCTTGGAATGGACGAAATGGGAGCGGAAATCGAGAATTTGATCGAGAATCTGCCGACTGTTTCCGATGTCGAGGATGTTACGGCGAACTCCGGTTTCAGGAAAATCGAGTCAAGCACAAATAACGAACTTTTTGAGTTTGAAACGGGCGACGAATTTCTGCGCTCGCCGCTCATATCCGATTTTCTTTTCCCCACCTGGGTCGGTTTTGTGCCGGATAAAAAACAGGTCGAAATTCTTCGCTCAATCGAAAAAGTTATTAATGACTCATCCGACGGTCTGAGCTTTCGGCTCTCGGTAAAAATGACGCTCGTGACGGCAAGAAAAAAATAGGCGGAAGATAAACAGCAAAAATGTAGGGCGAACCTTACGTCGCGCCCTACATTTTAATTTTGAGTCAGCAGCTAATTAATCGCGGCGCACGGCGGCGCGGCGGCGAGCTTCTTCTAACAATTCTTCATCGCTGATGGAAGAAAGCTGAGCAGCCCGAGGTTTGCTAAAACGCCGCTTTTCCTCTTCCTCTTCTTCAAAATCTTCTTCTTCGGCTTCCTTCATGCCTTGTTTAAAGGCTTTGCGGCTCTGACCCAATGATTTCGCGAGCTGAGGCAGACGAGACGCGCCGAAGAGCAGAAACAAAACGGCGACGATTAAAATAAGTTCGGTTGTTCCAAGTCCTAACATTTTAGATGATTCCTTTAACTTTTACTTTTGACGCTCTCATCAAAAGAAAAGTTTATCGCAAGCCGCGCCGATTCGCTAGCCGGAGTTAAATTTCAGTCAAAACCCACTTTCTCTTACTCTGAAAAAGTCGTCGTGCTAAATTCCGATGATTCGTAATACAAATATTTGCGCCAGGTCTGATCGGTTCTGCCGAGGTAGCGCATAATCTGACGATTGACGTGAAGCGAAAACGGACGCGGGCGTTTGAGGAGTTTCATTCCGGCTTCGTCCGGCGTCAGATTACCTTTTTTGTGATTGCAGCGTTTGCAGCAAGCCACCAGATTATCCCATGTTGATTCGCCGCCGCGCGAGCGCGGCTGAACGTGGTCGAGCGTGAGTTCGGCGGGCTGTAAAACTTTTTTGCAATACTGGCAAGTGTATTGGTCGCGCAGCAAAATGTTTTTGCGCGAAAGGGAACGCCGCTCGTGCGGAATATGGCGATATTCCATCAGACGAATCACAGAAGGCGCTTCCATCACGAGTTTTGACGAATGAAGTTGATGCCCGTTGTGTTCTTCCATTCTGGCGACGCCCTTAAAAATCATTACCACCGCGCGGCGTTCCGTGCAGACGTTAATTGGTTCGTATGATGCGTTGAGGACTAATACTCGTCCGGTCATGTTTTCTCTGTTCGTTCTTTTTTTAAGTGAAGGTTCAGAATTTAGATGCAAATTAACAAAAGCTTGTTACGTTTCCTTTAATTCAAGATTAAAGTCGCGGATTTTGTCGGTCGCTTCAACCAGCGCCGACGTGATTCCGGGCTCGCTCACCGAATGTCCGGCGGCAGGAACGATTGTCAGCGCTGATTCGGGAAACGCTTTGTGCAAATCCCAGGCGCTCGTTGCCGGGCAAACCACATCGTAACGTCCCTGCACAATCACGGTCGGAATGTGCCGAATTTTCTCGATGTTTTCGAGCAGAAAATTATTTGTCGGGAAAAAACAGTTGTTGACAAAGTAGTGGCATTCGATTCGCGCCAGAGCGAGAGCTTCTTTATCGCCCGCGAAATGTTCAATCAGCGAAGTGTCAGGATAGAGTTTTGAGGTGCTGCCTTCCCAAATACTCCACGCGCGACAGGCGTCGAGTCTGACTTTTTCGTCGTCGCTCGTCATCCGTTTGTAATAAGCCTGCATCATATCGCCGCGCTCATTTTCCGGAATCGCATCGCGATACTGCTCCCAAAAATCCGGAAAAATTTGGTTCGCCCCGGCCTGATAAAACCAGCTTAATTCTGAGGGGCGACAGAGGAAAATACCACGCAAAATCAAACCGGAAACACGCGTCGGGTGAGTTTCAGAATAGGCGAGCGCAAGCGTGCTGCCCCACGAACCGCCAAAAACAATCCATTTTTCAATTCCGAATTTTTCGCGCAATAGCTCGATGTCGGCAATCAAATCCCAGGTCGTGTTTTCTCGCAGTTCGGCGGGCGGCGTGGATTTTCCCGAACCGCGCTGGTCAAATAAAATGATGTGATATGCCGCCGGATCGTAGAAACGCCGGTAGCCTTCCATGATTCCGCCGCCGGGACCGCCATGCAGAAAAACAATCGGCAATCCATCAGGATTGCCGCAACGTTCATAATAAATTGTGTGTAACTCTGAGACAGGTAACATTCCGGTCTCAAAAGGTTGCAATTCTGGATACAATTCCTTCATGCCGCAATAATACTGGAAAACCAGCCATTGTGCCAAGTCTCTAGCGCTTACCCAAGCAATCGCGGCAGTCGTTTTTGCCAATTGTCTGGAATCAGGATTTCCATTGCGTCATCAACCGTAATAATTCCGACGATTTCGCCGAGTTCGTCAACAACCGGTAGGGCCAGCAAATTGTATTCGGAGATTTGCTGCGCGGCGTTTTCCGCGTCGTCGCCGGGAGCGGCAAATTGAAAATCATCGCGCATCACGTCTTGAACCAGAGCATTCGGATCAGACAAAATAATACTTCTAAGCGAAATGACGCCGGACAGTTTCCACGAATTTTCCTCTTCCGTAACGTAGAGGTAATAAATCATGTTTGGCGTTTCCGCCATTTCGCGCAGACGCGCCAGCGTTTCGCCAACCGTCAGATTACGCGGAATCGTCAAAAATTCCGTCGTCATCAAACCGCCAGCCGTGTCGGATTTGTAGGAAAGCAATTCGGCGACATTTTCTTTTTCCTCGCCTTCCATCAAATCAAAAAGCTCTTCGGCTTTTTCTTCGGACAATTCGTTTAGAACGTCAACCGCGTCGTCCGGCGACATATGTTCGAGAATATCAGCGGCGCGCTCCTCATCCATTTCATCGAGGATTCGCGCCTGCGTTTCCTCATCCATTTCTTCGAGCGTATCGGCGGCAATTTCAAAATCGAGTGATTCGACAATTTCGGTCCGATGAATCGGCGAGAGCGATTCGATCAGCGCGGCAATTTCAACCGGATGCAGGCGGGCGAGCTTGTCTTTGGAAGATTTAAGTTGGACGTTGGCCGTCGCCGTGTCAGTTGCCAGATAACCGACGTCAATCCAGTCAATTACTTCGACCGGCGTGTTCGAACCGTAAAAGCCAATCGGCATCAAACGCCGCCATAGCCCGCGCATCGAAACGTCAGCGCCCGTGACGCGCCAACCCGTTCCGACTTCGATTAATTGCACATCATTGACGCGAACGACGCGCTTGCCGTCAACATCAATTAATTGTCTGTCCAAGACATCGCGCGCCAGCAAAACTTCTCCTTCGCGGCGGGCGAACGGACTTAGATCCAAAACGTCGGTATTGAGACGAATGCCGCGCTCGCTAAAATCTTTGAGACTAAAACTCGGCATAAAAAACAGGCGGCGGCGGTAACGCGCGACGAGTCCGACGAGCGGCGGATGGTCGTCTTCGCCGAGCCGCACCACAACGTCGCGGATTTTAGCGACCTGCTCGCCGTCGCGGTCAAGAATCGGCGCGCCGAGAATTTGCGATAGATAAAGCACATAACTGAAGGATGAAGGATGAAGGATGAAGGATGAAAGCTGAGGAATTAAAAACAAAATAGTAACTTATTCCACTGTTCATCCTTCATCCTTCATCCTTCATCCTTTGCCTTTGATGTCTCCAAAGCGGCGCTCTCTCTGTTGAAAATCCACGACTGCTTCAAGTAAATCGCGTCGCCGGAAATCGGGAAACAAAGTTTTCGTGACAAAAATCTCGCTGTAGGCAACTTGCCAGAGCAAAAAATTTGAAACGCGCATTTCGCCGCTCGTGCGAATTAGTAAATCGAGTTCCGGCAACCCGCGCGTGTAGAGTTTGGCGGCGATGTGCTGTTCGCTAAAATCATCAAGATTTTCGCCGCGCCCCAGCATTTCTTTCACCGCTGCCTGACAAGCGTCAACAATTTCTGCCCGTCCGCCATAATTTAAAGCGACGCTTAAAACCATTCCGCCGTTGTTTCTGGTTCGATCCGTCGCTTCGGCCAAATCTTTTTTGACGGCGGCGGGCAGAAATTCGACGCGCCCGATGGCTTGAAAACGAATATTCTGTTTGTCCAAATTATCAATCTCGAGCCGCAGATAACGGCGCAGCATTCGCATCAAGGCGGAAACTTCGAGCGGCGGGCGTTTCCAGTTTTCGGTCGAAAAAGCGTAGAGTGTCAGAGCCTTTAGACCAAGCCGCGCGCCGGTATCAACAATTGCGCGCACTGATTCGACTCCGGCGCGATGTCCGAAAACACGCGGCTGATTTCGCGCCGCCGCCCAGCGCCCGTTGCCGTCCATAATTACGGCGACATGACGCGGCAACCGCGCCCAGTCAATCCGCTCTAAAAGCGCGGCGTCCGGTGCGTTCGGCTCAACAACGGCAGAAAAATTCTCAATCATAGTGAACCTTTAAAAGCGTCAAACCTTTGGCGGCGGCGGTCGCGCCGGCGAGGCTGCGATTGCCGGAAAGAATCGCTTCTAAAACCTGTTCGGGAGTTTTTCTTTGCCTTCCAACCTCAAGCAAAGTGCCGGCAATCGAGCGTACCATGTATCTCAGAAAGCCTTCGGCTGAAACTGTAAACTCGAACATTAAACCGTTTGCCCTGTCGTCCCGGCGCGCCTCGATGTCCAGGCGCGTCAGATTGCGAACGCGATTTTCGGCCTCGCTGCTGGCTGCTGAAAAAGCTGTCCAATCGTGAACGCCTAAAAAATGCTTTGCCGCCTGCCGCATTTTCTCCAAATCCAGAACGCGCGATTCGAAAGCGGCGTAACGCAGCCAGAACGGAGACATGACGGGCGCATTGAGCACGCGATAACAATAAGTTTTACCGGTCGCCGAAAACCGGGCGTGAAAATCAGGCGCGGCGTGTTCGACGCCGATAATTCTGACATCGCGCGCCAGATTTCCATTGATTGCCGCCAGCAATTTGTCCGGTGGCATCGGTTTTTCCAAATGAACATTCGCAACTTGCCCTTCCGCGTGCACTCCCGAGTCGGTTCTTCCCGAACCGTGAACAACGACGTCAGCATCTTCGAGAAAAGATAAAACTTTGGTTAATTCGCCCTGCACCGTGCGCTGCTCGTTTGCCTGCATCTGCCAGCCATGAAAATCAGTGCCGTCGTATTGAATTAAAAGACGATAATTCATTTTGCCGCAAAACGGCTGCCTGGCTTAATCGCCGCATCGCCTTTTGCGCACAGCGGACAGTTAGGTTGTTCAAAAGTCGGCACTTCCAGAGTTGCCAGCGCCATGCGCGGCACGCCGACATCTGCCGTGCCGCCTGAGCGATCAATAATCGAAGCCGCCGCCATGACTTTCGCCCCCAAACTTTCCACGGCGGCAATGCATTCGCGGGTTGAACCGCCGGTTGTAATAACGTCTTCGATAACCAACAGCTTTTCGTTTTCTTTCACCCGAAAACCGCGTCTGACAGTCATCTGCCCGTTTTCACGCTCAGTCCAAAAAAAAGGAAGGTTCAGGCTTTGCGCGACGGCAAAACCGATGATCAGGCCGCCGATTGCGGGCGAGACTACCGCGTCGAAACAATCGGAAACCCGCCCGCTGCCGCAGGCGGTTCTGAGAACGCTTTCAGCAATCGCGCCGCCAAATTTTACGGCGTCAGACGGATGTTGCAGGGCGAGCGCGCACTGTAAATAGCCGGGGCTGTGCAGACCGCTCGATAAAATAAAGTGTCCTTCAAGTAAAGCGCCAGTCGCTTTAAAATGCCGGATAATTTCGTCAAAATTCATCGGTTCGTGTATCGTAAAGGTTGAATTAAAAAAATTCTGCAAAATGGCTTTTTATTCTAACTTAATTTCCAACTCGATTTTAATCGGCGATACGATAAATCTTCTAAAGTTTCACGGCGGGGCGCTTTCGGCAACGGTCGTTGCCGACGAAGTTTTAGGAGTCTCCAAAATAGACAATGGATTTGCCGTCTCGCTGATTGCTGATTTAATTGCCGAAGACCCGCGCCTCTGGCTGCGTCCCGATTCGATTGTCGAACTGGTCGCACCCGATTTTGAAGCCAGAAAATTAAACGAAACCGAATTTGTTGTTTTCGATACGGAAACCACCGGAACCAAACCGACGTATGCGCGAATGACTGAAATCGGCGCTTATCTGATCAAAAACGGGCGGATAGTTGATGAATTTCAAACTCTGCTCAACCCGGAAAAACCAATTCCGCCGTTTATCGTTTCACTGACCGGCATTACCAATGAGATGGTCAAGCGGGCTCCGCTTTTTGCTGAAATCGCTCCGGATTTGCTCCGATTTTTGGGCGATTCAATTCTGGTCGCTCACAACGCGCCGTTTGACATGGCTTTCTTAAATCACGAAATCGGGCGCGTGTACCCCGAACGCAAGCTAATCAACGCGCATCTGTGCACCGTCAGACTCTCGCGAAAACTGCTGCCGGATTTAAAAAACCATCGTCTGCACACGGTCGCCGAGCATTTTTCGATTCCGATTTACAATCGTCACCGCGCCGCCGGCGACGCGCTGGCGACCGCGCAGATTTTCGTTCATTTTCTCGAACATCTCAATGAAAAGGGCGTTCACGATTTAGCCGCTTTGAAAACACTCAAGCAAAAACGTTAAGCCGCGGAAATCAAGCAGAATCAACGAAATTTCTTTTCCTTGAGAAACTTTTTAACCACCATTTCGCGGCGCAATCTGGGTAAATGATCAATAAAAAGTCTGCCGTCGCAATGATCGGTTTCGTGTTGAAAACACCTGGCTGTCAAGCCCTCTGCGATTTCTTCAAACCACTCGCCGCTGGCGTTTTGCGCTCTTAGAGTCGCCACATTTGCCCTCGTTATAACCGCCGGAATTTTGCCGAGCGAGAGACAGCCTTCATCGCCGGTTTGCTCGCCCATGGAAGTGATAATTTCGGGATTTGCCGCGACCAGTTTAAGCCCTTCGCAATCCATCACAAAAAGCCGCATTCTCAGCCCGATTTGCGATGCGGCCAGCCCGACGCCTTCCGCCGCATACATTGTTTCAAACATATCGGCGATCAGAGCGTTTAATTCTTCGTCAAATTTTGTTACGGGTTCGCCGGCGCTTCCTAAAACCGCGGCCGGGTGTTCGGTAATTTTTCTAATCGCCATCAGTCAAATTTGGGCGATTTGGGCAAATAGCGACCGCCGCTGCGCTCCTTGCGAAACGACGGTTTCATATTAAAATTTTTATCGTCTCTCTGCTGACAGCTCCAGCAAATAAAATGTTCCGAGTTATCCGGATGAACAAACATCACGTATTCATCGGTTTCGCGGTCACAGCGTTCGCAGCGCCGAACCGGATTTTCAACGGTTGAAACGTTGGTCGGCTGCGAGTTGATTGGTTCACTAAAGTAAGGCATTTTCTGAGTTTCCCTGTGTGTTATCTGCTTTTCAAAAGACGCGCTTTGGACGCCTAGAAAATTAATTTTTCTACAACGTAATTCGATTGTACAAAATCTTCAAGCGGGCGGCATCAGATTTTTCTTCTGATTCTTGCAAAAACTTTTATTTGGCTGTATTTAAGATACATGGAAAAGCCGCAAAATTTCGTCGAGTTTTGGGATTTTTACGTTGCGGAGCATAGCGCGCCGCTAACGCGCACGCTGCATTTCGCGGGCTCGATGCTCGGGATTTTAATCCTCACGCTCTTAATCGTCAAAGGGTTTTGGTATTTGTTCCCGCTCGCGCTTGTGCCAAGCTACGGTTTGGCCTGGTACAGCCATTTTTTTATCGAACACAATCGCCCCGCCACTTTTAAATATCCGCTCTGGTCTTTTGCCGGAGATTGGAAAATGGTCTGGCTGATGATAACCGGAAAAATGAACGGCGAGATCGAGCGCGTCAATCAGAAAAATCAATCACATTTTGCAGCTCATTGAGCGATTCTTTCGCTATTAATCTAAACACTCGAACGTCAAAATCCTCAATCAATTTTCCGGCCGTCAAACTGTCTGCGATCAAAAACTTGCACGAAGTCAGCCCGCGTTTCCAGTCTTTGCTTCCGGTATCTCGTAAAATAATCTGTTCGTGAGCAATTCCGGCAGCCACCAGCATTGTTTGAGACCAGTGCAAAAATGGCTCCCAACCCGATGCGACCGCGATGAGTTCATTGGGCGCAGGACGTTCCTTGCCGCGCATCTCGCTCTGCACTGAATTGAGCCGCAAACAAAGTTTGACTGTTTCGGGAGAGAGCTTTGACGAAGTTTCGGCGAGTGCGATTGTGATTGTTTTTGGCAGCGTTTGATAATTTGTCAAATCAGTTTCGATAATCGGCAAGTCAACCGCCTGCTGAATCTCGCAGGCAAGAATCTTTCTCAGCTCGGCGTCTGATTCGATTAATAATATGCGCTCGATTTCAACCGGCTTGAATTTGGCGTTAAGCCGCGAAGCGATTTGTTCGAGCGTGAAACCGCGTGTTCGCGCCGATTGAATAAATTGTGAAACCAGCGCATCAAGTTCTAAAGCTGAATTTGATGCGGCACTCTCTATTTCACTGAGTGATTTTTCTACGACAAATACTCCGCTGCCCTTGCGAGATTCAACCCAGCCTTCGGCTTCGAGCCAGACGTAGGCCGCGCTGACCGTGTTTGGGTGCACTCGCAAGCGCGCGGCCATTTGGCGAACGCTCGGCAGTTTTGCTCCAACGCGCAAATCACCCACGACAATCGCGAGTATCACTTGACTTACAAGCTGTTCGCGGAGAGAAATTTCTGCGTTTTTCGAGAGCCAGAATTTCATTTAATTTGCGCGCGGGGCGCTTCCTGGTTTCTAATAACAAATGAATGCTTTTTCAATTCAACACGCAGGATTTATCTTCAGCGCTCGGCGTTTTGACGGCGATGATTACGCCTGCGGTACTGATTTCGGCGTGCGGTTCGTTAATTCTTTCCACCGCTTCGCGAATTGCGCGCACCGTTGACCGCGTTCGTTCTCTGCTTGACCGCCTCGAAGAACTCGCGCATACCAAAGACAAACTCGAACTGTTAGAAGAACGGCGCGAGATTACATACAAAATGCTTGATTTGGCGGCAAAGCGCAACCGTCTTCTGCAGCGTTCACTGGTGACATTTTATTTTGCGCTCTGTTTGTTTGTTTCAACCAGCGTCGCCATCGGGATGGTCGCGGCGACGGGACGCGGCTACGAATGGCTGCCGGCGGTGCTCGGGCTGGTAGGCGCGTGTTTTTTGTTTTACGGTTCGATTTTACTGATTTTTGAAACGCGCATCGCACATCGGGCGATTTTTATGGAAATGGATTTTACTCTCCGCCTCAGCCGCGAACTGGTTCCGCAAACAGTGATTGATGAAAACCGGAAACGGCGGCGTAATTTTCCTTTTCTAACATTTAAACGCGGCAAAAAAATGCCAAAGCTTCCAAATACAAATTGATAACAAATTATTGGCTTCACAGTATTGTGGCATATCAACTAAGAATGAAATGGAACAAACGAATAATTTCTGTGTCTATTAATTTGGAATATTATGTTAATTAAATTAGGAACATTATCGTTCGCTTTGATATTGCTTATCTTTGAGTTTCCACATAACGCTTGTCGCGATTATTTCGCCGAAAAACCACCTGGTTATTCAATTTCTATCAAAGATGAACTCTTAACTTCTAATCTTGGTGAAACAATCGGTTCGATTAGGCTTGAACCTATCGCTTTCAAAGTCCCTAATTCAAATTATCCTGATTTGGAATTAAGAGCGAATACGGCTTACGAGTTGGTCAAAGGTAAACCAATATTTATCCTTGATGATGTTCAGATAGATTTTATTTCTTTAACAAATATGAAGAGGTTTCCAACTGATGTTGGGATGCAGCTAGTTTATGATAATCAGACGATTGAACTACCCAATGTTTCGGATTCATCAAAACCTCGGATAATTTCAACAATAACTGACGGTGAAATGGGAAGAAGAGCGAGCAAAGACGAAAACCCAATGATAATAATCGTTCTGCCAGTAAAAATACTGAAAGAAGTTCTGCAAGCCAGAGATGTTAAATTACAAAGCTCCTTCTTAACATTTCAGCTTAGCGAACAACAGTTAATGGGACTTCGAGCATTTGCGGGTTCAATAGTTTTAGAGGATAAAGATAAATAAAAAGTAATTTTCAATGCAAATCCGGAAGAAGCCATTAGAAAATTAATTCATAATCGGCTATTTATTTGGCTCCAAGAACTTTTCGCCATTGTCTTCAAGTTCACGTATAATTTCTTCGGTCGAATCTACATGGCCTCGAAAATATGGCGGCTTCTTATCTCAAATTATTAACAAACGGCGAATTTGAAAATCGCGTTATCGCGCTCGAAAAATTACTTGAGCGCTGCACGATTTGCCCGAAAGACTGCGGCAATAATCGGCTTATTGATGAAATCGCCGCCTGTTATTCGGGACGCTTGCCGATTGTTTCAAGTTACACCGCGCATTTTGGCGAAGAACCGGCGTTGACCGGAACAAATGGCGCGGGCAATATTTTTTTTGGCAACTGTAATCTGCGCTGCGTTTATTGTCAGAATTACCAGATTTCGCAAATCTGGCGCGAGCAGAAACGCAACGAAGTCTCTCACGAACGACTGGCCGAAATGATGCTCGAATTGCAATCGCGCGGTTGTCACAACATCAATTTTGTTTCTCCGACGCATTTCGCGGCGCAGATGGCGCGGGCAATTTTGATTGCCGCCCAAAACGGTTTGCGGCTCCCGATTGTTTACAACACCAATGCTTACGATTCGGTCGAAGTTTTGAAATTACTCGACGGAATTGTTGACGTTTACCTGCCCGATTTAAAATACGCGGACGATGCTGCCGGATTTGAATATTCAAAGGTACGCGAATATTCAAAATTTGCTCGCCTCGCAATTAAGGAAATGTTTCGACAAACCGGCGAGAAATTGGTTTTTGACGAAAACGACTTGCTGCAGCGCGGCCTTGTCATCAGACTGCTGGTTTTGCCAAACGATCTGGCTGAAATCGCAGAAAATTTGCGCTGGATAAAGCGCGAACTAAGCCCGCAAGTCGCCGTTTCTCTAATGGCGCAATATTACGCGGCCAACAAAGCCGCGACCGATTCGCGCTATCTTTTGCTGTCGCGCCGAATCTCTGAGCGCGAATGGCAAAAGGCCGTCTCAATTCTGGAAGATTTGGAGATGGAAACGGGCTGGATTCAGGAGTACGACGGCGCTTCGCATTATTACCGCCCGGATTTTACCGACCGCGAGAAACCTTTCAAAGACATTCGAGATTTTCAATGAAATAGTGAAAAGAGATGCCATCATAACATTTATTTTGCGTGCGTGTTTTACGATAGCTGCATTTGTTTGCGGAGCAATTGTTAGCTCTGAAAATGCAGAGTGGGCAAACAAAGGATTCGACGTTAGCGATGAGGAAACAACCATCAGCGCGGCCGGATGGTTAACGTTAATATTTGGTGTTACCGCCATTTTAAGTTTGATTGTTGGTTTCATTATGCACGCTAACGACAAAACGTTTGAAGAGTCTTTGAAAAAAGAATGAGCGAAGAAGAATTAAGAGAGCGAATCGCTCACAATGTCGCGGCAAATGAAATGATTGATACGGCAACAGGATTGAAAGCTGTTGCCGTTGTTGCCGTTGTTGCTGATGCTGAATCGGTCGAATGGGCTTTGATTGGCGGTTTGGCAATGCATTTGTACGGCTCATTGCGACTCACGCGAGACGTTGATCTTATTGCTTCGCAAACAATCTCTTTGTCGGCAGAACGTCAATTAAGCTTTGGCGGCGAGCGCTATGCCGTGCGAATCGGGGAGAGAAGTGTCGCGGTTGACTGGATTGTTAGGCGCGATACTGCGCGAAAATTTTATCGAACGGCTTTAGCGGATGCGTTAACGCTCGCTGATAAAATTAAGATAGTTACACCGGAATGGCTGGTGATTTTGAAATTTATTGCCGGACGTTACAAAGATCAGGAGGATGGAATTTTTCTTTTAAGACAAAAGGATTTGGTCAATCGGCGACAAATCAGGCGCAACGTCTTAAAGGTTGTCAGGGAAGAAAATTGGTTGCTGATGGGAGCAGGTTTACGACGCTGGTTTGATCTCGCGGATAATATTTCAGCGCCGGACGGGGACGAAAACGAATCTTACCGTCCGCCGGATTTTTCCGATTATCCCGAATATAACGAATGACAAACTCAGAAATTTTGGTTGAAGTCAGACGCGGCAACACGGTCGAATCGGTTCATCGCGGACATTTGGCGATTGTTGACGGCGATGGTGAATTAATCGGTTCGCTTGGCGATCCCGAAATCGTTACGTTTATGCGTTCGGCAGCCAAGCCGTTTCAGGCGATTCCGTTTTTGCTTTCGGGCGCGGCCGAAGCGTTTGGCTTAACCGAGCGTGAAATCGCTCTCGCCTGCGGCTCGCACAGCGGCGAACCGCTGCACACTGAAACGGCCGCGAAAATCTTGGAAAAATGCGGTTTGTCGGAAAAGGATTTGCGCTGCGGAGCGCACGATCCTTTTAACGCGGAACTGGCCAGACAAATGATTGCCGAACACATTCCGCCAACGCAGCTTCACAATAACTGTTCCGGCAAACACGTCGCGATGCTCGCTTTCGCAAAGCACACACGGGCAAATCTAAAAAATTATGAGTCGCCCGAAAATCCGATTCAAGCTAAAATTTTTGAGACAATCAAAAAGTTTTCCGGCTTGCAAAGTGACGAAATAAAAATCGGAATTGACGGCTGCGCCGCTCCCAATTTCGCCGTTCCGCTCAAAACAATGGCGCAGATATACGCCAAACTCGTTTTTCCGCCGAAGGATTTTGACGCCGAACTGCGCGAAGCCTGCCGCCGGATTGTCTCGGCGATGATGGGTTATCCGGAAATGATCGGCGGCAGTTTGACCGAAAGATTGGATACGGAAATCATGCGCGCCGCGAGCGGCAAAATCATTTCAAAAATCGGCGCGGAAGGCGTTTACACGGCGGGGGTTTTGCCTTCGCCCCGGTGGACGCGCGGGCTTGGGATCGCGCTTAAAATCGAGGACGGCGAAGACCGCCGCGCCCGTCCCGTCGCGACGCTTGAAATTCTCAAACAATTAGAAATTATTAGCCCGGAAAATTCTGCGACTCTGCGCCATTTCGCGCATCTCCTGATTAAAAATTGGCGCGGCGACAAAGTAGGCGAAGTTATCCCAAACTTCACGCTGCGGATTCAAGCTTGAGGCACGTTTGGGTCTTAAATTTCGCACATTTAAACCGTATGAATAAATCCTATCTTCTGTTTCTCACTTTGTTTATAGTTCTATCTTCGCCGGTAATGAGTCAGTACCGGGAGCGTCAGCGACCGGAGTTAGCACACTTCGCCCGGTCGCTGACGCTCCCGGTACTGACCCGTTTACAGGGCACACTTTTATTCAATCAGGCAGAAGAGAAGCTCGAGGCTGATGTTAGCCCGGACGGCAGATATCAGAGCTTTGTGCGCGGCATGAATCTTTATGTGGTCGAAACTGCGACGGGCAAAGAAACACAGCTGACCAAAGACGGCGGCGAAAATGTTTTAAACGGTCGGCTCGACTGGGTTTACGAAGAAGAATTGTATGGGCGCGGCGACAAACGCGGTTATTGGTGGTCGCCGGATTCGAGCGCGATTGCTTTTCTGCGAACCGATGAATCTCCCGTGCCGAAATTTACTGTTGTCAATAATATTTCGGAAACCAACAACCCTGCCGACCAGGAAGTCGAAAACACGCCATATCCAAAAGCCGGTGATCCAAACCCGATTGTTAAATTAGGCGTGGCCGATCTCAAAAGCGGAACAGTCAAATTTGTCGAAACGGCCAATTACAAACCGGAGGATTTTTTGATTTCGCGCGTCACTTGGTCGCTTGATTCAAAGCGGGTGGTTTATCAGGCGCAAAACCGCGAGCAGACTTTCCTTGATTTAAACGCCGCTGACCGCGAGACGGGCGCAACCGCCACGATTTTTAAAGAGACTTCTCCGGCCTGGGTCGAAGTCATTGATAACCCGACTTTCTTGAAAGACGGTTCGTTTATCTGGCAATCCGCCGCGCGTTCGGGTTGGAAACATCTTTACCATTTTGACCAAAACGGCAAACTTATTAAGCAATTGACCGGCGGCGATTGGGAAGTCAGGGATTTGTACGGCGCGGACGAGAAAAACGGGTTTGTTTATTTTAGCGCCACCAAAGATTCACCCGTAGCGGTGCAAATTTACCGCGTCAAACTGGACGGAACCGGTTTCCAAAAAATCTCGACGGGCGCGGGTTCGCATCAAGCCGCATTCAACAAGGATTTGACCCAATTTACTGATATTTACAGCGATATCAACTCTTCGCCGCAAGTCCGTTTATTTAATGCAAGCGGTTCGCCCGTTCGCGCTACCGACGGTGGAAATTTATCACGGGGTTTTTCAACCTATAAACTTAACAAGCCTGAATTTTTACAGGTCAAAACGCGCGACGGTTTCACGATGGAAGCCCTCATGATCAAGCCGCCAAACTTTGATCCAAACAAAAAATATCCGGTGATGGAATTTACCTATTCCGGCCCGCACGCGCCGCAAGTCCAAAACGAATGGCTCGACGAAACCGGAATGTGGTATCAAATGTTGTCGGAAAAAGGTTACATTATTTGGATTGTGGACAACCGCACGGCTTCGGGCAAAGGCGTTCAGTCGGAATACAGCGTTTACAAAAGTTTTGGCGAAAGCGAGCTGCGGGATTTAGAGGACGGTATTTCGTATCTTAAAACTCTGCCTTTTGTTGACGCTGCGCGGATTGGTCTGCACGGCTGGAGCTTTGGCGGTTACATGACGGCGTTTGCTTTGACGCACAGCAAATCCTGGAAAATGGGGATTGCGGGCGGAACCGTGGCGGATTGGTCTCTGTACGATTCGATTTATACGGAGCGCTACATGAAAACGCCGCAAACCAACGCGGAAGGTTACCGTAAATCTTCGGTCACGGCGGCGGCCGCGAATTTGAGCGGAAAACTGTTGATAATTCACGGCGCGATTGACGACAACGTGCATCTGCAAAACGCCATGCAGCTCATTTACGCTTTGCAAAAAGCCGGAAAATCGTTTGAATTTATGCCGTACCCGACAGAGCGTCACGGCGTCGCCGACCCTCAATTGCAAAAGCATTTGTATCAAACTATGACCGATTACATTTTGGCAAACTTATAAGCATTATCAACCGTCCCGCTTTGCGTAAACACAGATTTATACAGATCAATTATTTAATAAATCCGTGTTCATCCGTGTTAGTCTGTGATTAATTTCTGTGTTTAGCAAACTACTTGGAAACAACCAAATAAAAACCGTTTTGCGCCGAATGCTGAAAACCGGCCGCGTACCAGCTTCGCTCATTTTTGCCGGTGACGAAGGCATCGGCAAGCGACAGTTTGCGCTCGAACTGGCCAAAGCGGTTTTATGCCAGCAGCCGGTTGATGATGAAGCCTGCGACGTTTGCGCTTCGTGTGTTCGAATCTCAAAGTTTCCAGCTTTTCCGACTCCGGACGATAAACACAGAGACGAATACAAAAGGCTTTTTTGGAGCGAGCACCCGGACGTCGGAACAGTTGTTCCGTACAAGAACACGATTTTAGTTGACGCGGTTCGCAATCTGGTTGACGAATCGAATTTTACTCCGTACGAAGGCAAAGCCAGATTTTTCCTGATTGACGAAGCCGACAAGCTAAATTCATCAAACGATTCCGCCGCCAATGCCTTACTTAAAACTTTGGAAGAACCTGCCTCTACCACGCATTTGATTTTGTTGACGGATCGCCCCAATTTTCTGCTCCAAACAATCCGCTCGCGCTGTCAGATTATCCGATTTGCGCCCGTTGCGGCTGACGAAGTCGAGAAGTATTTAGCTGAAGATTCCGCTGTTTCGAAAAAAGTTTCGCCAAACGATGTGAAATTGCTGGCTCGGATTTCGCGCGGCAGCATTGGGAAAGCTCTTTCAACAAACCTGAATTCTTACAAACAGCAGCGCGAACAAATGCTCGGCGTTTTAGAATCTGTGGCGGCCAAACCCGACCGCGCTCGTTTGCTCAAAATCGCCGAAGATTTAAATGATGCAAAAATTAAAGATGAATACGAAACGCGGCTTGAGATTCTGCAAGTTTTGATTCACGATGTTTGGTCAATGCGGCTCGGCGCGGCAGAGATCATCAATTCGGATTTACAGACAAAACTTGCTAAACTCGCCGAGACGACGGAAAGTTTTCGCGCCCAAACCTGGCTCGCGGAAATTGAAACCCTGCGTGAGAGCTTGGTCGTCAACGCCAACCGCAAAATTGCCACTGATTCGCTTTTTATGAAAATGGCAAACGCTTGATTAAAATTTCGCATGACCAGACAATCACTTTGTAGAATTAAAATTGACTGGAGAATTTTATGCTGAATCTATGCCAAGTTTTGCATTTGTTTTTAATCACGCTGTTTTCCGTTTCTATTACTTTCACACAGGAAAAAGCGCCAGAACTTTGTAAGATCAATGGCAACGTCGGTGGTGGTGTTCTTAATGGCAAAGCAAGAAGCCTGGTTAAACCAATTTATCCGCCGGCCGCAAAAGCTGTGCAAGTTAGCGGCGCAGTTAATATACAAGTTTTGATTGACGAAAACGGCGATGTTGTTTCAGCATCAGCTGTAAAAGGTCATCCTCTTCTACGTGCGGCTGCCGTTCAAGCTGCGCGGGCTTCCAAATTTACGCCGACGCAGTTATGTGGACAGCCGGTGAAAGTTTCCGGCATCATTGTTTATAATTTTGTCGGCCAAGGCTTGAATTTGACACAAATTGGTTTCGCACTTTCATCTGCCAGCTTTTTGCCAAAGCTGGGTGAAGGATTTCCAGCTTTGCAAATTTTTGACTCCTTTCCACCTGACTGGATTGAAGAAAGAAGACAAGCTGACGGTTTAATTTACAAGCAGAACCAAGAAGAGTACGAAAATAGAAAAGATGTCCCTAGTGAGCCACGGCAAAAACCATTATCTAAAGACACCGTGACCGTTGTTAGTTCTATTGGTAAAAGCGAAAACTCAGAATTTAAAGAAATCTCTAAGACGACAATCGCTAACAATCTAATTGAGTTATTAAAAGGGCGTTATGCGACCGGCGAAATTCAGAGTTGGTCTTTTAAACTTGGTCTTGCGCTTGGGAAAATTCAAGCGCAAATTGATGATGATGCCAAATTACGTATGAATTTGAGATATTTAAATCAAGTTGTAACAGTGGAACCTGATACTGTTAATATGGATTTGATTTATGAAATAAAGGCTTTAGCAGCAATCGCTGAAAAAAAACAAATTGATTCGGTTGATAGAACTAAAATTGAAACGTTTCTCAAACTCTTAAGACTGAGGTAATGTCTACAAACATTCAAACAAATCAAAAAAGATTGCCTTCAAATTTTGAACGGACGTTTGCGTTAACCAGTGCGGTAGCGGCCCTCTCGGCTCTTATCATAGTCAAACAAACTGATCCGGTTGGCACAAACATTTTTCCGGTTTGTCCGTTTCATGCGTTGACGGGTTTGAATTGTCCGGGGTGCGGCGCGACGCGCGGGATGCACGCGCTTTTAAACGGCGATGTTTTGTCGGCACTTCATTTTAACGCGCTGCTCGTAGTGTTTGTCCCGTTGATGGTTTACGGAATTGCGGCGCTCGCGTCATATGGAATTCGCGGGCGCGGATTGCCGGTGCCGCGTTTTGCGGAGCAAGGAACATGGGCTTTTCTGGCTCTGGTTATTGTTTTCGGCGTTCTGAGAAATCTACCTTTTTATCCGTTTTCCCTACTGGCGATTTAGCCGATTTGCACCAGCGGTTTGACTTCGGCGAGCGATTTGGCGGATGCGCCTTCCTGCCGCAAAATCTCGACTTCTTTGACAAACTCTTCGACAATATCCGCGCCGCCGACGCGCCTCATCGGAACGCCGTTTTTGAAAATCATCCCGACGTTTCTGCCAAAGGTGACGCCAAGCTGCGAATCGTGCGCTTCGCCCGGGCCATTGACGGCGCAGCCCATAATCGAAAGCAGGAGCGGCTCGGTAACATGCTGCAAACGGCGTTCGACTTCGGTCACGATTTCGACAAAATTATCAATATCAAGTCTGCCGCAAGTGGGACATGCCACAACCGTCACGCCGCGTTCGCGCAAACCCAATGACTTCAAAATTTCCCAGCCGACACGCACCTCTTCGTGCGGTTCGGCGGCGAGGGAAACGCGAATCGTGTCGCCGATGCCGTCGTAAAGCAAAATTCCCAGACCCATCGCGGATTTAATCGAACCGCCAAACGGCGTTCCGGCTTCGGTGACGCCTAAGTGAAGCGGATAATCTACTTTCTCAGACATCAGGCGATACGCGGCGACGGTACGGTGAACGTCCGATGCTTTGAGCGAGATGATTGTGTTGGAAAAGCCCAAATCTTCGAGAATCTGGATATGGCGCATACCGGATTCGACCATTGCCTCGGGCGTCGCCGTACCGTATTTGGCCAGCAAATCTTTTTCAAGCGAGCCGCCGTTAACGCCGATTCTGATCGGGACTTTTTGCGCTTCGGCGGCGCGGACGACCTCGCGGACGCGATCAATCGAACCGATATTGCCCGGATTGATGCGGAGTTTGTCAATTCCGGCTTCGAGCGCGATCAGAGCAAGTTTATAGTGAAAATGAATATCAGCGACAATCGGAATGGAAACGCGTTTGCGAATTTCCTTGAGCGCGAGGGCAGCTTCTTTATCCGGCGCGGCAATGCGCACTATTTCGCAACCCGCCGCAACCATTTCTTCAATCTGTCTGACTGTTCCGTCAACATCAGTCGTGTCGGTTTTGGTCATTGACTGCACCGCAACAGGCGCGCCGCCGCCAATTTGCACGTTGCCGACCATCACCGCTTTTGTTTCTTTTCGCATAAAATCAGTTACCAGTCAGCAGTTAACAGTTATCAGTTAACAGTCAAAGAGAGCAATGAAAAAGTGCTTTTCTGGTCATTGTTAACTGTTGACTGTTAACTGCTGACTGTTTACCTTGAAACTAATCTCGAAATGTCGTTGAACATGACGAAAACCATTAATAGTAAGACAATAGCTAATCCGGCCAGCTGAATTCGTTCACGAATCAGCATCGAAAGCGTCATGCCAAAGAGAGCTAAAACGGCTTCGACAGCCAACACCATGATTTGTCCGCCGTCGAGCATCGGAATCGGCAGCAGGTTAAAAACGCCGAGACTTAAACTGATCGCCATCAGCATCGCAAAAACGCCTTCCCAGCCCATTGTTTGCGCCGCCTGCGCCGATTGCTGGAAAATCCCGACCGGACCTGAAACCGTATCGCGCGCCGAACGACTGCCGGCAAAGACCTGTCCCAAAGCGGTTCCGGTCATCTGCAAAATTTCAAGATTGGTACTGACCGCAAAATTAGCGGCGGTTGAAACACCGGCGGGTTCGAGTTTTCCGGCGGTCCCAGCAAAGCCAATGCCGAGCCGTTCCGAACCATCCGTGAGCTTGCGCGTTTGTGCATTCAAAGTAAGATTTTGATTGTTACGCTCAACTTTTAACTGGAGCGGCGCGCCTTTGCTTTCTTGGACGATTTTCAGCATCTGTCGGCTGTTGCGGATGTTTTCGCCGTTGATTGCAACAATCCGGTCACCGGTTTGCATTCCGGCTTCGGACGCCGGAGTATTAGCTTCAACGGTGCCGACAACAACAGGTTTGGCTCCGGTGTCAGGTTCGAGATCAAGACTCCCGGCGCCCTGTCCGCTAATCATGAATTTTGACAGGGTGATATTAATTGGGACGCGCTGACCGCTTCGTTCGACAACCATCGGGACGGTTTGTTCGGGACGCAGGAGCGCGTCAACTTCGATTTGCCGCCAGGTTGGATTATCAATTCCGTTAAAACTGACAATGCGGTCGCCGATCTGAATTCCGGCTTTTGCCGCCGCGCCATTGTTGTCAATCGTTTGGGCAATCGGCGTCGGCATCGCAGGAACGCCAAACAGGAGCGCGCTCGCAAAGGGAATTGCCAGCGCCAGCATAATGTTCATAAACGGCCCGCCAATCATTACCAGAAACTTTTGCCAGCGCGGGCGAAGTTCAAAAAGCTCTTCTTTCGGCACTGAGTTGTCGGCAGTGTCAGCACCTTCGAGTCCGGCGTTTGATTCGTCGCCGTAAAGTTTAACGTAAGCGCCCAGCGGAATGGCACTGATGCGGTAATCCGTGTGACCCCAGCGAAAACCAAAGAGGCGCGGCCCTAGTCCGAAAAATGAATAGGCTTCGACGCGCATTCCGAAAAGTTTGGCAACTGCGAAATGACCAAATTCGTGAATATTAATCGCCACGCCCAAGATAAAGAGCGGAACGAGAACGTAATACAGTAAAATATCTAAAAAACCCATTTTATGATTCTTTCAGCTTTGATTTTAGTTTTGCCGGCAGTATCTTGACATAGCTACAGGTTTAGAATCGCGTTTGGTGCGGTTCGTTGCAAACTAAAGTTTAAGTCCGCGCTGCCGTTACCGTCAAATTTTTGTAAATTTATTGGTTTCTTTACGGCAGCAAATCGGCAACTGCGATTTGCTCATCGGGCATGGCTAGGGGCGAAACCAGGTCGTTTTCAGTTAGAATTTGCGTATTTGCGTAAGAGTATCCAAAAGATGCAGTGGCATCTTCAATCGGTTGACGGCGAATCTCCAACCGGCGATCTTTTAAATTTACAATCCAATAATCCGGCACGTCGGCTCTAGCATACAAACTCGCCTTTTCGATGCGGTCATAACCGAGAGAAGTGTCAGAAATTTCAACCACCAGCACAGCAGTTTGCGGTAACTGCTCTTTGTAATCCTCAAACCGTCCGGCAATTACGGCGACGTCAGGTTCCGGCGCGGAAAGCGCGCTTACTTGAATCGGGCATTGCGTCGAAACGAAAAAAACGTTTGTGAAAATTCGCTGCAGGATTCGGTCAACTCTAACAACTCCTTGAAAATTATGAACGCTGATCGCGCTCATATAAATTACTTCTCCTTCGATCAGTTCGACGCGCTGATGATTAAACCAACCAAGTTCAGCAGCTTGCAGATATTTGTCCCATGTCCAGAGATGTTTCTGAATTCCGATTTCGCCTTCAGCTTGCATAATCTCTCCTTTCCAACTCGCTCGCTGCCTCAATTCTAGCGGTTTGGTCAACCTTGAGAACGATCTCAAGACTCGCGGCAGGTTGTGTTTGGTGGTTATTCATTACGGTTTCAATAATGCGGCAAATTTCGGAAAGGCGAATCTTGCCGTCAAGAAACGCCTGAACGGCAACTTCGTTGGCGGCGTTCATCGTGGCAGGCAAAGTTCCGCCCGTCTCCAAAGCACGGTACGCGAGCGCGAGACACGGAAATTTTTCCAGATCAGGATTTTCAAACTGAAGCTGAGAGAGTTTGGTTAAATCGAGCGGCTCTAACTGGCAAGGTTTGCGCGTCGGAAAGGTCAGCGCGTACTGAATCGCATGGCGCATATCGGTGACGCCGAGTTGAGCGATAACCGAACCGTCAACCAATTCAATCATTGAATGAACCACTGATTGCGGATGCACCACGACGGAAATGTTCGCGGCGGGAAAACCAAAGAGCCAGCTTGCTTCAATCACTTCTAAACCTTTGTTCATGAGCGTTGCCGAGTCAATCGTGATTTTGTCGCCCATCTTCCAATTCGGGTGATTGAGGGCTTGTTTAATCGTCGCGTTTTCGATTTCCTGCTTCGATTTTGTTCTAAAGGGCCCGCCCGACGCAGTTAAAATCAAGCGTTTGACTTCCCGGTGAGTCTCGCCGCGCAAACATTGATGAATCGCGTTGTGCTCGGAATCAACGGGGAGAATTTCGGCTTTGTTGTCCCGCGCGGCTTTAGTCATCAGTTCCCCGGCCATCACCAGAGTTTCCTTGTTCGCCAGACAAACGCGCTTTCCCGCTTCTAATGCCCGCAGCGTCGGCACAAAACCGATTGCGCCGACGGTCGCCGACACCACCATTTCCGCCTCGTCATGAGTGGCGACGGCGACCAAGCCCGCTTCGCCGATTTTAATTTTAGGCGCTTTTGTCTTTGAATTTGAGAGTAACTTGAGCAATTCTTCGGCGCATTCTTCGGTTGCGACGGAAACGAGTGCGGGCCGGAATTTGACAGTTTGTTCGGCAAGTTTCTTGACATTTTTTCCCGCTCCGAGCGCAACGACGCGAAACTCCGGCTCGCGCAAATATTCAATGACTTTCAGTGTGTTGCAGCCGATTGAACCGGTCGAACCTAAAATTGAAATGACCCGCTTGCTCACATTTTTTTTACAGGGATAGACAGGATGTACAGGATATAAATTTATTGTCTTTTATCCTGCCTATCCTGTTTATCCTTGTTAATTTTACTAAAAATAAAACCTTGCAAAATAGTAAAGAAGCGGCGCGTTAAAAAGCAAACTATCAAGCCGGTCGAGCAAACCGCCGTGACCGGGCAGAATATTTGCCGCGTCTTTTGTTCCAGCGCCGCGTTTCATCGCGCTTTCCGCCAGATCGCCAATCACGCCCAAAATCACCATTGCGGCGGCCAGCGGAAACGCCGCAAACCATTTGAGTTCCGGAAAAAAAGTAAAACTTGCGATTGCCGCCAGTGCCAGACTTACTAAAAGTGCGCCCGCGCAGCCTTCCCACGTTTTACCCGGCGAAATCTTGGGCGCTAATTTATGTTTGCCGATTGCTTTTCCAGTGTACAGAGCCGCCGCGTCCGATCCAAACGAAACCAGAAAGAAAAAGACGAGCAATTTGGTTGAAAGGCCGGGAAAATTCTCAAACCCGACCCGCGTAGCAATCAGATAACCGCCCAGAAAAACAATCCATAAAACGCCCCAGATGGTCACGCCGACGCCGGCAAACATTTTGGAAAAGTCGGCCTGGAAGCGAAATGTTTGCGACGCCAAAACTAAAATGACAAAGCCAGCAACGGTTAAGTTTAACAAATCGGGGAATTTAGCGGGGGCGTCAAACAGAAAAGCGATAAATAATGCCGCCGCTCCCAGAAAAGCGATTCCGGCATCGGCTTTCAGTTCAAGAGTTTTGGTCAAAGTAAAAAACTCGTACAAGCCTAAAACCAGAGCGGCGGCGGCGATAGCGACGAAAAGATAATTCAGTTCCGGCGTCTGCGGAAAAAAGTACGGGAGAAGGATGGCGGCAATTAAAATCGGCAGCGCAATGAGCGCGGTTAAAATTCTGTTCACAGTCAATAGTCAAAAGCCAACGGTCAACAAGATGCCGCAACAGGAAACAAGATTGTGTTTTTGAAAATCTTTCACTGTTGATTGTTAACTGTTGACTGTTGACTGAAAAAGCGGCCTATTTCAACTACGCCCGGGACCAGAAAAAAGGCGCAGCCGAGACCTAAAATTGTAGCCGTCAGAAAGCGCGACCAATGCGTGTTTTCCCAAATGCCGAGATAACCCAGAAAAAAATCAATCGTGGTCGGAACGGGCGAGAGCAGCAGTAAGATTCGCGGGAGCGGCTGCAAATCATTGAGCGAACGAACCAGCGGATAAATCAAAACGCCGAACGCCAGGCCAAAGTAAACGCCGAAACAGCGCGCGCAAACTGCGAATGGCTCATCGTGAACGTGAAAACTCCGCGCTCCGATTTGATGACAGAGATATGAAAACGGCGTGTAAATCCAATTGGCCGCCGTCACAAAACCGTTTTCTTTCAAAAAGGGCGCGGCTATTATCAACGTCATCCACAAACAGACAAAAGACGCAGTTAAAGCCCAGACGAACAGATTCGAGCGATTTACTGCATCGTTCGCTTGCGGATAATATGTTTCGGCTGATTGCGGCATTAACAATAGAGTTTCGCGCAAAGGCGCAAAGTTCGCTAAGCAACGATGTAAAATTCAGAAAGTTTTTGGAATGCCTGTTTTGCTCCAAACTTTGCGAACTTTGCGCCTTTGCGCGAAACTTATTTTCAAAATCTGATAACAGCGTCCGCGCCGCCTTCGACGTGAACCGTATCAACAAAACGGATTGCTTTGGTGTCGCTGGTCATGACGAGCGAATGCGTGCGTTTCCCGGCTCCGAAAAAGCGAACACCTCTGAGCAACGAGCCGTCCGTGACGCCCGTAGCCGCAAAGATAATCCGTTTGCCCGGCGCTAGATCATTTGTATCATAGATTTTATTCGGATCGTTGATTCCCATTTCGCTCATTCGCGCCATGACTTTTTCTTTGCTCGGCACTTTTGACGCGTCAACGTCTAACTTTTCCGGATCAAATTCAAGACGCGCCTGAATCTCGCCGTTCAGACATTTGAGCGCGGCGGCGGTAATAACGCCTTCGGGAGCACCGCCGATTCCGATCAGCGCGTGGATGTTGGTTCCGGCAACGGCGGCGGAAATTCCGGCGGACAAATCGCCGTCCGAAATCAGCCGGATTCTCGCTCCGGCGGCGCGGATATCTTGAATCAGTTGCTTATGCCGCGAGCGGTCAAGCACGATAATCGTCAAATCATCAATATCGCGCCCAAGACGACGGGCAATCGCTTTGAGATTGTCTTTGACCGGAGCGTCAATATCAATCGCCCCTTTACAGGTCGGCCCGACGACGATTTTGTCCATGTAAATATCGGGCGCGTTGAGCAAGCCGCCGCGTTCCGCCGCCGCTAAAACAGCGATGGCGTTGTTTAATCCTTTGGCGCAGAGATTTGTGCCTTCGAGCGGATCAACGGCGATGTCAACTTCGGGCAGCGAATCTTTTTGCTCACCTTCAAAGCTGCCGCCGCCAAGCTCTTCGCCGATGTAGAGCATCGGCGCTTCGTCGCGTTCGCCCTCGCCGATCACGATTCGACCGCGCATCGGGACGGTGTCCATGACTTCGCGCATCGCTTCGACTGCGACGTGATCAGAGCCCTTGCGGTCGCCTTGTCCCATTGTTTTCGCGCAGGCAATCGCAGCGGCTTCGACGACGCGCAGAAAATCAAGAGATAATTCACGTTCGGCTTTGATTGGTTTCATTAGCTTCCTCAACAAACAAAGATAAATGCCAAAAATACTATCATAACTTTGGTGAATTTTGGACGGTCAATAATTTAGAAATGCAACTCTAAAATGTTGTGTGCCGAATCTCCCGACCGCAAAGGGCGATACCGACGCGTGGTTTCGTCAAAAACCAGATGTGCCGGTAAATGTTCGTTAACATAACGCAAGCAAATTTCAAAATTGCTGGCGGCGACAACGGTTTGAAGGCGGCTCTCGTCACGCGGACGTTTTCCGACGAGGAAATGAAAAGGCGCTAGCGTTTCGGTTTCGCGCCACGCTTCGCAGTAACGCACCAGTTGTTCGACATCTTTTGTTGTCAAGGAGGTAATCTTCAATTCGGCAATGCACAAACCGTCGGGCAAATCGAACAGTAAATCAAGCCGGTGGCGTTTGCGTCTGACCTGTCGTTGAATTTGGCGCGGCGTAATTTCGGCTAGTTCCTCGTCAATCAAATATGGATGCCGAAATAAAAGTTTTTCCAGCGTGTATTCGTTTGCCATTTCGTTACAGCTTCAAATAATCGCGCACCGTTTGCAGCTTTTTGAAAACGTGCGGCGTGGTCATCTTGCGGTCAAAGGTACCCTTTTTAGTGTGCTCAGTTGTAATTTGATTATGCCGGCAAAATTCTTCAATCTCTTTCGGCTTCATTTTTTCAATGCACTGTCGTGCTTCTTGCTCCGACAGATTGGCAAGCTCGCTAAATAAATGCTGCGAGCGTTTTTCCGGCGTGGTTTTCAAACCATCAATTACCATTTGAGCTTGACCTGTTTTAACGAGTTCGATAATCATTTCCTCTTTTTCTTTTTTGGTAAATTTGGCAAATTTGCGATTAATTAAATTTGCCTTGTCATCAAACCATTGTTTCGTCAAAACTTTTTTGTTGGTCGGCGCGTCAACCAACGCTGCCAATTCGACGTATTCGGACGTGCTGCGATATAGTTCCGGCTCGAGATTCTTTAAAAAAATATCGAGAGCTTTGTCCAAACTTTGCACAAATTTAGCAATCGAAGCTTTTTTAACAATTGCTTTGTTTGCTTCGAGCAGCGCGCCAGCGCGTTCGATTTTTTCTTGTAATTCCATCTGTATAAATTATTCCTTTTTAGTTTTTTTCAATTTATCCGGCTGAAAAATCGGCTGATAGGCTGTCGCTCGCTGAAGCGGTTTGTGATGAATGTATTCGGCAAGCTTGATATAATCTTCGGTCAGACTAGGAAATCCATCACATAAAATAACTGGCTTGTGCTCTTGGACGGCTCTTCCGGCGGAAACCGAATGCCGAATCATGCGCGGCAAAACTTCCGCATTATCATCCACTGCGCTGCTGCTTCGAGCATTATGAATCCAGGCTTCCATGGTTTTAATCACAGTATCGTAATTAGCTGTTCCGCGCATCGCGTTCAAAATAATTCCGCGAATTTGAGCCAGCCGATAATCTTGCGCCAGAGTATGATACGCAACGGTTTGTTTTTGAAAAGCGTCAATTTTTTGGTTTAGCAAGGTCAGCCCGACATAACTTAAAATATCGGGGTTGCACGGAATATAAATTTCTTCGCTGCTAAAAAGAGCGCATTTGCTCGCCCGGAAAACGTTCGGCGGGCAATCAAACAAAATGTAATCGTAGGAGTTGAAAAACTGACTGATTTGCAGATTGAACCGCAGAAAATACGGGTAATCATCGGCGTTTTTGTATTCGTGTTCCAAATCCATTAAGGAATAAGTTGCAGGCAGCAAATCGAGCGTCGGGATTGCCACCCTTCCATCTTCGCGCGAAACGCCTTTAATAACGTTTAGATGAATCGGATGAGCAACATTTTGATCCATGAAGATTCCGTAAATCGTGTTTTGCGGTTTTTCATTCAAAACGCTCCAATGCGGCGCGCCCATCAGCCAAATGCTGGAGTTGCTTTGCGCGTCGCAGTCTACGAGCAACACGCGCTGACCGAATTCGTGCGCCAAACAGGCGGCTAAATTAACCGTCAACGAAGTTTTCCCAACTCCGCCTTTAAAATTTACGAGACTGATGCGTCGTGCCATTTCGAGAATGAGGATTTATGTTGCAGATTGCCGATTGCGCCGTTTGCGGGGCGTTTTCAAAATATAAACTTTTCAACAGCGTTTTGTCCAAAATTTGTGACGACGAGTTTTCATTGTGCAACTTGAGGCAAGCCGGATTGTGTTGTAGTGTTTTACTTTTGAATTGACAAATAAAAGCTCCTCAAAAATGCGTTATTTGTTGCGTTCCAAAATACACAAAGCGATTGTCACCGAAGCCAATCTTGCATACGTCGGCAGCATCACGATTGACAGGGATTTGATCGAACGGGTCAGACTTTGGGCGGCCGAAAAAGTAACGGTCGTCAGCAACACTTCAGGCAACCGGCTTGAAACCTACGCGAGCGCGGGCGAGCGCGGTTCAGGCGTTATCTGCATCAATGGCACGGCGGCTCATCTAATTCAAGCGGGCAAAGAAATTATTAGCATGGGTTTTGAATCTCAAACCAACCCGTCGAACCAAAACAAATTCTGGTAGATAAACACACAATAAATTCGTGAGGTATTGATAAAATGCTAGGTTTGATCATTCCGTTTTTTGTGACCTATTACGTTTACAAAAACGCCAAAGAAAACGGGCGTAATGGCGCGGTCTGGGCGCTGATTAATTTTGTCGCCACTTTCGGTATTCAGATAGCTTTTGGAATCGCACTCGGTCTTACCTGGATACTGATTCTGGGTTGGTCGCAAGAATCTTTGCAAAATTGGTCGCTGCCGTTAAATATCATTGGCGTCGGCCTCTCACTGTTTGTCTCGTATCTGATTTTTAGCCACGTTACGCGCATTCCCGACGAAGTGTTTCGTGAATCTCCGCCTCCGCCGCCAAAATTTGATTAAGAATTTGTGAAGAACATTTGTCAATAAAGATTACGAGTCATGTTGCGACAGTATATTTTGTTTTTTGCTCCTCAAAAACGGGTAATTTTTCACATAGCTTGTAAAAACGATGCCAACTAACTCACTTGAATCGTATCGCTCACCTCACGCTTTGTCAGTTTTAGCTATTAGCGGTTTGGGAACGATATTGTTATTCGACATCTTATTCGCTATTTCCGGTTTTGGAATATTAATATCACCATTTGCATTCACTATTCCGATTGAGAATAATGCAGTGTCGGGATGGTACGCGTTATGTAAATTAGTTTCTTACTTACACATTCCAGTCTTCATTTTTACGATAATCTGCTTTTTGCTTTGGCAGTATCGCGCTTATAAAAACCTGCCTGCGCTCAAGGTTCGTAAACTGGAGCAAACGCCGGGTTGGGCAGTTGGATTTTGGTTTATTCCCGTTCTCAATTTGTTTCGTCCATTCCAAATCATGCGCGAACTATGGAACGAAAGTGACCCTGATTTTGACCCTGAACTCGGTTTTTTATCCAGCAGTTTGGGAACACCAGAACTTATTAGCTGGTGGTGGGCTTTTTGGTTAATCTCACGAGTTGCAGAGAGAATTAGCATTACAGTGGGAAATGCTAAAAATTCTTTCAATAATGGCTCTTTCGCTTTAGCCTTAATTTTTGCTGCCGTACTAAGTGCGGCGGCCGCATTTTTAACAATTCAAGTGGTTAGAGGCATTACCGCCCGGCAGCGGTTGCGCTCAGAAAGACTAGGGCATGGCACTTTATTCTTACCGCCACTACCGCCAAGATTTGATTAAAATTTATGAAAGAATTTGCCGAACTTGGCGTTGTGATTGAGCAAAGATGGCGCGGGTGTGACTTTGATGAGAATGCTTTCCCGGAAATTGCCGCCGAAGCATTAAGAGAGGCAGACTTGCCGTCGAAAATTTCGGCGTGGGATGTGCTTGAATGGGCAATGCGCGAAACCAATTTGCCTGAGCAGCGCGATCTCCACGCAAGTTTCGGCGAGCCGCCGATTACGCTTTTTAATTCGTCGCGTTTTCATGTTGACATCTATTTTTGGCTCTCAGGCACAACGGCGATTCACCAGCTCGGATTTTGCTGCGCGTTTCAGGTTATGCTCGGCGGCAGTCTGCACTGCCACTATGATTTTGAACAGCACGAGCGGATTAATTTTCACTGCGCGACCGGCAAAACCAACTTAAGAAGCGTCGAATGGCTCAGACCCGGTTATCTCAAAGCGATTGAGGCCGGAAAAAATTATATTCATTCGCTTTTTCATCTTGAAAATCCTTCGGCGACAATCGTCGTTCGAACCAACAGTCTGCCGCTCGCGCCGCCGCAGTTTAGCTATTTTAAACCCGCGCTCGCGCTTGATCCGTTTTTCTCGGATGCCAATTTTGTCAAAAAGCGCCAGATCGTCGCCACCTTGCTTAACGTTCGAACGTCGAACGCCGACGCTTTGATTACCGAGCTGATTGAATCTTCTGATTTGCACGTAACAATCGAGCTGCTGCGATTCCTGCAGACAAATTTGACACTTAATCGAAGCGAGACGGCTTCGCCGCAAAATGCCGCGCAACACGCTCGCTTTGACAGGTTTTTCCAAGCCGCCATCAACCGTCACGAACGTTTGTCCGACATTTTGCCCGCCGTCTTTGAACAGCAGGAACGGGAGTTTGAGATTATTCGTCGGCGCGGTTTTGTCACCGATGCCAATCACCGCTATTTTCTCGCTTTGCTTTTAAACGTCGAGGGGCGAAAGCGAATTTTACCGCTCGTTCGCGAACGCGTTCCCGAACAAGACCCGATTGAAACGGTTTTGGATTGGGTTGACGAACTGGGACGGACGAGAATTGCGGGAACCAGCGATAACGCGCTTGGAATCGAAGATTACAATGATGTTTACGCTTTTGTTCTGGAAGGAATGTTAAAGGACAAAACGCTTTCTGAAATCAAGGCTGAAGCTCTGGCAAATCTCGGCGGCGGGCAATCAGACGAACTGAACGCTAAAATTGGCCGGTATTATTCAACTTTAGAAAACTCTCCGATGTTTGCCGCGTTCTGGCTGGAGTAGTCAGATAATTCGCATTATTTCCGAGAGCGGTTTGCGTTCGATATCAGGAACTTCGGCATTTTCTGCCGGGTAGCCGACGGGAATAACGACAAACGCGCGTTCATTTTTTGGCCGAGATAACACTTCATTCAAAAATTTCATCGGGCTCGGCGTGTGCGTCAGCGTCGCGAGGCCGGCGTTGTGCAGAGCGGTCAATAGTAAACCAACCGCAATGCCAACGGATTCCTGCGAATAATAGGTCGGTTCTATTCCCCCGGTTTCCTCGTTAACCAAATAATCGGTGCGAAAAACAACGATTAAGTAAGGAGCAATTTCCAGAAAAGGCTTGTGTTCGTCCGTTCCAAGCGGCGCCAGATGTTTGAGCCAGCGCTCCGGCATTCGCCCGTGATAATTTTCGTATTCTTCTTTTTCAGCCGCCTCGCGAATCCGTCTTTTAACTTCCCGGTCGCGAACTACAACAAAATACCAGGGCTGAAGATTGGCGCCCGACGGGGCTGTTCCGGCAGACGCAATGGCGGCTTCGATAATTTCCAGCGGCACGTCTTCGTCGGAGAAATCTCGCACCGTCCGGCGTCTGCTCAGCAAATCATAAAATGCGGCAGCCCGCGTTTGTTGTTCTTCGGGCGGCACGCGAGCAAAATCAAGTTTGATAAAACCCGTCATATTTGATTTGCAAACATAATTTGCGAAAGATTTTGTCGAATGAAAAAAAGGCAGGATTTATTTCCCGCCTCTATTTTATCGTTTTTGTTGTTTAAGTCTAGTGCGCGAGCTCATTGTTGTCCTGAGCGGCCTGATCGGTCAACGCGGTCAGAAAATTTTCGGAAGCGGGCGATTCGCTCTCGCTGCCTTTAGCGCGTCGCTCACCGATTCCGCCCGGCGCGGGCAAACCGTATTGATTGATGATGGAAAGCACGTCCGCCGTCAAACCGGGAAAAAGTCCGTGAACCGCCGCTCCGATTTTTGCCGGCAGCGTCACGACTAATTCGGCATCGCCGCGCTGCGCCGCCGCGATAATCTGACGAGCGCAATTTTCAGCGCCGATAGATAAACCCGGAATTGAATCGCTCAATTTAAACCAGGTGTATTCTTCCACATTCCTGCCTTTGAAAGTCGCGTTGCGCGGGCTGCCGGTGCGAATCAATCCGGGACAAACTGTAGTCACCAAAATGCCGTCCTTCATCAATTCGGCGCGAAGTCCTTCGGAATAACCGACAAGCGCAAATTTACCGACCGAATAGCCGTTTAAATGCGGAACCGCGATTTTACCGCCGATTGATGCAATATTGACGATGCGCCCGGCCCGGCGTTCACGCATTTCCGGCAAAACAGCGGTAATAGTATTAAAAGCCGCCCAGAAATGAGTTTTTAATGATTCCTGATAATCTTCGGCGGTCAGATGCTCGACGGGCGAAACTTGAATGACGCCGGCATTATTGATGAGAACGTCAATTTGTCCAAATTCCATTCGGACGGCGTTGATAAATTGACCTACTTCAGCTTTGTTTGTTAAATCGCAGGGATAAGCGAAAACGTCGGCTCCAGCGTTTTCCAAGTCGGCTTTGGCTTGTGAGAGTTCTTCAGCGTCGCGAGCGCAAATCGCGATTTTTGCTCCTTCTTTGGCGGCTTCTCGCGCCAGCACCAGCCCGAGCCCGCGCGAACCGCCGGTAATGACCACAACCTTGTCGCGCAAACTGATTTTGCGGTTCTGATTGAGTAAGACTTTAGCTGCTAAGACAGCTCCGACTGCGGCCACGCCCCAAAACAAAGTATTATTTCTGCTCGGTGAATTCATTTTACTTGCTCCCTCAAACTACTTTGGCAAATTCCGCGACGACCGGAGTATGATCCGAAGGACGTTCCCAAGCGCGCGGTGTTTTATCAATTTCGCAGAGCAAGCAACGTGCCGCCAAACTGTTTGAAATCCAGATGTGATCTATTCTGAGCCCCTGATCTTTGTAAAACGCTCCTTCGCGGTAATTCCACCACGAATAAAGTCCTCCGCCCTCATGAAAGATTCGAAACGCATCTACAAAACCCCATTTGCGGACGTGTTCGAGCGCCGCGCGTTCCGGCTTGGAAAAATGCAGTTTGCCTTCCCACGCACGAGGATCGTACACATCGCGCGGGTCAGGCGCGACGTTAAAATCGCCGCAGAGCAAAACATCGGCCGTCTTCAGGCAGGTCGCGTCAAAATATTTCCGCAGCCGCTGCAGCCAATCGAGCTTGAATTTAAACGGATCAGACCAGAGCTCCGTCCCGTTCGGAATGTAAGTGTTGACAATGCGAATTCCATTAATGGTAGCGGCTATCAGCCGTTTCGGTGATTCCGCCGAATCATCTGGAAAATTGTATTGAACGTCATCAATTCGGTGAGGAGTTAAAATCGCCACGCCGTTATAAGATTTTTGCCCGGTAAACGCCGAATTGTAACCAACATTCAGAAAATCGAGTGCGGGAAATTTGTCATCCGTTATTTTGGTTTCCTGCAGACACAACACGTCCAGTTGGTTTATTTCAATCCATTGCAGGATGTGCGGCAATCGCACAGTGATCGAATTTACGTTCCAAGTCGCAATCTTCATTGCTTCAGAGTTTAAGATTCATGCGTGAGAATTAGCAAATAAAATTATAAATAGATTTTACTGCCGTTTTGATTTGGCAAACTGCCGCTAGCTTGAGCTAGTGGCAATTTATCAAATGTTAACGGAATTCAAGTAATTAAAGAGGTAATTAAAACAGCGCGCTTTGAGATATCGCTGAGCAAAATGTGTTCGTGATGTGTGTGCGCTCCGTCGCCTTGAATGCCGAGACCGTCGAGCACCGGAACTCCGAGCGCTGCCACAAAATTGCCGTCTGATGCGCCGCCAACTTGTGTTTCGCCAAGTTCGTAATCAAAAGTTGCGGCAACTGCCAGAGCCTTTTGGTAAAGCGCGACCGACTGCCGGGTGCGCTCGAGCGGCGGGCGATTTATTTCGCCAAGAATTTCCAAACTCACTCTTTGGTCAAGCGGTTTCAAATGTTTTACTTCGTTTTCAACGCGCAACGCTTCCGACATCGAAGTAAAACGCACATCAATCGAGCATTCCGCCTTGTCTGGAATGACGTTTGTCGCAGTTCCGCCCGCAATTGTGCAGACGTTAACGGTCGTTCCGATTTCAGGTTGGTTGAGGGCGTGAATCCGAAGGATTTGACCGACAAGTTCGAGAATCGCCGAAGCGCCTTTTTCGGGTTCAAGTCCGGCGTGAGCCGGAACGCCGCGCACTCGGAGAAGATAATTTGAAGTTCCTTTGCGGCCGGTCTTGAGTTTGCCGCCCGGCGCAGACGGTTCGACGACCAGGCAAAACTCGGCTTTTGCGGCTTCTCGTTCGACGATTTGGCGCCCCGTCTGGCTGCCGATTTCTTCATCGCACGAAAGCAAAATCACGATTGGACGCGGCGGTTTTATTTTAAAATTTTCCAATGCTCGGAGGGCTTCAAACATCAACGCGCAGCCCGATTTCATATCGAAAATGCCGGGTCCAAAAACGCGGCCGCCTTCGATTCTAAACGGTCTCGCCGCCAGACTGCCGAGCGGATGAACCGTGTCGGTGTGACCGAGCAGCAAAATCGGCTTTTCCGGCGAATCTGAAAAGGCGCGAACGATTAAATGCTCGCCACAATCGGCAGATGCAACTTTCTCGATTGAATCAACCACCGTCAGTTTGTTCGCCGCTGCTGCGAGGACGGAAACAATTTTGCGGCTGCCCTCTGTATCGCCCGACGGCGATTCGATTTCAACCAGTTCGCGAACAAATTGCAGCAACTGCGACTGGCGATTGTTGAAATAATCTAACAGGTCTGACGATTGCAGGTTAGGCATAAGATAATTCTAAAATTTAAGAACTTCGCGTCGGACAGCGAAATTGTTAATGCGTTCTTCATCAACTTCAAAACCGATACCGGGCATTTCCGGCGCGATAATGGTTCCGTTGGCTGTCGTTTCAATTGCCGGTTCGACGATGTCTTCAGTCCAGTAACGCTTTGAAGCGGAAACATCGCCGGGCAAAGTAAAACCGGCGAGGGTTGACATCGCAATATTATGAGCGCGCCCGATTCCGCTCTCCAGCATTCCGCCGCACCAGACGTCAATGTTGTTTGCCGTCGCAATCTGCTCAACGCGCTGCGCTTCGGCGTGTCCGCCAACGCGCCCCAGCTTGACGTTAATAATTTTGCAGGCCCCGATATCAAGCGCCTTTTGCGCGTCGGCAGCAGAGCGAATTGATTCGTCCAAACAGATTGGAGTTTTGATCTGGCTCTGCAGTACGGCGTGATCAATCATGTCATCGTAAGCGAGCGGCTGCTCAAACATCATCAGCCCGAATTCATCCATTGCCTGAAAAAGCTTGATGTCTTCGAGCGTGTACGCCGAATTAGCGTCGCCCATCAGCAAAATATTGCCGAATTTTTCGCGAACTCGGTTGATTACTTCCAAATCCCAGCCCGGTTTAATTTTAATTTTGATGCGCTGGTAACCGGCATCAAGCTCAGTTTGAATTTTATCAAACAACTGCTCGACCGAATCCTGAATTCCAATCGAAACGCCGCACCCGATTTCGCGATTAACGCCGCCCAAATGCTGCCACAACGGAACATTAAACTTTTTTGCTTCCAAATCCCAAACGGCAGTTTCGAGCGCGGCTTTTGCCATTCGATTACCGCGCACCGGTTTGAAAATATCCCGAACCTGCGAAGCCGTTTCGATTTCCACCGCCAAAAGGCGCGGCGCGAGAATGTCTTTGAGAACCCACCAGGCGCTTTCCGTCCATTCCTCGCAGTACGAAGGCGATTCGCCCGCCGTACATTCGCCCCAGCCCGTTGCGCCGTCGGCATCGGTCAGTTTAGTCAAAATAATTCTGCGCTCGGTCGTTCGCCCAAAACTCGTTTCAAAAAAATGCACAAGCGGCATTTTGATTTCGATTAATTCGATTTGCGCTAATTTCATCATTAAAAATTTACGACAGTTTCGCGCAAAGGCGCAAAGTTCGCAAGGTTAAAACAAAAGCAAATTAAGTTTTTAAAGTGCTTTTATTTCCTTCGCGAGCTTTGCGCCTTTGCGCGAAATTTTTCCGGCAGGCTTAATCGCCGCCTCGCCGATTGTAAACGCGAAGCTTGTTTTGATAATCCTCAACAATGTTCAAAATATAACTAATGTCTTTATCCTCCATCGTTGGGTAGTTGGTGTAAGCTGTTGCCAGCGAATTGTTTAGAAAAGATTCGGCACGATTGAAGTCGCCGCGCCTTGCCGCCGTCGTCATATCGGCGAGAGATTGCGAGAGAAGAGCGATTGTATAATTTTTCTTAACCTCAACATCTGCCAGCATTTTTCCGGCTCTTCTCACTTTCTGCAAATCAATTTCCTGGACATCTTCAACAATACGTCTCTTTTTTAAATCAAAATATGAAAGACGCACTCTGACTGACTGCGTCGGCTGACCGGTAACATCATCTCTCAGTCTGAATTTCATTAGAACGACCTGTGTTAAGCCATTATTCATATCGTCCAAACTAATATTGACCTTGTTTTTTTGCTCTCGCGGCTCGTAACCGTAAATTTTTTCAACTTCGAGCGCTGAATCGTAGTCAATTTTTAACTCGGCTTGTCTGGCCACAGGCGAAATTAGGCTTTGAATTTCGTTTACAAAAACTTTTTCGATATCTTGATTATCAGCGACAAAGTGATAAAGCCCGCGCCCCGATTTGGCGAGCGTGCGCAGTAAATCAGTATCAAGCTCGGCGCCGACGCCGATGGTTGAGAGATCAATGCCTTCCTGGTTGTAAGCAAGCGAATTGTCAGCAATTTGCGTCGGTTCGACCGTGCCGACATTGGCAATTCCATCGGTCAGCAAAATGACGCGATTGGTTTGGCTGTTTTTGTAATTCTTCATCGCCTCGCGATAACCGAGCATCAAACCGGCGTTTAAATTTGTCGAACCGCCCGGATAAATCGAATCAACTACGCGCCGCAATTGTTGACAATCACCGACTCGCGTTGCCGGCAGCAAAACGTCGGCATCCGTGTCAAACGTGACAATTGAAACGATATCGTCCGGGCGGAGCTGGCCGAACATTGTTTTGAGCGATTGTTTGACCCGCGACATTTTGTCGGCAGCATCCATCGAACCGCTTTTATCAATGACGAAAGCCAGATTGATCGGACGCAAGTCAGTACGGTCATTGACTTCGGGTGTTGTAAAGCCGATTTGTAAAATGGCTTCGGGCTGGGCTTCAGAGACTTCATTGTTGCTCCAGCGCACGTCCATTGCTACCGATTGTCCGGCTTTGGGAAGCGGCAGGCGATGTTTGTGATAATTGATAAATTCATCAACCGCGATGTCATCCGGCGGGAGAAAAACGGACGGCTCAATGTCGCCAAAATAAAGTGAGGAACCAGCCTTTCCAGCAATTTGAGCCGACGAAACGCCTCGGCGGCTGGTTGGCAAACGGCCGGAATTCGGATTTTCATTTGACTGTGTTCGAGTTCGCGAAACTGAACCGGAAGAAGTACCTTGCTGGGCGAAGTTTTCGGCGGGCAAAATTAACATCGAGACCGCAACCACTGCCATAATGCTCAAAAAACGCAGTAATCTCATTTGCTGTTTTCTCCTCAAATTAAATTTGGAACTGATTTTAAGGGAGACTGCGGGTCTAAAATAAATTAAACCCTCAAACAATCGGTAGAGCTGTGATACGTTTCGAGGGTTTTCTGGTTGCTTAACCGGGCGAGGGATTTGCTGGCGGTTAAACTTTATCTTTTACTTTATTTTGAAACTGAGGCTGGACAAAAGACGCGGCGGTATATTCTCCGGCGAAATTGTGAAGCGTCACGCTGCCGTTTGGCAAAACTTCCTTGACGCGAAACGTGCGATTTTCGGATTCGATTCCGGGCATGACTTCGGCGCGAAAAGTGACGTTCATGCCGGGACGCGCCCACACATCATTTTTTTTCATTTGTGTACAAACAGAAAAACTACTCTGGTAATTTGACTACTCTGTCGAGACAACTTCTTCGCCGTTGAGCGCGGCGTGAACCGTGTGCCAGCCGAGCGACGCGCATTTAACGCGAGCGGGGAATTCGCGGACGCCGGCAAATATTTTAAGTTTTCCCAGAGAATTTTCTTCTGCGTTTTCGTCCATTTCGCCGCGCACCATACGCCCGAATTCTTCAAAAAGCGTTTCCGCTTCAGCCTTTGTTTTACCTTTGACGGCCTGCGTCATCATGCTCGCCGACGCTTTAAAAATCGCGCATCCCGTGCCGATAAACGTCACGTCTTTGACCCTCTCGTCTTCCATTTCAAGATAAACCGTTAATTGATCGCCGCAGAGCGGATTTTGACCTTCCGCCCGGCGATTCGCCGTTTCCATTTCGCGGTAATTGCGCGGTTTTTTGTTGTGCTCAAGAATAACTTCTTGGTAAAGTTCGCTTAATTCTGACATCTTAATTTTTAGATCTTAACGCTCTGAGGCGCGGTGAAATTTTCATCAATAACGTTTCCGGTGTTGCGCGTCGCCGCTGGCTCAAAAATCATTACTTCAGCTTCTTCGTCGGCAATCGTGCGATGTTCGACACCGTGCGGAACGACTAGAAATTCGCCCGGATCAAGCGCGACAATTCGGTCGCGAAATTCTATTTTGAAAACGCCGCGCACGGTTAAAAACATTTCATCTTCGGATTCGTGATGATGCCACGGAAAAACGCCTTGGCATTTGACGAGCTTGACTTCTTGCCCGTTCAGCTCGCCGACAACTTTCGGTCGCCAGTGTTCCGAAATAAGGGCAAGTTTTTCGTTCAGGTTTACTTTTTCCATCTTTGATTTTAAGCGACGGCGTACTCAGTATATTTCCGCAATTCAGGTTCGTGCCAAGCCAGCACAATATCGCTTTTCGGCACTCTGGCGCGTTCTAAATCGTCGGCGATGCCATCCTCCGTGCCGTCGCGCTGAATCCAAATTTTACCGTTGATGATGTCAATATGCGTAACAATGCCATGAACGCGTCCGTCGTTGTCCCAACCGACAATATAAAGTAAATAACTGTCTTTGGCACGGTCAAAAAGCGTTCGTCGCTCAATTTCGCCATAAGCGTAAGGAATTGCAGCGTGTTCGGTTAGAATTTTTTCGACAATTTCGCGGTATCTCTTTAATTTATCCATCGCACAATTTCCTCGCTGCTAATGTCATACACAATAATTTTCAGATTTTCATTCTCAATCAAATCCAAACCTTCGGGGTTAACAAAAAGACTATTATAGGCAATTTTAGGAACTGCCAAAAATAAGATTCGTTGCGACTCATGTCGCTGCATTAAAAAGCGATAGAAAACAAATTGTCCGAGCGCAATTTCAAGCTCTCGCATTTCTGATTTGCCGGCAAAACTTTTGATTTCGACGGCTATTTTACGTCCTTCTTTTTCGGCAGAAACAATTTTCTCCGCTCCGATGTCAACGTAAGCGTCTTTTCTGCCCCATTTCAAATTAAAAGGATCATGCGTAATTGTCCAACCGTCTTTTTCAAGCGCGCGTTTTACCGTGTCGTGATAAATATCTTTCGCGGGCATTTTTCAAATTAGATTTGATCTTTTGTCTTCAACGTGAATTATTTTTAATTGATCTGCATCATTGTCGCGCTTTGACCGTCCTGTTATTCCAATTAGTAAATCATTTGCGTCAGCACCAACTTCTTCGACGGAAACATAAGTCAAAATATCTGGATGATGACAAGTGACAATCCAGCCTTCATGCTCGCTCAATTTGATAACGGTAAAGTCTCCGGCAGGCGAACCGACAAAAACTTTTCCATAGCTTTGCATTAATTTTATTGCTTGAGCCGATAAATCCGTTTCGGGCTGCATTAGGATAGCAACAGTATTATTCTCAAAAAGCACCCAAGACTTTTCCTCGCCCAAAATGATTTTTCGCCAAATTTCAACCGACAAATCCAGCATAAAATTTAATTAAAAACCTCAATCACTTTTTCAACTGCTTCGCAGAGCGAGTCAACTTCTTCGCGCGTGTTGTAAAAAGCAAACGAAGCGCGCGCCGTCGCCGGAACTTTGAAAAACTGCATGACGGGCTGCGCGCAATGGTGTCCGGCGCGAACGGCAATGCCTGATTGGTCTAAAATTGTCCCGACATCGTGCGGATGCGCGCTTTCAATAGTAAATGATAAAACGCTCGCTTTTTCTCGTGCCGTGCCGATGATTCGGACGCCTTCGATTTTTGAAAGTTTTTCGGTGGCGTATTCGAGCAGTTCGTGTTCGTATCGAGAAGCCGCCGCGAAATCAATCGAATTAAGATAATCAATCGCCGCACCAAGCCCAATATTGGCGGCGATTGCCGGAGTTCCGGCTTCAAACTTTTCCGGGATCGGCGCAAATGTCGTTTTCTCGAAAGTGACGGTGCGAATCATTCCGCCGCCGGTTTGATACGGCGGCATTTGGTCGAGCCATTCGCGCTTGCCGTAGAGCACGCCGCTGCCCGTCGGCGCGTATATTTTGTGACCGGAAAACGTCAGAAAATCCGCGTCTAAATCTTGCACATCAACCGGAAAATGCGGAACAGATTGCGCTGCGTCAACAAAAAATGGCACACCGAATTTATGCGCCGTCGCAATCATTTCTTTAACCGGATTGATTGTTCCCAAAGAATTGGAGACGTGCGAAACGGAAACCATTTTGGTTCGTTCGTTTAAAAGATTTTCATATTCTTCTAAAACAAGCTCGCCGCGTTCGTTCATCGGAATAACTTTAAGGCGCGCGCCGCGTTCTTCCGCCAGCATTTGCCACGGAATAATGTTGGCGTGATGCTCCATCTGGCTAACGATAATTTCATCGCCCGCATTAACAAACTTACGCCCGTACGAGCTGGCAACCAAATTGACGCCCTCGGTGCAGCCGCGCACAAAAATACATTCTTTGGTTTCGCGGGCGTTGATAAAGCGTTTGACTTTCTCGCGGGCGGCTTCATACGCGGTTGTCGCGTGCTGCGAAAGATAATGCACTCCGCGATGAATGTTTGAATGCTCTTCGCGCAAGTATTTTGCGCCTCTGTCAATTACAACTTGCGGCACTTGTGACGAAGCCGCGTTGTCAAGATAGACGAGCGGTTTGCCATTGACCGTCTGCGACAAAACTGGAAAGTCCTGTCTGATTTTTTCAACATCCCAATTCGACATTTTTTGTAAAACCTTTTCTGGAGTTGCCATATAATCCTGATTCTATCTTTTGAAAACATCCTTCACGCGAATACTTAAATTCGGGAAAAGCGGTGATTTAAATTCGTTTTCCTGTCTAAATTTTCCAACCGAACTCAAAGCATTATTCTGCAGTCGCGAAATTTCAACTAATTCAACAACCGGATCAATAATCCAGTATTCCCTGACGCCGAACTTGGCATAAATCTGACGTTTGATAATGTCATCACGGCGAACGTTCTCCAGCCCCATAGACATAATTTCAATCGCCAAGTCCGGCGCTCCAACGATTTGAAGACCGGAAGCCAGTTGCGGAATTCTGTCTTTTGCCACAAAAACCAGATCGGGAACGGCGCTGTTTAATTCATCAAAAATTACTCCCGAAGCTATCCAAATTTTGCCGATTGGATTTTGGTCGAGATAATTTCCCAGAATAATTGCGAGCCTTCCGATTATTTCCTGATGTTTTAAGGCAGGCGCTTTTGACACAAAAAGTTGTCCTCCAAAAAGCTCGTAAATATTGCCGTCGTCAGGCGTCGCTTCGAGATCGTAAATTGTGATCGGAGGCTCGATTACTCGCGTTTGCTGCATCACGTTGCCCTTTAAAATCGCGCGTCCAAACGATTTAAAACCGCCTTGTCCAATTGAGCTTTGATAGTTTCAATCGCGATTTTATTGATGATTTGCTCGGCAAAACCATAAGTCAAAAGATTTCGCGCCAGCGCCGGAGCGATTCCGCGCGAGAGCAAGTAGAAAACTTCTTCGTCTTCGAGCTGTCCGACCGTCGCGCCGTGAGCGCATTTGACATCATCGTTAAAAATCTCAAGCTGGGGTTTGGTATCAACGCGGGCGTCGTTTGAAAGCAGCAGATTTTTATTTGACTGCTGCGCGTCCGTGCCGGAGGCATGTTCGCGGACAAAAACTTTGCCGTTAAAAACAGCTCGTGATTGGTCGTTTAAGACGCCTTTGTAGGTTTGATGCGAGACGCAATTTGGAACTGCGTGATCAATTACCGAGTGCGTGTCGGTATGCTGCGATTCGCTGACGAGATACAAACCGTCAACAAAACATTCAGCGCCCTCGGCATTAAACTTTACCGCGACGTCATGACGCGAAAGCGCCGCGCCGAGCGTGATATTGGTTGAATCGTAAGAGCTGCCGCGCGCTAGGCTCGCCCTCGTCGCGCCGATGTGCAGCGCCCGGTGGCTCTCGCGCTGAACTCTCGTATGTGTCAGACGCGCTTCGTCAGCCAAAACGATTTCGACAACCGCGTTGGTAAAATATTTTGCTTCTCCGGTGCGAACATAGTTTTCAATCAGGCTCGCTTCCGCTCCGCGTTCTGCCAAAACCAAAACGCGCGGAAAACTCGCCGTGTCATCCGCCGTTCCGATAAAAAGCAGCTCAATTGGCGTTTCGATCTTGGTATCCTTCGGAACAAAGATAAATGCTCCGTCGTGCCACATCGCGCTGTTTAGAGCCGTAAACCCGTTGACGTCATAATTAACCAGCCGCGCTAAATGCGTTTTGACGATTTCCGCAAACTTTGCGTCGCGGGCGGCTGCGGCCAGAGTCAAAACGCTGGCGCCGTCTTTTATTGCCGAGACATTTGACAATTCGGCGTGATATTTCCCGTTGACGAAAACCAGGCGGCTGCCGACTGTTTCCGGTAAAACAAACGACGCGAACTCCTGCTCATTAACAGTTTCACCGGTCGCCGCAATCTCAAATTCGTCGTGCAAAAACGGGGCGACGTTGGTGTATTTCCAATCTTCATGTGTCGTCGCGGGGAAACCCTTTTCGCTAAACAAATCAATCGAGTTTTCACGCAGCATTTTGAGCCAGGCCGGCTCGTTTGATTTGGCCAAAGCGCTCCGCAGCGCCGTGCCGTAATTTGTTTCTTTTGCTGTTTGTTGAGTCATATAATCCCGCTTTTTTTACGCCGCAGCCGCAGTTTTAATCCAATCGTAACCTTTTTCTTCAAGCTCAAGAGCCAATTCTTTGCCGCCTTCTTTGACGATCTTTCCATTTGCCAGAACATGAACAAAATCGGGCTCGATGTAATTGAGCAAACGCTGGTAATGGGTGACTAAAACAATTGCCTTTTCAGAATTGCGGAGTTTGTTGACGCCTTCGGCGACGATGCGCAGCGCGTCAATATCAAGGCCCGAATCAGTTTCATCCAAAATTGCGAGCTTCGGTTCAAGCACTGCCATCTGCAAAATCTCGTTGCGCTTTTTTTCACCGCCGGAAAAATTCTCGTTGACCGAGCGATTCATAAATTCGGCTTTCATCTCGACCACTTTGGCGCGCTCGGCGAGCAAATCCTTAAACTCAAGCGGGTCAAGCTCTTCCTCACCCAAATATTTCATTTTCTCGTTATAGGCCAGCCGCAAAAACTGCGAATTTGAGACGCCCGGAATTTCCACCGGATATTGAAAAGCCATAAAAACGCCGGCACGAGCCCGCTCGTCGGGTTCGAGTTCAAGCAAATCTTTGCCTTCAAACAAAATCTCGCCGCCCGTCACTTCATAAGAAGGATGTCCCGCCAGAACTTTTGCCAGAGTGGATTTGCCCGAACCGTTCGGCCCCATAATCGCGTGCACTTCGCCTTTGTTAATATTGAGCGATAAACCTTTTAAAATTTCTTTGCCTTCGATCCCGGCGTGTAAATCTCTAATTTCTAATAACATTTTTAATTGCTTTCTTCATTTAGATGGTTTGATATCTTAGAAACTTCCGTTTCCAAATTCTGTAAATCGTTTTGAACCGTTTGCCATACCTCATCAATATCAACTTTGAAATATCGGTGAATCAAATGATTTCTCATTCCAGAAATATTGCGCCATGGAACATGTGCATTTGTTGCCTTAATTTCATCCGGTAAAAGTCTGGCGGCTTCGCCAATAATCTCAAGCTGGCGAATTACGGCATCTTGGGTTTTATCATCTGACTTAAATCCTTGTTCATCGAAACCCTGCACATAGCGCTTAATCTTAGTGATTGATTCAAGAATATTTTTCAAATAAAGATGTTCATTCTTCATAAATTATCTTTAAATCGCGTAAAACGTTTTCCCGAATATTCGGAATCAGTTCGTTCTCCGTCATTAAATCAACTTCCTTTCCCAAAATATCTTCGAATTGATGCGCAATGCCAATGTGTCCAAGCAAGCTTTTAGGTTTTGAGAAACGAACTAGCAGATCAACGTCGCTCTGTACGGTTGCCTCGCCCCTCGCAAACGAACCGAACAGCGCGCAAAACTCAATGTCGTTTTGCCGGCAAATGTTAATAATTTTTTCCTTTTCGGATATAGCCAAATCCATGGTTTCAGATTGATACGGCTTGCGTTTGGGGCACGTAAAGTTTGGTCAAACTCTCAGCATCGTCAAAAAACAACCCTTCACCAACCGGCTGCACGGATTTCAAAACAAGCTCGCGCCAATCTTTTCCGGCCAAGTTTTCAATCGCCCAGCCGCATAAATATTGCAGGGCGAGACAGCCGCCGGCCGTGGCGATGTTGCCGTTTGCGACAAACGGTTTTTCAACGACTTCGACGCCAAAACTTTCGAGCGCCGTTCTGCTCGTTGGATATGTAGTTGCCGTTTTGCCTTCGAGCAAACCCAAAGCCGCTAAAATCAGTGAACCGGAACAAATTGAGCCGATTAATTGTTTTTCCGGCTTTAAATTAAACCGTTTGAGCCAATTTTCATCGCGCATTTTATCGCGCGTCCCTTGGCCGCTGACAAATAAAACCGCATCGGCGTTGTTAGCTTCTTCGATTCGTCCATGCGTTGCGACCGACATTCCGGTCGCCGAAACGTGCGATTCTTTGTCGCCCAAAATTCGCACTTGCCAGCCGTCGGTACGAACACGGTTGAGCAAATCCCACATCAGCCACAAATCAACATCGGTAAATTTATCGAAAACGATTATTGCAATGTTCATTTAATTTTCTCCTATAAACTGCCTGAATTTTTCGCCCGAAACGTTGCGCCCTGAAATTGTTAGAACAATTTTGCGCCCAACAATCTCCGGCGGTTGACGCAGCAAATAAGCGACGCACGGAACGCCCGATGGTTCAGTAACAATTTGGTGATTTTCAAACAGCCAGTGCATCGCGTTAATTAATTCATCATCAGAAACAGTTTCAATTCGATCAACAACTTTTTGAATGATTGGAAAAGTCATATTTCCCATCTCAAACTTGCCCGAAATTCCCTCGCCAATCGAATATTTATGTTCGATTTCAACTAATTTCCCGGCTTCCAAACTGCGTTTCATTTGCGGACTATTATTGGTTTGAAAACCGACGACTTCGATTTTCGGATTAACCGATTTCAAAACCGTGCCAATTCCGGCAATCAAACCGCCACCGCCGATGCACACCAAAACCGTCTCGGTTGCCGGTAAATCTTCCAAAATTTCGATGGCGACTGTGCCGCCGCCTTCAATCATCGCCGCGTCGTTGTACGCCGAAAGATAAGTAATGTTTTCTTCGGCAGACATTTGCAGCGCCGCTAATCTGGCCGTCTCAACGTCGTCAAACATTTGTATTTTCGCTTCGTTGTCAACGAGCATCTTCAGCTTTGAAGCATCAGCCGTACGCGGCAAAAAAATGTTTGCCGTGACACCTAAAATTTTCGCCGCGTATGATAAACCAACCCCGTGATTGCCGGCGGTCGGCGCGACGATTCCTCTAGCTCGTTCCGCCGCGCTCATTTTCAAAATGCGATTAAATGAGCCGCGCGGTTTAAAACTGCCGGAAACTTGCCAGTTTTCGGTTTTAAAGTAAATTTCGGCTCTAGCCAAGAGACTGAGGCGCGGCGAAAATTCGAGCGGTGTGTGTCTGACGAATAAACAGATTCTTCCACGCGCCGCAAAAATGTCTTGTGCGGTTATTTCTAAGGTGTTGGCGTGCCGATCAATCATTAGTTTTTTACTGCCGCGATTGCTTCAATTTCAAGCAAAAAATCGTCGCGAAATTTGCCGACCGGAATTATTGCCCGCGCCGGTTTGTGTTCGCCCAAGATTTGAGCGTAAGTTTCATTAACAGCGTCCCACAAACTCTTGTCCGAAACGTAAATCGTAAATTTCAAAACGTGGTTTAAACCGCTGCCCGCCGCCTGCAAAATCGCTTCGACATTTCGCAGCGCGCAGGTCGTTTGCGCTTCGATTGAATCAACCACCGGTTTTCCGGTTTCCGGCTCAATCGGCAACTGACCGGAAACAAAAATTAAACCGTTGTGAATCACCGCCTGCGAATAATGACCGGCCGGCGTTGGCGCATTTTTAGTCGAGATTTTTTCCATTTTTGAGTGCGAAAACAATCGCAATAATTCCGATGACCGACCACACCGAATTAACAAATGTCAGCGGATACGCCTGATGCGAAAACGAGCTGATTGCCAGCCCGATTCCCGCCAAAACATTCATCGCTTGATAAATAACCGAGTCGCCCCGTATTTTTTTGAGAGAAAGGAGCGCGTATGCTGCAAGAAGCAAAACCGCGCCCGCCCAGCCGACAACGTCGGCAATCATCAAATAATTCATTCTCTTAGCCGACGCTTCCTTCGAGTTTTAAGCCCAGCAATTTTTGCGCTTCGACGGCGTATTCCATCGGCAGTTCGCGGAAAACTTCTTTGCAGAAACCGTTGATAATCAAACTCACCGAATCTTCCTGCGAAATTCCGCGCTGCTGCAAATAGAAAAGCTGGTCTTCGGAAATCCGCGAAGTCGTCGCTTCGTGTTCGACTTTGGCGGTGTTATTCATCACTTCGATGTACGGAAACGTGTTGGCCTGTGAAGTTCCGCCGATCAGCATCGAATCGCACTGCGTATAATTGCGAGCGCCCGTAGCTTTGGGCATCACTTTGACCAATCCGCGATAGCTGTTGTTAGATTTGCCGGCCGAAATACCTTTGGAAATAATGGTTGAGCGCGTGTTTTTGCCCAAGTGAATCATCTTGGTTCCGGTGTCAGCGATTTGCGCGTTGTTGGTTAACGCGACCGAGTAAAACTCGCCGATTGAATTGTCGCCCTGCAAAATCACTGAAGGATATTTCCACGTAATCGCGCTGCCGGTTTCAACCTGCGTCCAGGAAATCTTTGAATTGACACCGCGACACGCGCCCCGCTTGGTCACAAAATTGTAAATCCCGCCGACGCCTTCTTCGTTTCCGGCGTACCAATTCTGCACGGTCGAATATTTGATTTCGGCATTATCGAGCGCGACCAGTTCAACGACAGCAGCATGCAGCTGGTTTTTACTGAATTGCGGAGCTGTACACCCTTCGTTATATTTTACCGACGCGCCTTCTTCGGCGACAATCAGCGTTCGCTCAAACTGCCCGCTTTCGGCATTATTAATGCGGAAATAAGTTGAAAGCTCCATTGGGCACGTCACGCCTTTCGGGATAAAAACAAACGAGCCGTCGGAAAAAACCGCGCTGTTGAGAGCCGCAAAATAATTGTCGCTCGAAGGCACGACCGAGCCCAGATATTTTTTGATTAATTCCGGATAATCCGCAACGGCTTCGGTAAATGAGCAGAAAATAACGCCCGCTTCGAGCAGTTTTTTCTTATAAGTTGTGGCGACCGAAACTGAGTCAAAGACGGCGTCAACCGCCACGTTGGCCAGCATTTTTTGTTCGGTAATCGGAATCCCGAGTTTTTCAAACGTGCGCAGCAATTCCGGATCAACCTCGTCCAGGCTTTTTTTGATATCCTTTTGTTTGGGCGCAGAATAATAAGTCATATCCTGGTAATCAACTTTCGGATAATCAAAATTTGCCCAATAATTCGGCTCGCTCATTTTCAGCCAGTGGCGATATGCTTTGAGACGAAATTCGAGCAGCCATTCGGGCTCGTTTTTCTTGGCGGAAATCAGACGCACCGTGTCTTCGTTCAGACCTTTGGGAATCGTGTCCGATTCGATATCGGTGACAAAACCGTATTTGTATTCTCTATTGGTTAGTAATTCAGTTGCTGCACTCATTATTTTTTATAAAAGCCTAGTTGCTTAAAACCTGTTTGCCGATTTTGCGCTCCATGCGCTCAATTTGATGAAACATTTCGTTTACTTTTTCTTCGCTCCCGACAAGCTGCGCGAGCGTGATTTGCTCGAGCGCCTGACTGATAATTTCATGAAGCCCGACGATGACGGGGCGAATTCCGCAGTCTCCCGTGTGAACGCAAGTCTCCAGAACACCTGCATAATGCTGGCAATGATTATTGATTTCGTCGGCGTCCAAAACCTTGATGACTTCGCTCAGGCGAATTTCCTCGGCGGGGCGAGAAAGCGTGTAACCGCCCTTGATGCCGCGCGTGGCATGGACAAAACCGGCCTGGTTTAAGAGCCACATCACTTTTCCGGCATTCGCCTGCGAAATGCCTTCGCGCGCCGCCAGTTGTCCGAGCGTCAGTGATTCGCGGTCGTTTAGCTGCGCCAGTTGAACCAGACAACGCAGCCCGAATTCTTCTTGTGCCGAAATTTTCATCGCATTTTAGGAGCTTGTAACTTTTCTTACAATCTTTATGCTACCGATTCATTACTTTTTTGTCAAAATTAGCTCTAGTGAATTTTTAAGATGAGTTAAAAAAGAAAAAGTTATTATTCTGCTTAATAATTTGTGATTTACAATTGGTTTGAGGCACAATTAAAACTTGTAATTAAGCGTTGCGGAAGAGGAGATTTCCAAATGTCGGATACAAAACAAAAAGACGATAACGAGAAAACCGGCGGTCTAGCCGGAACTGGCGCGGGCATAATCGCGGGCGCGCAGGTCGGAACCGTCCTGCTCCCGATTCCGGTCGTCGGAACTTTTGCCGGCGCATTGGTCGGCGGCGTAATCGGCAGCAAAGTCGGCAAAAAAGTCGGCGGCGCGTTGCTCGACAAATTTAATTCGGCGACGGGCGGCAACGAGTCAAATACTTCCGGCACGACCGGCAAAAAAGATGTCACCTCCGAACTCGAACGACTGGCCAAACTGCGCGAACAGGGCGTTTTGAGCGAAGACGAATTCAGAGCCGCCAAAGCGTCATTGCTCAACCTTTAACTTTTGTAGTGCTGGCGGATTTTGATGCTGCGCTCCAAGTTGTCAGAAACTTCTAAAATCTTCAAACGCAAATCTTGGTCAAGATTCGGATTGTCGGCGAGAAATTTGTTGACGATTTCTAGAGCGCGTTCGTCACGCTGTCCGCCGATAAACGCCGACAGCCAGCCGTTGACGAAAAAGATTTTGCGGCTGCGCTTGAGATTGGGAAGTTCGGCTAACGCTTTTTCGAGGTAAGGCAAAGTCAAATCTGCGTGGCGAACCGCATTAAACGTGACAAAAGCCGCTTCGATATAGCTCTCGCTCAAATCTTTGTTGTTTGTCAGATCGTTCCAAAATTTCGCTTTATTTTCTGCCGTTGGAATTCCGGCGCGAGCGGCGTAAGCGTAACGCCTTGCTTCGTCGGAAGTCTCGGTTTTGCTCAAATCTTCAAGCAGTTTCAGCGCATCAACATCGCCCAAAATCAGCAACCGCGTGACAATATCAAATCTATCTTTGGTTTTTAATTTCAAACCTCGAATTTCGAGCTTGCCGGACAGGATTTCTTTCAAAGCCTGCTTGCTCTGTTCAGTTGAAGCAGCGTTCAGAAGCGCCCGGTAAAATGTAATTCGGAGTCCAAGCGTGGCCGCCCCGTTCATTCGTTCGAGCAAAACTTTTTCGAGCCGCGCGCCCAAGTCAGAACCATCTGCGGTAGCGGATGGGTTTTTCAGCGCACCCACCCCGCCCGCTACCGGAGGCGGTTCTGACAGATAATAATTCATCACGGTTGAAACGCGTCCCAAGAGAGTCTGAATTGTACTTTCGTCGGTTTCAACGTTGATGTTTTTGATGACGAGTTCGACGTAATCTTTCGGTGCAAGTTCGGTTTCCCTGACCGAATCCCACAACGCGCCCCACATCATCGTGCGGAGAAAATCGTCTTTTTCGTTTTGGATATTGGCGAGAACATAAGCGCGGCTTTTCTCGTCAAACAGAAAGATGCCATAGCCGTAATCTTGGTAGTTTGGAATATAAACAAAGTAAGTGCCATCAGGAGGCAATCCGAAAAACGGAGATTTATTTTTACCACTATAGCCTTTGGTTGACTCTCCAAAAAACGGCGCACTTGAACCATCATCTGCTGATAAGATTGAGTTTAGCGGTCCAACAGACTCTAAACCGAAAGTAATACGTTTTTCCTCTTTTTGAGTTTGAGAATTAACGATGATTTGCAGAAATTTTAATTTTTGTCTCCATCTTGTATATTCACCCAACAAATTTCTCTGATAAAACGAATAAAAACAGCAACCGTGCATTTCGTCCCAACCTTTTACTGATTGCTTTGAAATTATCGGCATTCCGCGTTTTGTAACCCAAACACTCGCCCAATCTTTCAAATCTTGATTGCCCGCCGTTTCAAATTCCTTAACCAAATCCGTCCATTCGGCGTTGGCGAATTCGTGTTTCTTCAAAAATGCGCGGACTGCGGTTTGAAATTTATCTTCGCCCAGATAGAACTCGGCTTGGCGCAGAAACGACGGGGCTTTGCGATAGACGATATTCCCATACGCGGATTTTGCCGCCGACAGATTCGAGATTTCCTGATAAATCGGCGTTGTGCCGCGCGTCGCGTCGGTCAGATACGCGGCTTGTTTGTTGCGCTCGTAAAAGATTTTCCACGCATTATATTCGGGCATCACCTTTTCCATCGTTTTGTACGCCATAAACTCGGCAAAACCTTCCTTGAGCCACAAATCGTCAAACCATTTCATCGTTACCGTGTCGCCGAACCATTGATGCGCGGCTTCGTGAAAAATGACGTTGGCACGCGTGATGTAATCGTTTTTCGTCGGCTCGGTCGGGAAAATAACGCGGTCTTCTCTTAAAAATGTCGCCCCGGCATGTTCCATTCCGCCGAACGGAAATTCGGGAATCAAAATCAGATCGTATTTTGGAAAAGGGAATTTGTAATCAAACCAGCCTTCGAGAAACTTGACGCCTTCGCGGTTCAGCCGAAAGACTTCCGCCGCCTGTTGCTTGAACTTTTCGGCTTGTGATTTGCGAACGTAAATATGCGAGAAATCGCCGGAGTAACGAGCAAAATTGCCAAGGATAATAGAATCATCTCGTTTTCGATTTTCGATTAACTGTTTTTCGACTTCATCATTAAATTGAGAAAACTCACCCGCGGCAAAAGCGAAGACATAAGTGCTAATGGGTCTGGTTTCATTAAAAATAAAATCTTGTTCAACATTGCCATTGAATTTATCTTCTGCTTCCTTTTCTGTTCTTGATAAAACTAATTCTCGGAAAGAATTTGAAATTACTGTCCAATGTTTTGGTGCATGAACCGATAGTTGAAATCCAGCCTTCAAATCCGGCTGGTCAAAGACGGGAAACGCCGTGCTTGCATCAGAAGGTACAAAGAGCGAATAGATGTATTCCGCGCCGTCTTCCTTGTCAACATAGCGCGTGATTGCCGCGCCTGACGTTTTGATCGGCGAGGCGAAATTTATTTTGATAACATTTTCGCCCGCTTTCAAAAACTTTGGAGAGATAAGCAGATGTTCCTTGTTCGTTTGATAATCATAAACTCCGTTCGGCGCAGCGTCGGCAACCAACTTTTCGTTGACGGCGACGACATCGGCGAAAGGTTTGTCTTTATCATTAGCAAACTGCGTCGTCCGCCAATCCAAAATCAAATCATTCTTCGCGCCTGTCTCGGTCAAATTCACGCGAATCTCGATCTCGCCTTTCATCAGCGGCGCACCTTTTTCGAGCGTGATGTTGAGTTTATAACGAACATCCGAATAATTAGCGGCTCGCCATTTTGCCAGTTCATGCGAAACGCCAGCTTCAATCGGCGGCATTGTTTGCGCCAAAATTTGATTGGAAAAAATTGCCATCAGCAGTAATCCGAAAAAGCATTTGAAAAACATATTTTTGCCGTACAGAACAGAAGGAAATTACAGAAATACATTATCTCTGTGCGAAAGGAAAGAGAAAAGGTTGTTCGGCAGAAATTCCGGCTGATCACAATAAAAAAGGGCGGCTGATTTAACTCAGCCGCCGATGATTACTGTTGGCTCGCCTTTGACAATTGTGTTCGGAGGGCCGATTGGCTCTAAAATCGTGTCCCCTAACCGTGCGGCGGGCAGCATTCCAATCATCACAGTCGCGGACGGCGTAATAACAACGCCGGGGCCGTGCGGCGGAATTGGCGAAGGCGTCATGCAGGCGTGAATGTCGGCTCCGGCTGAAGCCGCCGAAATCGCGCTTGACATTGATGCCAAAGCCGATGCTTTGACTGCTTGTTCGGCGGCATAAGCAATCGGCAAAGCAGGCCCGACGGCAGCTGCGGTTGTTGCTATTGCCGCCTGTATCGCAATGTCGGCAGTCATTTTCGCCGCCTGCAGTCCGGCTACAGCCGCGAGCGGGATCCCGCGCCACGCCGGAAGAAAGCCAATTAAAACAGTTGGACAACCCGGCCCCGGCATGAGCACCGGCGGCAGCGGATGTGCGACGGAATCTGTAATTCTGGCAGCTGGTCCTGTTGGCATATTTCTTCAGTTATCAGTTATCAGTTATCAGTCAACAATTTTGATAACTGTTAACTGATAACTGATTCTAGGCTGTTTCGGGCAAAACGCTCGGCACTTCGTCTTCCACTTTTAATGCTTCGCCCGCAGCGATTCTGCCGGTTACGGGAAAATCTTTATCTTTGTCGTTTTCCTGATAAAATTTGTCAAGATTATCTTTTTGAGCGGCGGCAGCGTCACGTTCGGCTTGGCGCTTCTTGCCCTCTTCGGTTTCGTCTTCGGTTGCGTCTTTGACCTTTCCGGCTTGGTCTTTAATGCCCTTTAAATCCTTATCGCCGGTGTCGGTTCCGACATGAACGGCACTGGCTTTGTCTTTGAGCTTTTCAGCCTGTTTTTTCGCTTCTTCGGCGCGGCGTTTGTATTCCTGCCCTTTGTCAATCGCGTCTTTGGCTTTATCAAACGGGGCGTTAATCGCTTTCAAGGCGCTTTTGAGCGGCGGCGAAATTTCGCCCATCACTTCTTCGGCCACGAGATTCCAAATCGGAAAAAACGTGTTGCGAAACATCATTGCCGTCAGCCAGGGCAATCTGCCCAAATACACTTCCATCGTGTTTGCTTTTTCGTCGTTGGCTTTTTTGCGCGAAGCTTCGAGTTGTCCGGCCAGATCGCCGATACAAATCTGCAAAACCGGTTCGACGTATTTGCCCAGACGTTCATCCATCTGTTTGCCGATTAGCTGCTGCGCGCTCAGGGTTTTGCCGCCCATTGGAACCGCAACCGTCAAATCATCGTTGCCGGTTATCATCCCGAAAACCAGTTTTGTAAACGCTTTGGAGATTCGGTCGGTCAGATAATGCCGCCCGCCTTCGAGCAGGAGCGCCGAATTAATTTCAGCCGCCGCTTCTTTGGCCATCAAACGTGCAAAAACATCTTCGAGCAGGGAAATATTTCCGATCATGATTTCACGAATCACGGTTTTCATAAAATCCGGCACGCCGCCGATGTCCGAAAGCGTTGCGTCCAGCCCTTTGATAATACAGTCAGCCGCGCCCGGCGCGGCGTCCGGGGTCGTATCGCCGCCGCCCTTGAGCGCTGCAAACGCTTGCTTTAAAGCGCCAGTGCCCGGCGTTGCTTCGGGCGCGCCGCTCGCTCCGGCAAAATCGTAAATTGCGTCGCGAACCTCTTCGCCTTTTTTCTTAACCTCGTCAACTTTTTCAGTGACTTTTTTGGCGGCTTCGTCGGTGTATTTTTTGGAATCAAAACCGATGCCTTTTTTATCTTCGTCTTTCGGGTCGTCAGTTTTGTTTTTGTCCGTCTCTTTCTCTTCCGGCTTTTTAAACCACACCGGATAGACGGGGGTAAATTTGACGTACTTGGCTTTGACAGCATCAATCGTCAATTTGTGAACCGCAATTTCGATGGTTTTCTCGTGAGTTTTACGCAGCTTAAGAAACGCCGCGAGGTATAAATCCAAGAATTTGAACGCGATGCGCTGGACAACGCCAAGAATTTTTCCGACACCGGGAATGTTAGCGGCGGCGCTTCCGATAGCGTCGCTGATCGCTCCGATGCCTTCGCTTTTCGGCGGTTTTAAATAAAAAGCGTCAAGCGAATCGCAAAACGCCTGATAATCGGCGCGGATAGTCTGAAATTGTTTGCCGCACTCGTGAATTTCAGGATAGAGAATTTGCCCTTTGTTAATTTTGCCCGTTTCGGTTTTGATCTTGCTCAAAAATGAATCAAGCTGCGAAGGATCCGGTTTAGAAGTCGTGTTGCCGCCACCAAGCAAACTGCTCGCCATAGCGCCGATTTCTTCGACCGCGCCGCGCTGCTTGGTCGTATCCTGGACGGCCGTTTTGCACGACGAGACGTAGCCGAATAAAAGAATAGCCTCGCGTTCGAGCGCGTCGCGAAACATCATGCCGTGTCCTTCGGGAGCGGGCTTGCCGCTCTCAGGGTCGTAGTTATCGTGCGGAAATGATTTGCCGGTGTCTGGGTGAACTCGCCCGAAATGGACAAATTCGGTTGGAATTCCAAAGTCAAAAGTTACCGGCTTGCCTGCGCCGCCGGGCGCGGGCGCGGCTGAACCGCCCTGTTTGGCTTCTTTGTCAGATAAAAGCTCGTCTTTGACGAATTGCGCCTTACCGGACGACGTTCCGGTTTTCTGTCCGCCAGTCACTGTATCCAATGCGCTGCCGGCTTTATTGGCAATATCTGATGCTGCGTCTAAAAATCCCATTTTTATTTAGAGAGAGATTGCAGTTTTGCTTTCGTTGCGTCGTCAATTTCGCCCGTCACCTCTAATTTTTTATCGGCTTGAAACTTCTTCAGCGCTGCTTTGGTTTTTTCATCCAGCTTGCCGCTTTCAGCGCAGTTGTGCCCTAGATTATTTAGTCTTTGCTGAATACCGACGACTTCTTCGATTGGATCGAGATAACCGACTTTAACCGGATATTCTTCTTTGCCGCCGCGCAAAATCAACTTGGCGGATTTGGCCGCGCTCGAAATAAAATGCTCGATGTTGCCTTCGGCGTCGGTTTTTCCGTTGATTATTGTTCCCTCAACGTTAAAAGTATAATCCTCATTCGCCCGCGGTTTGCCGAGTTTGAGAAGCTGCAGCTTGATTTTGCAGGGATCGCCTTTGCGTTTAAACGTGTGTTCCGCATCGGTTGATTTAGAAACTTCCTTAAGCTGTTTTTCAGGAAAAAATATCTCGTCGGTTTCAAACAGCAGGCTTGGGTCTTTGCGCTTTGCCTTGAGCTCGGCGTTTTCGCCGTGATCCCAAACTGTCCGCCAATCAAAACCCTTTTTTTTAGCTAAACTAATGACGGTTTCGCCCTTTCCAACTTTCTGTTTCGGCACTTTCTCAATAATCGATAGCGAACGGTGAATGGAGAACGGTAAAAATCAAAAGAATTTAGTTTTAATTCCAGATTCACCATTTGTCATTCACCATTTACCATTGCTCTAAGCTTCTTCCCAAGCGTCTTTATCCAAATTTGGAAACGTTATTTTACAGCTTCCAGGGTCAATCCCCTTGACTTCTGCTTCGCCCTTTTCATTCAGGCTGCCGGAAGCCACTCGTCCGTCCGGCAAAGTAACCTTGTAGAGTTCTCCGGGAACCGGCTTCCCTTCTTCGTCAACCAATTTGAGTTTAATCCAAGATTTTTTCTCATCTTTCGTTTCATCCGAACTGTCGCTGCCTGTTGCCGTGGCTTGCATGAAAGTTCTTTCTTTGCGAGCCAGCGAGCGTTTTTCGAGCGTCATTTTCGAGCCCGGTTTATTATCATCGGCCGGGTCGGCTTCGGCTGGCGGCGTCGGCGGGACAATCGAACCCGGAGAACCGGCGAGAGCCGCGCCGCCGCTATTGATCATTACCATCGTTCCCTGAATCTGTACCCCGCCCGCATTGACAGTGACAAAATTGCCGCCGCATTTGAGCGTAATTCCGGCGGAAGCTTCGAGAACAATTGTCGCGCCGGCCTTGAGGTAAATCGAAGCACTTGTCTCTTCGCTGTGATTGGCTCCGAACTTTTCGGCCACATTGCCGCCAACTTTGAGCGAGAGCGAGCCGCCAATTTCGGTTGCATCCTTGCCCTCGATTTTTAAGTGCAAATCCCGCTCGACTTTTTCAAACTGGTCGCGCTTGATAATTCGCTGCTCGTCGCGTTCGATTTTTTCGCGGCGGTCGCGTTTGACGATAAAATGATGATCGTTGCCAACCCATTCGCGTTCGTCGTTTTTTATCCGAACGTCCATGTCTTTTTCGCCGTGAATAAAAATTTGTTCCGAACCTTTTTTATCTTCGAAACGCAGTTCGTTAAATCCGCCGCCGCCTTTGGATGAGTCGGATTTAACGGTCATTTTGGTTTTTTCATCCGGCAAAGTGTATGGCGGCATCGCCTCGGCGTTGTAAACGCAGCCGGTAATGATGGGTTGGTCGGGATCACCTTCGAGGAAATCCACGACAACTTCCATTCCGATGCGCGGAATAAACATCATCCCCCAATTATTGCCGGCCCAGGATTGCGCCACGCGAATCCAGCATGAGCTATCCGCATCAGCCTGACTCTCTCTGTCCCAATTAAACTGGACCTTGACGCGGCCGTATTTGTCGGTAAAAATTTCTTCGCCCGCCGGTCCGACGACAAAAGCGGTTTGCCCGCCTTTGACAGTGGGTTTAGGAGTCAAGCGGGGCGGACGATACGGCGCCTGATTCGCTCCGTACGGAATACAGGTGAAATTATTGGTGTATGCTCTTACCGGATCATCAGTTTCGTAAGTTGGACTTTGCGTGATGTTATGATCAACGGTAACTAATATGTATTGCCCGTTGTTTTCGCGCGCCGGATGATTACTTAAGGCAAACCGCTGGCCGGCAGTAAAACTGGCGCAGTCGGATGCGCCGCTGATATTTTTATGCTGAGCGTCAATTTCCTGCATCCGAATTTGCGCAATATTTCGGTTGTCATCAAAAATCTTTTGCAAATCAGATGCTTGTTCCCCGCCGGTTTTGTCAATTCCGTCTTGTTTCCTAGCATAGCCGCCGGGAAAATCGTAGATTTCGAGATCACCGTTTCCGCCGACGCTAAAGCGCGATGGCTGCGCGGCTTCGAGAGTTTTCTTGGGCAATTGAAAATGAGAATCCCAGAGCGTAAATTTGCCGGTCCGCAAATGATGCTCGACAAACCAACTGCTGACGGCGCTGATAAATTCGTCTTCGCTCGAAGTTTCAAGAGCGAAAGGAACGTCGCTTTTGCCCGGACAGTCACGATGTGACTGCGGCGTATTGGCTACAATCAGCGTATGTTTCCCCCTGGTATGCTCAAAATAATAATAGATTCCTTCTTCTTCCATTAATCTTGAGGCAAAATCCCAATCCGATTCGCGATATTGAACACAGTAGTTGCGCGGCTCAAACGTGCCTTGAAGTTCGTATGAGACTTCGAAACCGGCGAAAATTTTGCGCAAAATATCGGGGACGCTCAGGTGCTGAAAAATTCGACTCTGCGAAACTTGAGTGAGAATCCAAATTTGCGGCACGACGACCGCTTGATAATAAGAAAAACGAGTATCACGCTGACCTTGCGAAAATTGAATAACAATACCGTGAAAAAAGCGTTCTAACTTATCGCCTTGTTCGAGACGGATGGCTATGGGTTTCCCTAGAATATCCTGCTCGTCAACCATCGTTGGTTTGTACGTTACTTCCGTTTCTTCGTGTCGCAGTTCCAGCTCGTAGCGAAAAAGCTGGGAAAGACTTTCGCTCGCTCGCAGACTTTGAAGCAGCAAAAAATCTTTCCCAAGCGGGGTAGTAATGCTAAGTTGTCTACGGTCCTGTGTTATTGCCATTTTGTAGATTAAGTTGCGACGTGTGTCACTTCCCAGTCAAACGTAGAATATTCGGGAATTGTATACCCAGAAACATAAAAATCGCCTTCTCCGGTGCTGCCTACCGTCAAACGGGTAAAATTTTTCAAGGTCATCACTTGTCCTTCACTCGGCGTATATATTCGTACTTCCGAAGTGCTTCCGGAAATTGCCCGATTTTCCCAATCCCCTGAAGCTGGAATCACTCCGGCTCCGGAAGTTCTATTCCATGGATCATTTCCAGGAACATACCAGCGATAACTAATTTTTAGCGTAGCAGTCATAGTTCCATAAGTGATTCTGACTGTTGTGATTTCGGCCATCTTAATCTCCTAATCTTTAGCTGAACTGATACATAAACTTGTCTTCGTCGCTAACTGCAACATGAATTGATTTGACGCCTTCGCCGCTTGCCATTCTCGATAAAACTTCGCCGCTCATTTCGGGCAGCATCGTTCCGGTCAGAATGTTATAGACGTTACGAGCGCCGCTATCCACATCGGTACATCGTTTGGCTACCGTGTCAACGACGGAATCATCGTAGGAAAATTGCGCTCTGTGATTTTGGAAAATTCGTTTGCCGATTTTTCCAAGCTGCAGCTTAATAATGACGCGCAAAACGTCGTCTGAAATTGGATAATAAGGAGCAACTACCATTCGCCCCAGCAAAGCCGGTTTAAACGCTTTGACAAGTTCGGGGCGAATCGCTTCGACCAGACCTTCGGGTTCCGGTTTCGTATCGGGGTCGGCGCACAACTTCATAATCGTGTCCGTCGCGACGTTTGAGGTCAGCAAAATCACCGTATTTTTAAAATCAATTTCACGTCCTTCGCCGTCTTCGAGTTGTCCTTTATCAAAAACTTGATAAAAGAGTTCCATCACGTCCGGATGCGCCTTTTCGACTTCGTCAAGCAAAACGACCGAATACGGTTTGCGCCGCACGGCTTCGGTTAAAACGCCGCCTTCGCCGTAACCGACGTATCCGGGAGGCGAGCCCTTCAGACTCGAAACCGTATGCGCCTCTTGATATTCGCTCATATTAATTGAAATCAAATTGCGCTCTCCGCCGTATAAAGTGTCGGCTAGGGCGAGCGCCGTTTCGGTTTTTCCGACGCCGCTGGTTCCAACGAGCAAAAATACTCCGATGGGGCGGGCGGGATCGGTTAATCCGGCGCGGGAGGTGCGAATTCGCTGGGCGATTGCGTGAAGCGCGTGATTTTGCCCGATGACTCTTTCGGCTAATTTATCCTGTAAATTCAAGACAGCGTTGATTTCATCCGAAACCATTTTGCCGACCGGAATGCCGGTCCAGCCGGAGATTACTTCCGCTACGGTTTGCCCGTTGACGGTTGGCTGCATCAGCGGATTTTCACCCTGGGTTGACTTAAGCTCCGAATTTAATTGAGCAAGTTCGGCCTTCATGCTGTCCGCGTTACCGTTAGCTTCACCTGATTCAAGCTTGGTGCGAATCTCGCGAATTTTACCCACTAATTCTTTCTCTTTTGTCCACTGTTCATTAAATTTAGCGAGTTTTTGTTCTTCTTTGGTTCTCGTTTCGGTGAGTTCGGCCAGCCGTTCATCATGCGCCGCGCCGGTCGCAAGTTCGCGCGTCAATGAATTAATCTCAGTCGTTAGTTTTGAAATCCGGCGGTTTGAATCTTCGACTGGAGCAGGTGTTGCGCCTTGCCCGATAGCGACTTTGGCGCAAGCCGTATCTAAAACCGAAACCGATTTATCCGGTAACTGACGACCGGCGATATAACGATGCGACAATTTTACCGAATCAACAATAGCCTCATCCAGAATACGAACGTTGTGATGGGCTTCCATTTTTTCGAGTAAACCGCGCATCATGCCGATGGCTTTATCTTCGTCCGGTTCCTCGACTTTGACGACCTGGAAACGGCGCGCGAGAGCCGCGTCCTTTTCAAAATACTTTTTATACTCAGCCCAAGTTGTTGCCGCGATTGTTCGCAGTTCGCCGCGCGCCAGGGCTGGCTTTAGAAGATTTGCCGCGTCGTTTTGTCCGGCTGCACCGCCTGCTCCAATCATTGTGTGCGCTTCGTCAATAAACAAAATTATCGGCTGCGGTGATGATTTCACTTCGTCAATCACCGATTTGAGACGGTTTTCAAACTCTCCTTTGACGCCGGCTCCGGCTTGCAGCAAACCTAAATCAAGCGTTCGGACGGCGACATTTTTAAGCGGTTCGGGCACATCTCCTTCGGCAATCCGCATTGCAAAACCTTCGACCACGGCGGTTTTTCCAACGCCGGCTTCGCCCGTTAAAATCGGATTGTTTTGGCGGCGGCGAGTCAAAATATCAATGACTTGCCGAATTTCAAAATCGCGCCCTAAAATCGGATCAATCTTTCCAGCCCGCGCTTTGGCGGTCAAATCTTCGGTATATTGGTCGAGAGACTTGGTTTTACCGGCTATTCCGCTGGCTATCTGGTTAGAACCGTCGCTGCCGGCTCCCGCATCGCCGAGTTTTGTAGCTTCGCGGTCTTCAGCAGAAGCCGCAACGATGTCTGCGAAATCTCTTTTGAAGCCGTCCAGCCGGGTTAAAATATCGCTAAACTCGCGTGAAATATCTCTGGCGATTCTTGATAAACCATCGTTTGAAACGAGGGCTAAAAGCATGTGACCGGAGCGCACTTTACCCGCGCCATATTCGATTGAAGCCAGCAGCCATGCTTCTTGAATCCACTCTGGAACACGCGGCGAAAGAGCGGGAGTTCTCGTGTTGCCTGTTTTCAACCGGTCAAGCGCTGTGACGACATCCTTGTTTAAGCGATCAGCATTAATTTCAAAATGCCGCAGAATAAATTGGACGTCCGTATCATTAACTTCAAGTAGTTTGAGTAAGATATGCTCAATTTCGACATCGTAGTTCGTCCGCGAGAGACACAAACCGGCCGCGCCTTCGAGTGCGCCGCGACAAGTATCATTTAATCTACCGATTAGAGATTTTAGATTGACGTTCATTATTTTTAGGGTGATAAAAGAAGGAACGAAGGACACGGAATTAATAAAGGATTTATTGTTCCGCGTTCCTAATTCCTAATTCATCGTTTGTAGAATTACCTGTTCGTCGTCCTGCTTAAATTTTTGCGTTTTCAGATACGAAGTCCAACCAAGCTGCGGTCGGCGTTTTGCCCGCGTCGTTAAAATACAGCTAGGAACTTCCTTGGCGGCTAAAATGAGCTGCACATCAAAGTCGAATTCCTCTCCGGCGAGAAATCGAATTAGACTGCAAACTGCTTTATGAGCGCTCCCGTCAGGCAAAAATCCTTTAAATTTTTCGAGACCGATTGCGCCAATTCGGACGCGAAATTTTGACTGGCTGTCGTAGATGCGCGTTCCGACCACTGTGTTAGCGCCGAGCCGGGTGTTGACCGAGCCGAGCCGGGTAATGCTTTCCTTATCCAGAGCAAGCCACTGCCCATAAAACTGCTCAACTTTTACCGGAACCGCAAAATAATCTTTCAATGTTTGTTCAAGTGCGACCGCCGAAACGGGTTTATTGGAAATCAATCCGGCGTAAGGTAACAGACTTTCATCCGGCAGATTCATTTTGCCGCGCAGTCCGCGTGTTCCTAATCCGACAAAATCAAACAGGGAATCTGTGAAATCATCGCCCTTTCCTCGTTCATAGGCGACCGGAAAACGATATTTCTCCCATGCGCGAAAAAAAAGCGAAACTGTCCGATGCGTGAAAATATCGAGAAAATCCCACAAAGTTTGATCGCGATAACGAATGCGTTCGACGACCAGTTCGGTATAGTTTGACGGCAAAACGCCGACCGCACCAACCATACCCATGAAATTGACAAACATCTCGACTTTGCGAAGCTCGGTGAAATCATCGGTCGTTTCGCGAAGCTGATAAACTTCGCTTGCCGGAAATTCAAGCGTTGGATTTGAACGAAATCTTACGACTTCAGATGCGGGCAGGCTGTCACGTCCGACTGACGGACGTTCAGGATATATTCGTTCAAGCAACCGGACAGCCTGAAAAAAACCGTATCCATATGGTTCATCAAAAAAATCCTGATTTAATGGCTTTTCGTTCACAACAAATCATCACTTGCAAACGGCAAATCCTAAAGACAAGCATCTCCGATTTACCGCTCACGATTCATTACAGTAAAATTTGTTCTCCGGCTCGCGGCTCGAATTTGCGCAAAATCCCTTCACGCTGTTTGGTCTTGATCACCAATTGATTAAACGAGTTAAGCGAAGCAGCCAGGCCCAAAAATCTTTCCAGCACGCATCCAAACAAAAATGCGCTGCTGCCGACAAACTGCTCCTCGTCAAATTCAAGCGTAGTTTCCAGTCCGCGAACAAAGCCGGCTCCAATGCGCTGCCCGATTTGGCGGACGACGCGACGCGTTTCGATTCCGGTCACACCCGAGATTTGTTTGCGGGTTACCGAAGAATCGTTGAAATTATAAAGCAGGAGAATTTCTTGTAATGCTTCAGGCTCGCCTTTTTCGTTGGCAACTAACGACAGGTAATTCAGATTTAAATGCGAAATTAGCCGCCAGTGTGCTGCTCGCCGCATCGGTATACGCTGTGTTTCAGTCGGTTTAGTTAAACACCTGACGCGTGCTAAAACACCCGCGCCTTCGGTTTCAAAATCGTTGTCGCGTCCGCCAAAAGGCAATCTCGCAGGTAAATCGCGATTTGTACAGGTTGTTTTGACGGTTAAAACTTCGGCTGCCGGGGCTCGCGGGTTAAACTCCTTATCAACCATGCTCAGATAAATTTCCGTACCGTCGTCCTCCGGTCGCTCGGACTGGATTCGTTTGGCATACCAAAAAGCTTTTTCAAGATGATCTCCATATGCGTGCCTGAGCGAATAAAACGGTTGAAATTCACGAATTTTACCGGTGCGCGGATCAGCAGTTGTCACCGCATCAACTGAATAAACTTCAGTAACGCTTTGTCGGTGGACATCGGGAATCAGATGATATTCGTATTTCTGCTGTGAGATGTAGATTGGATCGGACGTTTGCGTAAATAAATTAACAATGGGCGTGCAGCCAATCCGAAATGTTTCTTTTGCTACGGGCGCGCTCGGCGGCGCAACATCTTTTAACCGAATAATGATTTCAAAGTGACTTCCAAATTTCTTGCGCCCGGCTTCATCCAAACCGTTAATGTCAAAAAACAAGAATTTATTAGGAAAAGCGAAATATTCTGTCAGCAAACGATAACCGATAAAGGAGCGGGACGTGTAAGGCAGCATCCCTTGATCGCTTTCAAAACCAACCTGTTTTATTACGTCAGGCGACAAGATGACGGGCGACGGCGGTGTCATCGTCAGAAGCGTTTTTGACATCATCATACTTGTCGAACCGCTTGGGATTTCGCTTGGACGTATCTCAACGCTTGTTGCCGAATTAAAAATTAATTCATAAAGCGGGTAAACAAGCTGTGTTTCGCCATTAAGATAAAAGCGCAGAGATTTGAGCGGCTCACCCGTCTCACCAGATTTAAGCTCATGTAGATTTGCGTCTCCGTAACAGCGAAAACTAATGCGAATTTGCGCTTCAGTCCATCTACCCTGCGAATTAGTCGGCGCGTTTGACTCGAGCGTCGCGCTCAATATTTCAACCGGTGTAAGTTCAACATCGTAAGCCGTCCTAAAACGACACGGCGTTCCGTCTACCGGACGCGAAGATATTCTTGTTCCCTTCTCTACTTTCTGAATAGCAGTAATTTTATCGTTTGGCGCGCCGTAACTAAACTGCGCGATTGCCATCGAAGGAATTGGCGCCAGGTAATGAGGATAAAGAACGTTGATGAAGGATTCGGTAATTTCAGGAAACTCATCATTAAGTTTGAGTTGAATCCGTCCGGCGAGAAAAGCGAAAGCCTCAATCATTCGCTCAACATGCGGATCTTCAACTTTTTCTTCGTCAAGCAGCAGGCGCGATGCCACTTTCGGATATTTGCGGGCAAACTCTGCTCCCATCCGTCTCAAAAATATGAGTTCGCGTTCGTAAAATCCTAATAGTTCGTCGCGCATTATGTATAAAACACTGTCTTATCTTTAACTAAAAGCCTTTTAAAAGCTGGTATTTAACGTAAAGCTTGAGATTGTTTTAAAAACGGTTTCGATCTCAGTAAGCTTGAATTTATTTTTCCTGTACCATGTAAGCGCCGCTTCCGAGTTGTAACACAGTGTCAAACACCACCGGCTCCGGTACTGGATCAACCAATAAACGGGCTTCGATGCGAAAATGCAAAACCCTTTCGACATTATTCGGCGGTTCGAGTGTTACTTTGACGTCTATAAAACGCGGCTCGAAAATTTTTATTGCGGTTTCCAAAGCGCGAACGAGTTTCTTTTGTTCGGAGTCGCTTTTGGCGCTGATTCCGGTAAAGTCCGGTAAACCGTAGACAGCTACAGATTTATTAACTTCTTCGAGTTCTTCAGGTACTTCTTCCGGCGAACAGCGGGTGTTCAAAAGCCATTCTAAATCGCGTCGTACCGATTGTTTTAGTTCACGCAAGCTTCGAAGACGAGATTTCGGAGACTCGCTTGTCATTTCAGGCTCGAAATCGAGCAGACGATCAAAAACTGAGGGCGTAATCCTGACTTCATTATCGCTTCGCGCCATTTTGTCAATTGCTGTTTTAGCAAAGAGGAAAGTTAAGAAAATTTGCACCGCCGTCACGACGGAGTGGATTTAAAATAATCAGATTTGGATAACCTGATTTTGAATCCATCATATTCGTGACGGCAGCGCATTTTGGTTAATTTGCTTGAGCCCATTTACTACTCAGGCTAGAAACAAATGTTATTTGATAACAATTAGGCACCTTCAGCTTTGACCAATTTGACATCGTAGGTGACGTTGTTACTTTGTTCAAGCGCGCCTCCCTGCGTTCCTTGTTTGAAGTATTTGGCGTTAACTTTGGCGTAGTTAAACGAGATTTGCACCATTGGAAGAATATCGCTGCCATCAGATCCGCCCTCTTGGTGCGATGAAATAACGAGATCTGTAAAAGTAATTACATAATAGGGTTCAGGCGTCCCGGCGCTGGTCGTTTTGCGGCAGGTTAAAGTAGCTTCGGCAATGTGATTGCCTTTCCAGACTGCGAGTGCAAGCTGGACGCTCGCCTGACCATTTTGAATAACAAAATGGAAATCGCTCGGCGTCGCTTTGCCGACTCCCATACCTTGTCCTTGTGCAGCTGAACCACTGTTGGTTGTTCCCCAAGACCATGATTGCAGCTGCATTTGTTCGACGAAACCTTCAGTTACAGATTCTCCTGTAATTCCTTCAATCTTTAATAAATAATCAGCACTAGCCATTTGTTTTTATTTTGCTCCTTTAATGTTGTTGGTAATTACTTTGTTGGTTGTTGTTCAGTTAGCCTTAACGGCTGTTTCTCAAAGAGTTTTATGCGTCTTTTGGTGTTTCTGAACAGTTACAGGTGTAAGACGAACGAAAATAGTTTTTTGCGGAACTTCAAGTTTTATTTGCTTGAAATCCCGCGCTTTTTTATTTGGCTGGCGGCGGCAAATTAGCCACTAAACGCAGCGAAACCGAAAGTTCATCAAGTTGGAAGTGCGGCCGCAAAAATGCCACTGCGCGATAAGCGCCAGGCTTGCCTGGAATTTCTGCCACATCTATCCGCGCTTCGCGCAACGGATACTTCGCCTTTTGATCAGCCGGTGCGACATCGTTTGCCAAAACATAACCTTTGATCCAGCGATTTAGAAACATTTCCGCTTCTTTGCGCGACATAAAAGCGCCGACCTTATCGCGCATCATTACTTTTAAGTAGTGAGCGAAACGTGAAACCGCGAAAATATACTGCAATTGCGACGACAAACGAGCGTTGGCGTTAGCATCGTCAGTATCGTATTTTTTAGGCTTATTAGCCGACTGGGTGGCAAAGAAAGCCGCATAATCCGTGCCTTTGCAGTGAACCAGCGGAATAAAACCGTTGTCGGCAAATTCTTTCTCGCGACGGTCGGTAATGGCCACTTCGGTCGGGCATTTCATTGCCACTTCGCCGTCGTCGGTTTTAAACGTATGCGTTGGCAAGCCTTGGACAAGCCCGCCGCCTTCGACGCCGCGAATCGCCACGCACCATCCATGCATCGAATACGCTTCGGTCAGTCGCGTCGCCATTGCGTATGCCGCATTACCCCATAAATATTTCTTGTGATTTGTGCCGTCAACGTTTTCTTCAAAGTTAAAGGTTTCAGTTGGTTTTGTTGCAGCGCCGTAAGGCTCACGCATTAAAACGTGCGGCAGGCACAAACCAACATATCTGGAATCTTCCGATTCGCGGAAGCTGCGCCATTTAGCATATTCCGTACGGTCAAAAATTTTTGAAACATCGCGCACTTCAGTCATGTTCGCAAATTCATCCCAGCCAAACATTTCCGAAGATGTCGCGGAGATAAACGGAGCATGAGCGGCTGCCGCCACGCCCGAAATTTTTTCGAGAAGCGATAAATCCTGCGGGTGGTTGCCGAATTCGTAATCGCCGATTAAAGCTCCGAACGGCGCGCCGCCGAACGTCCCGTATTCTTCTTCATAAACCTTTTTAAACGTGGCTGATTGATCAAACTCCAGCGCGCGTTCGAGGTCTTTGAGAAGTTCGTTTTTCTTGATGCTGATTACTCTAATTTTGAGCATTGTGCCCGTCAAACTATTTTGGACGAGATGATGAAGCCCGCGCCACGAGCCTTCAAGTTTTTGAAACTCTTCGTTGTGCATAATCTCATTAAGTTGAGATGACAACAGACGGTCAATTTCAGCGATGCGCGCATTAATAGAGGCGTCCATGTTTTTAGACATCGTTAGCTGCCCGTCCATGACCTGCGAAACGAATTCGGAAATCATGTCTTTGGCGCTTTCTTTTTGATGTTCGTCGCGCGCCATCTTACCTTCGGTCAAAATTTGATCGAGCAAGCTAACTCCGCCAGCATCTTCTGTAACGGTTTGTGTTGTGGTTTGTTCTGCTGCTGTTTCTTTAGCCATTGGTTAACCCTCCTTCGTTTCGCCGGCGCCGTCTCCGGCGCTCACGCCCAGCTGACTGCTTAAGGCTTTTTGTTTGTCAACATCGGAAATAATATCGTTGAGCAAACCTTCCAATTTGTCATTGCCGTCCATTTTAGAACGTAAATCTGAAAGGCGTTGGCGAGCTTCGACGAGTTTGCGCAATGGTTCGACTTGTTGCACAACCTGATCGGGTTCAAAATCCTCGATGCTCTTGAATTTGAGATCGACGCCCATTTTGCTGCCGTCGTTTTGCAGTTTGTTGTCAACCGAAAATGCCGCGCGCGGTTTCATACCGGCCAAAACATCGTTGAAGTTATCAGGGTCAATCTCAACGAATTTACGATTTTTCAAAGCCGGAAGAGGCTCCTCGGATTTACCGGAAAAATCTCCCATCACGCCTAAGACGAAGGGCAATTCTTTTAGTTGAATCGCGCCTCCGACCTCTACATCGTAGGTAATTTGAACTCGTGGCGGACGCACGCGGTCAATTTTATGTTGTAAACTTTCTTTTGCTGGCATATCTGCTAACTCCTTTTTTCAAATTAGGGTTTAAGTTTTGGGTTTTACAAATTTTCTACTGCGGCGCCGTTGGTTCATTATTAACACCAAGCGTTTCATTCAGCTGGGTTAGAATGCCAGTGTCTTTAATAACTTCTTGGAGCCATGTGTCAAGCGGCATATTGCCCCAGCGAACGGCTTTCTGGATAAGATATGAAACCGGACTATGTGGTTCGGTAGTGCGGAAAAACACTGCGACTTCGGATAATCTTTTTAATGCGTCCTGTCTCGTGCGAATCGCTCCGCCCATCATCACGCCGCTGCCCGCCGTTCCGTTTGAGCTGGCGGCGGCGCCGTCAGCTCCTTCATCTGCCATTGTTTCTTCGGGCATGTTGTCGCTCGGATCGGGTTCTTCAAGACGCTTCTCTTCGACAAGTTTTTTGACCATTGTCCGAACGTCATCGAGCGATTTTTTGATGGCATTTAACCCGGGCGTTTGTCTCCCGAATTTCTCGTCAATTACTGCATCGAGTGCCGCAAATTCCTCCCAGCACTCATTTAATAAAGCAAATTTTTCCTCGTAAAAGAGTCGCCGCGTGGCAGCCTTTGCATTCCGCCAGTCGCCACCGGTCGTGCGTTTTTCCTCTTGAACCTGAAGACTCAATGCTTTAGCCTTCTCTCGCAGCGAAAATTCGAGAGCCTCAATATTATCGGGAATGTCAAAGAGGCGTGATTCTTCCCATTTTAAATAATTCAATTCGGCGCCGCTTGTCAAAGGGGTTTCTTTGAGTGCCAGCGACGCTTGCCGATCCATAAATTCGAGGGCGTTAGCGCGTGCTTCCATGTCGCCTTCGTCAATTTCGGGAAAGAGCGTTTCCCAAAAGTTCTCATGCAGACCGCGCATAAGCTTAAATCCGTCGCGCATCCCGGCGAAACCCTGTTCTTTAACCAGCCCTTCGGTGAGCCAAGCCCCGATTTGCAAATCTTTAGTTTGTGTTTGTAGTGCGGCGGTTGAGAGTTTCACTACCTGCCGCCAATCCGCAACCTTTAATTCGCGCTGCCAAGTACCTTGAGATAAATTATCATCAGCGCGACGGGCTTCGCGGATTTCATCATAAACGCCCGTATATTGCAAAAATTCGCCGGACGGATTATCGCCAGGAATTGGCTGAAGCAGGCTTTCTAAATCAATAACTGGAGGAATCAAAGGAATTTCCATTGTTAAAAGTGGTTATTAGGTCTTTTCCCAAATTCGAAGACGGTCAAGATAAATTCGAAATAATTGCTCTAATTTAAAATATCGAGTCGAGTATTCTGACAGGTTTGGCCTATCAGATGCATTTACATTGCTGCTTCTTCACTCTCAAGCATTGGTTCGGCGACGGCTGTATGATTGAACTCTAACGTTTCAATTTCAGCAAGCGGCTTCGCTTCCCCGTCCACCCAGAAAAGCCTTGTTCCGGCTCCGATAAAAATATCTTCGCCGGCGTCAGCCCAATCTGTCGCTTTACCTAATCGGATTTCGTTATCGCTTGATTTAAAAGAATTGACATAGAGAGCGGGCAAATGAACTTCGCCATTTGTTCCGTCAACGGACTCAATCGTGGCCTGCGTCCAGCACATATCGCGGAGCGACTGCGGTTTGTCAATTTTGATTTTTTTGACGTTTTCAAGCGGCAGCCAAACGTATTCGCCCTTTAAGAAAACTTCTAAAACGCCGGCGGTTAAATCGTTACAGTCACGGAAATCTTGGAAATCACCGGTTCCATTGAGTTTGCCTGCGTTTGCGGGACGATCATTTTCGCTTTGATCAAATTTCTCTCTCGCTTCCGCCGCGTTACCGTTGCGCAAGGCCCGAATAGCATCGAGGGCTAGTCCGACATAAGCCGGTTTTGCAGTGATAAACTGCGGAACAGCATCGGCTGTAAAAACTTTTTGCCGAACGCGTTCGGCGGCAATGCACTGCCGGTAAATTTGCGTTCCAATCATTGCATTGACGTCCTGCTGACCGAGAACATCAAGTTGTTTTTCAGCGCGTTCAAACTCTCCGGCAAAAATCAACAATTCAAACAGAAACGTTCGCGCGGTCATGTCCGTCGGTTTTGATTTAACGTGATTTATGGCTGCTTGGATCGCGCCATCCAAATCATTTGCCGCTAATAATGTTTTTACTTCGTTCATAAGTTTGCAGTGGTCAATTGTCAATTGTCAATTGCAGTCGCGCATTTAGCTGGTGAAATTAAGCATCTCTATTTCTGCATTTTGTCCGGTGCGTGAAGCTGCCGGAAAATTGTTTTATCGAATAAATCGCCGCCCGTCGGTCTGACGGATGCGGTCACGGTTTTCCCGCCGATTTTGTAATTCAAAACATACTCACCGCTGGAATTTTTACTCGGGCTTCCGGCGTCAACCATTTTGAACAAACCCCATTGTCCCGGAAAAGGCAGAGTGTTATTCGAAGCAGCATTTGTTGCAGAATTAGCATTTGTTTGAAATTTGTTCGTATTAGCTGCGGAGTTGACGGCGGTTGTGTTTGAATTTGCAGAAGAATTTGCCGTCGGTTTTGTTGTCACTACCGTTCCTGAAGTCGTTGCAGGCTCACCCGCGCCGGTAAATTGGAGAAACGCGCCGGTCTCACCGCCGGCTTGACCCGGAAACTTGAATTTCGCCGATCCCGTGCTGGTTGAATCAGTTTTTTGATTGTCAATCGAGACTTCCAAAACGGCGGCGTCCTTAACCGGCGCAATCTTGAACTCGTATTCAAAATTTGCGGTTGCGCCCGTTCCAAACAACGCTTGTCGCAGTTTAAAAGCGTTGTTTAAATAAGCCACAAATTCAGGACTGAATTTAACGTCGCTTGAATCTTTAACTTTAAATTGCCCGTCTGATTCTTCGAAATATTTTTCGAGCTGATCGGTATAAAACTTGGAAAGCGTCCCGCTGACCGGATTGAGATACGCAGTTAGTTTCTGCAAGTCAGCTTCGCCTGCGCCGGCATCAGTAAACGGATAACCCTTTTCGATTTCCTGCGCTTTCGGGAAAATCTGTTTGCGCCAATTGTTTTCAAGTTGATCCCTTGTGCCTTCTCCAAAAAACAAACGTAAATTTTGGAGCGGTTTTTTCAAAAGGTCTGCAACTTCCTGAGCCGCCGAAGTTGTAAAAGCTTCGGTTCTGGTGGCAACGCTCGATTCTGCTTTGCGCAGACCGATAGTGTCTTTGTCGGCAGCTAAATCTTTGGATATTTGTTTAATGTCCGAAACCCTGTCAATCGGTTCGACCAGCTTTCGCAAATCTTCGCGATAGAGCGAAACGGGGGTTGGAGCATCCGGTTTACCGCCTTCGCCCATAAAAGCAAACAGCGGTTTGAATTCTTTTTCGACAGCTGAATTGCCGTCCGTTTTGGTCGCGGTTGCGGTTTGAAAATAACTCAGAATCCAGCCCCACCAATCGCTCGCCTTGGGTTTGGCAGAAAAATTAGTGTTGCGGGCAACTTCTTTCAGTAAAATTTCCATCGGCGATTGCGTCGAAGAAAAAGCCTTTAAAGAATTTACAGCATCCTCTTTGTTGGAAATTTTAGCAACGCTGACGCCGCGGACGAATTTTCGCCAGGCATCGGTGTACTCTTGAAAATATCGCTCCTGCAATTTGCGAACATCATCGCTTGTTCCTTGCACATTTATCGTCTGCTCGCCCATTACCCAATCGTCTCTTGAGAGTTCGGTCGGCGCAATCAAAATGGCTTTCTGCATATCTCCGCGATATGCTTCGATTGTAAAACTGCCTGGAACTTTTGCTGTGCCTTCCAAAATACCGGCGCTTTGCCCAGCTAAAACTGATTCAACGCTGACGGCGTCAACTTTTTTGTCAATTTCGGTTGTGACGCGTTTGTAATAACGAAAAACTGCCGGATATGCTGTTAGGCGTTTTCTAACGGCGTCAACGAGATTGTCATTGAGTTGAATGCTCGGAAATTCTTCGCGGTCAACTTGTCCGGCGTAAAATATTAACTGTTGCTGGGAAATGCTCTCAAGTTCAGCGGGTGAAGATTTTTTCCAGTAGTCTTCGAGCTGCGAAGTCAAAAAAATAGGCTCGGCCTTGTCTTTATACTTACCTGAAAGCATCAGATAAGCTTTGAGCAAATCATAATGCTTGCCCAAATCTTTTTCCTGATCATCGGTCAAGTTGGCCGAATTAAGCGTTGTCTGGTTTGCCGCAAATTTCTGCAAATCTTCTTCGATATTTTTGACAACGGGTTTCTTATAACGCTGCTCCACCGAAGCAAAATAAATCGGCAGCAAGCGCGTATGGAAAATTTGGCTCCCGGAATACAATCCTAAACCCATCCAGAGAGGCGCGCCGCCGCGTTCGTACTTATCAAGTTTGGCAAGCGTTTCGCGCAAATTGTCATCAGTCTCAATTTCTGTTCGGGCGGCGCTGGCTTCTTTAGAAAGTACGTCGCGTCCTTTATCGGCCTGCGTAATTTCGTTAACGCGCTTGCCGCGTTCAACTGATTCCGCCACCAAATTTCGGTTTGCGATGAGAGAAACGACGGATAATCCAAGCAAAATCGCCAAAATTCCCGCACCGAAAATTAGCAGCAGCCAGCCGAGGATTGGCGCGCGCTGTTTCTGAGCTTGAAAGGTGGCGACCAAGTCTTTGTCTCGCAGCAGGATGTCGCGGAAAAAACGCTCGGAAAAATAAGTTGTCCCGACAGTCTGCACAACCGCTGCTTCCGTCGGCTGACTCTCGGCGCTTCCGCGCTGCTGTAAAGTTTGCGGCAAGGCGGCGGTGAAATAAAAACCGCGAAAGAGCAGGCTCGCGCTAAACGGATTCGGGCGAAACAGGGTTGAAACAAAATGTCCTAATTTACGGCGCGACGAATTGAAATGAGAGGGAAAGTTAAAAATCCGAAGCTGCCTGAGCGGCGGAAACGGCGCGGAAAGCCGGACGAGCCGGCGCTGCAGCAAACTTTGCTGCAAAACGTCAAATTCCTGGTCAAAAAGCGTGTGCGCAACATCGGCTTTTTCAAGCGGAAACGTCGCGCCCAAAATCGAATTTTTCCCTTCCTGCTGCGAAGCCGAAAACGAATCGCGGAAACCTTCAATCGTATCAGCATGGGTAAAAATCAGGTAAACCGGAAATCTTACTTTGGCTCTCGAGAGGGTTTCGTCCAGCCGCGTGCGCAGAATTTTAGCTTGCTGTTCGATATCGGCTTCGGAAGCGGCGAGCAATTTTTCAGCGTTTATTACCAGCACGAAACCATCGAGCGGGCGAATGCCGCGATTTTTTTTGAGCGTTTCGAGCAGCGCCGACCATTCGTCGGCATCAAGCTCGTTTTCCGTTTGATACCGTCCGGCAGTATCTAAAATAACCGCATCGCTCGCCATGCGCCAATCTGTGCCGCGCGTCGGGCGAATCTGTGTTTGTTCGGACTGTCTCTGGTTGGGAAGCGCTTGGAAATTTAGGCCGGAAGATAAGACGAGCGAAGTTTTACCGCTTTTCGGCGCACCGGCAAAAACGAAAAACGGCAGCGAGTAAACGGCTTCGGAACCTTTGGTTCCGGAAATATTAGACGATTTTAAAAACTGAAAGGCAGTGTCGGCATTCTGGGTCAGATCGGCATATTTACCGTTTGGCGCTCCTGTTTTGGCGGGTTGCGGCTGTCCATCTTCAGCAGCCTTCGCTTCCGCGGGTTGTTCGATTTTAGCCGGGTTGACCTTCTTTTTCCGCGTCGCAAAATAGCCGATTACCAAGGCGAAGGGCAGCGTTAACAGGATGATTGCAACGATAACTATTTGGTAGGTTAAATGAAGACCGAATTGACGCCCGCCAATGAAGACGATGAGGCTGATGAGACCGTAGAAAGAAACGAGTCCGCCTAAGCCAAACGCATATTTGAGTTGATCAGTCTGCCAAGACATTAAATAATAGTGAATGCGTAGTGGTAAATGGTGAATAAAATCACAGAATGATTCTGAATTAACAATTCACAATTCACCATTCACAACTAGAATTCCAACTTTTTGAGCGCGTCCAAGAGACCATTGTGAGCGACGAGCAGTAGTCCTAAATAAATAAAAACTGAGAAAATCAGACCCAGACCGGCAGTGATTTTTGCCCAAGCCGGCAGAAACGGGTGTTTTTTCGGAGGTTCGGGTTGATCCTGAACAAAAGCGTGCGGCGCGAGATCAATGTGTTTCAAGCGTCCGGCAAGCTGGAGCGCTTCGGCCGTTCGGCGAATTGTGTTTTCAAGTTCGTCCGCCCCGTAAATCGCATATTTACCTTTGAAGCCGAGCAACAAACAAACGTAATAAACTTCGATAGCATCGGCTGCCGCGTCCAGCTGTTTGAGCATCGCTTCGAGTCGGTCAAAAAACTTATTTCCGGCCAGGTGCTCGCCGAAGTATTCGAGCTGCAGCGGATATTTCTCCCATTCTTCGCGAAGCGGGAATTTGTTGGTTAAAACGATTTCGTCAACAAAGGCGGCGAGCGCGAATTTGGCGAGGCGAGTTACTTTTTCATGATAACCAAAGCGCGCAGCGCGTTCTTCAAACTTTTGCAGCATGGCCGCGATTTGTGGACGCAGTTCGGTCGAAGGCGTCACAAAGCCGGCTTTGATTCGCAAAATCAAATCAAAAGCCGGCGCGGCAAGCGAGACTAAATCATTCGCGGATTGAGTCCGACGATTGGAGGTTTGAGTTCTTTCGACAACACTACTCATCTTTTATTTGCTCAAGAAAGTTGAAGACGAAACCGGAACGGAAAATTTGCTGAGGCAAATCTTACTCCGGTTTTATATTTAAAATCAATTTGCTCGGTGAAAATTGTTGCAGAGCTTGTCAAAAGCACAAAACTTTCCTAATAATTCTCAAGGAACAAAAGCGGAAGGAATCGGAATATCAGTTGAAATGCCCCATTGAGTTGTACTGAAACCGGTCGTTGAATTAAGAAAATACCAAGTGCCGCTTGATGGACGATAAATGGCAACATCAGCTTTTCCGTCGCCGTCATAATCGGCGGGAACGAGTTTGTCAGTTGAGATGCCCCATTGAGTTGCGCTAAAGCCTGCGGTTGTTTGCAGCAAGTACCAGGTTCCGGTGTTCGGACGATAAATGGCAACATCCGCTTTCCCGTCACCGTCGTAATCAGCCGGAACCGGAATGTCGGTTGAAATGCCCCATTGAGTTGCGCTGAAACCGGTTGCTGAATTAAGAAAATACCAAGTGCCGCTTGAAGGACGATAAATTGCTATGTCTGATTTGCCGTCGCCGTCATAGTCCGCCGCAACCGGTTTGTCAGTGCCAAAACCCCATTGCTCGGCGCGGAAACCAGCCGTTGATTGCAATAAATACCAAGTTCCGGTTGACGGACGATAGATGGCGATGTCGGCTTTCCCGTCGCCATCGTAATCCGCCGGAACGGGAATGTCGGTTGCAATACCGAACTGTGTTGCGCTGAAACCTGTTGTCGAATTGATAAAATACCAAGTGCCGCTTGATGGACGATAAACGGCAATGTCGGTTTTGCCGTCGCCATCATAATCGGCGGGAACGATTTTATCTGTATTTATCCCAAATTGCGTTGCACTGAACCCTGTTGTTGAATTAAGAAAATACCAGATTCCAGTTGTTGGACGATAAATTGAGATGTCGGCTTTCCCATCGCCATCGAAATCAAACAATGTTTTTCTGAAAGTCGGTGATGCCGTCTGATTGACTGTAAATGTCCGTCCGGCGACCGTAATTGTGCCGCTTCTCGCAGCGCCGGAATTGGCGGCGACGGCAAAAATGACCGTGCCGTTTCCATTGCCGCTTGAGCCGCCGGTAATCGTGATAAAAGCGTTATTGCTGACGGCGGTGTAAGCGCATCCGACTTGAGTCGTAACGGCAATAGTATTGCCCGTTCCGCCTGCCGCGCCGATGTTTAAACTGCTCGGTGAAATCGAATAGACGCATGTGTCATCGTTAATTATCGTTCCCGTGCCAACTCCGCCGACTATTGTCCCGTTAACCGCGCCGGTTAAATTAACTGTAAAAGTTTCGTTCGGTTCAACCGTCGTATCGCCATTGACTGAAACCGTCACGGTTTTGCTGGTTTCGCCGGGAGCGAAGGAAAGCGTTCCGGAAGTCGCTTGATAATCTGTCGGCGCGTTCGCCGTTCCGTCTGCCGTCGCGTAATTGACCGTCACGGTTTGCGATGTGGCGACCGAAAGGCTAATCGTAAAATTGAACGCGGTCGTGCCGCTATTGCCTTCGTTCAAAGAAACATTGCCGGTTGATAAATTCGGAATAATCGGGTCGCTTTGTAGCCGCACGATTCTCTGACGGGCGAAACAACTAACCGTTTGAAATCTGCCGACGACCAGAATTTTACCGTCTGTTTGACGGGCAAGGGCAAGCGGCGTGTTGTCGGGACCTTGATTAGTGCAGGACGCGGTAACGGGGTAAAAAGCATCGCGCGAGCCATCCGTATTAAAACGCGCAATGGTGCAGCCCGCACCGAAGGGCGCAGTGCAGTAATTACCGACGGCGATGACTTTGCCAGACGGTTCGAGCAGCAGATCGTAAATTTCTCCTCCGAGTGACACCGCCGAATTGAAAGACGGATCGCGCGAACCATCGAGGTTCACCCGCGTCAGCGAATTGCGTGAGCCGGTGTTGCCGGAACTGCTTCCGCCGAGCAGAATTTTGCCATCCGGCTGCCGAATAACCGACTCAACGATGTCGAGCGAATCGCCCGCGACGCTGAATGTCGTATCGGGCGTGCCGTTCGGATTAAGCCGCACGACATTATTAAAAGTCGTTGTCCCGACGGTCATAGTAAGTGCGCCGCCGACAATAATTTTCCCATCCGGCTGAATGGCAAACGAAGCGGCTTGTCCGCCGTAAGTTCCGGTAGGCAAACCGATGTCGAAGGTAGTATCTAAAGTCCCGTCGGAATTCAGACGCGCCGCGACTCTTCTGACGGTCGTGCCGATTGCGCCGAAGCCGCCGCCGATCAAAATCTTCCCGTCCGGCTGTAAAGCAAGTCCGACCAGACTGCTGCCGATTGACGGTAAACTAAACGAAGCGTCAACCGAGCCGTCCGTATTCAGACGAATCAGCGGATAAGTAGTGCCGCCAATGCGAAAATCATTGCCGGCGACGAGAATTTTTCCGTCCGGCTGGACGATGATTTTCAGCGGTGCGACCAGATCGTTCTGCGAAAACGGCGGCGGCACAAAAGTCAGGTCAACCGAACCGTCCGCGTTTAATCGCGCCAAAGCGTTCCGCGAAACTCCCGCGACGACATTAAAAAAACCGCCGATCAAAATTTTTCCGTCCGGCTGAACGGCAACCGCGCTCAGTCTATCCTGAAAAAATTGCGAAGTAATCACGCCCGCGTTGAAACTCGGATCAACGTCGCCCGGCGCGGCGTGAATTGCTGGCCCAACCCAGATTAGCATTGCCAAAAATAGACCGACTGAAAAAAAGTTTTGGATAGTTTGCCGAATTTTCATAAATGTTTCCTTTAATGCTCTCTGTTTTTAATTGCCCGTTTGTTTATCGTCCTATCGTCGCACTTTTGCAAATTGTAAAAACTAAAAGTGAACTGGCAGCAGCTTAAATTCAAACGTTGTCCTTGTCGTTTTATCCAGTTATCCCAGCGGATTTATTTTGGCCGTAAACATCACGCTGACCGCTCGCCATCTTTCGGCTTCGCCTTTGGAATCGCGGTCGAGCGTATTGCTGCCCAAAACATCCATTCGAGCTGGCGGAACGCCCTGGTCGGAGAGCAGGCCGGCAATGGAGGCGGCGCGGGCTTCTGAAAGTTGAAAATTATATTTCCTGTCGCCCGTGTTGCTGTGTGCGCCGATGACAAAAATTAGGTCGTCATTGTCTTGGACGCTCGCCTGCAGGATTGGTAATCCGAGCCATGTCAGCCCGACGACGTGACCGTGTTTGACGACGGCGGAACCGATGTCAAAATTATAAAAGCGGATGATTCCCATCGTCCCGCGCGGAAGAAATATCTGTTTTTCCCAGGGCGTGATCGCCGGACTCCAAAAATACTCGAAGGCGTAGTCAACTTTCCCTTCACCGGTTGAGCGGTGCATATCATTTGCTCCTTAAACTTTTTACAAAATCAAATTGCCCAGCCGACAAACATCATTTTTTGCACTCTGCCGGGCTCCTTGAAAAAATCAACTTGACGGGTGATCAGGCCTCTCTCAGGATTGGGATCCATCACTAACACTCCGTCAGAAGTGTCAAAGCCGTATGAGACAATGGCATGATTCATTTGTACCGAAAAGTAAATAATGTAAAGACAACCACTGGTTTTTAATTTTTCCTGGACGGATTCTTCCTTTAAAGAAGGCGGCAGAAAAACGCTGCCCGTTATTCCGATATCAATCGCCAGTTGCGGCATATTTTCGGGTTTGAGCGAGCCGTCCGAATTGGTCAAATCTTTCCATCGTTTGGTGATTTCCATCAGACTTAATTTCTCCCGACTCCACGGCGCGCCCTCAAAAAACTTTCTTCTTGCATCTTCGCCTTCCCAAGTGCCGGATTGCTCACCGAATTCCCGGACAGCCACATCAAGCCATGATTCCAATGCCGCCGCCCAGCAGAGCGCTACCTCGCCCTGACTGGTAACAATTGGCGATTGTCCGTTTATAGCGGAAAGTACGACGCGGTTCCGGTTGGTATTGACCCATTTTAAGCACTCCTTTTGAGAGTTTTAATCCCTGCCGATTTCTTTAATTTAGCTTTATTTTGGCGTCCAAACTGCGCGATTATTCTGATTTCCGTCAGGGCCGTAATGCTCAAGATAATTTTCCCAGTCATACAGATCAGAATCAACAAACCACGGAGTCAGCGGCGGAAATGTTCCTTTGTCCCATCGGTCGGCATACATTCGGGAAACAACACGGCTGCGCATATTGGAGTTTAATGCGACGCTCACTCTTCCTCCCGACGAACCCGCCTGGTTCCATTCCCATGTGCCGCCGTCATCGCTTCCGTTCGCACCAATCCATTCCCAGTTTTGAGAAATCTGCCCGCCCGGCCAGACTTCGTAAATCATTTGTAAACTGCCAAATGGCTTCCCGCTTTGAGATGTAACTTTTAAGAAGACAATCATAAAAAACCTCTAACATAAATTATCAATCTTAAACGTGCCGGAAGCGGCGTACCGTTCTTGATTAAATTTGAGAACGGCTTTATTTGTAAGACAGAGAGCCAAAAGTTGCAACTACCTATTCATGTAGGCTCTTTTTCGCAGCTTTGATGACTGTTCAGTACACCACTGGCTGACAATCAAACGAGTCCAGAGAGAGAACTGAAACTGCCGAAGCGCCCCAATTGCTTTTTCAATAGCTGGTTAACAAGTGATTCAATATTTTTTCCGTCCAGACCGTTGGAAATCTAGTTTTAGCCTTCAAAAATTAACGCGACGAATAAGAAAAAAAAGGCTAAATTATTTTTCAATTATCTTTTATTCAAATCGCGTCCCGGTTGAGGTTGAGCAGCCTGTTCCGATTGTATTGCCATCCGCGTCAAGAATTTCGATTGAGCCGGTCGTCGTAAAATCGTTGCCGCTGGCTCCAAACTCAAGAGTTTGCCTGACTTTTTGTGTTCCGATAAAAGTTCCGGTCGGACTGTAACGGAACGAAATAAAAGCAAACGAAAAATTGTGCCCGCCATGGACCGGTTCCCAAACTCCGTAGGCCGAGCTGACCGCAGTTGAAGTTCCGGTTAAGGTGCCGCCTTCGTCAAACATGAGCAGTCCGGGAAAAGCCGGAGCTACCGGATCGCCTGTTTGACAATTACGCCGTGTTACCGCCGTTTGCCATGTTCCGACCAGACGTTTGTTACTTGTCAATTTTTTAGTCAAATCTGGTGAGGATTCATTTCTCAGTTCCTGGCCGAAAACAAAAACTCGCGCGCCGCCGACTAAGATCAGCAATCCAATGATCGTTCCGGCTGCTATCTGCATACATTTATTTTTCATCTTTTTTCCTCTTTCTTTTTGAATTAATCAACCGAATCATTTAATTTTCGGTTGATGAGTGTCATAGTCACAAAACACGGTTCTGAAAATCTTTAGAAAACTTCTGAAATTTTCTGAAAGTTCTGAAAACGGTTATGAATGAGCCTCAAACGCACTTTTACGAATTCGGAGATTTTCGCGTTGACCGAGCGAAACGTCTTTTAATCAGAGGCGACGGCGAACAAATTTTGCTCACGCCGAGAGTTTTCGACACGCTTCTTTACCTGGTCGAAAATAGTGGAAAAGTGATTGAGAAAGACGAATTGATGCGTGAGATTTGGACGGATACAATTGTCGAGGAAAACAATCTCAGTCAGAATATTTCGATTTTGCGCAGAGTATTGGGCGAGAAACGCGGTGAACATCGGTTTATTGCGACGATTCCGGGACGCGGCTTTAAGTTTGTCGCCGGAGTTGCTTCTGTCAGTCTCAAGCCCTCGGTCTCAAGTCCCAAGTTGCCGGAAATTCAAGATTCAAAACTTGCTATTCCAAATTCATCTTCTGCAGACCACAGACCGCAAACCACAGATCGCAGACCACAGATTTTTGCTTTCGCGGCTGTAATTTTATTGATTGCCGTCGGCGCAGGGTTTTATCTGTGGCGGCAAACTTTGGTTAAAACACCGATTAAAACCGTCGCCGTTTTACCTTTCAAAGCGCTGGTTGCTGACAATCGTGACGAAGCGTTGGAAATGGGAATGGCGGACACTTTGATCGCGCGGCTCGGCGACAATCGGGAAATTGTCGTGCGTCCTTTGAGCTCGGTTCGCAGATTTGGCAATCTCGAACAAGACGCCCAAAGCGCGGGGCGCGAACTCGGCGTCGAATCGGTTTTGGACGGCAGCGTGCAGCGGGTGCAAGATAAAATTCGCGTTAATGTGCGACTTATCGGCACGACGGATGGCGCGACTTTGTGGGCGGGGACGTTTGACGAAAAGTTCACGGATATTTTCGTCGTGCAGGATGCGATTTCGCAACGGGTCGCTGCGGCTTTAGCTTTACGCTTGAGCAATGATGAAAAAAAACGTCTCAACGGTCGCAGCACCGAAAACGTTGAAGCTTATCGCTTTTATTTGCAGGGGCGTTATCATGCGCTCAAATCAACGCCGCCCGAAATTCGACAGGGAATCGAGTTTTACCAACAGGCGATTGCCGCCGATCCAACTTACGCGCTCGCCTATGCGGGAATGGCTCAGGCTTACGCGGCTTTGCCGATTACCAGTGACGTGCCGCCCAACGAAGCTTTTCCGCAGGCGAAGGCGGCGGCGCAAAAGGCTTTGGAAATTGACCCGAACTTAGCTGAAGCGCGCATTATTTTAGGAGTTGTCGAATTTTGGTTTGATTGGGATTGGACCAACAGTCAAGCGGAACTGAAAAACGCTATTGCAATCAGCCCGAATAATTCGGATGCACATCGGTTTTATGCGGTTTTGCTGACGACTTTAGGACGCTCCGACGAAGCCCTAACGGAGATGGAAATGGCGCGGCAATTAGACCCGCTCTCGCTCATTGTTAACACTCTCAAAGGGCAATCTCTCTTCTACGCCGGACGCGACGCGGAAGCGATTGACCAGTTAAATAAGACGCTCGAAATTGAGCCTAATTTCTGGATTGCCCACATCATTCTGGCAAGAGTTTATATTCGGCAGAAAAGATTTGACGAGGCGGTTGCTGAAGCCAAAAAAGCCGGAGAATTTTCCGGTGGCAATAGCGAAGCAGTTTCCTTGACGGGTTACGCGTTGGCAAAAGCGGAACGACGCGATGAAGCTTTAATGATGCTCGCGGAGTTGAAATCGAGGTCAAATCTGCGATACGTTCCCTCATACAACGTCGCCATGATTTACAATGGACTTGGCGAGCGCGAAGAAGCATTAAGCCAACTAGAAAAGGCTTTTCAGACGCGCGACGCGCGAATGCTCTTGTTGAAAGTTGATCCGAAATGGAACAACCTGCGCAGCGAACCGCGTTTTGTTGAAATTATCAAACAAATGAATTTTGAGTAAAACTTTAAACTAACTTCTCGCGCAAGGCTTTGGCAACGGCTTCGGTTTTTGAATGAACCTGCAGTTTGAGATAAATGTTTTTCAAATGAAACGAGACTGTGTTGGTCGAAATGCCAAGTTCGAGGGCTGCTGTTTTGTAATGATGCCCATCCACCAGCATTTTTAAGATGTGTTTTTCCTGTTCGGTCAGACGGTAATCGGCAGATTCGGGCGGGCGAAATTGGCGAAACAGTTTGATAACGCGGCGCGCCACCGCAGGCGACATCGGCGCGCCTCCGTTTATAACTTCACTGAGAGCTTCAATGATTTTTGCCGGTGCGGTGTTTTTGAGCAAATAACCGTTGGCTCCGGCGCAGAGAGCTTGGAAAATTTTGTCGTCTTCGTCGTGAACCGTGAGCATCACAATCGGCAGTTCGGGAAACTTTTCACGCAAAATTCGCGTTCCCTCAATACCATTCATCCGCGGCAAACCAATGTCGCTCAAAATCAAATCAGCGGTATCACCCTTGATTGTCGCCAGAGCGGTTTCCATCATTCCAAAGCTCTGAACGCAAGAAAAATTGGCGGTCAAATCAAGTAAGGTGCGCAAACCTTCACGCAGGTCACGCTCGTCTTCAATGACTATGACGCGAATCGGAAGACTATTTTTTCCCAAAGTTGTTTCGGACATAGTGCGAAATTGCCAAATCACACAAAACTTTTTCGCGTGGTTCGTATATTGATTTCCGGACTCGCTTTAAATTATTTTGATTTTCAACGCAGGCAAGCTGCCTTTGAATCCGATTGGATTTTTTCTGCTCGCTGAATGCCCTCTTCTCAGCTCTTGTCTGCTTTTAGGAAAATTATTACGTCTTGTAACAGTTAGCCTAATCATTTGCCATGTTTTTGTAACCTACTTATGCAGGTAGGAGAAAAAGCTTTAGTATCAAAAAATTATTGCAAAGAAACTTTCTAATTTTGCGGAAGACAGACTTTGATGGTTGTTCCGCGTCCGACAATTGAGGCAACTTCAAACTTCCCTTTGACTTTTTCCGCGCGACTTTTCATGTTCGATAAACCATTTCCGGTAAACTCTCGGTCGTTTTCGAAACCGCAGCCATCATCGGTTACGTCGAGAAAAATCCTTCTTCTTTCCAGCCGCAGAGAGATTTCGATTCGCCCACAGTCCGAATGCCTGGCGGCATTATTGATGGCTTCTTTAAAAATCAGGTAAATTTCTCGCCGGACATCCAGGGAGATTTTATTTTGCAAGCCATCTACGGGAGCTTCAAAGCGAACTTGAACACCTTTTTCGACAAAAATCTCTTCGGCCAATTCGCGCATTTTACGTGTTATCTCCAACAGCGAATCGCGCTTTGGGTTAATCGCCCAGACAATATCGCGCATTGAATCAACCGAACGACGCGAAACTTCGGCAATCGTTGTCAGCAGACGATTGTTTTCCATGCTGTCATTCGCCAGCTGCATCTTGACTATCTCGCTGAGGAGAGAAATTTTAGATAAATCCGAACCGATGTCGTCGTGAAGATCGGTGGCGATGCGCGTTCTCGTGCGTTCAATTTCAAGCAATTTATTAAGGCGGTAACGATAGAGTGAATAAGTAGTCGCGGCAAAAACAATAAAAATCAGTGTTAAAAACCACGGACGCAGATAAACTGGCGGCAAAATTCTGAAGCTGACCTGAGCCGGCGCGCTGCCGGTCGCCCCGTTGAGCGAAACGGTTTGCACCAAAAATTCGTAATTTCCCGGCGCCAGATTAGCAAAATTGACTGAGCGAGTTAGTGTCGGCGCGCTCCATTCAGTTTCCGCGCCGACAAGTTTATGCTGAAAGCGCAGAGTTTGTCCGGCTGCGAAATCTATGCTGGCAAAGTCAATGACAACCTGATTGTCCGTTGCGCCGACTTCAATGCCACCAATTTCACTTTGCCCGAGTTCGGCCAGCGGCAGTTCGTTTTCGCCGATTTTGAGCCTGGTGATTAAAACCGGCGGCGAAAACATTGACGGCGAGGGCGGTTGCGGTTCAAACCGCGCCAAACTGTTTGCCGTGCCAAACCATAATGCTCCGCTTCGCTGGCGATAGGCAATTTCAATTTTGTTATCGTTGAGCCCGTCAACCGTCAAATAGTGCCCAAACTGTTTGCTGTCCGGTTCGAGCCAGTCCAGTCCGCGCCCCGTGCCGAAATAAATGCGGCCCCAATTGTCCTCGATCATGCTGGTTACAACATTGCTGGAAATTCCGTCTTTGGTCGTCAGTTGAGAAAAAATCGGTTGTTCCGAGTCAGCTTCGGTAACTTTGACGATTCCATTGCCTCTTGTTCCAATCCATAATTGATTGTTGCGGTCGAAAAACATCGCCTGGATCTGACCAAAAGGGACAATGCTGGATGTAATCGGCGAGTCAAAATGTCCGTTGCGATAACGCAGCACCCCTCCGGCAAAACCGCCTAGCCAGAGCGTGTGTGAAGAGTCCTCGGCAAATGCAGATGCGGTAAAATCAGCCGGAACGCCTTCATTTTCAGTAAAAAAATGCAAGGTATTAGTCGCTCGTTCCCAGCAAGTCAATTTTGGAACTGCGTTGGCCAGGCTGATCCAAATGTTTTGCTGCGAATCCTCGTAAAGATTCATGATGTAATCGCCGGGCAGCCCTTTAATCTTTTCCGGCGGTACAGTTGATAAATCGGAAGGATTTTCGGTTGCTGGCGAAAACTTGAACAGTCCTTTTTTGGTCGCTGTCCAAATTTCATTATGACTGTCTAGAATCACGTTTTGCGGAAACTCAAAAGTCGTGTTGTCCGGAAGACGCAGTTTGACCAGCGCAAAGTTTTGTCCGGCAAATTGATGAAACGTTCCGGTCGGAGTTAAAACCTGCAGTTCGCCATTTTTATCTTCCCAGAGAGCGCGAACTCCGCGAATCCCGAGCCCTTCGGCCTGTTGAAAAGTCACAAAACCTCCGCGCACAAGCTTTACGGCTCCCTGGTTGGTGGTCGCCCAGATATTGCCGTTCAAATCTTCGTTCAGCCAGTTAAAAGGTGTTTCGGGCAATCCTTGGAGAGCGGTGTAGTTATGAAAATCACGCCCGTCAAATTCGGTTAGACCGGTTGCCGTGCCAATCCATAAGTGTTTTTCTGATGATTGAAAAAGCGAAAAAATTGAATCTTCTAATAACCCTTTACCCTTGCCGTATCGAACGATAATTGCAGATTTGAGGTTTTCAATCGAACAGTCGTCTGCTGGTTCGGAACATTCAAGCTGCATCAACCGGCTCAGTTCCAAAACAAATAACCCGGCTTGTTCGTGCGCAATCCAGATTTTACCGTTTTGATCAGCGAAAATGCCGCGCAGCGGGTCATAGTTCTGGCTTCGGTCTATCGCATAATGAAATATCCGTCCATCCGGCTGCCGCCGGTAAGCGCCGTTGCGCGACCACATCCATAAATTGTTGTTTTCATCTTCGGTAAAACCGCGAATTGACGCAGACTCGTCATTTGGTGAGAGCGCCACGCGGCGAAAAACGTCTCGTTCACCGTCTTTTTCGAGCCGCAGCAAGCCGGTAAAAGCTCCCGCCCAAATTGTTCCGGAACGATCCTGATAAAGATAATTGACTTCGTTGGCTGCGAGAGCTTTTTCCGCAGAAGCAATAATCGGGACAACTACAAAACGCGGCTCGCCCTTTGATTTCTGCGAAATATCAAAGCGCACAATTCCTCCGCCGTTGGTCGCCAGCCAGAAACTGCCGTCCCGCGCTTCTAAAATATGATTAACTTGCGGATGCGGCAAGCCGCTTGCCATGTCGTAATTAACAAAATTCTGTCCGTCAAAACGACTCAACCCGTCTTCGGTGCAAAACCATAGATAGCCATGGGAATCGCGAACAACACGATTAACGATGTTTTGCGCCAAACCGTTTTCGGTCGTATAAATTCGCAACGGCAACCGTTCGGCGCAAATTAAATGGAATGAAATTAACGAATAAAGAGCAGTGAAAAAAGCGTTCCTGACATTTTGCCTTGAGAAAAAGCGGCACAAAGCAAAAGCCATTTGAAAACTTTTCTTCATCTGAGTTTTTTTTAGGGCTCAAGGTTTAACGGCGTACATTTCAAGTCGTTCGTCCGGTATCTCATCCGGCACATAAACGGCTATGATTTTTGCTCCCTTGATGCCATCCCAGTATGGATTTTTGGTGTCGAGCGAAAAGTACTGAAATCCGATGCGGGCCGGAATCGGAGCCGGAGGCGGAGATTGAAACGACAGTCCGACGCCCGGCAGAGCCGAACCAATGACGGCTTCGATGACATCGCGCGACGCAATTTTAATTGTTCGCGGCACGGCTTCCATCAGGCGATTGTCCGGCAAATTTGCTTTAACGGCGAGATAAAACGCCGCTTCTTTTAGTAAACGATCATCGGTGACGCGCCCGATGTAGAGCGTTTCGCGAATTTTTTCGAGCGGAATCGGAACGCAGCGCGTAGGGATCACGGTTTCGAGCAATTCGCGAAGCTGGGCGGAAAGCTGCGAAAAAGTAGTGTACAAATCTTCGTGTTCATACGGCACGATATCTTTTGGATGGAGATTAATCGCAAAAGTCATCAGGCGTCCGACGAGCGCCGCCATTTCAAGATAAAGTTTTTCCGGGTGAACCAGCCGCGTGCGGAAAAAATGCGAGAGCGTCGGAACCGAAGCGTTGACAGTGTTGAGCAGCCAGAAAACCGCCACTTGATCGGTTGTGAAATCGGCTAAGCTGGCTCCGCGCTGACGGCGCTGTTCGGCGAGCGAGCCTGATTTGGTAATTAAAATTTCAACCAGCTGGCGCAGCATGTTTGTCAGCCAATCCGAGGCGGCAGTATTTAAAACGGGCGGGATAAACGTTTCGGAAATTGCAAAACCGCCGGTCGCGGTTCTTTCGAGTTCGGCAATTTTGATGGCTGTGAATCCATCACGCAATTCATCGTCAAAGACGATTCGCAAGTTCGGCTGCGCAAAGGCGAGCGGCTGCTCGTTGATTCCGGAAGTCTCGTCCACCGCCAGTTCGCCTTCCTGCAAATATCGCAAATTAGCATTTGGTTTGGCGCCGCTGGCTTGAAAATTAGCCGCCCCGGCTTTCGCTGCCGGAATTGCCAGATGAACTCCGATTCGCTCTTTCTCGGTGCCGAAATGTTCTGCAATTTGCCTCAGATTCGGGGCGGCGTCTCGTTGCGGAAAATCAACGGTCAAACCGTCGGGAAGCACCACGCGGCAGCGAATTATTTGAAAATTACCGTTAGAAACGGCTTCGCGGTTGATTTGGATGTCCAAAACTCCCCATTCATACGGGGCGAGCGAAGAAATACGGGTATTTAATAATTCCTCGTAATAATTATCCCACTGTTGAAAATGATGCGGCGTCAGCAGCATCCCTTCGTTCCAAACAATTTTGCGGTTTCGGCTCATTAAAATTCACTTCTGGAGTAGTTTTGTTGCATTGCGATTTTGTGCGCGAAATCGCATTTTTGTCAATGCAATCAAAAAACCGAAAAATGAAACAGGCGCATTTAAATAGTCAATCGTAAAAAAACATTACGAGCGGACTCAGAGATTTTTGCCTGACTTAAATTTACTCGCTTAACTTTTTGACTGTTTCGAGCGTGTCGATTTCTGAGAGCGGTTTATCACTCCGAATTCGCAAAATTCGCGGAAAGCGCAAGGCATAACCGCTTTTGTGACGGGCCGAGGGCTGCACCCGATCAAAAGTGATTTCAAGTATTATGTGAGGCTCGACAATTCTCACTTTACCGTGTGCAAATTCCTGCAAAGTGTGAGCGCGAAACCAGTTTGAGAGTTCTTCGACTTCCAAATCGGTCAGTCCGGAATAAGCCTTGCCGACATTGAGCAAGGTCGCGTCAGTTTCGGAAGCGCGCACCGCGAAAGTATAATCCGAAAGAAATCGGCTGCGTCGTCCGCTGCCGACTTCGACCGAAGTAACAACCACATCGAGAGTGGCCAATGCTCTTTTAATCTTCAGCCAATCGCGCCCGCGTTTCCCAGGTTTATAGGGTGCTTCCAGATTTTTGATCATCAATCCTTCGTTGCCGCGCAGCCGCGCAGCCTCGAATTCATCATCAATTGCCGCAACTTTTGTGAAAATTTTGGACTCGGTCAAAATCGTGTGTCTGCCGTCAAACGCCAAACTTTCGAGAACCCGGCGGCGCGTCTCAAAAGTTTCGCTGATTAAAATTTTGCCGTTTCCAAAGAGACAATCGTAAGCGACAAAAGCCACCGGAGTTTGCGCGAGCATTCCAGCCGAAACGGTTTTGCGTCCGAGCCTTTTTTGCAAATCCTGAAACGGCAGAATTTTTCCGTCGCGAATGGGTAAAATCTCGCCGTCCAAAATCAATCCGCCGGGTTGATTCAGAATCATTTTTGATATCGGTTCGACGAGTTCAGGAAAACTTTTGGTGATTTCGTCCAAAGTCCTCGAAAATAATCCAACGCGGGCATCTCCCAAGTTTACCCCGTGCAAGTTGGCGTTATTTTCATTGGCGAGAGCAACATGAGCTTGAGCGCGGATGCCGTCGAATTTGTCTTCGACAATAAATCGGTCGGGCATCCGTTTGGCTACATCATCCAAATCCGACGCCGATGCCAGCATAAATTTGATCGGGTGGAAAAAACGCATTTTCGCCGTGTCGGTTTTTCCCTGTCTCAGCAGGAGCGCGGTTTCGCCGATGTCGCCGGTCAGCATGTTTGTCCACTGAACACTCGCCACAGGCTGTTCAAACATTCTCGCCAGAGCGTCCTCGACTGCGCTTTCGAGCAGTCCGATGCGCAAATCACCGCTCAAGATTTTAATCAGATATTTTGCTTCGAGATTGTCGGCGGGCGTTAAAAAACCAGTCAGGATGGCTGTTTTCGCTTTTGTTCCTGCGGTCGCGGCGATGTTCGCAATAAAATCCGACACATTTTGCAAAGTGTAGTTTGCCGACTGAGAAGTTTGAAATATCTTTTCCGCCGTGTCGCCGATATCGCCGGATTTAACCGTCAGCCTTTTTAATTCTTCGACTTCGACCCTAGTTACGGCGGACACTGCGTTAAAGAGCGTCGCGCCGCCGATGTTTGTCGTGCGCTGGTCTGACATTGAAAAAGCATGTCCGGCAAAAAAACGCGCCGCCAGCGGCAGGTCTGCATCGTCCAGCGTTGAAAAATAATCGCGCAAAAATGCGGCTTTTTCGAGGCGCTTGGTCGTCTCGCCAACTTTCTCGGCAGTTTGGGCAAATTTCAAAAATTTATTCATGAACGTTTTGGCAATTTGGGCAAAAGTAAATGATCCGCGTTTTGTCGTCCTCGCCGTCATCGGCTTCGCGGGTAACCTGGCGTTTCTGCTTGATTTTCTCGCCGCATGACAAACAAGGCAGGTTTGTCCGGCGAAAAACATAATGCTTCGCGCCCCATTCGCTGCCCGTTCGGTAGGCTAAGCCATGCTCGGTTAAGAGCCGTTGTTTATTTTCGTCGGTAACAGTAAATCCGCCGGTTTTGTAAGCCAAAACTGCAAAATGCGGAATTGTCAGAGATAGACACTTAGTTTCCTCATCGCTTAATTCGCCGACGGCGCGCCAGGGATTAATCCGGCAATTAAACAAAATTTCCGCCCGCAGATAATTTCCGATTCCGGCAGCAACTCGTTGATTGAGAAGAACCGCGCCGATTGCCGTATCCAAATTCTCGGCGGCAAACAATCGTTTGAGAAAACGTTCCCGGTCAAAATCGCCGACATACGGCAAAACATCTGTCCCGAGTTCGGCGAGAATCGGAATTTGCTCGTAAGGATTGCCTTGTCCGAGAGCAAAGGTTGGCGCTGAATACAGGATTGCCGCCGCGTTTGGCGTCACGATTCTGGTGCGTTCGCGGCGATCAATTTCTGTGGGCGGGCGGTCAAAAATCTGCCAGCTTCCCCACATCATCAAGTGCGAGTGAAAATAAAAATCGCCTGATAATAAACCGAGCAAATGTTTTCCGTGCGAAAAAACGCGCTCAATTTTTTGTCCGACGATTGCCGATTCATGTTCGGCCAACCAAGCTTTAGCAATTTTTAGACGTGTCCAGAGCGCGACGAGCGGCTGCCCTGCGAGATTTTCAGCCAATAAATCGGCGTAACGTCTGACTTCGGGTCCTTCAGGCATTTTTTAATCGAATTTGGCGGGCTTTTTGCCCATAATGTAACCGATTACCAAACCAATCGGCGCGCCCAATACGAAGCCAAAAACCACACCGATTAATGAGCCGGAGACAATCAAACCCAAACCCGGAAATACAAAGTTTGTCCGTGCAAGCAAAAGAGCGCCGATTATTGCGCCGATTATGCCAAATACAATTGCTCCGACAAATGCTGCAAAAGTTTTCATCATCTGTTTGTTCAGCAATAAACGAAATGATAACGAATACTAAATTCGCGCACTAAGAGAATCAGAAGCATTACTTCCAAACAGCGCGTCGTATTCGGCGGGAAGCGTGCCGCGCATTTTATCGAATTCACCGGTTGTGATAGCTTCGCGCAAAACGCTCAGAACTATTGCTGCTTGCTCTTGCGCCGTCTGTGTCTCGACCGAACCGATTTTTTCGGCAGTTCGTCGAACAAATTCTGCGACTCCGAACCCTTCGCCCGCCGCGTTTTCGCCACTTTTATGATTTGTAATAAATTCGCCGATCTGTGCCGGCAATTGCGCCGCAAGTTTGGCGGGCGCGTTTCCCGCTAGATGTTCGGTTAAAGTTTCGAGCGTCGCGCGAATCGCCTTTGCTGCCTGCTCTTCAGAATCCAGTTTGGCGCGGCTTTTTACCTGTTCGATAAACTCCTGATATTGCATAAAATCCCCCTTGATAAAAATGGGCGATTGAATCGCCCGTTTCAATATTTATAATTAACTGTTAGCGGCAAAACTTTCTTTGCCGTCGCCGTCCGCTCCCTCAATATTCGGGTAAAACGGTTTGTTTTTGAGCCCGTCCAGACTATGTTCGAGTTCGAGAACGCCTTCCGGCGCGTCCGTATATTTTGCTTCGTCGCCGGGCAGACCGTGCGCCGGAGTAATGCCGCCGTCGGCGAGCCAGAGCGCTCCGGTCACAAAACCGGCTTCGTCAGAAGCTAAAAACGCGTAAACGTTTGCCATTTCTTCCGGCGTTCCGCGCCTCCCCAAAGGCGCAGAACTAATTGATGTTGTCTCGGTTTTAGCGTCAAAAGTGCCGGTCGAAGTGTGTGTCCAAGCCGTGTCAATCGTACCCGGGCAAACGCAGTTAGCGCGAATGCCGTATTTTGCCTGTTCGACCGCGACGCCTTTCATAAACGAATGGATAAAACCTTTTGTGCCGCCGTAGGGCGTAAACATCGGAGTGCCGTTAAACCCGGCTTCAGATCCGGCAAAAACGATGTTGCCGCGAGTTTTTCGCAAATATGGAATCGCATATTTTGTCATCAAAAACGCCGAACGTACGTTGGCCCGCAAAAGACGGTCGAATTCCTCAATCGAAAATTCGCTGATTTCGTTGAGCGGCGTGATATAACCGGCATTGTTGATGAGAATATCGAGCTGTCCGAAATTATCTAGCGCAGTTTGAACGGCGTGCTGCGCGCCTTCGTCTTCCGCGACATCGGCTTCGCAGACGACCGCTTTGCCGCCTCGTTCCGTAATCGCGTTGACCACATCTTTGACCGGATCGCCCGGCAAACCGTTGACGACGATTTTTGCCCCTTCGTAAGCAAATTTATGTGCGATTGCTTCGCCAATTCCAGTTCCCGCACCCGTAACAATAGCTACCTTGCCCAATAATCTTGGTCCCGGCATAACTTCCAAACTCCTTGTTTAAAATCTAAATGATTAGTCACAAGAATAGACTTTGGGAGAAGCAATTTTCGGTACGAAATTGTACTGAGAGACGCGCCGCAGCTAGATGATTTCCGAGATTTGCTCTCTAATTAAATTTGCGACTACGGCGGGAGCTTCGAGCGGTAACAAGTGTTTAGATTCAGGGATTGTGACCAGTTTGACTTTTTTGAGGTGCTGAACGATTTCACTATTTAATAAGGCGGCGGTCATTGATTCGTCTTTTTCACCGGCGGCAACCAGCGTCGGAACGCCGACTTGCGCCGTATTCCGGGAAATGTCTTCAACGCTGCCGATTTTCAGCCAGGCTTTCCAGGCATTTTCTGAGCTTCGCAGATTATCGGCAACAGCTTGCTCGAAAATCTCCGGCGGCAAGGGCTGCGCGGTGATTTTACGCAATGTTTCTTCGGCCGCGACTCTATTGCCGTAAGTCGTTAACAGGCGAATTCGCTCCTCATCAGACATTGGTTCGGGCGTTGGCGGTGACGGCGCGAATAAAATTAACGATTCTAAACCGGCGGGATTTCGGGCGGCAAATCCGAGCGCGATTTTGCCGCCCATCGAGTGACCGACGAGCGCGTAGTGTTCGAGTTTTAAGACAGCAATTAATTCTGCCAAATCATCAACGTAATCTTTGACCTGATGATTCTTTTCCGAATCTTCAGACTGGCCAAAACCGCGCAGATCAAGCGCCAGGCAGTAAAAATCATTTTCGAGTTGCGTGATGACCTGTCTCCAGGATTCGGAGGAGCCGCCGAAATAATGGAGAAAAACAAGCGCCGGATGAATGCGTTTGAAATCTGAATTATCACTTTTTATCCCGGCCTCCAGAATATTCAAAATCGCGTTGTTAATTTTGAGTTTCATAGCTCAGACTTCAATTTTGAGCCGGGCATCTTCGTCTGTAATTTCAAAGAGCTCGCCGTGCGGAACAATCGTGATTTGCCCGTATTCTTTGAGCAGTTGACGATAAGCATCGGCAACGGGGCGCGGCTGGCGTTTCAAATCGTACAATCCGCATTCATTGACCGTACCTTTTTTCTCGGCTAACTGAATGTCCCAATCAATCTGGTCAATCAGGCTGTACCAGGTGAAGCCGAGAACGGGAACGCCGTCGCCGCGCATCCGCAAAACATTGATCCATTGTTTCCAGAGCCAGGACACCGCGCCGTCTTTGTCAAGCGTGTTGGTTTCGGTGTGCATCACCGGCTTGCGATAGCGCTGATAATACTCTTTGGTGATTTCATACCATCCGAGCACGTCTTCGGCGGTGCAGAAAGTTCCGTCCGGCTTTAAAATTCGTTCGTTGCGGCCGTAATAATCGTTGCCCATCACTTGATATCCGGGCGGCTCTCCCACCATAAACCAATCGTATTCTTCGCGCGTCAAACCATTGTCGAGCAAGTACATGCAAATATCCGCGTCCGGCGGATGCGCGTAAAGCAAATCAAGCGAGATGAGACGCTGTTTATTGGTCAGCTTGGTTTCGGGTGAAACGGCGGCGCGAATCTCGTGTAGATATTCGGCTGACTCTGATTGAACAATTACGCAGTCGTGGCGCTGTTTGGCAATTTCGTGCGTCCCCAAAATACTGGCCGCAACCGTGTGTTTCATTGCGTTAACAAACGCTTTGTCAGATTTTAACTGCTCGTTCCAAACTCCGTCTTTGGCCGAGATTCTGGCCGTCACGTAAATTTCGTTGACCGGCGTGTAAAATCGCACCCACGGATAACGCCGGGCGACTTCGCCGCAGTAATCGGCAAAATGGACGGGCAGTTCGGGATTTTGAAAATTGCCTATCCAATCGGGAACGCCAAAGTGCATTAAATCTAAAATCGGCGTTAACTTCAGTTTTTTGATCAGGGCCATCGCCTCATCCGCAAATTCCCAATCATACTTGCCCTGCGCCGGGTTAATTTTGTAGTACGGCAGGCCGTAACGAAGAACTTTTAAACCTAAATCTTTGACTAAGTGCAAATCTTCCTCAAAACATTCATAGTGTTTGCACTCTGCCAAAAGATCGCGCCGCGTTTTGCCGTGATCAATTGTCGGATAAGAACATTCGATTCCGGTGGCAAACATAAAATTGCCGGGTTCTCCCGTCGGCATTCCGCTTCCGTCCGTTCCGCGCCCGCCGCCAAATTCATCGCCGGCATAATCGCCGCTCCCGCGCACTTTTTTAACAATATCGAGAAAACCTTGTTTCATAAATAGTTAACCATGGAGGACACAAAGGATACAGGGATAAATGTTAAAGTAAATTATTCATTAATTTCTACTGTTTTCACTGTGTCCTTCGTGTCCTCTGTGGTTAGAGTCTGTTCTGGAGAAACCTGTCAGCCGTTCGTAAAGCTAAAGCCATAATTGTTAACGCCGGATTGACCGAGAGTGCCGACGGAAAAACCGAGTTGTCGCAGATATAAAGATTGGCAATATCAAAGCTTTGACAATCCTCATTAACAACCGAATCATCTGCTTTTGCTCCCATCCGGCAAGTCCCGATAATGTGCGCGTTGCGCTCAAACGCCCACATTTTTTTGGCTCCGGCCGCCGTCCAGATTTCGCGCATCAGCTTTTCGGCGTGCGCGTTCATTTTGTTTTCGTTTTCGCCGTTAGTAAAATAAACGCGCGGTTTGGGCAAACCCCGCGCGTCTTTTTCCTCCGCCAGCTCCATAAAATTGTTTTGGTAGGGCAGACAATCGCCCAGAATATTAATTCCTGCCGTATAATTATAATTGCGCATCCACCAGCCGATTTCGTCGCCTAATAATTTTTCGCCGCGCGCCAGCTGCGAAGCGTAAGTGACCGGCATCACGCCGATGGATTGGAGCAAATAGCCGCCGGCAAAATCGGCGTTAAATTCCGCTTGCGGGCGATGTGTTTCTTCTGAAATCAAACCGCCGGGAATGCCTTTGTGCGGAAAAATCGCTTCGTCAAAAACGCCCCAGACCTGAACGCCCGGATGAGCCATAAAATTTTTGCCGACCTGTCCGCTCGAATTTGCCAGATTATTGATGAGCAGCAGACGCGGCGTTTCAATTGCTCCGGCACAGAGAAAAACGTTGCGGCAAAGCTGTTTTTTGGTTTCGCCGTTTTGCACGTAAACGACAGCTTTGATTTGTTTGCGAGAATCAAATTCAAAGCCGGTCACAAAACATTCGGAGCGAATTTCTGCCCCGTTATTTAGCGCAACCGGCAAAAAAGTTACGTCCATGCTGGATTTTGCGCCGACGCTGCAGCCGGCCTGACAAAAACCGCGATTCGTGCATTTTGGACGCCAGCCGATTTCGTCGCGAAAATAATCCTGAGACAGTGCGGCATTAGCTGCCGGCGAAGTTTGGATATTGAGTTCGGCGCAAGCGCGCTGCATTAGTTTTGCCGCGCCGTTCAGAGGCAGCGGCGGCAGCGGATAACCCTTTTTTCGACGCTCGCCCCAGGGATAATCGGGCGGCCCCGAAACGCCCAGAAACCATTCGAGCTCATCGTAGTATTTTTCGATTTCCGCAAACGGCAAGTCCCAGTCGCGTCCGACGCCGAATTCGCTGAAAATTCGAAAATCATCTGCTTGAGCGCGCGGCGTGTAGGCCGTAAAATGCAAGGTCGAACCGCCAACGCCGCAGCCCGAGTTGTTGCTGCCGAATGCCAACGGATTCTGTCCGGCGCTTAAACGCTCGTCAGTCCAAAATAACTTGCTTTGTTCGCGCTCGTCGGTGGCAAAAGCGTGATAATCAAAACTTTTCCCGGCTTCGAGCGCCACCGCTTTTAATCCGGCCGCCGCCAGCCGCGCCAGAATGGGAGCGCCGCCCGCGCCGGTTCCGATAACTACGCAGTCAACAACATCGGATTTCGGGTTTTGGGTTTCGGGTTTCGGGTTTGATTGTAGTTTATCGGTTTGATTTTTCGGCTCGCTTTTTTCACCTCTCAGAACTGCTTTTTCCAATTCAGCAATCCGAAATCCGAAATCTGAAACCTGAAATCCACGCGCGTCTGCGAAACCAATATAATCAATTTCCTCTAAAACAAGCGGATGGCTGTAAAAAATCTCGGCAAAGTCAGCAAATATTTCTTCAAAAAGACGCGCGACAGAGAATTTTGGCGGCAATTTGATGGCTGAATCGCCAATTGTACCTTTGTCGCGTAGCTGACTGACAATTTCGAAGCGCTGTTGCTTTGTAATTATGGCAAAATCCTTTGTAAAAAGCCGCTGCGCCGTTTCATCAAACAAAGCGAGCGCGATTTTGTAAGTCTCGCCGTCCGGAGGCATTTCGTCGTAACGCCAGCCGTTTCCTTTATCTTTAAAAAGTTGCTGGTCAATTTCCTGCGCGACAAAATCGTAAGGAATCGCTTGGGACGGTGCGAGCGTCTCGCAAACCGCTTTGAAAGTCGTGAATTCGTCAGCGCTGAAAAATTGCGGAGTGTAATTTGAATCAAAATTCAATCTTTTGTCCAAAACTTGCCGCGTTGCATCGGTCACGAAATCGCTTTCGAGCAATTCGCGCAATTTTTGGGGAGAAGATAAATTTGCTGGCATCTGATTTTTGTTTTTTTGTTTAAGAATTATAAAAGACGAACGGATTTCAGACTTGCTAGCTAGCTAGCTAAATTTCCATTCGTCTTTGATTAAGATCCAAACCTATTATCTGTTTATTTCCGGGATTTTCTACAATCTGCCGCCGGTAACTTCTACCAAGCTTCCGGTCATAAAACTTCCGTCGCTTGATGCCAGCAAAACATACGCCGGAGCGAGTTCTTCGGGCTGACCTGGACGGGCGAGAGCGACTTCGTGACCAAATTTCTTAATTTCTTCGAGCGGCATTGTGCCGGGAATGTTCGGAGTCCAGACGGGGCCGGGAATCACGCAGTTAACTCGAATTCCTTTTTCTCCGAGATTGAGCGCGAGCGATTTGGTAAAAGAATGAATCGCCCCTTTGGTTGATGAATAATCAATTAAAATCGGGATTCCGCTTTTGCCGACGATGCTCCCGGTATTGATAATCGCATCGCCTTTGACGAGATGCTTGACGGCTGCCTGAGCCATAAAAAAGTAACCGAAAATATTGGTTTCAAAAGTCCGGCGGAGTTGTTCTTCGCTTATTTCTTCAAAGTTTTCGTGCGCCATTTGATACGCCGCGTTGTTGACCAGAATATTCAAACCGCCCAATTCTTTAACCGTTTTCTCGACCGCGTCAAAACATTCCTGCCGAACGCGGACGTCGGCTTTGAGAACCAGACACTTGCCGCCGTTCTTTTCGCATAAACGTTTTGTTTCAGCGGCATCAGCATCGTTTTCGTTGTAGAGAATCGCGACGTTTGCGCCCTCTTTGCAGAAAGCAATCGCGACGGCGCGCCCGATGCCTGAATCCGCGCCTGTAATCAGCGCCGTCTTGCCGCGCAGTTTGCCCGCCGCCAGATAATTAGACAAATCTGAATCCGGCTGTAGTTTCATATCGGCCTGGCTGGCCGGATATTCGAGAGTTTGGGCGTACTGCGGCATTTCATCAGCTCTTGTTCGCTGTTCTTCGCTCATAAGATTTCCTTTGTGTTAGTAAGAAGCTTCCCGCGAAGCTTTTTATTCCGACGAGTGGTTAAATTATTCCAAATCCACACCGCGTTGCTGCGCCAGCCCGCGTATTTTCATCACCAAATCATCATCAAACGCTTCCGAATTACCTGACAGCGCGTGCCCCACTTCTTCCTCATCTCTACCAAGCGCGACTGCTAATTTTCCTTTATCGTTCTCAAAAGCGTGCAGCAGTTTTTGCAGCATTTCGGTTGCCTGTTCCGGCGTCGTTCCGCGTTCGTCGAGCGCGCTAGCTTCTATCGCCATAATTTAAAAACTCCTTGAAATTATTGTGATTCGTTAATCAGCTTGAACTCTCAAAGAGAAGAAATCTGTACGTTCGCGCACAAATATTAAAGGCAAAAAGGCATCTAATCTGCATTCGACAAAGACGAGCACGGGGGCAAATAATGAAATTCGATTTTAAGACGATCTACGTTCAAAGTAAGATTTACGAAGATTTCATCTGGCGAGCCAATGCCGAGAAAATCATTAATAAATTTCCTGATGCGGTTGTTAAAGAGGTCGAATCGCACTGGCAGATTCCAGATTTGTTCGAAGCCGAAGCGAGCGACTGGATGCGAACCAAACGCGAGCATCTGGTTTTAGGAATCAAATCCGGTTTGACGCACACAAAAAACGGGCGTTCGGCTGATTTTATCGCGGCCTCAAACTCAAACGGTTGTCTCAGTTCCTGTCAATATTGCTATGTTGCCCGCCGCAAAGGCGGTTCAAATCCGTTAACCATCTTCATCAACATCGAAGAAATTGCCGCTTCGATTCGCAAACATCAGAAAAAACTTGGACAAAAGATAGTTCCGAACCAATGCGATCCGCGTTTCTGGACATACGACATCGGCTGCAACGCGGATTTGTCAGCCGATTCGTTTGTCACCGACAACCCGGCGTTTCTAGTCAGGGAATTCGCGACGATGGAATTTGCCAAAGCCACCTTTGCCACCAAAACAGTTCACGACGATTACTGGCTCAAACTCGACCCGAACAATAAAACCAGAATTCGTTACAGCCTGATGCCGCAGGCGATTGCCCGCTACGTTGACATCGGGACAAGTCCTGTCTCCGAGCGGATTCAATCGGTCAACAAATTGGTCGCGGGCGGTTATGAAGTGCATTTTAGTTTCGCGCCGATAATTATTTACGGCGGAAATCAATGGAAAGCCGATTGGACGGAACTGTGGCGCGAGATTGACGACACTCTGAGCGACAAAGCTAAAGCGCAATTGCAGTGCGAGGCGTTTTTTCTCACGCATTCTGCGGATTTGCACGAAATAAATATGCAGTGGAATCCGAAAGGCGAAGAGTTTTTGTGGCAGCCCGAATTACAGGTTCCCAAGAAAACCGCGCCCGATACGATTGTTTACGATTATGATTTTCGGCGAGGCGAACTGGCTGAATTCGAGAAAAATTTAAAACAATATCTGCCTTATTGTCCGGTTAGATATTCTTTTTAAATCACCAAGTACCCGATTTATATTATTTCTCTCTTTGTTTATATGCCTGGACGGCTTCTGCTGCGCCTTCGTGCATTCGTTCGGGACGGACGTAGCGCCAGTGTTTGTTAAATTCTTCGTCCGTCATTTCCGGCTTTGTCTCGCGCTCCTTTGCTTTAAGAAAATTCTCGGCCCATTGCCGCATTTCGTCGCTTTGATTCAACGCGGTTCTGGCTCCGTGCATCATATTGTCTCGTTCCATTTTGGTTCTGGTTCCTTTTTTTATTTGCTGTGATAAATTGAATTTTAACGCACGAAAGGTATTTTTGTGAAAAAGCATTTTTTTATTTTCCTGTTGACCTTTATTTTAAGCAGTTCGGCAGCGTTGGCGCAGAGCAAGCTGCCAGCTCAAAAGCCTGCTGTTAAGGCGGCGGTCAAATCGGTCAGCTCGCTGCTGTCGGATAAATCAACTGACGTTCCGATTGTGACCAAAACGCTTTCCAACGGTTTGGAAGTCATTGTTTTGCGCGACGCAGCGGTTCCGCTCGTGACAGTTGAAATGGCGGTTCGCAACGGTTCTTTTACTGAACCGCCGGAATTAAACGGGTTGTCTCATCTGTTTGAGCACATGTTTTTTAAAACCAACGATTCGATTCGGCGCGTGAGAGACGGAAAACCGCAGGCGTCGGATTTGTATCTGCGAAACATCGGACAGCTCGGCATCACTTATAACGGAAGAACTCAGGAGGAAGTCGTTGAATATTATTTTACGACGACCAGCCAATACATGGGAACGGCGATGAGCGTCGTCAGCAATGCGGTTCGCTACCCATCATTTGACGAAGAAGAGTTTGCCAGAGAAAAAGAAGTTGTCATCGGCGAAATTGACCGCAACGAATCAAACCCGTTTTTTTATCTTGACCGCGCGCTCAAAGACAAACTTTTCTACAAATATCCGACCCGCAAAAACCCGCTCGGAACTCGCGAAACCGTCGCCACCGCGACGACCGAAAAAATGCGTCTGATCCAGGCACGTTATTACGTTCCGAATAATTCCGCCGTGGTCGTGACGGGCGACGTCGCGCCCGCAGAAGTTTTTAAGAAAGCCGAAGAATTATTCGGCGATTGGCAGCGCACCGAAGACCCTTTTAAACGCTTTCCGCTGGTCGAGCATCCGGCGCTCGAAAAAAGCGTCGGCGAAGTGATCGCACAGCCGGTCGAAAATGTTTTTCTCTCAATCGGGTGGCAAGGCCCTTCAATCGGCAAAGACGATGCGGCAACTTATGCGGCAGACGTTTTTTCGTACATTTTACAGCAGCCCAATTCGCGTTTCCAGCGCAATCTGGTTGATTCCGGTTTGACCGGCGGCGTTTCTGTCGGTTACTACACGCAACGCAACGTCGGGCCAATTCAGATTTCCGCCGTGACCTCGCCCGACAAAGCGCAGGCCGCATTTAAAGCCATTTATTCCGAAATCGCCGCTTTTAATCGTCCCGATTATTTTACCGACGAAGAACTCGAAAGTGCCAAAGCACTGCTTGCCGCCAGCGATTTATACGACCGCGAAAAACCGAGCGAATACACGCACACTTTGAGTTTTTGGTGGTCAACTGCAAGCGTTGATTATTATCGCGGTTATCAAAAGAATTTGCGCGCCATTACTCGCGCCGACATCAATCATTATCTTTCGACCTATGTTTTGGGGAAACCTCACGTAGGTCTGGCGTTAATTTCTCCGAAAGGACAGGAAACGGCCAAATTGACGCCCGAACAATTAGTCGGGGAACTGAAATAAAAGGTTTGACGCCGGGAGCAGAAGAAAAAATTTCTCCGCTCCCGGTTTACTGCGGCTCGATAATTTTGAACTTAAAAGCTTTCTAAAAAAATAAATGCAAAAGTTATTCGTTTTAATTATTGTTCTGGTTTTTTGCACGTCGGTTTTTGCCTGGGATGACACCGGACACAAGATTTCGGCGGAAATCGCCTGGCGGAACTTGACGCCGGCGGCGCGTGAGAAAGTTATTGCAGTTTTGCTCGGCGCGCCCGAGGATTCCGGCATTTTAAATCTGCTGGCGTCGGATTCGCGTTCACTGGCCGCGCGTCAGGAACAGATGTTTTATACCGCTTCGACCTGGGCGGATTTGGTGCGTGACCAACGTTTTTCCGGCCGCAACAAAGAATATCACCGGGGCAATTGGCATTATTTAGACACGTTTTGGCACGAGTCAAACGGCAAAATCGAACCGGACGCCGATTTAAAATCCGACACGCAAAATGCGGTTGAGAGACTGTTTGCTTTTGACAAAATTCTGTCGGACGCGAACGCCAATCCGGCTGACCGCGCAATTGCTTTAGCGTGGTTTTTGCATCTGGCCGGAGACATCCATCAACCGCTTCATTGTTCGGGGCGAGTAACCGATGTGGAACCGACGGGCGATCAGGGCGGCAATTTATTTTTGATCACGCCCGCCGATGCGCCCAAAGAGAAACGGGATAGTTTGCACTGGTTCTGGGACAGTATCATTACTAGGAGCGTTCCGCGCGTCAACGACGAAGCCGACAACACGTATATTTCGCATCTCGCTGACGATATCACTAGGAAACATCCGGCGAAAGAGTTTGCCGACGCGCTGAAACCCGGAAAATATGATGAATGGCAAAAAGAGGGATTTGAAATAGCTACGAAGGAAGTTTATCCGGCGTCGCTCAAACGCAATGAAATGCCATCTGACGTTTACCGCCAACGCGCGCAGGAAATTGCCGAGCAGCGGTTGGCGCTGGCCGGGTATCGGATGGCGGAATTATTTAATCGAATTTTTGTCTAGCCGTCACGCTGTCGTCCCGACGGCTGTCATGTGCGCATCTTGCGCTCTTATTACAACCGATGTGAGTGCCGGACGCACTCACGCACAGCCGACACGATACCGGCATTACAATTTTTATGTTTTTTTTCAAACAAACTGTTTTTATCCTTTTGATTTTATTGTCGCTCATCTCGCCGGCGCTGGCGCAGCAAAGCAATGTCGGAGATTTGCGTTCACAAGTCGCGCTTGTTTCTGAATTTGACGTCAACGGCCTCAAAGTATTACTAAAACGGCGGGTCAACAGTCCGACCGTCGCGGTCGGTTTATTTCTGCGTGGCGGAGCGAGAAATCTGACGCCGGAAACGGCGGGAATTGAAAGTTTTATGCTGAACGCCGCGACGGAAGCCAGCAAAAACCATCCGCGCGATGTCCTGCGACGCGAAATTGCCGGAACCGGAGTCGTCATCAGCTCGGGCGCGAACTACGATTATTCGGTGCTTTCAATGGGAACGCCGCGAGCCGAGTTTGACCGCGCCTGGGGAATTTTTACGGATGTCGCGCTCAACCCGAGCTTTGCGCCGCCGGATGTTGAAAGAATCAGGCAGCAAATTCTAACGGGCTTGCGTGAACAAAATTCCGACCCGGATTCTTCGCTCTCAGCGTTGCGCGAAAAAGCTGTTTTCGCCGGGCATCCATATGCCAACGACCCTGACGGAACAATTGCAAATATCTCAAAGTTTAAGCCCGAAGATTTGCGTTCCTATCATCGAGACGCAATGCAGACATCGAAACTTCTGCTCGTGATTGTCGGGGATTTGGACGCGGAAACTCTCAAAGCCAAAGTTGCCGCTGCATTTGGCAAACTGCCGCGCGGCAGTTACCAGCCCAAAACGGTTCCGGCCCTGACGTTTGATAAACCGAGCGTTGATGTGACGACACGAACTTTGCCGACCAATTATGTGCAGGGAACATACGCCGCGCCATCGCCTGCCGAACCGGATATTTACGCGATGCGCGTGGCGACGGCGATTCTCACTGACCGGGTTTTTGAAGAAGTTCGCGTTCAGCGTAATTTGTCTTACGCTCCGTCAGCGTCGCTCGATGAACGCGCGGCCAACACGGGCGGCATTTATGTTACCGCAGTTGACGCTAATCAATCGGTCAGCATCATGCTTGACGAAATAGCCAAGCTGCAAAAAGGAGTGGTGGACGATTCGACCGTCTCGGGTGTCACCGGGCAATATTTGACAACATACTATCTCGGACAAGAAACCAACGCGGCACAAGCTGCCGATCTCGCGACCAACGAACTGGTTGGCGGCGGCTGGCGGAGGGCTTTTGAGTTCCTCGACAAAATTCGCGCCGTAACTCCCGCCGATGTCCAGCGAGTTTCGCAAAAATACATGCGAAATATTAAATTCGTCGTTCTCGGCAATCCGAACTACGTGAACCGCGATACTTTTACTAAACAGGTAAGTGAATAATTGTTATCAATTACGATCAATTCTCAATTGGATTTGAAATTCTTTTTGCTTTTGAAGGATGCTGCTTTGCCGACACGCCACCACAATAGTTAAAAAAGCTGCTAAAACAGTTTTCGAGGTCTGACAACTTCGTCCGACGATTGAAGACGCTCAAGGGACGGTTGATAATTGCAAGCAGCTAACGTCTTAACGACCGTCGCCTCCGCCAGCGCCTGGAGGTTTCGTTTCCGCCGCCGAAATAAGCGAGAATCATGACTATCAAATGAGCGACGAACCAGATGTTGTTGTAACCCATGTTCTGGTAAATATAAAGCAAAATCAAGATTCTCGGGACAAAAACGCCGAGCAGCAAATCAGCCCAATCCGGCACGGTATTATGCGGATACCATCCTTGAAGCAAATAAACGACGAGCGTGATGCGCGGAAAAAACAAGGAAAAAAGCAAGAAGTAAATATCCATTTAAACTTTCCCCAATCTTTTTTTGCAGACGGTCTTTAAAATCTCAATGCGTTTTCCACATCATACCTGTTTGCGGCCGAAGGTTCCAAACTTTTCGCAGCATTTTGCGGCAGACCGTATAAATTTTCTCCAAGTTTATTTAAAGAATCGTCGAGAAAATTATATACTGAAAACGCTAACCGGAATTTAGTCTAAGGCGCATTCGTCTAGTGGTTAGGACACAAGGTTCTCAACTTTGGAACAGGGGTTCAATTCCCCTATGCGCTAATCCCAATTATTAACTCCAGCAGTTTTTGCAAGAATAGAGCGCGATGTTCAGGGTCTTAAAATAACCATAAATTGTTTCAAATCCTGAATATTGCAGCTATCCCTGCATAATTTTATAAACCTAAACAGCAGCCGTTCCGGTCACAACTTCTTCGGACGAAGCGGGGAATATTTTGTTCTCGAGCCGGTCAACCTCAACGCGGGTTTCCGCAAGGAGGGATGAAATGTCCGAAAATGTTTGGTCGTGATTGGCAAACTCGGCCTCGCCTGAGCTTTTCACGGCTTGGGCGCGTTCGAGCGCGGCGAGCGATGCGGCGCGGTCTTGCTGATAGCTCGTTTCGATTTGCTGTTCGAGTTTAGTGGCGATGTTGGTATAAGTTTCGCGCACTTCGTCCGTAATGTTCTGCCGTAATTCGGGCAGAGATTCCTGTAAATGCTTTTGAAAATGCTGAAGTTCGTTGCTTCCCTGCTGTTTTTTGAAAAGCAGTTTGCTGCCGATTTTGATTAAATCGGCGACGGGCGCGATTCCGAGAACGGCGAAAACCGAAGCCACCGTATCAAAATTCGACCAAGCCGAACCGCTTGTCGTGGCCGCCGCGACTTTGCGGTTTTCGAGATTGATTTGCGCCACATCGTCAGCGTCGCCTTCGATAGCCAGTTGAGCTTTCCTGGCGCTTTCCATAATCGCGTCGCTATGCGCTTCGACACAGGAATTGAGCGCTGTTTTAATCGCATCGGTCAGGAAAAACGAGAAATGCTTTTGCACGTCATCCACGTAAAACGACGAGATATCACCGACTGTTTCGCGTTCCGTGCGGTCTAAAAACGTGGTCATCCATCCGGCGGCTTCGTCGCCCAAGGCCGAAATTTCATCGCGCATCTGCCTTTTATGAGCGGCGACTCGCTGAGCAAGTTCTGAATTATCATCGCTCAAATCCGTTACGGCTTGCGTGAGCTTGGCCTGATCCTGCTGCATCGCGCCGCGCAGCAGATTGGTCGAATGTTCGATTTCGCCCGTCGCGCGTTTGAGCAAACCGCAGGCGCGGTCAAGCTGAATCAAATCGCGGTCGAGCAGAACCGATTCCTGCAAACTGTTGCGGAAGTTTTGAAAACCGGCAGCCAGAGTGTCGGCTCGCTCCTGATTGGGACGCTGGGCGTTTTGCAGGCGGCAAACTTCGTCCAGGGCGCTCAAACCAAAAACCTGCGCGTTCGGGAAAAGCCGACCAACCTTGGCTGAAATCAAACTTAAAACACGACTCGATTCGTCCTCGTTGCGGGCGAAATCGAGCATGTTGACGACAAACATCAGCTTTGAGAAATCCGCCGGTTTGAGCGATAGCCGGAGGAAATTTTCTTCCGTTTCGGAAAGCGGCGAGAGAGCCGAAACAAGAAAAATAATGGCGTCCGCTTTTTGCAGATATTCCTGAACCTGTTTGTCAAACTGATTCAAGACGTCGCCCATGCCGGGCGTGTCAACCAGCTGGACGCCGCGCAGCCATTCGATTGGAGCTTTGATTTCGAGATGATCAACCGGCTGATTTTTTTGTTCCAGAGTTTCAACGAGAGGCAGCAGAGTATCGGCGGCGAGTTCGTTGATGGCAAGCGGGACGCGCCCGCCGTCGCTCAAACAGGCCTGCGCGGAGAGCGTCTCGCCAAACTCGATTTCATTGATCGTGACGGTTTCCGGCGTCACGTTGGTTGTGGCCACGCTCATTTCAAGCAAGGCGTTGACAAGCGTTGATTTGCCGCGCTTAAAATCGCCCATCACGACCAGCCGAAAATCTCCTTTGAGTCTCGTCCGAATCCGGTTTTCGGTCAGGCGAAACTTTTTCATCAGTTCGTGTCCGAGCAGTTTCGCGCCGTCGCCTGTTTGCAGGCGCGTCGCTAATTCATTAAGGATAGTGTGAAATTCCTGTTTGAGTTCTTTCGGTTCGTAACGAATAAATCTTTTGGTTAAATCCAGGACATCCGGATTTGCCAGTGAGTCCGACAGGAACGTTGGCGGCTGAATAGGTTCCGCGTTTGGCTGAATAATGGAGCTGTTAATATTAGGTTCGTTTATTTCTGACATTTTGTTTCAATCTCCTTACAAAACTCTGATTTGTTGGGCGCATTCGGCGTCAACTTCGGCATGTGTCCGTTCCGGCCTGGTCGAGCGCATTTCGGGGCGCCATTGAAACAGGACATCACAATCGCTGAATAATTCGAGCGCCTTGAGCCGTTTCGGAATCAGCGGGTGCGAAGCCGTCAGCTCCATCAGGCGCAGCGGCGTGGCCTGTGTGCGCTGCATTTGTTTAATCAGTTCGTCAACATTGATTTTTCCATAAGCCGTTCCGCCGCCCGTCGCTAGTTTGGCGAGTCCGGTTTGTCCGGCATAGATTGAGCCGACGCAGATGGCTCCGGCGCGGTCGCAGGTAACTTCCGCCGCCCGACTCCAATGTTTAAAAAATAAGCCGAGCGCGCCGGACGCAAGTTTTACCACGGCCTGCAAACCGGGAACGGTTGAAGCTATTAAATTCATCGCCGGATTTGAGAGAATTTCAGCCGCCGTGTTGTAAACCGAATGCAGATTATGAATATGCCCGCACTCATGTCCCATGATGAATTTGAGTTCTTCGTAGGTCGTCATTTCGATGAGCGACGAGTGAACGACAATCATGTCTGCCGCCTGACTCGAAGCGTAAGTGTAAGCGTTCGGGACGGGATCGAATTTGACAAAGATTTCCGGCACGCCAATCCCGAGCGTTTGCGCGCAGTCCTGCACCATTTCATAGATTTCCGGATACTGCTTGGGCGTCACGGCAACGCCGCTCATCAGCATAATTTGCTTTTTAAATGACAGGCTGGCCGAAGCGATGGCTTGCGCCAGGTAGCGGACGGGCGGAATCGCGGCCAGTTTGCGCCGCAATTGCTGGTCGAGCGAAAAAGCATAATCTGGAATTCCATTAACCAGATGAACGGATAATTCGCGATGGCGTTCGTCCAAATATTTTTGAAAATCCAAATTGACGTCGGTAGTCGGATTACCGCTTAAATCGAGTGCTAAAGCATCAGCTGACATTTTGGGGTTTCCTTTCTTTTTTAGTAAGTTGATTTTTTATTTGATTGCGGAAACACGGGCGAAGTGTTTTTGCGCTTTTGACTGACTCGCCGGAGTTTCCGCCTTTTGTTTGCTAAGCCGCGGTCACCTGAAGCAGCAAATCGTTGAGTTTTTCGGCGCGCTTTTTTATTTTGAGCGTCTCGCGGCGCATTTTGAAAAGCTGCTGACGTTCGGTTTCGCTCAAAATTTCGTTGCGCTCGCGTTTGGTGCGCAGCTCAAAGAGAGTTTTTTCCGTGTCGTTCAGAGTCGCTTCGACTTCGCTGTGAATTTTGGATTTTAGATCGTTAAAAGCATTTTCGACTTCGGCAATAATTTTTTGTTCAATGCTTTGAGCGTTAATTTGCTGTTCGAGATTTTCGAGCATTTTGGCTTTGAAATTTTCGCGAAACTTTTTAACGGTGTCTCCGCCAAAAATTTTGCGCGAAATCCAGGCTCCGGCCGGCAGAGCGGCGAGCGTTCCGACGATAAGGAGCGGCAAAACCAGAAAAGTTCCGGCAACCAGTCCGGCGGCGATCAAAGTTCCGACACCGATTCCGATGCTCGCGCCTGCGCCCGCCGCCGCCCCTTTCCAGCCGGCGACTTTATAACCGGTGTAGGCGCCGCCAAAACCAAAGATTGTCGCGACGATGCCGACTCCCTGCGTCAAAGTCGTGTCCTGCATCTCCATGCTTTCGCCGCCGAAACGTCCTTCAATCTGGCTCGACATTTTGTTCATCGCTTCTGAAAAGTCCGTCCAGCGCATCGCTTCCGCTGCCACGCCGCGCTGCACTACCAGCTGAATTTTTTCGAGCTGTTTTTGTGTCGAAGTTTGGACGGCGGCCTGGATTTCGGCGTTTAAACGTTCGGCCAGACGAGTAATAGCGGTTTGATTCGCGACATCTTCGTCCGAAATCTGAGCATTTTCGATGACGTCGAGTGCGGTTGATTTGATGGCTTCGTCAAGCTGTCCGACCAGTGGTTTAACCTCAAATTCGATTTGCCTGGCGGCTTCGTCAACTTTCTTCATTTCCGCATCTTTGCGCAGTCGCAATTCTTCGATTTGTTGAAAAGTTTTATCGTAGGCGGTGTCAAAATCACTCGTGTGCATTTGGAGCGCGCCTTCGCGAATTTTAAAGGTTGAAAGAATTTCGGTTGAAGCCGAGAGCAGGCGGTTAGTCGGAACCTGGAGGAAAATCGCCCCGCGCTCTTCCGATAAAAACCGCTCGAGCGCGTTTTCGAAAACGTCAAAACGGCTCGTCGCCAGCAAAGCGGCGTCGGCTTTTTCCTTGGCCTGCAAAGCCTGCCAGGCGGAAAGCGGATAGACGCGCGGCTCGCCGATTTTTCTCAAATAAACTTCGTATTCTTCGCTCTCCGCGCCGAATTGTTCCGCCGCGCGTTTGATGACGTATTTGCGGATGCGGTCTTTGATCGCTTTGACCACGCGGTCGGCATCTTCGGGGCGATTGAGCCGGTCAATCGCCGTGACGATAAAAATCACGCGTCCTAAATCGCTGGTCAGAAGTTTGTCTTCGAGAAAAGCCCGTTCGTATTCCGAAAACGGCGACTGAGCCATAATCACCAGAACCGCCGCGTCAACGTGCGGCAGAACTGACAAAGTAACATCCGTCATCGTCGCATCGTCGTTCAGTCCGGGCGTGTCTATAATTTCGACGTTATTCTGACAATAGGGAATCGGATAACTGACAACGGCTTCTTTCACCTTTGTCGCCATTTCTTCGGATTCGTCGGTCAGCTTGGTGACGTAGTCCTGTAATTTGTTGATTTCAACCTGGTCTTCTGTTCCGTCTTTAAATTTGATCAGAACTCCGGGTTTGACGCCGTAAGTCACTCGGTTAAGCGTTGCCGAACACGGTAGAATATCGGACGGCAAGATGTCTTTGCCAAGCAGGGCGTTGATAAAAGTTGATTTGCCGCGTTTGAATTCGCCGACCACGGCAATCGAAAAACTGTTTTCTTCGACCCGCTTCATCATGTCCTGAATAAGCGCATGGGCGTTTTGCATTTTCAGCTCGGCGGCGTTTTCCATTAATTGCCGTAAATCTCCCGCCACGACGTTGATCGTTTTTTTATAATCGTTGAATGAGCCGAGCGAAGACGGAATCGTTCCTTCAATCTCGCGTTCGATTTCGGCTTCGTCAATTTCCGGAATTTGAATTTTGGCGGCAGTTTGCGACTGCGGCGTTTCCGTCGCCGAAACTGCATCGGCGACCTCCGGCATCATTGCCAAAGTGTCGTTCGGCGTGACCGCGCCGACTTCAATCTCTGCTGCAACTTGATGTTGAGGAACGGCTTCGACCGGAATTTGCGTTTCATCGGGAGAACTTTCGGGCGCTTCTTCGTTGGCGCGTGTTTCGGCTTCGGGCACGTCCATTTCGGTTTCGGGCACATTTTCGACAGTTTGAGGCGCGATGGTTTGTTCTCTTTCCGCAGGTTGATTCTCGGTTGATTTTGATGACAAAGCTGCATTTTCTTCGGCTTCCATGGCAGCGATTGCGTCGGCAACCGTTCCGGGTTTAGTAATTTCGGAATCACTCATGACATCGTTTTCCTTTTTCGGGCTAAGTTCGGGCATTTGATTCGCTGATATTTTAGGGGGGTTATTTAATTTAAGAGCTTCAGAGATTTGTTTCATCGCTTCGAGATAATTTTCGCCGTGTTTGAGCGTTGCGTCACCATCAACAGAACCGGCGTTAACGTCTGTCACGTCACGCGCCAGCATCAGCAAGCTCATTTTGTAAATGACGGCGTTTTCCGGCGACAGTTTTTTCTCAATTAATGCTGTAACTTCGCTCAAATCTTCGAGCGTTTTCGGATATCCGGCTTGCACCTCTTGATATATCTGATCAAGATTTTCAATCGTTTCCGTCAGAATAAAATACATGAATGGCGGAAACGTCTCGGTTATCAAATCCTTCAGAGCATTGATTTCGGCGGGTGAAATTACGCCGTCAATCATACTCGTCTGCATCCAGACCTGCATTGGCGCGGCGCGCAAGCGCTGCCATTCCGGCGCGGTAAAATCTTTCGGCTGCAAACCGCTCCGGTAGCTTTCAAATCCGAGTTCGCGCCACATTTGTTCGAGCCTGAAAAAAGGCGCGTCCTTTGAGGAAACTCCGGTTCCGCTCGCCAGATCGCGGCCAAACATCTTGATCAGCGTTCGCCCGAGAGATGCGAGACTCATTTGAAACTGCGCGGCCTCTGCGGCGGTTGCTCGTTCGCGCAAAGCGACTAATGCCGTCTGCCAATCGTCGGGCTGCGGTGAAACCGTAAACGGCGCGGGCATTTCGTCCAAGGTCGAACGGAACGCCACGCGAACCAGCGGCGGAAAAAAGCGCGGCTCGCCCAGTTCCGACAAGAGAACATCGGCGCTTCGTTTGGCAATCGAGCTTTCCGTTTGACCGCACAGAAGCTGCCAGAGCCAAAAGGGGCTTTGCCGAATTTTTTGCCATTCATCGAGACTAAAAGCGCTACGCGTTGTCATATCAAACTTTGAAATTCAAACTCACATTTACTAACGCGGTTTTAAAGTCAAAAAACGGACAAATCTTTTTCGATTAAATAGCATCACTGCTATTAGACTTGTCTGGGAGCGGCGTTAGAGTGTAATTACTGTAAGCAGCAAGGTGATATTGTAGATTTCAGCTTGCCGGTTGAAATAAATTGAGGATTGCATTTTCTACGTTTAATTTAAAATTTACAAGCCGACTGCTCGGCGCAGCCGGAAAATTTATTAAAGGCATGTCGCAAAAATTCCTAACAGCCTGGAAACATTGGGAAGACGGTTAAATCTAAAGTTTTGTAAACCTCAGCCCGGCGATTTTAATTTTAATTTAAAAAAATCCGCTTGAAACAAATTTATGCCGATGCCAGCCGAATATTTTGAGACAGCTTTTTGGGAAAGAGAAATTAAAGATGCGGTTGAAACTTCCGATCCGGCGCTTTCAAATCGAAAAATCACCCTCGTTCATTATCGGCTTTCGCAGGTTTTGCAATCCGTCACCGGAGCCGATGCGGGAGCTAATTTCCACACCTGGGCGGTTTGGGGTTCACGAAAAGCCGGCGTCACGATTCGTCAGGAAGATTTGGGCGACGCTCTGCGCGACGCAATGTTCGTCGCCGGAATTGTCGGATTGCTGGTCGGGTTGACCGTTTCCTGGGTTTCAATCAGTTTGTGGTTGACCAATCTACACTGGAGCATCATTCCGATTTCGGTGCTGTTTGGAATGTGCTGCGGCGCGCTGGCCGGACGGATGCTCGCAATTTACAGTCGGCGCGAGGCAGCGCGATTAATTTTAGCGGGCAATCGCACCGTGCTTGAGGATATCGGCACTCAGACGGCGCGCTTTGTCAGCATCTTTCACAATAAAAACAACGCCGATTCAAAAGCGCTCGACGAGTTTTTAAGCGAGCTGCGTCCGGGCGAAACAGCGAATGGCGGGCAGGATTTGCTGCGCCAGGCCTTTACTCAATATTTTCTTGCCCGTTACGCCAATGATTTAAAACAGAAACACGAAGCCGCCTATTTCGCCAACTGTCTGGCGGTTTTACATGAGCATATTCGTCTGGAGCCGTACATCAAAAAATCAATGCCTTTTATCATTCGCAAATGCGCGACCAAACGTTTAATGCAGTTTGATGTCGGGTCGGTGTGTCTCAAGGTGAGCGAAGAAGTTCCCGCCCTTGACGGAGTTCCATTTCCCGAAACTCTGCACGATTTATCGAGTCGCGAGCTCTCCGCTTTTCTGAGCGGCGCAAACGGCTGGGGCGGCGACCTCAAGAAAAATCCGGCGCGCGACTGGACAAAAATTCACGAGCGAATGAGGTATATCGTTCAACTGTTTCGCGCCATGCATTTGGAGCAGTCGGTTTTTGCCGAACCTTACTCCCCTGCCGCCAAACCGCTAAACGCCGACGAATTGTCACCGGTTTCTCGAATCTGAATTGCGGGCGCGCCTGAATTCCGGATTTAGCTCAATGGCTCGTTGAAAATGTTTTTCAGCCAGTTCGTTCATCCCGACGTTTTGCAATCTTAAGGCTACCATCCAATGAAACAAAGGGTCTGCGGGAGTGGATTGGTCGGCGCGTTGTTCGTAGGCGACGGCTGCTTCTGTCTGTCCCTGCGACGCGGCTGCGGCGGCGAGCAGGTTATTCGCTAACGGCAGAGCCGGATTGCGCTCAACGGCATCGCTCCAGGCGGCGACGGCTTCCGGCCGGCGTCCGAGCTGCCAGAGCGATTCGCCTCTTTCTTCACGAGCGACGACTAAATCCGGCGCCTCGGCCAAAGCCTGATCAAGACTCGTCAGAGCTTCTCCGCAGCGTCCCAAACGGTTCAGCATCGCGCCTCGATAATAGTAACTCAGGGCTTTCGCCTGCCCCTGCTGGTGTTCTGCCGCAGCGCCAAGCAGTTGAACGGATTGCTCGGTGCTGCCGGACAGATATTCAAGCCATGCGAGTTTCGGCAGCGCATTACCGTTAACAAATAATCCGTAATCTATCGCAGAGTGAAAATGTTTTTTTCCTTCCGCGATGCTCTGACGCTCGCTCTGACTGAGCCATTGAACCGGATTTGTCCGCGCCAGCGCCAGTTCGTCGGGAATTCGAATATTTTGATAGGCCAGTGCTCCCGCCGATTCGTGATAACGCACCCAGCCGCTGTGCGCATTCAAACCAATCCAGAGTAGCGCCAAACTCAAAAATGCCCATCCTGCCCCTTTAATTCTGCCGGACGATTTCAAATTAAAGCGGTAAAAAGACAAATCGTTGGGGCGAAATAACCGCCACACTCTGAGAGCGAGAAACGTCGTCACCGTCGCAATTCCAAGCGCCATTAACATCGGAACGAGCTGGTAAACGTCCCAAACGGCTAAAAAGCTCAGCAGAAACACGAACGCGGCACCAATTTCTTCAGGCCAGGTCAGCGTATAGTTTTTCTTAATCGCCTTTGGCACCGCGACCGACGGCTTTCCAAAACCGAAATACAGCGCGTCGTTCGGACAGACGCTGATGCAGTCCATGCACTTCATACAGCCCGGATCAACTACCATCCCGTACTGCTTGACTTCGGCGTGAACCAATACGTTTGAAGTACAGACGGCCGTGCAGTGGCCGCATTGATTGCAGTCGGCGGTAACGCGAATTTTTCCGGGCGAGATCCGGTCGGCGAGACTGAAAAAGCCGCCGTACGGGCAAGCGTAAGTACAGAAACCTTTTTGTCCCAGAAAATAGACGGTCATAAATCCGCAGACAAAAAGAAAAGGAACGGCGACGGCCACTGATGGAAAGGTTTCCCAAAAATTATTCGTAATCAGATGATTGGTAAATTGCGGAATCGCGGGCTCGTTCTTTGGCGCGGCAAAGATTCGATAAACGGTCGGCCAGACAAACATGTAAAGCGCCACGACGAGCGGCACAAAGACCAGCAGCCGCGAGCGAAACGGGCGCGGCGTCAGGCCGAATTTCTTGAGCAGCCAGGCGCAGAAATCCTGAAGCGCCAGAACGTGACAGCCCCAGCCGCAGACAAAACGCCCGAAGACAAGCGTGGCTAAAATTGCCAGAGTAAAGAAGATAAATCCGGCGTTAACCGCGCCGCGCTGAAGCGTCGCCATGGATTCCGAAGGCTCAATCGGCGAAATCGTCTGACCCGTCAGACGCCACTGAACGTAATGCGCAATCATCAGCAGAGTCAAAGTAATCAGAGCCACCGCCCGCCAGCGGCTGACCCGCGAGTCGCGAATGCCGTCTTTCTGTGCGGCGGAATTTTGCAAAACAGGAAGCTCTCTCGACCGCTGCTGCTCCACTTTTCGGCTGGTACAACCATCTTTCATAAATCAAATTCATTTCTGCGCCAAAGAGGTTAACAGAAGGACTTCTGATGCGTGACTTGATTAAAACACCCAAAAGAGAGTATAAGGAAAACTTAAAATCTAACCTAACCGATAAGATTAGACTTAATCACTTTGCGAAACCCAGGCTCTTGGATTCTGAAATTATGTTAAAAACAATTCTCATCTCTTTGCTTTCGCTGCTTGTGCTCTCCAGCAGCGGGTCGAATCAATTGCTAACCGGCCTCAACAAAAAAGGTCAGGAAAGCAGCACCGGGACTCTCGAAAAAATGATTGCCGCGAGCGGCAGCGTTTCAATGGAGCTCAATTTGAATCGGCTCAATGACGGCGCTTCCGGCGCGAAGGAAGCGAGGTCAACCCCATTGCGTTTTGACGCGGAGAAAGATTCTTTTTTTACAGTCCTTGTTTTTAACAACGAGCTGCGCGGGCCTTTGCCAAGTTCAATGGCGCTGACTCCCCGGGGTTCTGCGGCTCTTCCGGCAAAATTGAGCGCTTCGTATCAACAGCTTGTCCTCGAAAATACTTCGTGGGGCGAAACATTTGACTTGGTTGTTCGCGACGGGAAAACCGGATTTACCTTTTTCAATGTCGAAGGACAAGAATACAGCTACGATGCGAACGAGCATTTGCTCAGCATCCAAATGGGCCGGCTGCTGATCTCAAAAGAGTTTGCCGCCGAACTTGGCCGCCCGTCTGAAGCCGGGTCTGCCGTCGGACAAATTTCCCTGACAGCAACCATGCGTCCGATTGAAGTGACTCAGTTTGTTGACGGCGAAGTCAAATCTGATGTCTTGCCGGCCGTCAACGGCATCGCGCCCGGAGTCGTCCAGGGGCCCGATGTTGTTGTCGGAGATTTGTCGGGACTGGCGCAATTCGGCAGCAGCAGCGGAACACAGGTCGGGCTCGCCGTCGGAACCGATTCCTGCAATTTCGGCACTGTGGACTTGGATTGGTTTGCTTTGCCGAGCAATGACCATCCGGTGATTCCGCAAAATCTTTATCGGATGAGCGGCGGCGCGAACAATGATGAACGCTTTGAGCAAATCGGCCAATCCAGCGTCAAACATGCGTTTACGGCGCTGACCAATAATATCTGTAACCTTGGCTGTAACGGAGTCGGCGGCACTCATCTCGGCTCCGGCTGCTCGGATCCTTACTCGGCCAGTCTCAACGCCGGACCGAATTTGGGCTCGCGCGCTTGGATCAACCCGTTTTCCGGCGCTTATCCGCGCGGCGATTCCTCGTCTAATCCGAATAATCACACCGGCCATACGCACACCGGCCCGTCGCACCGGATTCTGACGGAAATCAACGACTTGAACACAACTTTGAATTCCGGCGCGACCTATTATGCTGAAGCGCAATACATCACGCCGCACGAATACGTTTGGTGTCAGGCGAATCCCGGACAGTGCAACATGTTTAATAACGTCTCGTACCGGCGGTACAGCGTGACAGGCACTGCCAGTCCTTTCAGCTTCGCGCCCGTCGGCTCGACGGTGCGAACCAAAACGGCCGTTTCTGCCTGGACGGGAGCTACGTTTGTAGATCTCATTCCGGATCCCGGAAACGACGGCATCGGAACAGTTGCCTACAAAGTGACAAACCCGTCGGCCGGAGTCTGGCATTACGAGTACGCGATTTATAATCAAAACATTGACCGCGCCGTTCAATCCTTTAGTGTTCCTGTGGATGCTGGCGTGACGTTGAGCAATATCGGGTTTCACGCGCCGCCCCAGCAACCGGGCTGGGCAGCCGATGGAACGGTGGGAAGCGCAGGGTTTAGCAGCGCGCCCTGGGCTCAAGCGCAGAGTGCCGGCGCGATGGTCTGGAGTTCGGAAACCTTTGCTCAAAATCAAAACGCGAACGCTATTCGCTGGGGCACGCTTTACAACTTCCGTTTTGATTCCAGTCGTCCGCCCGTGACTACTACCGCAACGATTGGTTTTTTCAAGACCGGTGCTCCGATTACCGTTCAAATTCAGGCTCCAAGCAGTCCGTCCGTATCCGTTTCAGTATCGGGCCGCGTCACAACGTCCGGAGGCCGCGGAGTATTTAACGCCCAGGTGACTATCACTGATTCAAACGGCAATGCGCGGGTAGCAATTACAAATGGATTCGGCTATTACCGCTTCTTGAGCGTCGCGACCGGCAGCCAGTACACAATCGGAGTGACAGCCAAACGCTACACCTTTACGCCCCAAACGCTGCAGGTTAATGACAATCTGACAAACGTGGATTTTGTGGCCGCGCCGCCACGCCCAAACAGATAGATGCTGACTTAAAGGCGGCTTTCAAGCCGCCTTTTTTAACGCTCAGAAAATCCAAGATACTTTTGCATTAGGATATTAAGGCGGTTTGAAACGGATGAAAGATGTATTCAGCTTCGACTAATCAGATGGCAAATTTGAGACAAAGCATAAATCTCGACTTTATTCAGCGTCGGATTTTGTGCAGGAATTTCTGACATTGAATCGCCGTCACTTAAAAATTCCAAAATCGTTTGTAACCGTAATGCGCTGATTTTTAATCGTCGGCTTGCCGTTCAAAACTTCCGGCTTCCATGCTGATGCGATTGCCAATCTTAGTCATATTATTCTCCGACACGAAGTCTTTAACACTTGTTTTTTGCACAAATCTATTTGCAGTTCTGTTTGAAGGAGAGCCGCTGATCAACGACTTTCTGTCCGGGGCTTTTCACTTATTCCGGCCAAACGCAACCGCCGCGCGTCCTAATTACCGCAATATGCTGAAATTTCACTTGGCTGTCTTCGCGCGAAGACAGCTTTTTTTCGTTTGAACTAATCTCGAAACCGGAACGTCCAACGCGCATCTTCCTAATAAAATTTGGTATCGTCCGTGCGTCTCGGGGCGGTTTTTGTTGTATGCGAAAAAAAACCCGAAAATTTGATTAATCAAACAAAAATCAAATCTGGGAGTTTTTGAACTATGTTTGTCTTCTTCGCTTCAAAAAGCCTGCTCTTCGGATGAAGAGAGCTTGATTTTTGTGCCAAAAGTTTGACAGTTTTGTTTCCGAAATAAGTGAAACCACCGTTAAATCAGGCTCTCTGAGGCGCGGCACAAGTTTTGCAGTCTCTCCTTTCGGAAACTGTCCTACGCCTTATGAAACCATTCTCTTACATTCTCGGCCATTATCATTTCGAGCTTGACTGCTATATTGCCCGCCGCCGCGCCCTGCGCGCCCGCCGCCGTATCTCACGCCTGCGCAGAATTAAGACAGCACCAGAGGATAACAGTTTCCGCCAACCAGCCGATGTTCTAGCTTTTCGAGCGCCATCCGAATCATCCACAGCCTCCGTAACTTAACCGAATCATTCAAAAATAATTAATCCTTTTGCCGCTCACTCCTTCGAGCGGCTTTTTTTATTTCAAGTTTCTCTGGCCCCTGCCAATAACCCTTCCAGGTTAAATTAAATTACTCCCGCCGCTTTCCTCTGGCGGCTTCTTTATTTTGCCGAGAAGAATATTTTGGAGTATTCTTTGCCAAGTTTGGAATCTAATAATCGTTCGACGCTTTCGGGTGAAATATAATAGTTGATATTTTATGAACAGGAAGATAACAGGCCTTCTTTTTACTTGCATCATTCTAATTTGTGCAGGAGTATTTGTCTTAGCTCAAATGAATCAATCCAATAAGAACCAAGACTCTAATGCTGATTCAACCCAAAGTAGTTCCGAAAATGCAAAGAACAGCAACTGCCCTGGCTACAAACCGAAAGAAGGATATGTTCCTGATAAAGAAACGGCAATCGCAATCGCCGTCGCAGTCTGGAAGCCTATTTATGGCGAAGAAATAATTAACAGTAAGAAACCTTATAGAGCCTGTTTGCAATAAAAGCACAAATCGTTTTTACTTCGATGATGGCTTATACCACCGATTTAACCTTAGCTCAATTCGAGCTTTTCGATCAATTATTACCTCGGAGCAAGACGCGCGGCTGCCTCGTCTCACG
>JBBQUS010000002.1:0-225187 GCA_038212235.1 Pyrinomonadales bacterium
GAGTGGGGCAAATGCTATAACAATTTGCAATAATTCGCAGGGCATAAGATTTGGTTGTTTACTCTTGGCGGAATAAAGACCATAGCTTAAACGCCCTGCGTTTTCTTTTCAAACATCAAAATGGATAAAGTCGAGCTTAGATGTTCTCATGTGAATCAGGCGTTATGATTTGTCGGGAAAGCATTGTACGTCAAAAATTTCGGTTTGATTAATGAACCAATCTTTGTCTGTTGATTTATTCTTAAACTTTACTGATAAATTATAGCTTCTTAATAGCTCCCAAATATCCGTCAACTTATCAATCTCAATGTCATAAGCGAAAGGATGCAAACCGAGTGAGATAGTCGGACGATATTTTCTGATGATTTTTTCTGCGCCTAAAAGCGTGTTCAATTCCGAGCCTTCGACATCAATTTTAATACAATTTATACGGGACAATTGTTGTATTTCGGCGAAGTCATCAAGCGAGATAGTTTCAACTTCTAAGCCGCCTTTGTGATTACCTGTTTTTATTAAACTATTAGCGTTCGACACATCACTGCCCGTGTCAAAAAAAATTGCTGTTCCCGTTGTTCTTGAAACGGCTTCGGGGCGGACATCAACAATGTTTTGACAATTGTTAAGCTTAACGGTTTTGATCAAAACGCTGCGAGACAACAGCGTCGGCTCAAAGGTGAAAACACGTCCGCTTTCTCCGACCAGCTTTGCGCCAACAACGGCAAACAAGCCGATGTGACCACCGCAATCAAGATACGTATCACCCTTTGCTAGATTTTCGCGCAAAAAGTTAAAAGTTATTGGCTCGTAATTTGATTCGTAATAGCGGGACCATTGTGCCGGAAAACGAATGTTCTCGCCACCAATTTTTCGCGGAATGCCGCGTCCTGCCATCAAAATGTCAAGCGTTTTATAGGCTAACATTTTGCAAGTCGAAATTAACGGAGCCGTCATATTCAATTATTGATCAGATTAACTTTTTGAAGCTAACAAATCTTTGACCGCGCTTCTGAAACCATTTGAGTACAAGTGATAGCGCTTTTTCAACAATTCTTGACTAACTTTTAATAATCGCGCCGAGATTTTTTTCGGTAAACACGTCCGCACATAAAGATGGTTTCTAACTGCCTCAATCTTGGAAACAGTTTTCGTCGTTGCATACGAACTATCAGTCAAGCGCTGTTCTGCGATATTCATTTGGTTTATCAGACCTTCATATTTATTAGTTCTTCGGGCGGCGTTGATTGTTTTTTTAAGCTTTGTACCTTTATCCGGGCGCATACCGATTGATTGACCTTGATGTTGACGATATTTAACTAATAACTCGTTGATTAAATAAACGTCAGCAACGGCTGAAACCATTAAAGCAATCCAGTTATCATGAATAAATTGTGTATCTAATGGAATTGGCAGAATTAAATCTCTGTATCTTGAACGAAACGCCATGCTCGAACCATAAACATAACCATCCTTTAAAAGCAAATCAAAAGCTTTTCCATTAACAAATTCTTGCTGCTCTGCAACAGCGAAATCCATTTGCTGCCACATTGTGAGGCCTAATGGAACAAGTGATTCGTTGACCAGCTCGGCATCAGCGTAAACCATTCCGATTTTTTCGGATTTGGCAAACTCGGCTTCAAACAATTCCAATTTATCCTCGCGCCAAACATCATCTTGGTCAGACAAAACTATAACGTCGCCGGTGCAAAGCTCGATTGCTTTTTCAAAATTTTTTAGATAACCAAAATTTTGCTCATTAAAATGCAATTTAACCGGAAAAAAAACTTTTTCGGCAAACTTTTTTAAAATCTTGTGCGTTCCATCTGATGATTTATCGTCGCAAACAACCACTTCGTCAGGCAATCGCGTTTGCCGCGCGAAGCTCTCCAATTGTTCTTGAAGATATTTTTCTCCGTTATAGGTACAGATTGCGATTGATATATTCATATTTATCAGCGCAAGATTCGACAGAATTTAAAGTATCATTAATAAAGCTAAGGGCAACGGCTTGATTTGACAAATAGCAGCGAGCAAAGAGGCAATCCAATAATCATTTAGTTAGAAAAATAAGGTTCCCTCTGTGTAATATATGCCGTTAATACTGATTCACTACCGAAGCCGTAATTTTGTCTTTAACAGTTGCTTTGATCATGCTTAACATTGCTCGCAAGTGTTTTATCGTAAAATTGGTATCACCGGTTTTGACCGATAAAGTGAGCAGTCTAACAATTTGAGATGTATTGATGTTAGCATTGGATTGCCAATAACACTTTAACAAAAATGGGCAGTCTTCGCCTCGTGCCGCTTGAACAAGCGATAAGCTTATATCTTCAGGTTTTGCTAACGGTGATGAAAAAGGTATTACATCCGGGCGGTGCTCAATTGAATCAAGATATTGAAAAGTAATTTCAGTGTAATATTCGAAACGTTCTCGGCTGTGTAAGTAGATTATTCTTCGACGTAATTTTTCAGCTCTGTTTTTTCTTAAGTCGGAGTTTTCAATCAGTTTGCTGACATCGGCAATATAATCATTTTCGGTTTGTTCAGTTTTGACTTCGTTCTCAAATTCTAACAATCGGATGGTGGATAATAGTGGTAATGAGTTGTAAGCGAAAACAGGGCAAGCTCCGAGCAAAACCGATTCAATGGATGCTAGCCCCCCGCCCATAGGAAATCCTTCTAGGTAAATATCAGCAGCGATTTGGTATAGGATTGGATCTTCCACACGCCCTAAAAATTTGATGCGATTATTTTTTAGGGCTCCCGTGCCACAATTGTCATCAGGCCCGATTAGAAAAAGGCGAGCTTTCGAGTTCTTTTCTAAAATCTTTTCGGCTGTAACAAAAAAATTGCGCTCTTCAATTGGCTGAAACTTGTAGGCGCTGCCAATGCTGAGAAGAATTGTCTCATCTTCGTTGATAGATAATTGTTGGCGAGCTGAAGTGCGTGAAATTGTTGGCTCAATAACATCCACCAAATACGGAACAATAACCGATTTTTTTGCAATCCGTCTTTCAAGGCTTATTTCACATCCTGAGCGGCAAAAATCAATTACCAAATCCGCAATCGAAACTCCCACCCAAAAAACGTGATCGGCATGGTTAACAACGGCCACTGGTGGACAATTATCGATTGCGAAAGCTACCAGAGGAACAACATCGTTTGGGTGATGATGCAGAAAAACGTAATCAAAATTATTACACGCAATCTGACGAAGATTTTTGGCTTTTGCCAACAAACTGTCCTTATCTGGCAAAATGATTATTTGTCCACTATTTGCCGTTACCGTTTCACTCAAAAAAGGCGGTACGCTTCCGACTCTCTGATTGATGAGCAAAAGCCAATGTTCAAAATTCGGAAATGATTTTATCCAATTTTTAATTAATCGTGTGTGCCCTCCCGTGCTGAAAACGGTTGTCGCAACATGCAAAACTCTTTTTTTACTGCTCTTTGGTATTACTTGTTGAGCACTGAGGCTTTTCCAAGTAACCGATAAAAAATCTAATTTCTCACCAATTTCAAAGGCAATTTTTTCGAGACGTCCATCCGAAAACAACCCTGTATGACACTCCCAAGCAAAAGATGTTGCTATTGTCACCCAATTCAAAGCATCTTCAGGTCTCTGTTTATTATGGTAATCGAGTGCAATATCCACCAAGTTTTGATAAATGCTGTAATTGCGCTGCAATGCTTTCTTGGCTTCTGTCTCTAACATGTTAATACTTTTTCAGTAACTCTATGACACGATTCATTCCAGATTTCGAAAGGTGTGGACCTATTGGCAAACTCAAAACAGAGCTGGCAAGTTGTTCTGTTAACAAAAAATGTTGATTTGGATAGCTCCTCTGATAAGCATCTGAAAGGTGAGGAGGAATTGGATAATGTATTATCGTATCAACGTTTTCACTCCTTAAGAAATGTTGCAAACGCTCGCGTTCAGCGCAACGCACAATAAATAAATGCCATGCTGGTTCTGTTCCTTCGGCGACAAATGGAAGTTGCAATAATAAACTTTCTGCCAAATTGTCAAGATACGTTCGAGCGATTGCCCTACGCCGTTCATTCCACTCATCCAGACACCTTAGTTTGACGCGCAAAAACGCTGCTTGCAACGGGTCGAGTCTCGAATTAAAACCCTTTAATTCATTGTAATATTTCACACGCGAACCGTAATTCCGCAACAAGCGTAGGGTATCAGCTAGCTGGTCATCATCTGTCATTATTGCACCTCCGTCACCAAAAGCTCCGAGATTCTTGCCCGGATAAAAACTAAATCCTGCTGCATCACCTAAGTTTCCTGCGCGTTTGCCTTTGTAACGCGCTCCGTGGGCTTGTGCGGCGTCTTCAATTACCTTTAGTTTGTGTTTTTTAGCAATTTTGTTAATCGTATCCATTTCTGCCGGTTGTCCGTAAAGGTGAACTGGGATGATCGCTTTAGTTCGTGGCGTAATGGCGGCTTCTACTTTAGTCGGATCAATATTATATGTTTGCTCGTTTGGCTCAACCGGAATCGGCGTTGCTCCGGCGTACGATACTGCAAGCCAGGTTGCGATATAAGTATTTGCCGGAACAATAACCTCGTCGCCCGTGCCAATGTTATAACCTTTGAGGATTAAATGCAGCGCGTCTAACCCGTTAGCAACACCGATGCAATGTTTTGTTTGGCAATAAGTGGCAAATTCGTTTTCAAAGGCTTCGACCTCATCGCCTAAAATATACCAGCCACTTTCCATGACGCGCTGCGCTGCTTCGTCTAGTTCTTCTTTTAATTCCAGATAGCTGGCTTTTAAATCAAGAAAGGGAACATTCACCTTCCATCACCTCGCACAGCTCTTAAAAATTCCGAGTAATCACGGTAATAATCAGCCTCGTCAAAATAGTCTGACGCCAATACCATACATACTGATCCGCCGGAAAAATTATCAATATCTCGCCACATCATCGGACAAATATAAAGCCCTTGATAAGAGCGGTTTAGGTGAAAACGTTTTTTTTGAAAACCGTTGTCAATCACAATGTCAAAGCTGCCTGACATCGCAATCACAAGCTGATGCAGTTGTTTGTGTCCGTGTCCAGCACGAGATGCGCCGCCCGGCACATCATAAAGATAATAAACTCTTTTGAAATCGAACGGAACGTGTCTGCCGCCCTCAATAAAAGTTAGATTACCGCGCGGATCTCCGATCACCGGCAACTCGATTATCCGGCATTCTGCAAGGTGTGATAACGTTTGTTTGTCGTTAGAGTCGTTATCAGATTTGTTAGCTGATGGTAATTTCGTAGGCATCGTAGACGATAGCTCTGCCGCCAAATCCTTCCTTAAAGTCAATCAAACCCAAATTCAAAAACTTTCCCACATCTTCGGTTGAAATGCCAAAATCAAAGAAAGACTTTTCTCGATAAACTTCTGTCAGCAAAAAATTAAATAATGAATCAAGAGCGCCCGTTGAACGCCCTTGGTTTGACGAAGCAATATATTGAGCGTGAGCAACTTGCGAAGTTTCATAAACAATCGTTCCGGCAACCATTTGGTCGTCAATAAAAGCCGCGAATAATTTAATATTGTCGCTGAAAACACGCTGCAACATTTCGATTTCCGCCAATGTGTGAACAGGTTTTGTCTCATGAAGGTTCGTCAGATTTTCCTCCAGAATCCGCCAGTAACTTGAATAATCGGTTGAAACACCACAAATCACTTTTCGAGCGACGGCTTTTTTGATCGCTCGTTGACGGCGTTCTTGATAATTCAATTTATGCGACAAACTAATTGTGCTGGCAACATCACGCCGAAGCAAAACCGCTTGATATCGAAACAAAGCGTATAAATCTTCGTCAGCCGGAAAACGATGATAAATCTGCGGAACGCATTTATAAGTTAGTTTGGCGAAATTGTTCTCTTTTAAATAAGCCAAAGTTTGCTCAAAAATTTTTAGCATCACCTCCGTTTTCATTCGTTCGTCGGTCACAAAGCCGCCGTACGTCAAACCGCCGTGGCTAATTAATTCGTCATCTTTTTTATTGGCCGGAAGTAATGCAATCAATTGTTCTTTACCATCGAAAACGAGAAGAGAGTTGTCAGCAAAACGGTCGCGATGATAATTCATGTAATCACGCAAAAACAAAAATGTTCCGTTTTTGCTGTTGCGAACGAAATCATCCCATTGAAGTTTTAGTGTGGAATGGTAGATTTCGAGTCGCATTTAGTCTTCTAAAACAGCGTAACCAAATCCAGTTGAGCCATGCCGATTGCCGTTGTAAAACAGATAACGTGTTCCAGCCGCCTCTACGACGCACGGATAACAAACCATCTCTGAATCCCAACCATTTTCCGAGGTTGAAATTGCTGCCCCGTCGTCTTTTCTTTGCCAATTTAATCCGTCGGATGATTCTGCATAACCGATCCGATATGGCATTTCCCTGAAACTGCTGCGAATCGAATACCACATTCGGTAAACGTCCACATCTTTAATTACCCAAGGACGACCTACCGAGTAGTCGCCTGAAGATTCGGGAGCCAGACAAATCTCACCTGTGCCGTTCCAAGCAACCCCATCTTTTGACTCTAAGTATTTAATAACATTATTGTAATGCACCCAACCGTGATCATTTGTCCACTTTGTGCAAGACCAATACCACATTTTAAAAACATCTTTCTCAATCAGAACAAACGGTGCAGCGCGTGAAAACGGCTCGTCCGGCGTGCGATCCAAAATTGGCACCTGCGCATATTTAGCGAAAGGTTTTCCGCCCTCGCTAATTGCCAATCCGCCAAAAAGCATATAAGGCACTAATTCGCAGCGTTGCCAGCCGATATAATACAAATATTTTTTGTTGTCAACGGTAAGCACACATGATGGATTGACACCGGAATCATCAAATGTTCCAATTTCGCCAAGTTCTAGAATGGGTTCGGGCGACTCAAACAGAATTCGACTGGGATTATCAGCATCTAAATCAACGTAGCCAATCCGCCCAAAACGGTTTTCGTCCAAAGAGGCAAAATAAACTCGTAATGTTTGCTGGTTTAATGCTTCAACCGTCGGCAGCATTGCATATCTTTTAGCCCACCATTTGCTGCCATCAGGCGCATAGATTAAACCTTGTTTTTGCCACTTCATGCTTAAAAAGAAATTAATTTTCCGTCGGGCGTTTTTTCTTCCATAAACCGACAACCGTTTTATTGGCGGAAACATCACCAACCACTGTTGCCGCCGCGCCGATGGTGCAGCTCTCACCAATATTGACATTATTCGCGACGGTTGCATTGACTCCCATAAAACATCGTTCGCCAATGTTGCAGAAACCGGAAATAACTACGTGTGAAGAAATAAAGCAGTGGCTTTTGATTGTTGAATGATGACCTATGTGATTGCCGCTCCAAAGAACAACGTTGTTACCGATTTTGACAAAAGGCTGAACCGTGTTGTCCTCAAAAATAAAGCAGTGTTCACCGATCTCACAGTTTCGCCAAACAAAGGCGCGCGAACTAATGTACGAAGCAACTCGAAAACCCTTTTTCTTTGCTTCCGAGTAAAGCCGCTCACGCAGTTTATTGCCTTGCGTGTAAACCATTGCGCAGTAAAAATAGTGTTCGGACGGTGCAAATTCGTTTTCCAAATTCTCAAAAGGAACAACGCGAGTTCCAAACAGTGTTTTGCTCTTCAAATACTCTTTTTCCACGCTAAAAGCGACAACTTCATATTCCGAATCATAAGTAAAATATTCGTAAGCTATTTCGGCGAACGCGCTATCGCCGATAATAATTAACTTTTGCGTTTTAGGCATTGTTTTTAGGCTCTCCTGATCAGAATATCTTCGCGGCGATTTGCCATCGGCAAATCCCTTTTTTGCGGCAACAGGTAAGCGTCAAAACCGGCTTGACGGTAACGCGAGATTATCGAAAGTAAAATCGCGTCATCAATTTGACCCGCTTCGATTTGGTTAAATTTTACATTCGGGGTTTCATCAGTCTGCATAAACTTTTGATGAAAACGGATTCCGGTTGGCGACGCAAAAAAGCGCTTGCGCTGAGAAATATTAGGAATGTCGCCAATTAAAAATTCTCCCCCACTAGCCAACAAGCCAAGTGTTAAATCAAAAAATCTGTATAAATTACCTTCTTCAAAAATGTAGTGAAACACACTGTATGTCAAAATTGCATTAACTTTTTGGGCATATTCTTCAAACAGCCATTCGCACTCGTCAGGATAATAAGCCGGAACTTTTATTAAACCCGGCGCGTCCGGCAATTGATCTAGCATTTCTGGCGAATCTATTAAAATCAATTTGTTATCGTTCTTGCAACATTTTTCAATAAGCAGCAACGCCAATGCGCCGCAACCCGGACCAATATCAACAATAATTTGTTCGCTGCAACTCAAATTCGACAATTTAACTTTGATATCGCTGAAAATACTTTCTTCTTTATTTTCGCGGTAGGAATCGGGGAAACCAATTTTTTCATGCGAGCTTAACGATTGGTCTTGAGCTAGACAACGAAAATCAGCGAAACTTAAATTTTGAAAATTATCTGAGTTTGAGGTTGACATGAAAAATTATGCAAGAAAGGTTGTTTGCCATTCACAAATGGGGTGAATAACGCCGGGAAATTGACTGAAATTATTTCCGCGTCTTAAATCGTCTTCGACATCAAAGATTAAAGCGTCCTCCATTCTGTAGGCGACTTCACGCTGATTCAACCCGAACATCAAACTTAGAATATATTTCTTAGTATTGAAAATGTTACGCGGAAAAACTCCGCACGTTCGATAATAACCTTTTTTCATTGCCTTGCCTGGCGAACAAACCATTCCGATGTGCGCCACGTGCGTTCCCTGATTATCGGTCAAATCCCAAGTTATATCGAGATTGGCATTGTCCAAGTTATTGTAAAATTCGGTTTCGATAATTACATTGTCTGTAGTCAATATAGCCTCGTTCGGTTGTTTGTCCGCGCCGTAAACGGCGACGCGTTTGACTCGTAAAACGTTGTTTCCTGGCATCTCGCTCTCTGCCCATTTGCGTTCGGCTAATGAATCAATTCCTTGTTGCAAGTAATAATCAACCGTTGATTTAACTTCGGCATCAAGCATTATTTTGCCTCTTTGCAAATAAATTGCTCGTTCACACAGATTTTTTACAGCTACCATATTGTGCGAAACAAACAAAACCGTGCGTCCGGCGCGCGCCACTTGACTCATTTTTCCAAGACACTTCTTTTGAAACTCCGCGTCTCCGACTGCTAGAACTTCGTCAACAACTAAAACTTCCGGTTCAAGATTAGCAGCGACGGCAAAAGCGAGACGCATGTACATTCCTGAAGAATAATGCTTAACCGGCGTATCAAGAAACTGTTCAACTTCGGCAAAATCAACTATCTCGTCAAACTTTTTGGCAATCTCTTCGCGTCTCATTCCAAGAATCGCGCCGTTTAGAAAGATATTTTCGCGTCCCGTTAATTCTGGATGAAAGCCAGTGCCAACTTCAAGCAGAGAACCGACGCGACCGTAAAGTTCGATTTTGCCCACAGTCGGTTCGGTAATACGCGAGAGGATTTTGAGCAGAGTAGATTTGCCCGCCCCGTTGCGACCGATGATGCCGACAACTTCGCCCGGATTGACTTCAAAATTAATATCCTTTAACGCCCAAAAACTGTTTTTTGGGCCGTCGCCGCTGCCGCGAAAACTCCTGAACGGAGCGCGAACGGCGTCCGTTAAAGACTCGCGCAGGGTTGAGTAAAGCTTTTGCTGCGCCCCGAGCCGGTATCGCTTGCTTAAATTTTCGACTCGGATAATCGGTTTCATAACGACAAAATTCTAGCAGCTAAACAACGTCGGCAAAGCTCTTTTCCATGCGGCGGAAATTATAAGCCGAATAAATCAGCACGATGAATGTCAAAGTGGCGGAAACGCCAAGCGCGACCCAATCAAAAGATTTACCGAAAATTGCCGCGCGATAGGCTGCGATTTGCGCGGCGAGCGGATTTAAAAACAATAAAAAGCGCCATTTTTCCGGGATTGGGGTGATAATGCCGGAGGCAAACATTCCGAGCTGAATGAGAAACGGCAGCGCGTAACGAATGTCACGATATTTAACGTTGAGCGCCGACATCCACATTCCGATTCCGATAGCCAGCGTTGCCGTTAAAACAACCAAAACAGGCAGCATCAGCAGACTAAGTGAAAAACCGGTCGCGTAATAAATCATCAGTCCGATGAGCAAAATAAAAGCGATGCCAAAATCAACCAGACCGGAGCCGACCGACGCAATCGGAATCACCATTCTGGGAAAATAAACTTTGGTAATCAAATTTGAATTGCCGACCAGACTGTTGCCGCTATTAGTCAAAGCGTTTGAGAAAAAAGTCCAGGGCAGCAGTCCCGCGTAGGCAAAAAGCGGGTACGGAACATTATCCGAAGACAGACCGGCGATGCTGCCAAAGAAAACCGTAAAAATCAGCATTGTCAAGAGAGGCTGAATAATCGCCCACGCTGCGCCTAAAATCGTTTGTTTGTAGCGGATTTTGACGTCGCGTTGAGTTAAAATGTAAAGCAAATCGCGGTAGTGCCACAAATCCCGCAAATTAAGCGCGACCCAGCTGCGGCTCGGTTCAATCACGACCAGCGGCTTCTCCGGCAGCTGCGGTTGATTCCCGGCATTTGCCAGCTCTAACTGCTCGGCCAGCTGGGCTGGATTAATAATGGCGGGGCTTTCGCCGATTGAATTCATTTTAAATCAATGCTTAATTAACGAAGAGGGCATCATGGGCGAAAGACTCATTCTCGCTCATCTCTTTAGTATATTGACGCGTTCGCGTTCACGTCAAACAAAATCTCAGGCGGAAGATTTATAGACTCGTCTCAGACGTGGGCATTTTCAACCATCAAAACTGCCGGAATGCAAAATATTCTGATTATTTAAACAATGCAATTTCAGCATTAGCGTCCGTTAGCAAACGGCGCAAATCGGAAACCGATAAATTGTCGTCGGATGATGAATATTCGCCGGTTAAGACGGGTTCAAAGTCTTTTAATTCAGATAATTCCGGCAAAATCGAGTGAATAACGTAATAACCATTGCGTTCGGTTGTCCGAAAACGCTCTTCTTCCGAGACCATGATTTCGTGCAGCTTTTCGCCGGGACGAATTCCGGTGAAAACCATTTCAACTTCGTTTTCACCCATCAGCGCTCTGGCAATATCCACGACTTTGGCAGCCGGAACCTGCGGAATATAAGTTTCTCCGCGCCTGCCCTCTTTAACCGCCGCCAAAACAGTGTCAACGGCGCGATTGAGGCTTAATAAAAATCTGGTCATTTCGGGCAAAGTAATTGTTACCGGGCCGCCCGCTTTGATTTGTTCGACAAAAAGCGGAACGATTGAGCCGCGCGAAGCGATCACGTTGCCGTAACGAACGCAGACAAATTTTGTGTCGGGGCAATCACGGTTGGCTTCAAGCAGAATGCGCTCCTGCAAAGCCTTGGTCATGCCCATCACGTTAATCGGTTTACAGGCTTTGTCGGTTGAGATTCCGACCACGGTTTCGATTTTTAAAACATTTTCCCGAATTGCGCGAACCAGATTGTTGGCACCGCCGATATTGGTTTGAACTGCTTCAAACGGGAAGTATTCGCAGGTCGGAACCTGCTTTAAGGCGGCGGCGTTAAAAACTACGTCAGTATCGCGCAAAGCCGCCAAAAATGCCGGGTAATCGCGGACATCGCCGATTCGAAAATTTAAGAGCTGCTGTGAGTTTTCGTAAATAACTTCGTCGGTCGCGGCTCTTTTGTGCATAAAATCAAGCCGCATATAATGCTGCTTGGCTTCGTCGCGCGAGAAAACCGTGATTCGCTCCGGGCGTCCCATTTCGCCCGACAACAATCGTCTAACCAACGTTTGACCGAGCGAACCCGTGCCGCCCGTGACCAATATTCTTTTGCCTGCTAAATTCATTTCAAAAGGAATCTTTCTCGAATGTAATGAAATTTGTAGGGGTGGTGGCTTGTCCCCACCCAATGAGCGCAAAGCGCGAACAACGCTTGGGCATCCACAAAGGTTTGGTAGATAAAGACAATTATCGCGTTGCAAGGCCAACGCTTATTGGGTGGGGACAAGCCACCACTCCTATATTGTCTTAATAATGTTCTGCTTTTGCCGCTTTGGACAAATTACCGTGGTAAATTTCGCTTCCTGTGGCGACAAACTCCTCTGCCCTTTCCGCAATTCTGACTGCAAGTTTTTTCTTTCTCATCCATCCCTTTGGCTAAAATTTAATAATTTGGATTAACTATTAATTCTATACTTTCAACGCTACCATTTGCTGGGATTTCTAAAGTTTTTGAAAACAATCTGGATGAACTCTGTTCATTAGGCTGAATATAGGCTCTAATTTTATATTCATAGCTCTCATAACCTTTGAGCCTAAATCGTCCAAGTTCATCAGTTTTAGTTTCGAGATTGACAAAGAAACATTCATTCGGATTCTTCTGACTGGAAGCTATTAAAAATACCGTTGCATTTGCTAAAGGAGTGTTATTCGCTGATAAAACCACCCCCGAAAACAACCTTTCTTTTAAAGGCGGTGATAATCGAAAATCTTTTATTTCGATATTTTGATTTTCGCCAACTGTAATAGTCTCTACATTCTTTTCTTCGGAAGTACCTGAAAAGAAATTTCTGCCGTATTCAGGATGGTTGTTGGAATGACAATTGTAACGATTAATTACAATTGTATATTCACCTTTGGGAATATCTTTAAAGACAAATGTTCCGTCTGAAGGATTTGTCCATAAATATTGAATGTAAGAATCTAAATGTGCTTTACCGTTAATAATAGGAATAAGCCAAACATATTGCTGTGGCGGAATTTTTCCATCAAAATCAATTAATTTTCCTGCAATCGAACTCTGTGCGGAAAACTGAAAATAGTATGACGCTGAATGGTAATAATATGGTTTTGGCTTTTTTGAAGAACCAAGTGTGATGAAATTGTTAGCTTCAAAACCTTTTCCAACAAAAACAGTATACGATTTTATTCTGCCGGAAACCCAATTGGGGGTAAATTCTTTTTCGTGCATTCCCTGCGGAACCTGTGCCGTAATTTCGTATTCGCCGGTCGGAACATTCTTGAAAACATATTTACCATTGTCGTCGGTTCTGGTTGAGAACATGTTCTTCTTGCTTTTTATTGTAACTTCGATTCCTGCCAGCGGAAAAATTTGCTGCGAAGTTCCCAAAATTGATTGAGTGACCGAGCCATAGATTCGCGTTCCAAGTTTTCCTGCCGCGATTTCTTCGGCATATTCAATATCGTCTTTTGCATCTTTCAGCAAAATCGGCATCTTTCCGCATTCACCATCATCCAGTTGGTAGATTTTGCCATCTTTATAGGGCAAAGCATAGATAAAATATCGCTCTCCTTCTTTGAAATTAAAACTACTGATAATTTCAATCGTTTTCCCGATAGTTCCACGATAATTTTTTTCAACTGTAAAATTAACCAAATTATGGACAGGTATATAAGTATCCGTAACTGTAGATTGTTGAGCAGTTAAAACGGACTGTTTATCAGCTGTAAATTTGACTACTATACCAGTAAAAACAAAATTAGCACTCCAATAAGGCAAATCCTGATAACTTATTGGCACACAGGATCTTTGTGCTTGAACATCTGATACTTCTATGAAAAGGACGCTTATCAAAAAAGCAAGAAAAAATAAACTATTAGAATTCAACATTAAATATGTGAATCAAGGGTTGAAAAACTCTCCGTTGCAAATAAAAGAGTTATTGTTTTAATAAATTTTGTCATTCAGAACTAGAGTTACAAATGGTTGATTTTACCGATCAGATTTCAACCCATGATTCGCATATATTTATCTAACCAAACTTTTTATGGATGCACCAAGTTGTGATTTTATAGCCTATCTGTCTAATGATGATCGTCCACACCCTCAGGCTTCCCGTGATAAATTTCGCTTCCCGTGGCAACAAACTCGCGTGATTTTTCCGCCATTCCCGCCGCGAGAGCTTTTTCTTCCGCGACGCCTTCCTGCGCGGCGTATTCGCGGACTTCCTGCGTGATTTTCATCGAGCAGAAATGCGGGCCGCACATCGAACAGAAATGCGCCAGTTTGGCGCCCTCGGCCGGCAGCGTTTCATCATGATACTCGCGCGCCACTTCCGGGTCGAGCGCGAGGTTAAATTGATCTTCCCAGCGGAATTCAAAACGCGCTTTGGAAAGTGCGTTATCGCGCATCTGCGCGCCCGGATGCCCCTTGGCCAAATCCGCCGCGTGGGCGGCCAGTTTGTAGGTTATCACGCCTTCTTTAACATCCTTTTTGTTTGGCAAACCCAGATGTTCCTTCGGCGTGACGTAGCAGAGCATCGCGCAGCCGAACCAGCCGATCATCGCCGCGCCGATGCCCGATGTGATGTGATCGTAACCCGGCGCAATATCGGTTGTCAGCGGCCCGAGCGTGTAAAAAGGAGCTTCACCGCATTCTTTCAGCTGCAAATCCATGTTTTCTTTGATCAGGTGCATCGGGACGTGACCGGGCCCTTCGATCATCGTCTGGCAATCCATTTCCCAGGCGATTTTCGTTAATTCGCCGAGCGTTGTCAGTTCGGCAAACTGCGCTTCGTCGTTGGCGTCGGCGATTGAGCCGGGACGCAAACCGTCGCCGAGCGAAAACGAAACGTCATACGCCCGCATGATTTCGCAGATTTCGCGAAATTTGGTGTAAAGAAAACTTTCCTCGTGATGGGCGAGACACCATTTAGCCATAATCGAGCCGCCGCGCGAAACGATCCCGGTCGTCCGTTTGGCAGTCAGGCGAATAAACGGCAGCCGCACTCCGGCGTGAATCGTAAAATAATCAACGCCCTGCTCGGCTTGCTCAATCAGCGTGTCGCGGTAAATCTCCCACGTTAAATCTTCGGCTTTACCGTTGACTTTTTCAAGCGCCTGATAAATCGGAACGGTGCCGATTGGGACAGGAGAGTTGCGCAAAATCCATTCGCGCGTATGGTGAATATTTTTTCCGGTAGATAAATCCATCACCGTATCCGCGCCCCATTTCGTCGCCCAGCGCATTTTCTCGACTTCTTCTTCGATTGAAGACGTGATTGCCGAATTGCCGATGTTAGCGTTGATTTTAACTAGAAAATTGCGCCCGATGGCCATCGGTTCGGCTTCCGGATGATTGATATTTGACGGAATAATCGCTCGCCCGCGCGCGACTTCCGTGAGGACAAATTCGGGCGTCACGTATTTCGGCACGCTCGCGCCAAAACTTTCGCCCGCGTGCTGATGGTAAAGCGATGAGCGGTCGGATTGCTCTCCGTTTGATAAAGTTTCGTGAGCAATCTTTCGCCCCAAATTTTCCCTGATCGCGACATATTCCATTTCCGGCGTGATAATGCCGCGCCGGGCATAATGCATTTGCGTCACTGTTTGGCCAGTTTTGGCGCGGAGCGGAGCGCGTTTCAGACCGGGAAATTCGTTTAGAGTCCAGCCTTTAGGCTGCTTGACTATGGCTAGTTGTTCCGCGCCGAGGGTTAAGTAGCCGTTATCCTGCGGCAAAATCTCGCGTCCAATGTATTCTTCGACATCACCACGCCCGATAATCCACTCACGCCGCAAAGTCGGCAAACCTTCGCGGACATCGCATTTGACGCGCTCATCCGTATAAACGCCGCTCGTATCATAGACACGCACGGGAGCATTTTCTTCGAGTTCGTCCTGCGTATTGCGAGTTGGACTCAAAGCAATCTCACGAAACGGCACATTCAATTCCTGCCCTTGCGAATTGCGAGTATCACCGTTGTTGCAGACGTAAATTTTGGTTGAATTCGGGAACTTAATTTCGTCGCTGGTTAATTCTTGTATGTTTTTTTCACTCATTGTTTTTCTCCCTTCGTCGGTATTATCCGCATCAGGTTTTTAGCGTAATGTTCACTTTGAACAACTCTCAGCTTTCGCTCCGCTGAAAACTTATTGCTTGTTTCTATTTTTGAATAAATTATCTAAATTCTCAATCTTGCAAGAGTTTTGGCTTAACAATTTGCCATATTTTCTCTACAATCTCGATAAGAAATGTCTGATATTGCAAAAACAATTTCTGTTATCAATCAAATGATGGCAGACAGTATAATAGAAAATTATGCACTTGGCGGCGCGACTGCCGTAATTTTTTATACCGAACCGATTGCGACAGAAGACGTTGATATTTTTGTTCATTTGAAACCCGGCGGAAATCCTTTTATGGAGTTTCAGCCGATCTTTGATCACCTGAAAAATAAAGGCTACAAAATGCAGGGCGAGCATTTTTATGTCGAAGGATTTCCCGTGCAGTTTCTGCCGACGGGCAAAAGTTTGATTGATGAAGCGATTACCGAAGCGAATGAATTTGCCTTGAATGACGAGGTAAAAGTTCGCGTGATGACTCCCGAATATCTCGTCGCCATTATGCTCGACACGGGACGCGAGAAAGATTTCGGGCGAATAAGTTTTTTTCTCCGACACGAAGCCGTCAACACCGAAGAATTGCAAAGCATCTTAGCCAATCACGATCTAACCGAAAAATGGCAGACAAACGCCGCTGAGTTTCAAATATGAAAGCAGAAAACACTTCGGACAAAATCGAAGAATACATCAAGTCGCAAAAAGCATCTTTTCGCCGACACCAGCGCGATTTACCTTTCACCGAAAAAATGCAAATCGCCTTCGCCCTCGCCGAACGCGACAAAACCATCCGCCGCGCCGTTCTTCTGCCCAAACAAAAAAAGGAAGATAAATGATCTCCTTTCGTCTGCTTTAACCGCTTCAGGTTCAAAGGATTATGTCCGTGGCAGACAAATCTCAGCTACTCGTGTAGCTCTCCCGAAAACTTTGAGTTTATCAATTTGAAGGCAGAAACGCGACTTATGGAAACTGTAATCAATTGAGGTGCATTTCAACTAAAAATTATGCGTAGGGATGAATCTCCTAACGATCCGCTTCGGCAATGAAAGTGTGTTCAAAGCTGTTATCTTTCCGTGTTGCAGACCATTTTGAGCGATCCCAATAGAGATATTTGATAACTGGATCCAAATGCGCTTCGTTAGTAGATAATTTTTTGTGATAAAAGTTCCCTTCGCCATCCCAACTGGCTTCCCAACATGATCCATCTAAAGTTAGATAACGCATCACTTTATCTGAGTGCTGAGTGCCATACGCATCTGGACCTGGTGTGTGATTAAATTCATTACCATTCCAAGTTGCTGACCACTTAAGATATGAAATCTCAGACTCGTTAATTGGTTGTTTATAATCATTATTGCAAGCCAGATATTTAATAGTGGGAGATTGATAATTCTTACGCTGGCCGGCAGTATTAGGAGAAGAAATAACATTTGGAGAAGGTGTTGGCGTTATTTTTCTATTGGGACTGGGAATAATAATTGCTGGACTAGCCGAAGGGGTCAACGCAGGAATGATAGACGAAGGTGGCGTGATTTTTGGAACAACATTAGAATTTATATTTGTATTGGTATTTGTATTTCCATCTGTTGTGCCACTTGTTGCGACCAATTTTAGAATAACCAGCATAAAAAGGATCAATGCCAAAATTGAAATTGTAGTTATCCCAATCCACAGCAAATAATTTGGACGAGGCTGATTAGGGTCTCTTGTTAGAGTTTTATGGCGTTTATCGAGGGAAGCGAGAAAGACTCTTCAAAAACATCGTCGGCAATTGCTAAAAATAAAATTCGTTCGGGAAATAAATCACCCAAAAACTGTTTGTAAATCAAATATTGTCCGACGGCCTTTTCAAATTCGTTGAGAAATGAAAGTCCGCCGAAAACTTTAACCTCAATAGCGACTTTTCTTGTCACGCCATCGTTTTCAACCATCTTTTCAGCCGCTAAATCAACGTGAAATTTTACATCTTCGAGACGGATTGTTAACGGGTCGTGCGTAATGAGCCAGTCATCTTTCTCTAAAGCATTTTTAACTGAATAATGGTAACTATCTTTTTGTGGCATCGTTTCCAAGTTTATTGTGCTTTAAACAAAAACTCACCGACGTTGATTCCAATTTCGGGAAACGCAACAAGATTAAAACTTTGTTCGGCACGCAGAGTTTGTTTGAACTGATAACCGTCGGCGCTTGGTTCGCGGTAATCTTCGAGAGTGGATTTTTGCGAATTGAGCAAAAGATATTGACTGATTCCAGCCCGCGCATAAGCTAGACTTTTGGTGTTGCGGTCGTAGGAAACGGTGCTGTCAGAAATTTCTAAAACCAGAAAAATATCGTGCGGGCGCGGGTGACGTTCGAGATAGGTTCGGTGCGGCGGTCGGCAGACGACAACGTCCGGTTCTGGTTCAGAAAAATCGTCAAGCACAATCGAGTTTTGCAGACGAACATAAACTTTGTCGCCCAGTATTTCTCGAAACAAATCTCCGATCAAATCGTTTAGTGCCGCATGGCGAATTCCCTTTGTCATTTTCTCAATAATCACTCCGTTCAAAAGCTCAACCTTATCGTTTTCATCCAAAATTCCATGCTCAATCATCTTGTCGTAAACAGCAACGGTTATAGGGTATGATTTCACACCGTTGGATAGAATAAGTGCGTTTGCGCTCTGTTCCGCAATTGTTTGATTAATTTCTAAAACGGCAGACATATCTTTTCACCTCGAAAATCAAAGCTCCCCGAAAACTTTTGCCGGTTTTATTCTTTAACAAAAATCTGAAAATCTCAATCCCGGTAACGGCTTTGTAATGCGCGCGTCGCGAAATGATTGGGTCGTGAAGCTATTTTAGACAATAAAATTGAAGGCGTAAAAATTGTGTTGCTCAACCGAAAAATTGCTGTTAGTATTATTCAACGTTGGGCTAACAAATCAAATTGCCCGATAGCCCTCTCACAATTACCGACCTCATGTTTTATCAAATAAATCGGTAAGCTTGATTCAAATCCACAGATAACTCCGCAAATTAGCAGTTCAAACTTTGATGAGAACACTCGAGTGGATTTGATAAAAATCCAAAAAGTCACAATAGAAAAAATTTAATAAAAAACAAAAACCCCTGGAATGAACACTATCGCGAAAAAGTATCCGTCTCCTCCAAGGCGGCAGTCAACAGAAATCCTCAACGGTAGAAATTTTCGGGGTAGCACCACTATGAGTTTAACTAAAGATTTCGCCCGTAGTGCGCCGCCATCGGCCAAACCTCACAGGTCGCTACATGTTGGTAAATGGGTCGAAAATCTTGAAAAATCTGATGTCGCGCAGCTCTGGGCTGATCTTCACCGCGTCGTTTGTTATCACCCGCTGGTGCGCGCCTCGCGCAGCGCCGGGCTGCTCGTCGAAGACGATTCACGCAACGCTTACAAAGATCTGACGCAGGAGCTGTTTGTTGTTCTTCTCAGCAAAGAACGTTTTCAACATTACCTCAGAACCGGCATGACAAACGGCGAGATTGAGCTTGAAATCGGACAAATTGAGTTAACCAATCTTTTGACCGCCGAACTGCGCAAACGCTACCCGGAGTCTTACCGCATCGCCCGCCGCATTTCGACTCTCGTTCAGACCAGCCGTAATTTTCGCCGGTTTGATCCGGCTGCCAACAGCGAGCGAGGAGTTTCGCATCGTCGCCTGGTGCAGCGAATCTACGGTCTAAATTATTGGTCGGACGGAAAACCGCAGCGCGAGCAGGCAGAAGTTCAGGCTCGCATTTTAAACGTTCCCGTCCGCTACCGCGATACGCGCAAAGTCGGCTGCACCGGCGATTCGCAGGTGGTCATTAATAATGCCGATCTGGAGAATTTAATTATCAGCGTTCTGGACGTCATTGACTCTCCGGTTGATATTCGCTCACTGCGCAGTCTGGTTATCTCGCGCCTGCCGATCATGGACATCTCTCTCGTCCCGATTGATGGCGGCGATGATGATGAGAGCGAAACTTTTCCGTTTGAACTCGTTGATTCGCAGAGAAATCCCGAACAAAATCTGTTGGCGCGCGAAGCTGAACACCACGCCGCCAATTCGGTTGACGGCTTTCTGCAAAATCTCAGTCAGGCAGTACGCGGTAAGAGCAAGCAGTTTAAACGCATCTTGGGTGTTTTATGGCATTGTTATCTGAGCGCCGAAGGCGGAACGCAGCTGGAAATCGCCGCTAATTTGGGAGTTTCGGATTCACTTGTTTCCGAATATCGCCGCCGCATCGAAACGCAGCTCCAAGACCTCGCCTTTACCGAACTTGAACAGGCGCGCCACTTCGAGCAGGCCTTACGCAAACGCGTTCGCGAAATAATTATTAATGATAATCAAGTTTCGATGTAAGATAAATTAACCAAAACCTAAATAAAAGAGAGCGCGCGCAGAGAGAAATAGATTTTCCCCGGCGCGCTCTCTTTATTCTTTCGCGTAAAACCTTATTTCTAAAAGCCTTTGTTGATTAGCCGCCCGGATTAGTTTAAACTCCGATAAAATTTATGTTTTATCTACAATTTTACGTTGTCCAAAACACAACCAAAACAGTTGCCCGAACATCATAAATTTATCTTGCAACAAGCACAGAAAATCAGTTAATTTCAGACAGCAATTTATTTTGGAGTTGAGCGTCATGAACAATCGTTTTTCCCGCACCATGAGCGCGTTTGGTTTGATGGTTTCGTTAGCCACCAGCGCGCTTAGTCCGGCATTTCTTCCGACAACCGTTTTTGCTCAGGAACAACAGCAAACCGATCAAAAAGATAAAACCGCTAAATCAAAGAAATCAGATAAATCAGATAAATCAACCGCCGCTCAGCCAAGCGGCGATGCGGATCATCAGCAAAACAATACCGTTGCTGCCAATACTGCAGCCAGCAGCGATCCGAAACGCCCGCTTGCCGTCAACGAAGATCCGGCGATGATCGGAAAACGCAATATTAATAAAGGATTTACCGGTTGGCTTGGCGGCTCTCAGCAAAAAGAGGTGCAGTTTGGCCGCCAACTCGCTGCCGAAGTCGAAAAAGAAATGAAACTGGTTGACGATCCCCTCGTCACCGAATACGTCAACCGCGTCGGTCAAAACATTGTCAATCACTCTGACGCTAAAGTCCCGTTTACGATTAAAGTTGTAGATTCAGACGAAGTAAACGCTTTTGCTCTGCCGGGCGGATTTTTTTACGTTAACAAAGGATTACTGCTGGCCGCTGACAACGAATCGGAACTGGCCGGAGTAATGGCGCACGAAATCGGCCACGTTGCCGCGCGTCACGCGATGGAAAATCAGGGCAAGGGAACTTTAATTAATTATGCCGCGCTCGCCGGAATGATTTTAGGCGGTCCCATTATCGGCAATGTTTTGTACAACGGCGGCGGCAGCCTCCTGCAAGGTTTGGCGATGCTCAAGTTTAGTCGCGGCGCTGAAGTCGAAGCCGACAAACTGGGTGTTCAGTATATGTATGCGGCAGGTTACGATCCGAACGGCATGGCGACCATGTTTGAAAAATTGTCGGTGATGAACAAAAAGAAACCGGGCAAACTGACCAAACTGTTTGCGACACATCCTGAATCGCTCGAACGTCGCGACGCTTCGCTCGCATTAGCTGCCCGCTTCCCCGAAAAGGAAGAATATGTTTTGAGCACCTCAGAATTTCAGCGCGTCAAAGCGCATTTGATGCGGCTCTCTAACGCCAAGGCTTCGGTCTCAGGCGACATTGACGACAGCGACACCGGCAGACCGACTTTGAAACGACGTCAATCCGGTTCTGACGACCCGAGCACAACTTCAACGCCGTCAACCAACCCGACTGAGGATAACAGCAAAGACAACAAGGACGAACAAAAAGAACGTCCGCAGCTCAAACGACGCGGCGAAGAACCGACTCCGACTCCTGCGCCTTCTCCTAATCAATAAGCGCGGAAAAAATAGTAACAAAGAAAAAGGCTTGGAATTTAATTCCAAGCCTTTTTCTTTATGTGCAATTTCAATTAGCTATTTGTTATGACAACAAAGTTCCGTAGATTCCTAATTGCAAACTAAAAATAGAATTGTTAGTGGCTATCAACATCTCGCCGTTTTTGCCAAAACAGAGCCCGACGATATTCATTCCGGCCACGAAAAGTTCAGCCTTACCGTCTGGTGTGATTCGAATAATTCCGCGTCGCTGCCGCAAACAAGCCGCGACGTACAAATTGCCGTCCCGATCAAAAGCCAAACCCTGCGGTCTGCCGAGGCCTCTGTAAAACGTTGAAACCTCGCCGTCCTCGTCAATCTTCATGATCGAATCAAAACTTGCCACATTCGGGCGCGTCACATAGAGCGCTCCTTCGGGGCCGAAAGCCAGATGATAAGCAGCGATTGATTGTTCGAGAGTTGCGAAAACTTTTGTCTCGCCTACTGCGTCAACTTTATAAATTGTTCCGGCACGGTCACCGACAAACATTTCGTCGCGGCGGTTAAAGGCGATGCCGGTTGCCGTTCCCATTTCCGAGGCAAAAGGGACGGCTTCATCAGCGCGATTAACGCGGTAAACAGTACCTTCGGCGCGGCTGGTGACAAACATTTCGCCGCTTTTATTCAAAGCAATTCCGGTGGGATTCATGACATCGCCCGAAATTTCCTCAAGCGAGCCGTCCAGACTAAGACGAAAAAGCGTCACCGGCAATTGCTGGCCGCGCGAACCGCTGCGCGTCACAATCAACCGCTCATCGTCCGGATCAAAAGCCGGATTTGCAACCAGATGCAGATCGTCGGCTAATTTCCGGGCAGTCTTAATTTTGTAATTATCTCGGGCGCGCTGCTCATCGCAAACCAGCTGGATTTCCGTTTCGCCCGCTACTAACCCTAAGTCATCCTCCGGAACGGTTGCGATCACACGCTGCGACGACGCGGCCGAAATAAACGAAGCGACATTGTTAAAAAAACAATTAACAGTGCTTCCCGACCGCACCGGAATGTCTTCGCAATCGATAAAAACCTCGCCGCCTGCAATCGCCGCTTGCGGCGTGACTCGAATGATTTTACCGGTTTGTTGGCTATTTTTTGGCATATTGTTTGATTTTACGATGTTCTTGGTAAAAGTGTCTATTTTGATATTTTCTTCGTCGCTTGCTTGAACTTTTGTTGCAAAGGTAAAATAGAAGTTTCGGCAATCAACAAAATTTTAAACAGACGGACAGTTTTGCAGATTTGCAAAAGTTTTAACCAAATGGCCATCGAAAAAATTACGGTTCGCGGAGCGCGGGTTCACAACCTCAAAAATATTAACGTTGAAATTCCCAGAGAGAAATTAACGGTCGTAACCGGACTTTCCGGTTCGGGCAAATCCAGTCTGGCTTTTGACACGATTTACGCCGAAGGCCAGCGCCGCTATGTCGAATCGCTCTCGGCCTACGCTCGTCAGTTTCTAGACCAGCTTGAAAAACCGGATGTAGATTCGATTGAAGGTTTGTCGCCGGCAATTTCCATCGAACAAAAAACCGTTTCGCGGTCACCCCGCTCAACTGTCGGAACGGTCACGGAGATTTACGATTATCTGCGTCTGCTGTTTTCGTCAATCGGTCAGCCGCATTGCCCGAATTGCGGGGCGGAAATCACGCGCCAATCGGTTGAGCAGATTAACCAGAACATTTTGACTCTGCCCGAAGGCGAGCGCGTCGTGATTTTCGCTCCCATTGTCAGAGGCAGAAAAGGCGAATTTAAAAAAGAGCTTGAAAAACTGCAAAAAGACGGTTTTGTCCGCGCCCGGATAGACGGCGAAATGCGCTCTCTCGACGAAGAAATTATTCTCAACAAACGCCAGAACCATACAATCGAAGTCGTCGTTGATCGTCTCTTGATCAAAGAGGGAATTAGAGAGCGTTTAAACGAATCGGTTCGGACGGCGCTGAAATTGACCGACGGCGCGGTTTTGATTTCGATTGTTGACGGCGAAGAAAAACTTTACTCGGAGAAAATGGCCTGTGTTGCGTGCAGCATCAATTTGCCGCAGTTAGAGCCCCGTTCCTTCTCGTTCAACTCGGCTTACGGAGCCTGCAAACGCTGCAACGGTTTGGGAACGGTGCTCGAAGTTGATCCGACCAAGGTCATCGCCGAAGGAAATCTCGCCTGGAAAGAACAGGCATTTTTTGGCGCGGCGGATAAACAAGGCTCGGCGTATCTGAAAACCGCTCTGCGCGCCGTGATCGAGAAATTCCAGTCCAAAGCCGGCGAAAAGCCCAAAGTTCAAAGTCCAAAGCCGGCGAAAAGTCCAAAGTCTAAAGCTCAAGATTCAAAGTCAGAAAAAACCAATGACGAAGGACAAAAGACAAACGACGATTTTGGACTTGAGTTTGCTTTCATTGATTTGCCGAAAGAGGTGCAGGACGCTTTTTTCTACGGGGCGAAAGGGCGTTTTGAATTTAAAGAAGGCAAATACATCTACGAAAGCGAATGGAAAGGCGCGATTCGTTTTCTGCACGACCGTCTGCAGAACGCGCCGTCAAACAAAGTTCGCGAAGCTCTCGAAGAACTTGTTTCGCCGATTGTCTGCCCGGAGTGCAACGGCAAACGACTCAAACCGGAATTCCTCGCGGTTAAGGTCGGCGGGCGCAGCATTTCGGATTATGTCGAGACGATGATTGAAGAATCGGCGGCGGAATTTCAAAAAATAACTTTAACCGGGCGCGAAGAAAAAGTGGCGGGCGGCATCCTGCGCGAAATTCGCGAGCGTTTGCAGTTTTTGCAGAAAGTCGGACTCGGTTATCTGACACTGGATCGAGGCTCGGCAACGCTTTCGGGCGGTGAAGGTCAGCGCATTCGTCTGGCAACGCAGATCGGCTCGCAATTGCGCGGCGTGCTTTATGTTTTGGATGAGCCGTCAATCGGGCTGCACCCGCGGGACAATCAAAAACTGCTCGAAACCTTGCAGCAGCTTCGCGATTTAGGCAACACCGTTTTAGTAGTCGAACACGACGAGGAAACCATCGAACGCGCCGATTATGTGATTGATATCGGGCCGGGTGCGGGCATTCATGGCGGCGAAATTGTGGCAGTTGGCACGCCAAAAGAAATCGCTGCCAACAAAGATTCAATCACCGGACAATATATTTCCGGCGCGCTTAAAATCGAGATTCCTCAAACGCGCCGCACGCCAAACGGCAAACGCATCACGGTTAAGGGCGCAAAAGCGCACAACTTAAAAGACATTGACGCCGAATTTCCGCTTGGACTATTGACGGTCGTGACGGGCGTTTCCGGTTCGGGCAAATCAACCCTCGTTCACGATATTTTGTATCGCGCGCTGGCTCGCGAAGTTTACGGCTCGCTCGCCGAACCGGACGCGCATGATTCTGTCGAAGGTTTAGATCTGGTAGATAAAGTCATCGAAATTGATCAGTCACCGATTGGCCGCACGCCGCGCTCAAACCCGGCCACCTACACCGGACTTTTCACGCCGATCAGAGAGCTTTACGCGATGATTCCCGAAGCCCGCCAGCGCGGTTACAAAGCCGGACGGTTTTCCTTTAACGTCAAAGGCGGACGTTGTGAGGCGTGCGAAGGCGCAGGCGTCAAAACTATTGAAATGAATTTTCTGCCCGATGTTTATGTTTTGTGTGACGTTTGCAACGGAGCGCGCTACAACCGCGAAACCCTTGCCGTCAAATACAAAGGCCGTTCGATTGCGGATTTGCTTGACGCTTCGATTGAGGAGGCTCTGGAAATCCTGGAAAACGTTCCGCAAATCAAACAAAAACTGCAAACTCTGTTTGATGTCGGGCTCGGTTACATCAAACTCGGACAATCAGCAACTACTTTAAGCGGCGGCGAAGCGCAGCGCGTCAAACTCTCCAAAGAACTTTCAAAACGCGCGACTGGAAAAACAATTTACATTTTGGACGAACCAACGACGGGTTTGCATTTTGCAGACGTTCACAAATTGCTTGACGTGCTGCAAAGACTGGTCGAAATGGGCAACACGGTAATCGTTATCGAACACAATCTGGATGTTATCAAATCGGCGGATTACATCATTGATTTAGGACCCGAAGGCGGCATTCACGGCGGCAAAGTCGTGGCTACGGGGACGCCCGAACAGGTTGTCAAAAACAAAAAGTCTCACACGGGCGAAGCATTGAAACCGTTGCTCAATGGTCGATGAAGCGGCAAGAACGTAAAATAATTTTATGCGGAAGCCCACACCGAGTAAGAGCGTCATCGTTGTGTCCTTATTAAGTTCAGGCTTCCGCGGCTGTTGTAGAATTAGGCCAAACCTACCAAATTTGACAGCGATTATCGCGCACCATTTTATCGCCTGTTTTGCAGCCGAACGCTTCGGCAAATTCCGGCATGTTTGAGAGCGGGCCGATGACGCGCCATTCGGGAATCGCGTGCGGATCGCCTAAAACCTGCGTGCGGATTGATTCGGGACGCTGATTGACCATCCAGCCGAGCGCGTAGCCGATGAAAAAGCGCTGCTCAGGCGTGAATCCGTCAATGTTTGCGGGACGCGGTTTGCCTTCCATTGATTTTTTGAAGGCGTTGTAAGCAATCACCAAGCCGCCAAAATCAGCGATGTTCTCGCCCAGAGTCAGTTTGCCCTGCATTTTCAAACCGGGCAAGACTTCGTAATTGTCAAACTGCTCGGCGACGCAATCAGCTTTTGCATTAAACCGGCTTCGATCTTCGGGCGTCCACCAGACTTTGAGATTTCCCGCCGCGTCAAACTGGCTGCCTTCGTCGTCAAAACCATGCGTGACTTCGTGACCGATGATGCCGCCCGCATTGCCGTAATTAAGCGCGTCGTCGGCCGCGACGTTAAAAAACGGCGGCTGCAGAATCCCCGCCGGAAAAACGATTTCATTATAAAGCGGATTGTAATATGCGTTAATCGTCGGCGGCGTCATGCCCCAGCGCGTTTTATCAACCGGTTTGCCAATGTCCTGCCAATCGCGGGCGATTTCGAAGCGTCTGGCGCTGCCGACATTTTCAAAATAAGAATCTCGGCTGACGGACAATCCTTGATAACCGCGCAATTTATCGGGATAGCCGATTTTGCGCTGAAAGGTCGAAAGTTTATAGAGCGCTTCTTTGCGGGTCGCATCGCTCATCCAATCAAGATTGGATAAACGCTCGCGATAAGCGACAAACAAATTTTCCACCAGCTCGTTCATCCGGCGCTTGGCTTCCGGCGTAAACGCGCGTTTGACATATTCCTGACCGAGCGCTTCGCCAAGGCTGCGGTCGGTCGCCGTCAGGCAGCGCCGCCAGCGCGGAAATTGCTCTTTCGTGCCGCGCAGAGTCGCGCTGTAGAAATTAAAGTCTTCATCGTCAAACGGTTTTGCGAGCCGCGAGGCCGAACGAGTCAGGACGCGCCAGCGCAGATAAGTTTTCCAGTCGTTAAGCGGAACCTCGGTCGTCATCTTGTCAAATTCACGGAAAAAATCCGGCTGACCGACGTTGATTTCGGTAAAAGACGGCACACCCAAATTCTTGCCGAAAACGTCCCAAGCAAAATTCGGAGTGATTTGATTGGCTTCGGTCAACTTCAGTTTATGATAATTTTCCACCGGATCGCGCAGCTCGACCGGAGTTTTGGAGGCGAGAGCGAAGCGCGTCTCGATTTTCATAATCGTGTCGGCGTTCGCTTTGGCTTTTTCTGTTGATTCTCCTAAGAGCGCAAACATTTTTGAGACATGCTCGACAAACTGCTCGCGCGTTTTCTGAGACTTCTCGTCGGTCTTTGTGTAATAATCGCGATTTGGCAAACTCAGTCCGCCCTGAAACAGATTGACGATATTGAGCGCGCTGTTTTTGGCGTCAGCCTCGGCGTCAAAATTGAAAACCGGAGAAAACCCCTGCTTTTGCAGTTCGGCGACAACGCCGGTCAACTCTTTGGTGGTTTTAATCGAATCAATAGTTTTGAAAAACGGTTCGAGCGGTTTCGCGCCGGCTTTGTTAATCGCCGCTTCGTCCATGCAGGCACTGTAAAAATCGCCGATGAGCTGCGTGTCTGTGCCTCTGGCTGCCGCACGCTCTTTGGCGTCGGTTTCGAGAATTTCGCGCAGAATATCAAAATTGTTTTTTTCAACAATCTGGTCAACTCCCCAGCTCGAAAAAGCCGGAGGAATCGGATTGTTTTTGAGCCACCCGCCGACGGCATAACGATAAAAATTATCGCAGGCTTTGACCGACTGATCCATAAAACCCGTGTCAAACGCCTTGCTTTGTGCCAGAGTTGATAAATTCAAAGCTGATAAAACAATAATTGCGAAAAATATTTGCCGCGAACGAGCCCGCATAAATTGTCACTCCTGTAAAATGCAACGATGTTAGAGGAATATATGTCCTTCTTAAACCAAATGCAATTTTTCAAACAAGCTTAAAAATTTGAACTTCAGGCATGGCAAAGGGGGAGATAATTACCTCGCCCTTTGTTATTAGTAAAGCAGTCTGCCAACTATTTTTTATTACTTGTTTCAGCGCCTTTTGGAATATAAAACGGGCGATGCTGGACAGTGTAAACCTTGTCGTCGTAAGTGCCGTCTTTGTCCACGTCAACTTTGACCTCCAGCTTGTGCTTTTTGCCGTCGTTGGCTCTGGATTCGTCCGGTTCAAAGGCGAGACTGTATTGGTTGCGCAACAGCGCGTTAATGCCTTTGAGCGCATTGGGAACTTCGCCTTCGAAAGTCACCGGATAATAGGCTCCGCCTGATTCTTTGGCAAACGTTTTCAGCGTGTTGTCGGCTTGGAGAAAGGTCAGTCTGCCGGGAGCGCCCGAAATCGAATCGGTGGCGGGCAGATAAGGCTCATACTGCTTAAAGAAATAATTACCGGTTCCGATGATATAAATCGGCACGCCGGTTTGTTGAATCACTTTGCGAACCTGGTCATAATTGACGCGGCTCATGGTGTCAATACCGCTCGTAATCAAAATAATGGCGCGCCGTTTGGCTTTGACATCGGCCATGCCGCTGTACATCGCGGTTTTCTCTTTGGAGTTTTCTAAGACGACCGAATCGGCACGGCCGCCGACGAGAGCAAATTTGATTGCGTCGAACAAATTGTTATCACTAAACGCCGGACTATTCTGGACGAGAAGCGAAACGACCTGGTTAATGCGGCGTGGGTCATTGGTGAAATCGGTGATTGGAGTCGGGCGAATATCAAAAGCGATGACAGAGGCAAAATCGTCCGGCGGTTTGAGGAAATTTTGCAGAAAAAGTGCCGCCGGGCGGACGACTTCAAATTTGCCGGGATCAAATCCGCCGCCGACCGCCCGGCCGAGATATGATGATAATTTGCTGTATTCGACCACGAGCGTAACGGTTATCGGAGCTTCGGGAGTCGAGAAATTTGTAATCTCGCGTTTAACTCCGTCTTCATAAATCGCAAAATTATCTTTCGTCAAACCCGTCACAATTTGCCCGCTCTTTTTCTGATAAACGGTCGCGTCAACGTTAACGATGTTGGTTTTAATTTCTAAAACCTCATCATCCTTAACGGCGGCTTTATCTTCCGGCGAAATTTCTTCCTGTTTAGTTGTCGGATCGGGGCGTTTATTTCTTTTATCCTCTCCGCTGGCAGGCGGACGCTGCGGACGCGATTGGGCAAGAGTTTGAGTGACAAAAACCTGGCTTGAGAACAGAAACAATAACGCAAACAGAGCGAGACGGCGAGAGAGCAGTTGTTGCATGATAAACTCCAAATTTATTTCGACTGAATAAAGTAAACGCTTTCCTAGTTCGATGCCGATTGCAAAACGTTTTACTGCTTACGGTCTCAGTGTCCTTAGTTACCTACTTTTGAGCTGTGACATCGGTTGGCTCGGCCTCAACGGTAGTGTCAAACGCGCCGGAATTATCGTTTAAATTCCCCTCGTTGACGCCCAGAAATAAAGTGCCGTCGCGCGGGGCTTCAAATTCGCGGCTGCTCCCGATAAAAATAAAATCATTGTTGTCGTCACCAATGACGGCAATCAGCGCTCCCGTCGGCTCGGTTTTCATCAATCGGTCGTTGTCCGGCAGCGAAACAATTCCAGCTGGAGTCGAGTATTTTCCGCCGCCCAGAGAAATTCTGCCATTTGACGAAATTCTAATCCGCTGACCTTTTTTGACAACCAAACCGGTGTTCGTCCAGCCGTTCGCCGTATTGTCAGCCAAAACTTTAACGCTCAGAGGAATAAATCTGCCGTTGCCATTCACAGAACGCGGATTATTGGTCGAGGTCGGACGCGAGTTAATAACTTGCGACAAGCCGCCGGTCGGCTGCGAGACAGGTTGGTTGACGTTCGGACGCGTTGAGGTCGCAACATTAGTCGGCGTCGGGCTTGGAACGGGACGCACCGGCGTCGTGCTGACTACCGGCTGATTATTAGAATTGCCGTTGTTGGCGGCAACCTCCGAATTGTTCGAGTTACTGCCGGTGGTCGTCCCGGCTGAAACATTCGGGCGCGCGATGTTAATCAAAGCCTGCAGATTTTCAATCGAATCGAATTCGATTGATTCGACATCGTCGGCTTCGACCGTGATGTTTGACGAGCGATTGTTTGAACCGGTGCGGACAACGGTAATCTGCTGGTTTTTAAAATCAACTATTTTGCCTTTGATTACGCTGCCGTCTTTGAGTTTAATCGTGTCGGCGTAAACTGCGGCGGTGCTGATGCTGAGAAAGAAAGCGGCAGCAAAAAAAGCGGTCAAAACTTTGGAACTTGAAAACATAACGGCACTCCTCATTTTTACAGGTTAAAACGATTTGAATTAGGTTCAAAAAGATGGTCGCCGGGCGCGACGCGGGAGATTTTATCAACTCGACATCAATGATGCCGCAAAAACACACCAAGTTGCAATGCCACAAAGTATTGTTTGAGGACTATTTTTACAGAACATCTTCAATCCCAAAAAATAAAAAATCTTTCGTATTCTCCGGCTCGTTTTTGATGCAAAAGAATCGCCTCAAACTAAAATTGCGGGCGTCAGAAATCGCCTTTCAGGCATCTGGCTAAAGCGCAGAAAGAAGATTTGATCTACTTTTTACTTGATTATGTTTTGGTGTTTTATCCATCGTTCAGATTTTGGCGAGCAAGTTGCTATAATGCCACCGACATCTTTATACCAAACAAACTTTTTATAAAATTTTAACGACATTTAATGCCCAAAAGAACGGATATCTCTAAAATTCTAATTATTGGCTCAGGCCCGATTGTCATCGGTCAAGGCTGCGAGTTTGATTATTCGGGAACGCAAGCCTGCCGCGCGCTCAAACAGGAAGGCTTCGAAGTCATTCTGGTCAATTCCAATCCGGCGACGATTATGACCGACCCGGAAATGGCTGATCGCACATATGTCGAACCGCTGACAATCGAATCGTTAACGGCCATTCTCGAAAAAGAGCGTCCCGATGCGCTTCTCCCAACCGTCGGCGGTCAAACTGCTTTAAATCTAGCCGTTGATTTGGACCAGGCGGGCATTTTAGAAAAGTATGCGGTCAAGTTGATTGGCGCGAATTTAAACGCCATCAAAGTCGGCGAAGACCGCGAACTGTTTAAAGCCGCGATGGAAGAAATCGGGCTGCCGATGCCAAAGGGCGGTTTCGCGCACGGTTGGGACGAAGCCGTCGCGATTGTCGCGACAACCGGTTATCCGGCGATTATTCGCCCGAGCTTTACGCTTGGCGGCACGGGGGGCGGAATCGCATTTAACCCGGAAGAATTTGAAGAAATCGTGAAAAACGGTTTGAGCGCTTCGCCCGTCAATCAGGTTTTAATCGAAGAATCAATTTTAGGCTGGAAAGAGTACGAGCTCGAAGTCATGCGCGACCTTAAGGATAATGTTGTCATTATTTGCTCGATTGAAAATTTCGACCCGATGGGCGTTCATACCGGTGATTCGATTACCGTCGCGCCCGCGCAAACCTTAAGCGATGTCGAATATCAAAATTTGCGCGACATGGCGATTGCCTGTATTCGCAAAGTCGGAGTGGAAACCGGCGGGTCAAACATTCAATTTGCCGTCAACCCGGAAAACGGCGATGTCCGCGTCATCGAAATGAATCCGCGCGTTTCGCGTTCTTCGGCGCTCGCCTCGAAAGCGACCGGTTTCCCGATTGCCAAAATCGCCGCCAAATTGGCGGTTGGCTACACTCTGGACGAAATCCCGAACGACATTACCAAAAAAACCCCGGCGAGTTTTGAACCGACGATTGATTACGTCGTCACCAAAATTCCCAAATGGGCGTTTGAAAAATTTCCCGGCGCGGAAGATATTCTCGGAACGCAGATGAAGTCTGTCGGCGAAGTAATGGCTATCGGCAGAACATTTAAAGAATCTTTGTTCAAAGGCTTGCGCTCGCTCGAATCGGCCAAACCGCTCCGCTTATCGGGCGTTCCCGACCACGTTTTACAGCGCAAGCTGGCGCGCCCGAATTCAAACAGATTTTCCTATATCACTTACGCGCTGCAGCACGGTTATTCAATCGAAGAAGTGCATCGCCTGACCAAAATTGACCGCTGGTTTTTAGAGCAGCTACAGGACGTCATGCGTCTGCAAGACCGGATTGAAGACCGCAAACTCGAAGACGTCCCGGCAGAAGTTTTGCGAACGGCGAAAGAGTTTGCGCTCTCTGATCGGCGAATTGCCTATTTGACCGGTTCGACCGAAAAAGAAGTGCGCGAACGGCGCAAAGATTTAGATATCGTTCCGGTTTACAAACGGGTTGATACCTGCGGCGCAGAGTTTGAATCGTTTACACCGTATCTTTATTCAACTTATGAAGAAGAATGCGAAGCCGCGCCGACCGACCGACCGAAAATTATGATTCTGGGTTCCGGCCCGAACCGCATCGGGCAGGGAATCGAGTTTGATTACTGCTGCTGTCACGCCAGTTTTGCGCTCCAAAAAGCCGGATTTGAGACGATCATGGTTAACTGTAATCCGGAAACCGTTTCGACCGATTATGACACTTCAGACCGGCTTTATTTTGAACCGCTGACGTTTGAAGATGTGATGAATATTATCGAAGTCGAACAGCCGACCGGCGTCATCGTCCAGTTCGGCGGGCAAACGCCGCTTAATTTAGCGCTCCCGCTGCATGAGGCAGGCGTTCCGATAATCGGGACGTCGCCCGACTCGATTGATTTGGCAGAAGACCGCAAAAGATTTGGCGCGCTGCTGGAAGAGCTAAAAATCCCAGCACCGCCAAACGGCACCGCCGTTTCGCCCGAAGAAGCTAAATCAGTGGCCGCGAGCATCGGTTATCCGGTGCTGGTCAGACCAAGCTATGTTTTGGGCGGACGCGCGATGGCGATAGTTTACGACGCGGAAAGTCTCGACGCATACATGCGCACCGCCGTTGACGCGTCGCCGCAAAAGCCGATTTTGATTGATAAATTTCTCGAACGCGCGGCGGAAATTGACGTTGACGCCCTTGCGGACGAATCCGCCGTTGTCATCGCCGGAATTCAGGAACACATCGAAGAAGCCGGAATTCATTCGGGCGATTCGTCCTGCGTTTTGCCGCCGCAGAAAATAGCTCCCGAACATCTCGAAACCATCCGGCATCACACCCGCGTTTTGGCCAGAGCCTTAAATGTCGTGGGATTGATGAACATTCAGTTTGCGGTCAAAGACGACCGCGTTTATGTCTTGGAGGTTAATCCGAGAGCTTCGCGCACCGCGCCTTTTGTTTCAAAAGCGACGAATGTCCCGCTGCCGGCCATCGCATCGCTGGTGATGGCCGGAGTCAAAACACTGGCCGAATTTAATTTGCCCGACAATCTGGAAGTCAAGCTTTGTTTTGTCAAATCGCCCGTATTCCCGTTTGCCAAATTTGCCGGAGTTGATCCGATTTTGGGACCCGAAATGCACTCGACAGGCGAAGTGATGGGCGTCGGCGCAACCTTTGGCGAAGCGTACGGCAAAGCCATGGCGGGCGCGAACGTTCAACTGCCAAAGACGGGAGCCGCGTTTCTTTCGGTCAACGATTCGGACAAAGGGCAAGCAGTAGTTTTAGCCAGGCGTTTGAAGAATTTAGGTTTCGATTTGATTGCGACTTACGGCACAGCTTCACGTTTAAAAGAAGTCGGACTCGCCGCCGAAACGGTTTTCAAAGTTAACGAGGGCCGCCCAAACATTGCCGATTACATCAAACGCGGCGAAATCGCTCTCGTGATTAACACACCCTTGGGGCAAACCTCGCATTTTGACGAACAGGCGATTCGACAGGCAGCTCTCCGTCACAACGTCCCTTGCGTCACGACCATCACCGGCGCGGAAGCGCTCGTCGAAGCGATTGCGAGCCGTCAGACAAACGAGCAGTTTGTCGTCCGCTCTTTGCAGGAAATTCACCAATCAAAGGAGACTGCCATTTCAGCGGATTAAATCACTAATTTTTTAAAATAACTCACAACCCCTTTTATGAAAAATGTTAAAAAGCGCGTCCTCAATTTAACCAATGAATATGAAATTCCTGTAACCTTGTGGCTCAAACCGGATGGACGGGATTACACAATGCTGCCGGGCGACAAATTTGTTGTCGAAGCAGCCGGCACGGATGAAAGTTTTGATTTGAATTTTAGTTTGTCGAGAGACGGGTATTACGTTTATCTCGAAGGCGACTGCGATTACGCCGTCGTGCTGCAAAACGGCAACGTTATCCAAGTCGGACATAATCGAGATAGAAGCATAGCGTTTGCCAAAAATAAGCCTTGACTTAAAAATTATGACCAAAAATTTACTGCTAACTGCTTTTGTTCTGCTTTTTCTGGCAGGAACTCCTTTTTTGATTTACGCGCAGAGAGATTTGGGCGTCCGACCGACTGATTCGGGCGGCGTTTTGATGCCGGAACAGGCAGCTTACGACGTGAAATCTTATGATTTGGATGTTCGTCCAAATATTGCAGAACAATCAATCAAAGGCGTTTTGACAGCGAAAGCATTGATCGTTAAGCCGATTGACAAATTTGTGCTCGATTTGGACTATCCGTTTACGGTCGAATCCGCAGCTCTAGTCGAAGGCAACAAACAAAAACCGCTTAGTTTTGAACGCCGGGAAAGCAAAATCTGGATAACTTTTCCAAAAATGGAAAAGGCCGGAAAAACGGTTGACGTTCGCGTGGCTTATAGCGGCAAGCCGAAAGTGGCGCCGCGTCCGCCGTGGGTTGGCGGTTTCGTCTGGTCAAAAACTGCTGACGGCTCGCCCTGGGTTGCGACCGCCGTACAGAACGACGGCGCGGATTTGTGGTTTCCGGTTAAAGATCATCCGTCAGATAAACCAGAAACGGTTTCGCTGCATTTCACCGTTCCCGAACCGCTCGTCGCCGCTTCCAACGGCAAACTGCAGTCAATTGTCAAAAATGCGGATGGAACGCGCACCTTTAATTGGTTTGTCTCGCAGCCCATCAGCAATTACTGCATCGCTCTGAACGTCGCGCCGTACAAACTGATTGAAGACAAGGTGCAGTCGGTGTCGGGCATGATGATTCCGATTCAGTTTTACGTTTTGCCCGAAGATTACGCCAAAGGGCAGTCGCTCGTTGATTTGCTCAAAAAATACGTCGCGTTTTACGAAGAATATCTCGGGCCTTACCCGTTTCGCGCCGACAAAATCGGCGTCGCCGAGACTCCGCATTTGGGGATGGAGCATCAAACGATTACGGCTTACGGTAATGGTTTTAAATATAATCCGGACGGCGATGACTGGCTGCTTTTTCATGAATTCGGTCACGAATGGTGGGCAAATCTGGTGACTGCCAAAGATTGGAATGATTTCTGGCTGCACGAAGGTTTCCAATCGTTTATGGACACGTTTTACATCGAAAAGATAAAAGGTAAAGAAGCTTATTTTGCGGCGATGAAAGCGCGCTACAAAAATTTGCACAATATCAAACCCGTTGCGCCGCGCGAACCGCAGACGACCACGCAGATTTACATGCTGCCGCCCGATTACACCAAAAGCGACGGCGATATTTACGGCAAGGGAGCGTTAATTTTAAACAGTTTGCGATTTTATCTCGGCGATGACGCGTTTTTTAAGGCGCTCAGAAGAATGGCATATCCAACGCCTGAAATGGAGAAAATCACTGACGGCAAGCAGACACGCCTGGTGACAACCGATGATTTCCTGAAAATTGCCCAGCAGCAATCTGGCAAAAAGCTCGACTGGTTTTTTGAAGTTTATCTGCGCCAACCCGCTCTGCCGAAACTCGTGGCGGAAACAAAACAGAACAGCCTGATTTTGCACTGGGAGACTCCGAATAATCTGCCGTTTCCGATGCCCGTCGAAGTTCAAATCGGCGGCGTCACAAAGCTGGTTGAAATGCCGAACGGAACCGGAACGATACTGCTTCCCGCTGATGCGAGATACGTCGTTGACCCAAGCGGCTGGCTGCTCAAAGCGCAGTAAGTACTGAAAATCTTTGACTTGTCCAAGTTGGCAAACTAAAGCCCGAAGGTCGTTTTGATTCTTTGGGCTTTAGTTTTTTTGATTGGCAATCTTTTCCTGATGAGGATTACAGTCAGCGAGCAGAATTTGAGAGCAGTTCCGTCGTTGCGCCGCCCATCGTGCCGGTTATCAAGGATTTGACCATGCCGACGTTCCTGGCGTAATAAGCATCGGTGTTAATTATAATTGGCTGATTCATTGGAACGGTCATATTGCCGACTTTCATTGCGGCAAAACGCAGAGTCGTGATGTTGCGAACTTTCAAACAATCAAATGTTCCTGCCGGAACCGTAACGGATTCCGCGCCGACAATTTCGCTTTTGCCTTCGACCGTCGCGTTTGCCGACCCGCTCGCGTTGCCGCCCGTTTGTATTTCCCAGCGCACGTCATAATTTCCGCCCCATTTTTCCCCGACTTGCCAACGCGCTTCCGTAGGAAATGTAATGCCTTCGGCTTTAACAGTTTCAAGCTTGCCGCGCGCGTTATTAACGGTCGAAACCGTATTGCCGTTGTCATACTGCAAACCCTGCAAACCTTCCGCCGTGCATTTGAAATTGAGCGCGTTTTGCACATCGCTGAATTTATTGTGTTCGGTAAATTTATCCGCGCCGATGTCTGTGTAATTTTGTGTGTATTCTTTGGGCGGAAGAGAGTTGCCCGCGTAAACCGTGCGATATCTGCGTTCAGCATCCGCGCCGATTGGATAGTAGGCGTTCTGACAAAAACTTTGAACGGTACTATTTGAGGAAGTTGCCTGACTCGCGCTTCTGTCGTTCGATTTTGCCGCTGAAACATTGCCAGTCGAAGAATTGGCAGCAGGTAAGTAACTGCTCAAACGACAGGCAAGCGAAACAACTGCGACAAGACACAAAGCAGCGACGGCGGAAAGAGATAATTGTGAAGCCGCAATTTTGCGAGAACACTGGACAAACTGCTTCATTAGCGAAATGCTCCTTGAATTTAATTATTGCCTTGACAGCCTGATGCCGTGATTTTGCGCTTTGTCTGAGAATGATAACCCATATTTTAGATTACTGGATTCGCCACAAATCAGCATCGGTTTATTCAACCGGATAAATGAAAAGAGCGGCATTAAGAAAATGAGCAAAATACCTTCAAGCAAAGGTTTAATGGTTCATTGCTGTAAAAAACCGGCTTTCGCATTGTTTTTGCACGCTTTCAAAGCTTGATTCACACATTTAGTTTCTTTGCTCGCGATTAAATTATGTACTGGTTCTAGAGGTGAAATTGTGCTTACGACCCAATTTTATGGCAAGGTGTTTGCTCTAACCAATCACATACGAAAACTGGTAAGAGAAACTGGAGTGAATCGGAACACTTTTGCGGGGAAAGTGTGTCTGAAATTCATTCATTAGCAATTTTTGTCTGAAAATGGAACACTTATTCATCAACTTTGATTTTTGCATAAACAAATATAGCTGGCTTTCAAATATTTTGAAGAATGAGAAACAGCCAAACGTTTATTTGTGATAAATTTGGACCGAAAAGAGGATTTTTCAATGAACGAGCGAGCCACTATCGAGCGAATCTTGAAAGAATGTCGGACAATTGCCGTAGTTGGGATTTCATCAAATCCGATGCGACCGTCAAACAGTGTGTCGGCTTATATGCAAGAGGTCGGTTATAAAATTATACCGGTTAACCCGCGTGAATCCGATGTTTTGGGCGAAAAAGCGTTTGCTTCGCTTTCCGATTTGCCCGAAAAACCCGACCTGGTTAACGTCTTTCGTCGTTCCGAAGATGCCGGAGCAGTAGTTGACGGAGCTATTAAGACGGGAGCCAAAGCCGTCTGGCTGCAGCAGGGAATCATTGACGAAGCCGCCGGAAAACGAGCCGAAGACGCTGGTTTGCTCGTGGTGATGGACAAATGCCTGATGGTTGAGCATCATCGCTCGGCAACTTAATGAGCGGAAATATTTCAAAAATTGTTATCCGAGCCGTCGCCATAACCGTTAGCGACCGTTGCGCGCGCGGTGAAGCTGAAGATGTTTCGGGCGCGATATTAATCGAATGTTTAGAGGCGGCAAACGCGGAAATAACCCAGAAAATCGTTGTTTCGGATGATTTCGCACCGCTTGTCGAAACTTTGAAAAAAACGGCTGATCGCTCCGAAGTCAATTTGCTAGTGACAACGGGTGGAACCGGCTTCGCGCCGCGTGACACGACGCCCGAAGCAACCATGCAAGTTATTGAACGCGAAGCGCCGGGACTGGCCGAAGCGATGCGTTTTGAATCTTTAAAAAAAACGCCGACAGCCATGCTTTCACGCGGAGTCTGCGGAATTCGCGGCAACTGCTTGATTATCAATTTGCCGGGAGCGCCCGCCGCCGTTCGCGAATGTTTCGCCGTAATTCAGCCTGTTCTGGCTCACGCCATTAATCTTCTAGCCGGAAACACACAACACTAGAATTTGCTCAATCTAAATTGCGTTTTTCTCCTAGAAATTAAAAACAACACGGCCAAAAAACCAAACATCAAAAAGAGCGGCAAAGAATTAAATCTGGCTGCTCTTCTTTTACTTTAAAAGTGGAAAAATCAAGTGATTTTTTGGTAAACTGGATTCCCTGCCCATGTGTGGCAGTTTCGTTTGTTTATCAACAAAAACCAGATTGAACTTTCGTCACCGGCAGCGCGTTTTCTCCTTTAAATTGCGATGGTTGATTATTACCGCATTCTAAAAGTTTCACCGAAGGCTTCCGCCATTGAGATTAAGTCCGCGTATCGGCGGCTCGCGCGAAAGATGCATCCTGATGTCAACAGCGGTTCGGACACCGCCGCCAGAGATTTCGCTAAAATTGCCAAGGCCTATCAAATTTTAAGCAACGCCGAAGAGCGCGCTCGATACGATACTCAATTAATCAAAGCTCAGTACGGCAGCGATGATTCGGTCATGTTTTCGGATAATCCGCACGCTCGCCGGCTCAGAAAACTGGCTGTACAGCGCCGGATGGACGCGATTGTTGACCGGTTTATTGAAAATGAGCGCCGCGAAACCATGGCGCTGCAGCAAACGGTTTTTCCGGTTGTGGCGCTTTTCATGTCAACCTTTTTTGTCGGAATGCTCAAACCACAGTTCTGGTCGCATTCTGATTTGCTTGGCAAGTCAATCTTATTAACGCTTTTTGGCATCAGCCTCTGGCATTTATTCGGGCGTCTGCGCAGCGGTTTTGCGCGTTACACGTATGCGGCTGTCCGCCTGCATGATTCGGTTTTGCGTGACGATGACGATGAAAAACCCTTTTCACAGGTGACGGCAATTATGTTTCTCGTGATGGGCGTCTGCATCAGTCTCGCCATTGGATACGGAGTCGGACTTCATCTCGAATGGATTATCATGAACATGATTCCAAATTTCTTTTCCCAATCTTTACAGGTCGAATTAATTTTTTATCCGCCGATTGCGGTTTTGGTGGTGGATTCAATTCACTATTTTGCCAACAAAGCCGATTTGTAAAAATCAATTGCCTTTCCGCCTTTATTTGAGTTATATTGCTAAAGCTTACGGTAATTACACGAAAACAAACTTTTGGAGACTGTTGTTATCAAAGAATTGAAAGATTTACAAAATAAACAACATCATCTAAGCCACAGGCTGCCGAAAGTTTCTGTCCTGTTTTCTACTTGACCTGAAATTAAAAAGCTGTCGCCCGATGCTTAGAGAGAGATGAAGGAGCACAAGGAAATGGACAGCAAACTCAATACAAACAAATCTACGCACAAATCAGACCCGCGTTCCGAAAACGAGCCAAATTATTCTTCACGTCTCGAAACATCAAAAACAAATAGATTAACCAGCACGGATGACGAATTAATTGCGTCTTTGCAAAATCATCGTGAAAACCGCCGCGCCCGACAGGTTTTTGAATGGGAAGCCAAGCGCCGCCAGACGCCGAATTATTTGTGAGCCGCGAGATGAAAATTTTGCCGCTGGCAGTATGTTTCTTTGGTTTTGCTTTGGGCATTTTTGCGCAAACTGATGATTTACAGCGTCAGCTAACGGCGCAACAAGAGCAACAGGCAAACAGCGAGCTAACGCGACTCCAATCGAGCGATGTCGAAACGCGGCGCGATGCGGTAAGTAATTTGCGCCTGATGGAAAATGCGGCAGCCGCGCGCGTCGCCGCCACCGCTTTAAGCGATAAGTCCGAAATCGTGCGCGCGGTTGCCTGCGAAGCCGTCTCCTACACAACCGATGAAGAAGCCGCTCGCTTTCTTATCCCGCTCCTGCTGCCAACCGAAAAATCCGAATACGTCCGCCGCGAAGCGGCTTTCGCGCTCGGCGAAGCGCTCAGCAAATCAGCGGTTCCCGCTCTTATTCAAGTTTTGCAAACCGACAAAAAACCGAGCGTTCGCGCTGCCGCTGCTGTTTCACTAGGCAAAATCGCGGACGAACGAGCGATTGAATCTTTATCTCAAACTTTACTGCTTCCGGACAACAAGAAAAACCGCCGTCTGGTTGACGAATTTGTTCGCCGTTCGGCGGCTCGCGCTCTTGGCGAAATTCGCAAAAAAGAAGCCGTCCCGACGCTGATTGCGGTTCTCCGCGACAGTTCGAACGCCGATGATGTGCGCCGCGAAGCCGCTTTCGCGCTTGGCCTGATCGCGGATCAGTCAGCCATCAACGTTTTGCAGGAAAACACTAACGCTCAAGATTATCTGCTGGCTGAAATTGCTAGAAACGCTTTGCAAAGAATAAGAGATTCAGTGGTCGGAAATCAGCAACTGAACGCTAAATGATCTTCGGCTCCAAATTCCAAACTTTGAATTTTACTATTCTCCGGTTCGATTCTTTACCCTCAACCAACGATGAAGCCGCGCGTCAGGCAAAACTAGGAGCGGCTGAAGGCGTTTGCATTGTGGCCCGCGCGCAAACGCGCGGGCGCGGGCGACGCGAACGGGTGTGGAATTCGCCTGCCGACGCCGGACTTTATTTTAGTTTGATTTTACGCCCGAAGTTTGCCGCGCAAAATTGGTCTCTGATTACTTTGGCGGCGGCCGTCGCCGTCAGCGACACATTAGCGGACAGCTGTAATCTCCCGACCGACATCAAATGGGCAAACGATATTCATACGAAACAGGGAAAAAAACTGTCCGGAATTTTGGCCGAAACAGTTGATACTGTGCGCGGCAATGCGGTTATTTTAGGAATCGGCATCAATTTGATAAAAGAAGCGATTGCGCCTGATTTGCGGGAGATTGCAACCTCAATCGAAGATGAAACGGGCGTTTTACCAGACCGCGAATTGGTGCTGGCGGCTTTGACCGGTAATTTGCAAAAATATTATCAAATTTTGCAAGATACTGATGGAAGCAGGATGATTATTGAGGCCTGGACGCGGCGTTCGTCGTATGCCGTCGGCAAACGGGTGCGCGTCACGCTTGAGAACGAAACTTTTGAAGGCGAAACTGACGGGCTCGATGCGGCGGGAGCATTGCGCGTCCGGCTGGAAAACGGCATTATAAGAGTAGTTTACGCGGGCGATGTGGTCGCCCTGCGATCTCAAATTATAGATTTATGAATGATAACGAAACTTTTGAAGGCTTAGACGATTTTGACGATTTCGACGGCGAATCAGACGACGCGGAAAACTCTGATGAAGCTGAAGATGCGGATGATTTTGAAAACAGTTTCGCCATCGAACTGACCAATCTTCGTCATCGAACGGCGGTTCTGACCAAAAACAACATGATTGCTCTGCTCGGTGTTCAAACCTTTGACCAGGGCGGAACAATCTGCCGCGTAGATCCGCGCGACGGCAAACCCGCCGTCCAAATCTACGACAATCCGGCAGACGCGCTCGATTGGTTTAAACGCAGTCTTCGCACCAGCAAAAAAAATGGCTGGCTGGTTGTTTACGACGGTTTACCCCTGCACGGCTAAAAGAATGGTGAATGGTGAATGGTAAATGGTAAATTATTGATTTTTAAATTTGCCATTTCTATTCACTATTCATTATTCACCATTTACCATTGCTCCTAGTTATTGACGTTGGCAACACCAACACCTCGCTCGGCGTGTTTGACGGCGCGAAATTAATCTCAAACTGGCGAATGGCAACCGTTCGTTATCGCACTGCTGACGAATACGGCGTTTTAGCGAGACAAATGTTTTCCCTCGCCGAAGTTGACTACAAGGAAATTCTCGCCGTCGTGGTGGCATCCGTTGTGCCGCCGCTTAATCAAACTTTTGAGCGGATGGCGGAAAAATATTTTGGACACACGGCTGTTTTTGTTGATAGCCGCACCGACACTGGGTTGACAATTAAATATGAGCCGCCGTCCGATGTCGGAGCCGATAGAATCGTTGACGCGGTTGCCGCTCTGCATCTTTACGGCGCTCCGTGTATCGTGGTTGATTTCGGGACTGCGACGACCTTTGACGCCATCAACGCGTCGGGCGAATATTTGGGCGGTGTCATCACGCCGGGTATCACGATTTCATCGGATGCGCTTTTTACCCGCGCCGCCAAACTGCCCCGGGTTGAAATTAAAGAGCCGGCAAACGTCATCGGAAGATCAACGGTTGGCTCGATCCAATCGGGTTTGTATTACGGTTACGCCGGATTGGTTGACGGGATTCTGCGGCGGATGATTGCGGAATTGGGCGAAAAAACGCGGGTTGTCGCCACCGGCGGTTTAGCGGCGCTGATTGCGCAGGCTTCCGAGCTGATCGAAAACGTTGACGATAATTTAACGCTCGAAGGTTTGCGGCTAATCTACGAACGCGGCAAAAAAGGCCATTTAGCTTGACAGCCGCGCTTTTGAAATCTAGAATTATCGTTTTGTCTCTTATCAAAAAACTTGTCATCAAAAGAGTTGGAGAAATAAAGCTTAGCAATGCCAAATCATAAATCAGCCAAAAAACGCGTCCGCCAGACGGCTCGCAAAAACGAAGTCAACCGTAACAACCGCAGTCGCCTCCGCACGGCGATCAAAAAATTGCGCGGTTCAATCGGCGAAAGCGACGCTGCGGTCAGTCAGGAATTATTGCCGCAAACCATTTCGGTAATTGATAAAATGGTTCACAAGGGAATTATTCATCGCAACGCGGCAGCGCGTCACAAATCGCGTTTGGGCAAACACGTCGCCAATCTCGCCGCTGCGAAATAAATTACTTTAATTTAAATAGATTCGGACATTACACGCGAGAAACGGCCAGTTTGCAATTGGCCCTGTCGAGCGTGTATTTTCGTTTTTATCAAAATTTGTCGTTTAGCCTTTGACGGGCAACTTTTAAGATGAGGCAGGCAATCAAAAACGTGGTTTTATGGAACTACAAGCGAACAAGCTGGCAGTATGACGTTATCTGCGTGTTGATATTGGCTTTGATCTTTCTGACTCCGCCAAACTGGTTTATGAGCGGAAAGGAGCGAGCGCCGCTTGAACCCGCGCCCGTTACGCGTTTGATTGTCAGTGCGGACAACTTCTCCCCCGAATCGAATGAAACTGCCAAATTACAGCGCGTCCGTGAATTTACCGGCAACAAAAGCGCCAACATTATCGGCTGGCGGGAAAAGAAAGACTCTGCCGGACGCGTAACTGCTTACGAAATTGATGTTCGCTGAAATTTTACAGCACGGTTTTATTTAAATAATTTTTGAGGAGCATTTATGAAAAATTTGTTTCAGTTTTTGGTGGTTGCATTATTTGCCTTAATTTTGGTTGGAACAACAAAGGTAAATGCGCAGAACGAAGTTCGCATTCTTTATCAAAAGATGGACGCCAATTTTAAATCTTTGACTTCTCTTAAAACCGGAATTCGGCTGGAGAAATGGAACGCGCAGCTCAAGGATTATGATGACCGGCGCGAAGGCACGGCGTTAGTAGTCCCGATAAAAAACACACGCAATGCAAACTTCCGGCTTGATTGGACAAAGGGAGCACAGGAAACTTTGTCTGTTGTCAATGGCAAATATCGTCTATACCAGCCGCGATTACAGCAGGTTATCGAAGGCAGCAGTAAAGATTACAAAGGCGGCGGCAATGGTTCCGGCAACATTTTCAGTTTAATCAATTCATCTGCCAAAGATTTGAAAGAGAATTTTGATGCTAAATGGCTCGGTCAGGAAGTCGTTGCCAATGTACATTCAACTTACAAACTGCTTCTAACGCCAAAGAAACCGGTGAATTATGATCACGCCGAAGTTTGGGTGAACGAAGAAGGAATGGTAGTTCAAATCAGAGTTTACGAAAAGAATAATGATTGGACGAACATTTTGCTTTTCGATATTCAGAGGAATGCTGACGTTAAAAATCAAATCGCACTTACTCCGCCGAAAGGAACAAAGGTTCTCAAAGGCTAAATCATAAAAATCTGTCTGTTAGAAGGCTTTGGCTAGAAACGGTCAAAGCCTTTTATTTTGACGCGAGTTTGTCAACACCTGATTCGGCGTCTATAATTTGGGTTTTATCATTCTTGTCCTTTTCAGGCTTCTTTTTAAGATGGAGAAAACGAGTAAATTAAATCGCTGGCTGCGCGGCGTCAAACACACGGCGCGCGCTTTCGCTTCGACGCGTCACGTTGTTTTAGTTCATATTGTCCCGATGCGGCGCTGCAATCTGGCTTGTGCCTACTGCAACGAATACGACAAAACCTCTGACCCCGTGCCAGTTGCCGAAATGCTCAAACGCATTGACAAACTTGCGGTGCTCGGCACTTCGATTGTCACAATTTCGGGCGGCGAACCGATGATGCACCCGGAAATTTACGACATCATCGCCCGCATCCGCCATCACGGAATGATTGCCGGTTTAATTTCGAACGGCTATTATTTCCAGCCTGATAAAATCAAAAAACTAAATGAAGCCGGTCTCGATTATCTGCAAATCTCGATTGACAACGTTAATCCGGACGACGTTTCAAAAAAGAGTCTCAAAGTTCTTGACGCCAAACTTAAAAACTTGCAGGAACACGCTCTTTTTCAGGTCAATATCAATTCGGTTGTCGGCGGCGGCGTGAAAAATCCGGAAGATGCATTGACGATTGCCAATCGCGCAATCGAGCTAGGGTTTTCGTCCACGGTCGGGGTCATTCATGACGGGGACGGATTGCTCAAAGGCTTGACCGACCGGGACAAAGAAATTTTCTGGCAGATTAAAAACCTGGGAACCAAGAGCTACGCCCGCTGGAACTGGTTTCAAAACGATCTGGTGGATGGCAAAGAGCATCAGTGGAAATGCCGCGCCGGAGCGCGTTACCTCTACATTGACGAATTCGGAATGGTCAACTGGTGTTCGCAGCAACGCGGAACGCCGGGAATTCCGCTCTCCGAATACACAATGAATGATTTCGACCGCGAGTACATCACCGAAAAATGGTGCGCACCGTCGTGCACGATTCAATGCGTTCACCAGGTCGGATTGCTCGACGCCTGGCGCGATAAGCAAATTTCGCCCGCCGATTACAACAAACGCAGCGGCGGCAAAGGTTTAAAAAAGGAAACCGTCGCGCAGGTTCTAGGCGCTGATTAACTTTTAGAGCCGAACATAACTTGGGGTTTAAAATAAAAGTGGTGGCTCACGTATTAGAGGGTGAAAAATTAAACCGGCGGATTAATTCGATTGATTTCCTGCGCGGTCTGGTAATGGTCATTATGCTGCTTGACCACACACGCGAGTACGTTCACGCAGATGCGCTTCGCTTTAGCCCGACGGATTTAACTAAAACAAATGTTCTGCTTTTCTTGACGCGCTGGGTTACGCATTTGTGCGCGCCGACGTTTGTTTTTCTCGCCGGAACAAGCGTTTATCTGCAATTCATCGGCGGGAAGAGCCGCCCGGAAATATCAAAGTTTTTGATCACGCGTGGATTCTGGTTGATTTTCCTGGAATTCACTGTTGTCAGATTCTCCATGCTGTTCAATTTTGATTACAGATTTTTCGGTTTCGCAGAAGTCATCTGGGTAATCGGCGCGTCAATGACGGTTCTTGCCGGACTGATTTATCTTCCTGTCCGAGTCGTCGGGATTTTGGGAATCGCAATGATAGCGCTGCACAATTTGTTTGACGGAGTTGGAGTTTCACCGGCGATATCATTAAGCGGAACGCCTCAGCCGAATGTGTTGCAAAAGCTCTGGTTGATTTTGCATCAGCCCGGAGCCTTTTCACTTTTTGAAAACGGGCCGACGCTCTTTATTGCTTATCCGCTTATTCCCTGGATTGGCGTCATGGCGGCGGGCTATGCCCTCGGCGGCGTGTACACTTGGGAAAGTGAACAACGTCGCAAATGGCTGCTCAAAATAGGATTGGCGCTGACGCTTCTTTTCGTCTTGATTCGCGCAATAAATGTTTACGGAGACCCGCAGGCCTGGTCGCCGCAGGCAAGCCCCATCTTCACCGCTCTATCCTTTCTGAACACTACAAAATATCCGCCTTCGCTGCTCTTTTTACTGATGACGCTTGGGCCGGCGCTCCTGATTTTGGCCTGGGCAGACAAAATGCCGGAGAATAATATTCTGAGCCGAATATTCTTAACGTTCGGGAGCGTTCCGCTCTTTTATTTTATTTTGCAGATGTTCGTAGCGCACGGTGTTGGCGTTTTACTCGAACTTTTAACGGGGAAAAACTTCGGTTATTTGTTCTTGAATTTTCCTGCTTCGTCCACAGACGCGCCGCCCGATGCGGGATTTCCACTGTGGGTAGTTTATGCGGCATGGCTTGGAGGTCTGCTGCTTCTTTATCCGCTCTGCCGCTGGTATGGCAAAGTCAAACAACAGCGCCGGGGCTTTCCTTTTAGTTATCTCTAGCGGCCGCATTCTGTTGCGGGAAAAGCCTGATATCTGGATTTCACCATCTTTCTTGTTTGAGTTTACCGATTATTTTAGCCGTTGCGCCCGCATTCTCTTGTAAAACGGCAAAGGCATTTGCTGCCAGACTTTCGCGTTTTGCGTTGTCGAGCAAGAGATCAAAGAAAACTTTGGCTAAAATCTCCGGCGCGTCCTGTTCTTCTAGTTCAGGAAGCTGAACAATCGCATCGCGCGCGAGCAGCGTTTTGACGACAGCAGCAAAATTCATCGTGTAAAAACCGGTTATGACAGCTCTCTGAGCGGCAATCGGCTCAAGCACGTTTTGCCCGCCGTGCGGACAGAGGCTCCCGCCGACAAAAACCAGCGTCGCTAATTGATAAACGCGGCGCAGCTCACCGATACTGTCGAGCAGAATAATGTCCGCCTGTTTATCGGTTTCGGCGAAATTCTTTGAACGCTCGGCAAAAGTAAAACCTGATTCTTTGATTAATTGAGCTATTTTGGCAAATCGTTCGGGATGTCTGGGAGCAATCATCAAACGCGGTGAGTCTGTTTGTTGGCGCAGTTTCCGGAACGCATCGAGAATCCATCTTTCTTCGGGTTCATGAGTGCTGGCGGCAATAATCAACGGACGATTCGGCGCAAAATCAAATCTTTTTTGAAGTTCGTGATTCAGTCCGTTTTCGTTTAGGTCAACCGCCAAATCGAATTTTACGTTTCCCGTGACGAAAACTCGCTGCGGATCGCAGCCCAAATCAACGATTCTTTCGGCATCCGCCCTGTCGCTCATCAAGGCTAAATCAAGGTTAGACAGCACCTTTTTCATCAAGCCGCCGATTAATTTATAGTTTTTGAAGGATTTTTCAGACAATCTGCCGTTTATTAAAACAACTTTTGCCTGTTGCTTTTTTGCTTCGCGCAAAAAGTTAAACCAGAGTTCGGTTTCCATAATCAAAACCGCTTCCGGCTTAATTTGCCGCAGCACGCGGCGCACAATAAATGTCCAATCAAAAGGGAAGTAAAAAACGAGCGCGGCCTCTTCATTAAAAATCGTCTTCGCGAGGGCCTGGCCGGTTTTAGTCGTCGTGGAAACGACCAGACGATAATCGGGAAAATTTTCCAACATCGCTTTAGCCAGCGGTTTAGCTGCATTAGTTTCGCCAACCGAAACGCAGTGCAGCCAGATTATTTTTTTATTTTGGCGGTCGAAATCGGGCAAATATCCGAGCCGCTGCCGAAACCCTTCGGCATATTTACCTTTGCGCGCCAAATCCCACAAAAAACGCGGCAGAAGCAGCAGGAAACCAATTGTTAAGACGAGGCTGTAGAGAAAGTACACAGTTTAAAAGCTTAAAAGTTTAAAGCTCAAAGTTCGAAAAAAACCTTGAACTTTAAACCTTAAACTTTAAACCAATCTTATTTTACCCGTTCAAGATAGCGCGATTCGGTCGGATTGACGCGGATTTTTTCGCCCGATTCGATAAAGGGCGGAACCTGAATCGTGACGCCGTTTTCGAGCGTGGCGGGTTTGTTGGTATTGGTGACGGTCGCGCCCTTGAGTGCTGGTTCTGTATATTCAACCGCGAGTTCCATCGAATCCGGCAGCCTGACGCCGATTGGCGTCCCGTCGTAAAGCTCGACTTCGATTTTTAGATTTGGCATCAGCCAGGCGGCAGCGTCGCCCAATTCTTCTTCGGTCAGGGCTACTTGCTCATAAGTTTCCGTGTTCATCAAATGATGATGGTCGCCGTCCGAGTAAAGATATTCCATTTCCTGCTGTTCGAGCGTCACTTTTTCAATCGTATCGTTTGAACGAAAGCGATGCTCAAACGATGAGCCCGTCAATAAATTCCTGAGTCTGGCCTGGACCATCGCGCGTAAATTACCCGGCGTGTGATGCCTGAATTCCATGATTTTGCACGGCGCGCCTTCAAATAGAATTACCATTCCTTTGCGAATGTCATTAGCCGAAATTGCCATAAAATAATTAAATCTCCGTTTGTTAAATAAAATTTGAGCGGAAACAAGGTATTTCCGCTCTCAGTTCGTAAACTATTAAGTTTAATTGGGAAAACAAAGCTTTGTCCAGCAGGAGGCTATTTAACCGTCAATTTTAAACGAAACGCGCCGCGCCAAGCGTCGGCCTTCATACATTCCGAGACTTCAATCCGGTAGTCTCCGGCGGCGGTGTCTTTGATTCTCTTGTTATTATTGCAATTGGCTTCGCCGTCGGTAACATCCTCGCCCGAAGGACTTAGAATACCCAGAGAAACAGCGCCCTTTCCGCCGCCTGCTTGGTTGACCTCTAACGTCTGGCCTTTTCTAACGCGAACTACAAATGCCGTGTGGCCTTTGAAATTTCGCAAATGCCCGGTGACAACTGTTTTTGTCGCGCCTCTGGCAAATCTAACTCTGGTAGCAGCATGAGCAGATTTTTGCGCCAGGGCGGAGTGCTGCGTCAAAATTACTAAAAACAAGACAGAGATGATTGCAGATAATTTTCTTTTCATGTTTTATTATGCTTTTTTAAATGGCAGCGGAGTTGGCTCAGCTCCTTCTTTGGGCGGTTCGCGGTTGAGCGATTGGAAAATGCTGATAATTTGATCCTGCATCTCTTTAGCTTCGGCGTTGGTCGGATCGAGTTTTAAGCCGTGCCGGTAATCGCCGAGCGCCGAACGATATTGCGATGCTTCGGTGAGAGTCGTCGCGCGAACGAAATACGCTTCAGCCAGAGCCTTTTTCGCCGCCGCATCGTTCGGTTTCTTCTGATAATCCTGATTCGCTTTTTCGATTGCCGCGTCCATCGTCGAAGTATCAACTGCGCGCTCCATCGGACTCCGCCCGCCGTTGCCACCGCTCGGCGGCAGATTTATTGAATCCGGCGGCAAGGCATGAGGCGATTGCTGCTGTTCGGTTGAATGGCTTGAAGAAATCGAGGGAGCGTCGGAATTAGCGCGTCGGGCTGCTAAATCAGTGTCAACCGATTGCTTATTTGTGTTCGACATTTGAGTTTGCTGTCCGCTGCAGCCCGCTAAACCCAAAGCGAAAAATACTAGAATTGCTTTTTTCATGTTTTATTTTTTTTCAATATAGGGGCGGGCTTGAAGAATATATATCTGTCCCTTCATGTAGCCCCATTCGATATCCTGTTCGGTTCGTCCGCCGAAAACTCGTTTGATGTTATCGGCGGCTTTCACTAAATTTCTGGCGACCGCATCGGTCAAAACACGGCGCGCGGTGGAAACCGGCACTTCTTTGACGCCGCCGGAATCGTCAAAAATAAACGAAGAATCCTGCGTTGAGCGGGTCAGAACCTGGACGGAATTTGAGCGCGGAGTAAATAAAATCTGTTCCGGGACAATCTGTTTTTTAGCATCCTCATCGCCGCCCGTAACTTGCAGATTGTGACCGAAAACCGCGCTGATATAAACTGCGCCCTTATTGCCTTTGTCAAAAGGATCGCGCGTAATCATTACGCCGCCGTCATCCATATTGACTCCGACCTGAATAAAAGCCGACATATAAGCTCCGGTATGATCAACAAAGTTTCGCTCGCGGGCTTCGTAGGCGTCGAAATTCCAGGTGGAAGCCCAGACGGTTTTGATGGCTTCAATCACTTTATCCGCGTCTTTAACGTTTTTGACCGAAGTATATAAACCGGCTCCGCTAAAATTCGGCATATCTTCGACATTCGAACTGCTGCGGACAAAAACGCCCACTCCGCCGAGTTCGGTTTGCCATTTTTCAAGAACTTCGGTTTTCAAACTTTCATCAAATTTGCCGTTTTGAATTGCTGCCCGAAACGCTTTTAACTTTTCGCGCCTAATTCGCGGATTGTGAACGAAATCAGTATCTGCGAGAAATTCTACAATCTTGTCGCTAAATCCGTTCGCGTCCATAAACTTTTTGTAATACACAAACGGCACGGAAAACCCTTTCGGAACTGTGACGCCGGGCAGTCGCGCATGAACCAACTCGCCGAGGTTAGCGGCCTTTGCGCCGTAAGCCAGACTATCTTTTTTGCGAATTTCGGCAAGCGAGGCGAGCCGCGTGACGTCCAAATTTGACGGCGGCATTTTATCAATATCGGGAATACCTTTGGCTTTTTGCTCCTCGTCCCAGTCAACCAAAGTCTTTTTATCGGCACGCTTGATCGTGTAATTATCGAGCTTCGTGTCAAACTCGACCCAGTAGCTGTCCAAATCTTTAAACAGCTCGTCGGCGTTTTTGATATAAGCATTTGGGATATTCCAGCCTTTGGCGAGCAGGTTGATGTGCGAGAGCGGCGTTGACGGTTTGGCGATAATCAAACCGGCGACGGGCGGGAGACTAACCGGAACTTCTTTTAAAACCAAAATTTCGTTGTAACCGATTTCCACCGTATCGTCCAATTTCTCAATAACATGGATGCGCCCCACCCCGCGTGCTTCGTTGAGCGGGATATATTCCTGTCCTTTGTTAATTTCGTCCGCCGAGATTCGGCTGATTTCGAGACCGCCCGATGATTCATCCTGCTTGATCGAATTCGGTTTAAAAGCTACGGGCGCAAAAAACGTTTGGTTGATTGTTTCATAAGCTGTTTTAATGAGATTCGCCGGAATCAGATCGCCTTCCCAAAATTCAAACGTCCATTTCTTGATCGGCGTTTGCCAGGCCAAAGTCCCCAGGATAAACCGGCGTTTTTCGTTGATGTAATTGTTTTGAAAAAACGTGTCGCCGCGCTCCAGAGAAAGATATGTGCCGTTAATAAAATCTTTGTGAAACGTAAATTTCTTTGAATTAATATAATAAATTTTATTTTTGTCCTGACGATCAATCACAAACATGATGTGCGGCAGAGCATACGGCGTGTTTTGATGGTAAACGCGGGCAAACTGGTCAAATTCAGCTTGCGAGGTGATTTTAAGAACGGAGTTTTTATTCGTCGTCGGTTTTTGCGCCAGCTCAAATCTCGTCGCCCGCATCGCCGAAGGCTTGCGTCCGGCCTGCGCCGAAACCTTTGACAACCCGCCAAACAAAACAATAACCAGCAAAAATATAAGTTTGTTATTCATCGCTTTTTTCCGAAGTTTTTTCCGCGTTTCCAACCGGCAGACGGCGCTCAAATTTAAGCATTTGATTTTCAATATACAACGCTATTTCCCGACGTTCGGATTCGCGTTCGGTCGAGATATTTCTCACCATGACCAAAATTTCGCGCAGCGTTCCAGCCATTTCGCGCATGTCGGAGTTGAGGCGGTCAACTTCTTTCTCATGTCGCTCGACTTTGATGCTGATCGTCAGCAATGTTGCCAGCGCGTTGTAAATTCGCTCCCACATTCTTTACTGCTGCTCCCAAACCATTTTGGTTTGTCTGGCGTTGATTTGCTTGATGGCCGCCAGATCTTCTTTGGCTTGAGACAACAAGAGTCTGGTTTCGGCCTGAATCTCGGTCATTCTTTTCTCGCGCTCCGGTTCGTTTTCTTCGAGCCGTTTTAAAGTCTCGTTAAATTCATCAATCAAACGCTCAAAATCTTTGGCTTGATTTTCCGACAATTCAAAAGTAATCGCTTTTGCCATCCGGCGCTCTCCTTCGTTCAAACTTCAAATTCGATGCTGCAAGGCGTTCATCTGAGCGCTATTTTTGACCTGAATTTTAAGATCGCGCATCAGCCCGTCGCTCAAACTGTAAATCCACCCGTGAACATTAACAGCTTGCCCGTGCTGCCAGGCATCCTGGACAATTGTCGTCTCGCAAACGTTTGTGACCTGCTCGACTACATTTAGTTCACATAAACGCTCAAAACGCATTTCCTCGCTCTCAATCGCTGACAAAAATCCCTCGTGTTTTCGCATCACATCCTGAATATGCCTCAGCCAATTATCAATTAAACCGAGCCGGTTATTATCCATCGCGCTTTTGACGCCGCCGCAGCCGTAATGTCCGACGACAATGATATGTTCGATTTTTAAAACTTCAACCGCATATTGAATTACCGACAAACAATTTAAATCGGTGTGAACCACCAGATTAGCGACATTTCGATGCGCGAAAATCTCGCCCGGCAACAACCCGACGCAAAGATTAGCCGGAATTCGACTGTCCGAACAGCCGATCCACAAATATTTCGGCTTTTGCAGCTGTGACAGTTTTTCAAAAAAATCCGGCGTTTTCTCTTTAACCTGTTTCGCCCATTGACGATTGTTCTCAAATAATTGCTCTAAGCTATCAGACTTATTATCTCCCATTTATCGTTTCCTCTATTGCGTCGCAAGCCAATTCTACTCCATTTTCAGAATCAATAATATCTTTGGCATCTCTGGCTCTAACTCGGTAGTTTTGGTTGGCCAACAACTTTCGCAACTCCTTTTCAGCAGTCACCGGATTGTAGCTCTCACGCGAGATTGTGCGCGCCGAGCCCCAACGCACGCAGCGCGCCGCATTATCCGGTTGGTCGTGCGAAAACGGCATGATCAGTTGCGGAACGCCGGCCCGCAGCGCTTGCGCGGTAGTTCCGACGCCGCCCTGATGTACGACGCAGACTGCCTGCGGAAAAACCTCGGAATAAGGAGCGTAATCAAAAACCCTGATCTCAGGCGGCAGGTTTTTCGGATGTGGATTCTCGCCCAAAATCAAAATGGCGCGCCGCTCAAGACTTTTTGCCGTAGCTGCAGCAACTTCGAAAAAATCGCGCGCATCCCAAACCGCCGCCGAACCCAATGTAAAAATAATCGGCGGGTCGCCGTCCGCTAAAAACCCGGACAATTCTGCGGGCATTTTGCCCAAATCTTTTTTTCCGTCGTAAAAGCAAAAACCCGTCTGCACCGTCGGTTGATGCCAGTCGGGCTGCGGTTTGCCGAGAACACGGGAAAAAAGCGCGAGGTTCAGGAGTTTTGAATATTTATCACGCAAAATCGGTTCGACATAATCGCGCAGTCCAAGTTCGCGTCTAAACTTTCTGACCGGCTCGCTCCACGGATAAATTATTTTATCCAAAACTAAGGTGCGCAAAATTTGATGAAACCCTGTGCCCAAAAAGCGAAGTTTGCTCAACCAGGGCATATTTGGCGGAACAAACGGATCGTAAGCCGAAAAAAAACCGCCCGGTGAAAGTGCCGTAGAGATTAGCGGCAAGCAAAGCCTTTCAGCGACCAGCGGTGCGGCGAAAGCGACTTCGCTGGCAATGATTAAATCGCAGCTTTTGATGGCTGCGGTCAAATCATCGTAAGCATGACGCAAAGCGGGGAACAACATTTCGCGGAGCAATTTTTCCGTCCCGGTCTTCGCGTCCATAAACTCACGGGCCAACTCCCGGTCGTCCGGGTCAATATCAGGGCGCATCGGAAAAAACTCAAAACCGAGCAGCAAGATTTTTTCGCGATAATATTCGAGCGTACAAAAAACGATGTCGTGACCGCGCTGCTTTAATTCAAGCGCGAGAGCAATATGCGGATGCAAATCACCAAGCGAGCCAAAGACAGCAAAAAGGATTTTAGTCATGCTGAGAACTATTTAAATCAGATGCTGTGAAATTTTGCACAAATGAAAACAAACGATTAATTTCCTTGAACAAAATCGTTTACTCTTGTATTTCCTCGGGCGTTTCCGCCGCTACTCGCTGACGCGCTTCTTTGCGGTAACTGAGCAGCCAGGCCAGACATCCCAAAACCGCGGTGACAAAAACGCCGTCAAAATTGTTGAACCAGAAAAAGATAAAAGCGGCAACTAAACAAACAGCCGCCGCCAGACTCCAAATTCTTTTCATGCTTTTCAGAATAATGGGTTTTTTAATCACCGGCAACTTTGAGATAGGAATTTTGTTGAGCGGCGGGAACCGGAAAAATCAAGCAAAATTTTGTTCCGCTGCCCAGTTCCGATTCAACCGAAATCTGTCCCAAGTGTTCCTGAATAATTCCGTAGGAAACGGCCAGCCCTAATCCTGTTCCTTTACCAACTTCTTTAGTGGTAAAAAACGGGTCATAAATCTTGGATAAATTCTCCGGCGAAATTCCGCTGCCAGTGTCAGCGATTTCGACCGTCACGCCTTTTTCGGTGATTTTGGTCGTTATTTCGATTTTGCCTTCGCCAATAATAGAATCGCGTGCATTCAAAATCAGATTTGTGAAGACCTGCTGCAGTTTACCGGCGCCGGCATAAATTGGCGGCAACCCGTTTTGATAATTTCTAACCAGCTGAATCTGACTGTGACGAAGCTGGACTTCGAGCAACTGCAAAGTATCGTCCAAAACTTTATTAACATTGAGTTCGGTGAAATTGCCCGCGCTGCCTGAACGAGAAAAATTGAGCAGATTGCCGACAATATTTGACGCCCGGTCGGTTTGCCGGGCGACTTTTTGCAGCAATTGATGTTTCGGGTCTGTTTCGGGAATCATTCCGAGCAGCATTTGCGTGTAGCTCGAGACACCAGTTAGCGGCGTGTTGACTTCGTGAGCTACTCCGGCGGCCAGGAGCCCGATGCTCGAGAGCTTTTCGCGCTGCTGCAATTGTTCTTCGAGCGAGACGCGCGAGGTGACGTCTTCTAAAACCAAAATCGCGCCGGTGCGCATTCCTTCGGGCGAGCGCAGCGGAGCAACGGCGACGTTCAAAACAAATGACACATTATCTTTGGTGGCCGCATGAATTTTATAGGCGTGGCGCACTTCGCTTAGATTCCAGCGCGTTTTGCCCAAAAGCTGCGCCAATGTTTCGGCAAAATCGGGCGCGAACAAATCCTCGACATGCTGGCCGATTGCATCTTCGCGATTTAAGCCGAACAAATCTTCGGCGGTGGTGTTGCAGCGGGTAATGATGCCTTCCGAATCAACCGCCAGAAGCCCGACATTAACCGATTCGACAATTGATTCGTTAAAATCTTTGAGCAGCGCAAGTTCTTCCGCGCGGCGCTTTTGCTCTTCGTAAAGCAAACTATTTTCGACCGAGACAGCGACATAACCGGAGATAGTTTGCAAAATCTGAATGTCCTCGCTCGATAAAAGCGAGCCGTCGTTGGTGCGCCCTAACCCGATAACGGCGACCATTTTGCCGCGCGCAACGCACGGCACGAAATAATGCAGCTCCTGCCGAACCAGACCGCTTTCGCCAACATTAACTTCGGCAAACTCCATATCATCGGCGCGAACAATTCCGTCCAGCGCGGAGTTGGCGCGAATCATCTGCCGAAAATCGGCGGGAACAATAAAATTGTCTGACAGATTTACCTGCCGCGCCAGCCGATAGCTGCTGCTTTCACGTTCGTCTTCAATAAAAACTGCGACTTTTTCGAGGTTTAGCACTTGCTGCAAACGGCTGACGAGGGCATTTAAAAGCAAATCAATTTGCGTGGTTGCCGAAAGAGTCTTGCTAAAATCGAGCAAACCATGGCGCAAATCATATCGCTCGCCGTAAAAGAAGCGATCAGCGCGGTGCTGCAAAAAATCTTTGAGCGGGGCGGAAAGCATCACAATCGCAGCCATTGCGACTACCGCGACAACAATCCGGGCTACCGTCTCAGTTTGTGATAATCCGCCGACAGAACCGGCAAGAGCGAAAAAGTCACGGAAAGCAAAAACGACGAATCCAAAAGCCACAATCCCCACCATCATCGAAATTGCCAGCGTTGTTAAGGCGTAAACCGCCGCCCGCCGCACCACAATATCCACATCCATCAGTCGATAACGCACAACGGAGTGACCTAAAGTCAGCGGGATCAAGATCAGAGGCAGAATTGCCAGACTCGTCAGCCAATTTTCCTGCGGTAAACCGAGCGCACTTTTGGCAATTTGATAAACGACGACCGGCACAATGGCAGCGGTCGTTCCGGCTAGCGCCCACTTTATTCGTTGACGAACGACGATCTGTTTGTTTCTGGCAAAACGATAAATTAAAACTCCCGCGCTCAAACTCAGGTACGTGACGAAGTGCCAGAACATGACGCGGTAAAGCCAGCCGATTAAATTGAATTTCTCAATTGCCTGATTGGTTTCAGGCGAGAACGAAACCAGATAACTGGCAGAGCTTGCGAGAGTCAGCAGAATTGCCGGAATATAGAATAAGAACGTCCGCCATGGCTTTTCCGAAAAGCGTTTGCGAATCGGATAAATCAAACAAAAATGCAGAAAGACGGGCCCAAAGAAGATGAACGATCCATCGTCAATAATCGCCGTTGCGGCATCGAAGTCTTCAAATGTTCCAATCGGCTTGAGGGTCAAAAAAACAAAAGCGACAAGGCAAATGGTTGCGAAATGCAGAACGAACGGAGCGCGTCCGCCCTGTTTAAAAAGAACGAAAAATCCGATAAAGAGAAAAACCAGACCGACAAAAACAAGTGACAACAGACTGGCCGTCCAACGCGGCGGCGCGTCCAGTTTTCGCAAATCGGCGTAGTAAAAATTGTTTCCGAAAGTGTAGGATGGACGCTGAAAAAGGTATGTCAGGCTTCCGCCAATTCCGGCTTGCTCAAGGTAAATTTGAACCTCTGACGGCGAACCGACTTCATCAAAATGCTTTTCGTCAAGGCTGACGGCAATCAGACGGTCGCCCTGGATTATTCCGGCGCGGGCGGCAGAAGAATTTAAATCAATTTTCTCGGCAAAAACGCCATCAGGTTTGAGTTGCCAGAGCACCCCGTCAGTCGGCGGCAGCTTGTTTACGGCGCGCTGCGAAAAGTTCAAGATGGCGACCACAGAGCACAAAATAGCCGCTATCAACCAAATCCAGCTTTTGTATGTCAGGAATGAACTTTTCACGAGGGTTTTAAAAAGAGTTTCTGCCCGTTTCCTAAAGTTTGCTGTTAAGGCAAACAACGTTCCAGTTTTTTAAAACGTAATAACAGATAATTTTTACTTTTCAGGCAACTGCAAAAAACCCGATATAAAAGCCGCAAACCGTCAAACGAAGCCGCTAACCGTCCGCTCTACAAAAAATTAACACGGGATTCCCGTTGGAATTTATCCAAGTTTTTGGCTTGATTCAAGTTTTCGGAAATTTACAGCCGATAAAAATAGGACACTGACAAAACGAACAAAATCGAAAATAAGCAGAACGAATTAAGATAACTCGTTCAAATCCGGTTTCTCGTCGGGTCAATGTCCTGAATTTAATTTTAAAATTGAACTGCAATTCCGCCCCGCAAAGCGCGGCGGTTTAAATTAAGCTGCAGAGATTGTTCGCTGTCCACAGTTCCTGTATTGAAATCGAATAAATTTCGAGCATCGAGCATCGCTTTAGCATGAACCGGCAAACCCCAGGTCGGGATTTTCTGTGTCACTAGAATGCTCAGCGAAGGTTCGTAATAAGCAATTCGTCCGGCGAACGGATCAATCGCAAAAACGGCATCGCGGGGTGAATAACGCCAAACCGTGTGAATCTCGGTTCCGCTGTCGAAATCTGCGGTAATCTGCGCGGTGACGGTTTGAAAGAAATCATCCTCAAAAAGATTTGCCGGATTGCTCAAATTTTTGCTTGAGAGTCTTTGTCCGCGTCCCGCCGCATAACCGGCTGAGAGACTAAAGATGTTATTCAAGCGACGCGAGTAAACAATTCGCAGCCCCTGCGACGAACCGTTCTGAACAGCATTGGAGAGTTGGTCGCCGGAGTCGCCTGTTTCAGAACCGCTGCCAAAAGTTGTCAGCGGCGAACTGATAAATGAAATGCCGCGATTGCTCGTCGTATCAAAAAACGCAGTTGCTTCGACGCTCGAAGCATTATCCAAAACGCGCTCGACGCCCAATTCGGCGCGGCGCATTTTCGGCATCAAAACGTGTTTATCAGCGACTGCGTAATTTTGAAAGTCGGGGGCGCGGAACAAAACTCGGTTATCTTCGAGATTAGCGGCTTCGCTCCAGCTTCGCGGTTCGGTTTGAGTTGTATAGGCGGCGCTAACGCGAGTTTTCGCGTTGGCCTCAAATTGCAAACCGAGACGCGGGGCGATTGAATATTCATTGCCTGCGCCGACAAACTTAGCATAATCCACTCCGACGACGATAATCATTCCGTCGCGGACGCGCCATTCATCCAAGGCTTGAAATGAAAGCTGGCCGAGGTCGTTGTTAAGAGCGTCAGACAACCCCACTTTACCGAGTTTTGCAACTCCGGCATTAAAACTGATTTGGTGTGTTTTATTGAGTTTGAGCCGGGCGGTCGTCTCTAATCTGTTCGGAGCGCTGGCACCGACTCCGGTTTGAAGCGCGATAACCAAATCAAGATTGTCGTTGATTGACTGGATGGTCGCAAAATTTAAACCGGCGTAATTTCCCCCGTTGGCTGACGAAGCAAAATATGTTTCCACGACGCCCTGTCCGCGTTTGCCCGAAGAAGCCTGTTCCTCGACGGGGGGCGTTTCTGTTTTCTCGACGGAAGCCGTTGTTTCGCCCGTTCCCTGATTGTTTTGATAAATTGTTCGCCTTGCTTGGTTAGCGCGAATCACCCATTTTGGCTGGTTCCGGTCAATTCGTCTTTCCGGTAGGGTGTTGCCGGAGCCGACTCGCACCAGATTGAAACGAAACGCGATGTCTTCGGCGCGATTAACTTCGACATTGGCAAGCGAAACGATGCTGAATCCTTCAGCCATCGCCGTCAAACTATAGCGTCCCGGCGCGGCGACGCGAGCTGTAAAACTGCCGTCGGAATTACTGCGCACCTGACGGACAGCCGCGATGCCATCACGAATCAGGGCAATGATAGCGCCGTTAATCGGTTCTCCATTTTCATCTCGGATAAACCCGCGAATCGTGCCGAAATTGGCGGCGGGTGTGGTTGGCGTATTTATTACGGAGGGCATGTTTGCCGAGACCAGCGGCGCGTCGGACAGAGATAATCCGGCAGTCGCTAACAACAAAACACCGAAAAATTTTTGTGCTCTACTCATCGAAAAGAAATTCCTCTGCAATTCAGGAAGACTTACGCCTGCCAGAACACCGGTAAAGACAGCTGCTTTACCTTAATGGCTATTTGAAAACTCGCCGAACGACAAAAACCGGGAGGTGCGCTATCGTCCGCCTATTTTCCTTCAAATGAACGAATTGTGTCAAGCGAAGCCCAACCTCTAGAATCAAACTTAAAGACTGTGATGCGTCATCGGCTTGACAAAGTTTCTTGAACAGCTAAAAATACTTTTTGGTTTTCAGAATTATTCTGATTCCGGTATGCGGAGACGTGGCTGAGCGGCTGAAAGCGGCGGTTTGCTAAATCGTTGTAGGCTTATCCCCTACCACAGGTTCGAATCCTGTCGTCTCCGCCATTATATTTTTTCAAAAAACGGGCGTTTGAATTTGATTTCAAGCCGCCCGTTTTTTATGTTTGTTGGCAATATGTTTGCAAACTTTCTTCAATACCTGCCGCAACTCTGGGGCGACAAAGATTTCGCCCATATGTTTGGCGAGATGCCTTCGATTTTTGAAAAGCTGGTCAGAACTCTGGTCGTTTACGGTTTTCTCGTAATCATCCTGCGCTCTTTCGGGAGGCGCAAGCTGACGCAGCTCAATCCGTTTGATTTTGTCGTTTTACTGCTCCTCTCCAACACCGTCCAGAACGCCATCATCGGCAACGAAACGTCTCTGCCGGGCGGACTTTTGGGCGCGCTGTTTTTGATTTTAATCAGCAATCTTGTGGTAGCCTTATTTTATAAATTCTCCTGGAGCAAACGCGACGATTTGCTCGACGGCAAAACCACGGTTTTGATTGAAAACGGTAAAGTCAAAGATGAGACGCTTAAAAAAGAGCAGATTACCGCGCTTGAACTGGAATCGGTGGCGCACGACAAAGGTTTTAACGATTTGGATGAAATCAAAAACCTAGTGCTTGAGCCGAACGGCAAATTCTTTGTCGAAGGCAAAGACCCGTCGCCCGAAGAACGACGACATCAAATTTTACTTGATAAAATTGAAGAGTTAAGCCGTCAGGTCGCCGAACTGAAAGCTCATGCCTAGCTCACGCGGAAAATTGTTTTGACAACCGTGTCAAAAATGCATTCTTCCGAACATTCTTTAACTGTTATGCAATCTTTTCGCGCCGCGCGATAATTTATAAGTTTTATATCGAATCAAAAAAATCGAGAATAATTTATGTCAACCAGAGTTCGTTTTGCTCCGAGTCCAACCGGCTATTTACACATTGGTTCAGCCCGCACCGCGCTTTTTAATTATTTATATGCCCGACACAAGGGCGGCAAATTCTTATTGCGGATTGAAGACACCGACCTTGAACGCTCAACCGACGAATCAACTCGCTCAATTATTGACGGGTTAAAATGGCTCGAGCTGGAACACGACGAACAGATTGTTTTCCAATCGGATAATGCCGACAAACATCGCCAAGCTGCACTCAAATTACTGGCGGAAGGCAAAGCCTATCGTGATTTTACGCCAAAAGCCGAACGCGCCGAAGGCAGCATCAAAGACGCTATCGCCGACCGCGCCCGCCAGCAGCAGGGCGAAAAAAACATGCGCGACAATCCTTTTCGCGATCTGTCCGCAGAAGAATCGGCTGCGCGCGCGGTTGCGAGCGAACCTTTCGCGATTCGTTTGAAGGTTGCGGAGACGGGGAAAACGAGTTTTGACGATGCCGTTTTCGGGTTGCAGGAGCGCAATTATGGGGAAATCGAAGATTTGATTTTGCTCCGTTCGGACGGGCATCCGCTCTATAATCTGGCGGTTGTCTGCGACGACATCGAGATGGAAATCACCGATGTTATTCGCGGGCAGGATCATCTGACCAACACGCACAAACAAATTTTGATTTATCAGGCGCTCGGACACGAGCAGCCGCGTTTCGCGCATCTGCCGCTCATTTTAGCGCCGGGCGGGAAAAAATTATCGAAAAGAATTCACGGGGCAATTGTTTCGATGACGACGTACCGCGACGAAGGTTTTATCGCCGCCGCGTTTCGCAATTTTCTCGCCCTACTTGGCTGGTCGCCGAAAACCGAGCAGGAAATCATGGATTTGCCGCAGCTAATTGATATTTTTACGCTCGAAAACATCAACCGTTCGAGCGCGATTTTCAACTTTGACGCCAACAACCCGCGCCGTTGGACTGACGACAAAGCGCTCTGGATGAATGCCGAATACATTCGCACAATGCCGCTCGCGGAATTGCTGCCGCTCGTTAAAACCGAGTTAAAATCTGAAAAACTCTGGCGCGAAGAATACGAAGACGACGATGCCGTGTGGTTTGAAAAAACGGTTGATTTGATTCGCAGCCGCTTTTTCACGCTCAAAGATTTTTCCGCGCAAGGTCGCGCCTATTTCAGCGAGGACTTCGATTTTGACGAAACCGCACTCAAGAAAAATCTCTGGAAAGAGCCGAAATTGCGCCAGTGGCTGCCGGAACTCGCCGCCAAACTGGAATCGGTTGAGCCTTTTGATCATGACAGCGTTTATGCCGCAACCAATCAATTTGCCGAAGAACGCGGCGTCAAAGTCGGACTCATCGCCAACGCCGCGCGCGCCATGATTACCGGTCAGGCGGTCGGCGCTTCAATGTTTGAAATTATAGCGCATCTGGGAAAAGAGCGGGTTATCAATCGTTTGCGAAGCCAGCTTGCCTGGCAGAGCTTTGAAAATCCGCAGTAATTGCATTGCTTATCGAAATATATTTTGGAGATTGATAGTGCGTATCGAAACCTCAACCCAACGTGATGTGCCCCAAATTTTGCAAATGCTGCGAGAATTTGCCGAGTTTGAAAAACTGTCTGAGTTTTGCACCGTGACCGAAGAAAGGCTGTCCGAGGCAATGTTTGGCGAACGCCCGTGCGTCGAGGGTTTGATGGCTTTTGACGAGGCGGGTAATGCAATCGGTTATGCGCTTTTTTACGAAAATTTTGCGAGTTTTCGCGGTCAGCGCGGGATTTACCTCGAAGATTTATATACCGCGCCGGAAATGCGCGGTAGGGGCGCAGGATTAGCAATGCTCAAACATCTGGCAAAAATCGCCCGCGCTCGCGGTTGCGAACGGATGGATTGGCTCGTACTGAAATGGAACGAACCGGCAATTAAATTTTACGAGAAAATCGGAGCGCAAATTGACGCGGACGAACGGCATTGCAAATTAGTCGGAGAGAGTCTTAAAAAATTAGCCGAATAGTTTCGCGCAAAAGCGCAAAGTTCGCAAAGAAAAACAATAAAATCCTTACGGTTTAATAAGTATTATTTAATTCTAACTTTGCGACTTTGCGCGAAATATTTTTATGCTGACAGGCGATTTAGCTATTAATTTTCGGCGCGGCAACCAGATTTACCCGCGTCTCTTAAAGCCGAACGAGATGAATTTTCGCGACGCGGCAAATCTGGTTGCGATTTTTGCGGGCGCGGTTGGCAAGACTCGTTTTGAATTAGAAACTGAGCTCGAAGAATATGTCGGGACAGGAACCGATTACAAGATTTTGCGCGGACTGATCAAACTGCTCACCGACCGTTCGGAATTTGCGACCGCGACCGTTGCCGAACCTGCCGAAGTGCGATTGGCGCTTTTTTCCGCCGCCAAAGCTGCGCATCCGGTTTTAGCCAATAATCGTCCCGAAGTGGTGGCAAAAGTCGCGGCTGAGCTTAATTGTCAGCCTGAAGAAATCGAAACCGCGCTTTACGGAGATTTGTCGGCACAGCAAAAACTGCTTGAATTTTCAACGGTTGAACCCGGCGAACTGATTGATCGCTATAACGTTGCGCAGGCCCAGGCGCTTTTTTATCGCTGCGGCGAAATGAAAATTTGGGCGGAACCAAACACGCCTGCCGGATTTCGTCAGATTTTCGAAGCGATTAAATATTTCAAACTGATTCATTCGGTCGTCGGAAATCCGTCAAACGGCTATGAAATCACTTTGAACGGCGCGGCTTCGATTTTTCACCGCTCGCAAAAATACGGAATTCAAATGGCGGTTTTTCTGCCGAGTTTATTAAACTGCTCTCACTGGCGAATGCGCGCCGAAATTGATTTAAAGGGCGGAGAGCGCGCCGTTTACGAACTCGACAGCGAGCAAAAAGATTTGCGCTCGCATTACGAAGACGAACCGGAATATGAAAATCCGATTCACGAGAGATTAATCCGCGATTGGGCAAAATTTGATTCGGAGTGGGCGCTTTCGGAAAACCGGGAAATAGTTAATCTGGGACGGACGGCATTTATTCCAGACTTCGTTTTAAAGCAAAACAAGCAAAAAGTTTATCTCGAAATTCTGGGTTTTTGGACGCCGGGCAGTTTGAAAAAACGTCTGGAAGAATTTCAGAAAGCCAATTTCGCCAACTTTATCATCGCGGCGTGGGAAGAATTGCGCGGCAGTCGGGACGAACCCACCGGCGTTCCCGAAAACGTCGTTTTATTTAAAAGCAAACTCGAACCGCAAATTTTGGAAACCGCAGCAAAAAAGTTGCTAAACTGATTTTATGAAATACAGAGTTTTAATCGAACGAGATGAAGACGGCTTTTTCGTGGTCGAAGTTCCGGCGTTGCCGGGATGTGTTTCTCAAGGCGCAACACGCGCTGAGGCTTTAGAAAACATCAAAGATGCCATCGCCGGGTATTCGGAAAGTCTCAAAGCGCACGGCGAACCCGTTCCACCGCCAATCGAAGAAGAATTCGTTGATGTTGCTGCTTGAGCGCGCTGCCAAGAATTTCAGGACGAGATACCGTTAAAGCCCTGCGGAAACTCGATTATGTTGAAGACAGGCAAACCGGCAGCCATATAATTCTGCGCCAAACGTCTGAACCGTTTCGGCGCTTAACAATTCCGAACCATAACGAACTTGCCAAGGGCACTCTCCGCGCTATTATTCGTCAGGCCGGATTGACCGTAGATGAATTCAAACAATTGCTCTGAAATTTTAGTCGCGCGCACTGCACGGGAAATTGAATTTGCTTACGAAAAATTGAGCGCGGCAACCGAATTGGGTTGCGACACGGAAACCAATAGTTTGAGCGCGAGACACGGGCGGTTGCTTTCCGTTCAGTTTTCCGACGGCGAATTGAGCGTTTTGGTCCCCACGAGCGAAGGCGTCGCGCTGGGGCTTTTGTCCGACCTTCTCGAAAACACAAACATCACCAAAATTTTTCACAATTCTAAATTCGACCTCGAATTTTTGCGCGAGAACGGTTACGCGGTCGCCAACTTTTTTGACACGATGATTGCCGAAAAAGTGCTGACGCGCGGCGCGGATCAGTCGGTTAGTTTAGCCGAAACGCTCTATCGCTACTTTGCGGTTGATCTCAATAAATCTTTGCGGGCGACATTTACCGACAAAAAATGGAACGGCGTCTGGACAACAGAACTGGTTGAATATGCTCTGAGCGACGTGGTTTATCTGCCCGAATTAAAAAAACAGCAGGAACTCTGGCTCGGCAGATTAAATTTAAAAAGCAACTACGAGAAGCTCATTCAAAAACAAATGTGAGTGCTAACAATGTGTCTGAAATAATTTGTAGGGGCGGCGGCTTGTCCCCGCCTAATGAGCCGATAGGCGAACAACGCGTGTTTATCCACAAATGTTTACTGATAAAGACATTTTCGCGTTTGCAAAACCAAACGCTCATTGGGCCGAGGACGAGCCCGCGCCCCTACATTTTTCAATCGTAAACTATTGCTCTGGAATCCAATAAACTCTATCTTCCGCCTGTAATTTTTTTAACCCGAGCGCGGGTAATTCATTTTCCGCGACTCCGATAAAAGTAAAATGCGGCAGATCGGACGCGACGGTCTGAAACCAGCCGTGACGGGTTAAAACGGCGCGCACCGCCGGATTTCCGTTTTCGTTGAGGTCAATCGCGAGCATTGAAAGGTGCTGCGAAGCACCTGGAGGAGTCGCCGAATAGAGCACAGATTTACTAAAATCTCTGCTGAAATAGATTTTCTGCTCTTCGAGCCGCAGGATCTCCGCAATCTGCGCCGAAGGCTGAAGCTGTCTGATTCGCGCGGCTTCTCCGGCGCTCAATTTTCCGCGCGCCGTCCAGTAATTTAAACCCGGAATGATGCGCGTCGCCCAAATTTTCACCGTATCGTTGTAATCGCGCCGCGCCGCCCAGGTTCCGCGCGCAGTAAAATTAAAACCTTTCTGGTGAGCTTCCTCGCGCGCCGCCAGCAGCGCCGCCATCGCCGGTTTTTGCAGTTCGATATTTATGCCGCCAAAATTTGCCGCTTCGATATGAACATTTTGCTGCCACGCTGCGCAATCCTCTTCGCTTTCAAAAACGATTTTCGGCGGCAAAACGACGCCGGAACGCGCGACAAAAATCGCTCCGTAATCTTTCAAAATGCGCTTTTGCACAATGTCGGCGTCGGTCGGCAGGGGTAAAGTTTCAGGCAAATTTTGCTCAAACATCGTTGTCGCCGCGCGAGGCGCTTTGGGCATTGAAGCAATCGGTTCGATTTTCGGTGTTTCGGTCGCAGGTTTTTTATTACAGGCGAAATTGGCCGGGAGCAGACAAACCGCTAAAAACGAAAAGATGAGTTGAAATGATAGTTTTGAACAGAAGTCGCGGAACGGCATTACATCGAAAATATCATTTTTTGAGTTAAATCCTGAAACTGTTCGTTACAAAACTGACTTTGATCAAAATTTCCCGAATGAGTTTTCGATAAAAGCCGGGCGCTTGAGCGCTGTGAAACGTCAATCGAAAATATATCGCTCGTCGTATTCGATGTCGTGTTTTTTCAAAAACGCTCGGAATTCCGCTTTAAAATCCATTTTCCCATGCTGCTCGGCCTGATTGTTGATGTATTTGGTTGTCTTCTCTACATCACCGATGCCGATTGAAAACGCTCCGTAACCTTCCTGCCATTCAAACAAGCGATGTTCGGGAAATGTTTCGTGAATCCATTTTGATGAGCCGCCTTTTACCAACTGTAAAGCTTTGGCAATAGAAATTGTCGAAGGCATCGAAATCAGAAGATGAACGTGATCATCTACCCCGCCTGCGGCCAGCAACTTGATTTTGTTTTCGCGCGCGATGCCGCCCATATATTGAAAAAGTCGCGGTTGAAGCGCGGGCGTAATCATCGATCGGCGCTCTTTCGTGCTGAAAACGCAATGCAGCAGTTGATTGACAAATGAATGCGACATTTCTCAATTGATCTCGATTTTAAAACGCCAATTTTAATTGAGCGTGTTTTTTTAATTGAAAGTGCTCTAAAAACGCCAATCTCAATTAATCAGGTTTTAAAACGCTAAAGCTCTGTCAATTTTATGCTCCGGCGGAGCAATTGTTAATAGCTCGCCGATTCATCGGCGGGTAAAAAATTACAAATATGTTTCAAAGTCCCAACGGGACGGATGATATTTAATCGTCGCATCCTGTCGTCCCTGGCGGGACTCGAACGTCTGCTCGCGATATTCCCAACGATAAATCGTCGGGCTATTGACGGAAGTTCCTACGGAACGGTCAATGTGAAGCCTCTCGATTTTGTTTAGGTAGTAAGCAAGAGCTTCAAGCATTTTAGCAAGATATTTTATTTTATAGGATTCGAAACTGCCCTTTTATTTACCCGAATTTTTCACTTTTTGGGGGCGTTATAGCCTTTGCGAGTGCGAATGGTGAGCGTTGGGCGGGCGAGTTTGACTTCGATTGCGCGGTACTTGCCGTCGCGCGCGGTGTTGGTCGGTTGATAGCCGATGGTGTATTGAACGTTTAATTCCTCGACAATCTGCCGAAACGCGTCGCGCATTTCCGCGCCGCCTGAAACGGCGACAAAGCGGCCGCCCGATTTTTCGGCGAACGTTTTGAGCGCGCCGACCGATTGTTTGCGCGCCAGAGTGTATTTGTCGCGTTCGTCAAACGCCGACATGTCAACCGTGTAAACGGTCGCGCCGGCGGCGATGGCGGCTTGCAGCGCTTTGCTTTGCGAGGCTTTGCTCATCGTGTCCGCGCCATCCGAGAGAACAATAATCGCGCGGCGTTTTTCCGCTCGATTTGAGAGAATTTTGGCGGCTTCGATCACAGCGTCGTTTAAAACCGTCATCCCGTCCGCTTTTAAATCGTAGCCGGTGGGTGCGAGATCGCGGCTGCCAGAAAACTCCTGGACGAGTTTTACTTTCGAATCAAAATTGTAAACCGCCGCTACATCGTCCTCGCGCAAACCGTCGAGAAATTTGATTGCCGCTGCCCGCGCGACCGCCATCCGGCTTTCCATGCTGCCCGATGTGTCAACCAGGACGACGGCGGCAAACGGTGTGCTTTCCGCTCCGAAAGTATTAATCGTCTGTGGCTGACCGTCTTCTAAAATTTGAAAATCTTTTTGCCGCAAACCTGCTACATAACTGCCTTTGGCGTCGGTCACAACGGCGTTTAAGACGACGAGATTGGTATCAACTTTGATTACTTCATCGTCCGGTTTGTCCTGCGCCCGGGAAACAAAAGGCAGCGTTGAAAATGTCAACGCTGCCGCCAGAAGAAAAAATAAATGTCGAAAAACGGAAGCCATCATTTGGGTTGCGAAAAGTTGCGGATCAGCGCGATCAGGTCGAGCATTTCGTTGGATTTATCAATCGAATCGGCGGAAATTTCGTGACGGGTTTGTTTTTTCAGTCCGTCGTTGAGCGACGCGCCCGCCTCTGACAGTTGGTTAAAAGCTTCGGCCAGAGACGCCGGTTTGACTTCGTTCACCGAGTCGTTTTCGTCTCCGCCGCCGCCAAGATTCTTGCGAATTTTTTTGAGCAGCTTTTCAAGTTCCGTCAGTTTTGTCGCATCGCCGCCAGAAAAAGCGTTGTTTTGGACCAAAGACTTTTTTAGTTCATCGCTTAAATGCGCCGCTTTGTCGCTGCGGTCGAGCAGTTCGCGATGCTCTTTTTCTTCGGCCTCCAGACGCCATTTTTCGCGCGTTTCGCGCATGTTCAAACTCGCCGGAGAATCATTGTCGTCTCCATGGTCGTGCGAATTTGCTTTGGAAGCGTCCGCTGCGTTGGAGTTAGAAGTGCCGACTTGCGCCAGCGCTTTAACTGAAGTCAATGCGAAAACCAAAATGATGAGAGATGATATTCGAGCAAACATTTTCTTGAATCGGAGCTGACAAATTGTAATCCGTGAGTGATTAATTTTCAAAACTAAACTTGCGCTTTATTAAGATTTGCAGCTTAATAATGGCCGTCGTTAATGCTGCGGCTTTTCATTTTTTTCGGGTGATTTTTCAGGCGGCTTCTCCGACGCTTTATCAGATTGCTTGTCGGGCTGTTTGGTTTCCTGATACGGCGCGGTGCCTGTCACGCGCTCAACCAGAGCCGCCAGCACTTCGTTTTCGGCCTGTCCGCTGCTGGTCAGCGTCAGCCACTGCGAACCCAGAGCGGTTTCGGTGCGTCCTTCGACCTTGGCCGTTACCGAAACGTTATTATTGATGCCGTCAATTGTCTGTACATCAATTGTCAGTGTGTAACGTCCGCGCGTCCAGACTCCGTTGCGGCGATCTTCATCGGGCAAATTGGCGAACTGCAATAGTTGTGATTGACTCGTGACCGGCCCTTTAACAAAAGTATAAGGCTGCGTCACCAGAACGCCGTCAGCAGGGCGGGAAGCGGCTTCATCCACGACCAGGTTTCGTTCGCGCAAAATATCTGCGATGCTGGCCACTAGGAGATCGCGTTTTGAAGCCAGCCGGTACGGATTGGGCAAGGGCAAGCGGTCGGCCGTTTTGCCGCCGCCAAAATCAATGCCGCGTCCGACGCCGACATCGCGCCGATTGCCGTTATTGGCCGGCCCCTTACTTACGCCGATGTCTTCGATTTGCTTATTTTGTGTGTCAATCCCTTTGGCCTGCGCAAAAATCTGCGCTGTGCCGCCGGCAAAAAACGTGAACAGGAACAGGACGAAAGCTAAATTTCTCATAAACCCCTCACGAAACCATCTAAACATTGCTTATAAATTCCGATGTGCCAAAACCATAAATGGCTGTCTTAAATAATGGTGAATTATGAATGGTGAATGGTGAATGTCAGAACGAATTCACCAACTCCAAATTCTTGTTTTGATAATTCACCATTCACCATTCACCATTAATTAAATTTCTTTGCCAATAAAAAAATCCTGTACGCTAAAGGCTTCCGCTCCGTTTTCATCGGCGGTCAACCGAATATAATCGCCGTTTGGCTGCAGAAGGCGGGCTTTTGAGTTGTCGCGCAGGTAAGCGTCGAGAATTTCTTTTTTAATGTAGCTTTTGATTTTGCCTGATAAAATCGGTGCGACCACTTCAATGCGGCGATCTAAATTGCGGTGCATCCAATCGGCGCTGCCGATATAAATTTCCGAATTTTTGCCGCCGTTTTCGAAATAAAAAATCCGGCTGTGTTCGAGAAAACGCCCGACAATGCTGCGAACCGTAATGTTTTCCGACAAACCTTCGACTCCGGGACGCAAAACGCAGATGCCGCGAATGATTAAATCTATTTTTACTCCGGCCTGCGCCGCCGCGTAAAGCTCGTGAATCATTTCCGTGTCGGTCAGACTGTTCATCTTAGCGATGATCCGCCCTTTTTCTTTGTGCGCGGCTTCCCGACGAATCAATTCCAGCATTTTTTCGCGCAGATTAACGGGCGCGACCAGCAGCCTGCGAAAATCGGATTGATTTGAGTAACCGGTTAAAAAGTTGAAAATTTCGCTTGCGTCCGCTCCGATTTCTTCGTTCGCCGTTAATAATCCGAGATCCGTGTAGATTTTGGCTGTCGTCGGATTGTAATTCCCGGTCGCAATGTGAACGTAGCGTTTTAGTTTACCTTCTTCGCGCCGGATGACGAGTGCCAGTTTTGAATGAGTTTTAAGCCCGCGCATTCCGTAAACGACGTGAACGCCTTCGCGCTCCAACCGCCGCGCCCATTCGATGTTGTTTTCTTCGTCAAATCTGGCTTTGAGTTCGACCAGCGCCGCCACTTGTTTGCCGTTCTGACTGGCGAGCATCAGGGCTTCGACTACGGGCGAATCTTTGCCGGTGCGGTAGAGGCAAATTTTAATTGCCTGAACATCCGAATCTGAAGCCGCCGCGTTAATAAAATCTGTGACCGAATTAAAATTAGTAAACGGGTGATGAACCAGAACATCCTGTTTGGCAATCGCCTCAAACATTGACTTGGCATTTTTAAATGCTGACGGGGTAACAGAATTTAGCGGTCGGTCTTTTAGGGCCGGACGATCAAATTTATAAAGCCGCATCAAATCCGGCACGTTTAAAAAACCGTCAATTTGATAAACGTCGCTGCTCTCGATTTCAAGCTCATCGGTTAAAAACTTGGTCATTTCCTCCGGCATTGTCGCCGCCACTTCGAGCCGGACGGCATCGCCGAAGCGTCGCCGATGCAGTTCGCGCTCCATCGTCCGCATCAAATCGCTTGCTTCGTCTTCGCGCAGCTCAATGTCGGCATCGCGCGTCACCCTGAACAAATGCGTCTGCATAATTTTCATGCCCGGAAAAAGCGCGTTGATGTTTCCCCGAATCAGTCCGCCGAGCGGCGTAAATTTTGTTTCCGCTTGGTTGACGGCGATGAGATGCGGAACGTTATTTGGCACTTTGATGCGCGCGAAACGCGTTTCCCCGTGATAAGGAGTTCTTTTTTTGGCTTTTTCATCCGGCATTAAAACCACGCCCAAATTTAAGCTCAAGTTTGAGATGTAGGGAAACGGATGGCTGGCGTCAACGGCTTGCGGCGTCAGAACCGGAAAAACGTTTTCGGTAAAGTAACGGTCGGCGTAGGCTTTCTCGTCTTCCAGCAACGAATCGTAACTCCAGATTGCCACCCCTTCGAGGGCGAGCGCCGGCAGGATCACTTCGTTCAGCAAACTCATTTGCGCCTCAAGCATCGGCAGCAAATGATCGCGAACTTCCTTTAGTTGTTCGGCTGGACTCATTCCGTCGGGCGAAAAAGCGGTGAACTTCTCCTCCATCTGTTCTTTTAATCCGGAAACGCGAATCATAAAAAACTCGTCCAGATTAGTGGAAAAAATCGAAAGAAATTTGAGCCGCTCAAGCATCGGATGCGCTTCGTCTTGAGCCTCCTCCAGAACGCGGCGGTTAAACTCGAGCCAGGATAATTCGCGATTAAATAAAAAACGGCGGTCGTGAAGCAGACTCAGCGGAAGTATAATCGGTGAATTTTCTTGAGTCTGGTCAGTTTGTTGTAATACAGGATTCATAGCTTTAGAATCTCCAATTTATCACAATCTGCCGCAAACGCTATGGATTTTCTCTCATCAGTTAAGCGTACGGGAAGTTGCTGCAAGCCTCAGCGACTCTGTTTTTGTTCTCTTTCACGAACAAGAATCATCGGCGATTTGCATAATTAATGTGAAAACAGCGAAAATTAAATTTCGTCTTTTTAATTATGAAAGTTCCGCTGCTAGATTTACGCGCTCAGCAAGAGCCTCTGCGCGAAGCAATTAATCACGCCATTGGGCGCATTTTAGACACCACGCAGTTTGTTTTGGGGGCGGAAGTTGCCGAACTCGAAAGGGAAATTGCTGCTTATTCAAACTGCGAATTCGGAATCGGCTGTGCATCGGGGACGGACGCCCTGCTGCTCGCTCTGATGGCGCTCGGGGTCGGCGCGGGTGACGAGGTAATTACAACGCCTTTCAGTTTTTTCGCCACCGTCAGCTCGATTACCAGACTCGGCGCAACGCCCGTTTTTGTTGACATTGATCCGCTGACTTACAATCTGAACGTCTCGCAAATCGAAGCCGAAATCACCCAGCGCACCAAAGCGATTATGCCCGTTCATCTATTCGGGCAGTGCGCCGAAATGGACGAACTGATCAAGCTTTCAGAAAAATACGATATTCCTTTGGTCGAGGATGCGGCGCAAGCTATCGGTGCGGAAGACGCCGGACGGCGCGCCGGTGAAATGAGCGCAATCGGCTGTTTTAGCTTTTATCCGTCAAAAAACTTGGGCGGAGCGGGCGACGGCGGAATGCTCACGACCAACAACCCGGCGCTCGCGCACAAACTGAGCGTTTTGCGCGTTCACGGCTCGGAAGTCAAGTATTATCACAAGTTTGTCGGGCTTAACTCGAGACTCGACGGGTTGCAGGCGGCAATTCTGCGCGTCAAATTTCCTCATCTCGATGGTTGGTCGGCGGCGCGTCAGCGCAACGCTCAAACTTATCGAAAGCTCTTTCTTGACGCCGGTTTAGCGGAACATCTCGGCTTGCCTTTTGAACGCGAAAACGTCCGACACATTTATAATCAATTCACGATTCGCGTCTTCGGCGAAAAGCGCGACGCGCTCAAAAAGTTTCTGACCGAAAATGAAATCGGCACAGACATTTACTATCCGGTGCCGCTTCATCTGCAGGAATGTTTTGAGTATTTAGGTTACAAAGCGGGCGATCTGCCGGAATCCGAACGAGCCGCCAAGGAAACGCTGGCTTTGCCTATTTATCCCGAATTAACCGCGGAACAACAGCAATACGTCGTCGCGAAAATTGGCGAATTTTTTAAGTAGGGGCGCGGGCTTGTCCCCGCCCAATGAGCGCGAGAGCGCGAACAACGCGTGTTTATCCACAAATTATTCGCCAATAAAAGACATGTGTTAATCAAAGTCAATTTTCGCGTTTGCAAAACCAAACGCTCATTGGGCGGGGACAAGCCCGCGCCCCTACATTTGTGATTTATGTTAATGCCCTGAATACCAGTCGTAACCGCGTTCGCCCCAAAAATCGGCGGGTCTTTCATTGGTAAATGTAATCCGCCCGATGCGTTTTAATTGTTTGATTCCGTATTTGGTCGGCGTCACCAACCGCAACGGAGCGCCATGTTCGAGGGAGAGGGGCGCGCCGTTCATTTCGTAGCAGAGCAAAGTTTGCGGATGCAAAATGCTCTGCATATCCATCCCGACGTAATAACCGCCGTCAGGCGTGACGAGCGAAACGTACGACGCCAAATCCTGTGGGCGATTAAGATCAGGCACGCCGCCGCTTTTGGTAACGGGCAAAAATTTGGCAACAAAATCGGAAAATCTGGCTCCGGCCCAATTAACGATTGTGCTCCAGCCTTCGATGCATTTTAATTCCGTCGTCATTTCGACGCGCGGCAGCGCCCTGATGTCATCCATCGTCAAAAGCAAGCCGGGCATTGGCATCTGCGACGCGGCGGCTCTATCCATCGTGGCGGGCGGCATTTCCTGTTTATTTGGATTTTGCTTGGCGTCTTTGGTTTCGTGCTGCTGGTTCGTCTCCTTCATTTCGTTTTGGTCATCCATCGCCGTATCGTAAGCGATATTATCGGTGTACTGCGGAAATCTGTTTGGATTTGCCACGCCGACCACTTGCAGCTTCCACGTCGCCGGATTAAAACCTTGGCTCATTCCTTCGCCGCCGTTGACGCGCAATTCTCCGACTCTTTCGCGAGGAAATTGAGCGGCAAGCCGCGCCGGAGAATAAAAAGTTTCCGCGACCGCTTCGTTAAATTTAAAAGCGCGGTCAAACACCCAAGCCTGCTTTTCATCGCGCAGCCAGCTGTAACCGAGATAGCCGAAAACGACCGCCGCGCCGCCTACTAAAAAGCCGCGCCGCGAACGCCGAAACATCTCGCTCTTTGCCTGTTCGTCGGTCATCACGGGCGAGAATTCCATATTTTCGCCCAAAATTTTCGCCGTGTTGATCTTGTCAGAATCCGTCGCGGCGACTGCAAGCGCGTCGCTTTTTTGAACTTCCAACTCGCGGACTTTTTCATGCAAAACTTCTTCGTCTTTGGGTTTAATTTCGACCGCCTTGTTCTCTACTTTGTTTTCTATTTCGTTTTCAGCTTTGTTTTCTGGGTTCATGCTTTTGCTCCTTCGCCTGCTTGGGGCGGCATCACGTTCGGCAAATCCTTTTCGAGCGGCACGCCTTCGACCGTCGCCGTTTCATAACCCGTAATCATCGAACGGAAGTTGTTCCAGCCCGCTTTGGCAACTTGCGCCACATGGACTAGGAAGAACAGGACGTACAGAATTGTCAGCCAAAAATGTTCCCACCGCGCCCATTCGTAACCGCCCAAAATCGTGGTCAAAAACGAGAGCTGCGTGGGTTTGTAAATTGCGAGTCCGGTCAGAAGCGAGCCGACGCCCATCAGGATCACGCTGGTGTAGGCGATGCGCTGCGCGTCGTTGTATTTGCCTTGCGGCGGATGGTAACGGCTTAAACCAAAATCGTAGAGCGTAACTTGCAGAGCGCGTTTGAACGAACCCGGAATTGGAACGAGTGAGCGCCATTCGCCCGAAAGAACAGTGTACAAAACGTACAAAATGCCGTTGATGACAAAAAACCACATAAAAAAGAAATGCAGCATCAAGCCTTCGGCCAGGCGAAAGGGAATTCCTAAATCTTCGTAAAACCATTTGGGAAAAAAGTGAAATAATTCGTAACTTCCGAGTTTGATTCCAAAAACGCCGTTTGCCCAGTAAATCAGCAAACCGCTCCAAATCATCAGCCCCAAAATCGGAAAGTTAATCCAGTGCAGCCAGCGGATCGCCAGCGGATGTTTTTTCTCAAGCCTTTTCGCCATCGCCAAAGCTCCTTCTTTTAAATTGGAAAAATATTATGCCAAAATAATAATGTCGGTTTAGTGCTCAAGTATTCCGTGCAAAAAATAATGCAGCACAAAAAAGAGCGCGACGCCGGTAAAAACGAAAACTGAAAGAAGCCAATTTTTGCCCCCGTGATGATGCAATTCGGGAATCAGCTCGCTGGCTGCCACGTAAAGCGCGACACCGGCGGCAATCGGCAGCAAAAACGGCACGGCAACCGTCATTTGTGATCCCAAAAGGGCGAAAACAGCGACGCCGAGCAGCGTTGTCAAACCGACAACCGCGCTGGCCGCAGTGGCGCGCCCCAAAGATTGACCCGACGCCACGACTAAGGATGCGACCGTAAACCCTTCGGGCAGTTTGTGCAGAAAGATTGCGAGGAAAACCAGAACGCCCGCGCTGAAATTCACCGCCGTTGCTGCCGCAATCGCGATTCCGTCAAAAAACGCATGAAAGAGCATTCCGCCAACCGCCGTGTAAGCTACGGATGGCGGAATCACCGCCGACGAGCTTTCGCCCAGGTGAACATGCGGCGTCAAAGTCTGTTCAAAGAAATGAACCATTAAATAACCGCCAAGCAACAGGAGCAGCGGGTAAATAATGATCTCCTCAATCGAGGTTTGGTTTCTGGCGTTGATCCACAGCGCGAGCGCGCGCGGCAAAATCTCGATGAAATTAACCGCGAGCAGAAAACCGGCGCCCAGCGCGACGAGAAATTTTAAAGCCCGCTCGTTATTTCTCAGCGCGGCCGAAGGATACAGCAATAAACCTCCGACGACGTTGGCCGCCGCCGCGAGCAGTCCCAAAAATAATAAACTGTTTGTTTGCATCAAGCAGGATTTTAACGAAATAAAAGCGTAACTGTCACCGAATTTCAACAAACGGTAGAAACACCCCGACAGATACTCGCTAAAGTAAAACGATTCTACAATAATCTCTCTTTTTAAGAAGCAATCAGGACAGTTTTTACAAGGATGGACAGGATAGACAGGATAAAATTAAATTCAATAAAATTTGTTTTAAATCCTGTCTATCCTGTCCATCCCTGTAAAATTCTTTTGCGGCTTGCGCAACTTATTTTTCTATCAAAACTGAAATTCCGTGCGGAAGCACGTTAAATAGTTCTTCCGCATCGTCGTTTTCAAGCGCGATACAACCGCGCGTCCAATCTTTTTCCGTTCCGCCGCCGTGAATATAAATTTCGCCGCCCAGCGCCGTATTTTGCGGCGGCAGTCGGTTTTCCCGGATTGCCAGAACAATTTCGTCGTGCTCTTCCTGCGTAATTAACTCATCGCGCAAACCGCGCCTCGCGTCTTCCGCATTTGGGTAGCTGAGCCCGAGCGAGCGATGAAATTTGCTTTTTGGGTTTTTGACGGCGAGATAAAAATGGCCTTCCGGCGTTTTGTGGTCGCCTTCGGTCTGTTTATTGTCAAAAGCATTTGAGCCGAGCGCGATTTTGTACGTTTTGACAAGATTCTCGCCGTCAAAAACGAGCAGTTGCCGGGCGCTCTTTTTGATGACGAGGCGAGAGTTTTCAAGCGGCGGCAATTTATGATTCATCAGTGGAAATTGAAATCCGTCGCGGTTCGTCTCCGTCGCCCGCAATTGTTATTTTGATAATCTTTTCGGGGAGAGGAAAATCTCGCAATCGTTCCGCCCATTCGATCAAAACGACTGCCTGCTCGTCGCGCAAAATCTCGTCCAAATCAACCGCGTAACCGGCCGCCGCGCCGTCGTTTAAACGATACAAATCAATGTGAAAAACTTTCAGGCGCGCCTCATAAACGTTGACGAGGGTAAAACTCGGGCTGGTCACTTCGGCTTCATCAAACCGAAGCGCGCTCAGGACGCCTTTAACAAACAAAGTTTTGCCAGCGCCAAGCTCGCCCGAAAGCAAAACGATTTCGCCGCCCGCAAGCTCCGCGCTAAATCGCTCGCCGAGCGTAAACGTTGCTGCCGGCGTTTCGCAAATAAATTCGCCTAGCGGCAAACCGGACTTTGGACTTTGGACTTTGGACTTTGGACTAATCATTTTCTAATTCACGAAACGCCTCGCCCAAACACTCGCGCACATCCGAAGCGGTCATCGAGCGCATCCCCAATTTCTTAGCCGCAATGTCTCCGGCCATTCCCGCAATGTAGAGCGCAGCGACAACTGCGTCAAAGGCGGTGCTTGCCTGCCACGGTTTTGCACCGGCAGGCGTGTAGAAATTCAAGTCTTTTGGAGCGGCGAAAGATTGCGCGACAAACCCGACAATGATTCCGGTCAGCGTGTCGCCGCTGCCGCCTTTACCCAGTCCTTCGTTGCCGGTTGGATTGACGACGACGCGACCGTCCGGCGCGGCGACGAGCGAGCGTTCGCCCTTGAGCAGCAAAATGACGTGGTGTTTTTGGGAAAAATCGCGAGCAATTTTCACGCGGTCGGAAAAATCAAAATCTTTGTCAACGCCGAGCAGGCGCCGCATTTCTCCTTCGTGCGGCGTTAAAATCAGAGGCAGTTCGTCCGAGCCCTGCAGTTCAAACGGCGCGAGCGCGTTTAATCCGTCCGCATCAATCACAACCGGAGTTTTGCGGTTTTCAATAACCTTTTTGACCAGATTTTTTGTTTCTTCGCCGCTCGCGTCCAATCCGCAGCCGATTGCCAGCGCGTCAACTTTAGCAAACAGTTTTTCGATTTGCGCAAAAGCCTCTGCGGACATTGCGCCGGTTTCGGTTTCAGCGACGGCGTTTGTAATGACTTCTGGCAAGAGGCGTCCGGCAACCGCATCTTTCGCTGATTCAGGCGTCGCAACCGTCACTAATCCGACTCCGGTTTTAACCGCCGCATCGCCCGACATCACCGCCGCGCCCGTATACTTTTTAGAGCCGACAACCAGCAGCGCGTGACCGCGTTTGTTTTTGTAAGAACCTTTTTCAAAACGAGTTTGCCGCAGCCATACTTGCGCGTCCTGCTTTTCGGCGACAAATAACTGCGAAGGTGAATTATCAATCAATTCCTGCGGCGAACCGATGCTGACCGTGACGAGTTCGCCATTAAAACGCGAAGCAGGTGGCAAAACATTGGCAGGTTTAGGGGCGGTGAAAGTTATGGTCAAATCTGTCTGAATATTCGCATCGAATAAATTTCCAAAATTTGCATGTAAACCTGAAGGTAAATCCAAAGCAACTGTCAAAAAAGATTTGTTTTTGTTACCAAAATCTTGAAAGAATAAGCTTTCATAAAAACGATTGAAATATTCGATTGCATCGCCAGTTAGATTTTCAAGCGGACGGCTCAAACCAGTTCCGAAAAGCGCGTCAATAATACCCGCATAGGATGATTTGTTTTCAGGCTGACGATAGAAAAAAGATTCAAGTTCGTCCTGCGTCGGCACTTCTAGCATTTTGACAAATCCACCGCCGGAGAACATTGAAAGTTGAAAATGCTCAAGAGTAATTAAATCGTTAATATAATCAGCTTCAGAGGTATAACGTCGTAAAACTTCAAAATTTGTGTGTGCTTCATTTTGGGTTTTATCGATTTTACCAAGTAACAGAATATCAACTGATGCTCCCGAAATAGCTAAAATTCTTGCCAGAGCCGCGCCGTCGCCGCCGTTGTTGCCTTTGCCGCAGAGGATTAAAAAACTTTTGCCCGCCACCGATCCGCCGAGTTTTTCTGCAATGACGCGGGCGGCGGCGTGAGCGGCGTTTTCCATCAAAAGCAGGGAAGGAATGCCGTATTTTTCAACGGTCAAACGGTCAACTTCGCGCATCTCTGCGGCAGTTAAAACTTTTTGCATAACAGCAATCCTAACTTTTTCAATCTAAATTTCAAACAAAAAAGGCCGTGTCTCGCATGAGATCACGGCTTTTGAATCTGCTAAAAAGGGAGAAAGATGAGCTGGAACTGCTGATTATTGACCGCCTTCGGTGCTTGCCACTGCTCTTTAACCAACCTTGAGTAACTTTCCTGTAATTCTAGTAAACTACAATTCAAAATAAATTTCCAGAAAAAAGTTAAAGAATTTCTTTAACTTATAAAATTTCCTGCCAAACCCTTATTTTTCCATTCTTATTTTGCTGTAAGTTGAAAGAGCCGTCGCCGCCAATTCGCCCGTTTCGTCAAAAACTTCGGCCGAAGCCGTCACGATTCTTTTTCCGGCGCGCAAAACTTTAGCGCGAGCAGTAATTTCACCGCGATAAAGCGGGCGCAAATAATGAACCGTCAAATCAATCGTGACTGAATTTTCGCCCGACGCTAAATGCGTCGCGACGGCAAAAGCCAGAACCGTATCAATCAGCGAAGCCGTCACGCCGCCGTGCAAAAAACCGCCGGCTCGCTCGTGCTTTTCTTCGACTTTCAAACTGCAAGTAGCTTCGCCATGTGCTAAATCTACCAGCTCAATCCCGAGCATCTTGACAAACGGATTGAGGGTTAAAATGCGGCGAGCATATTCTTTCTGCGCTTCGGTAATCATCGCTTTATCGTTCATTACTCGTAAATATTGTTTCCCTCAAGCGGTTCGGCAATGACAGCGGTTCCATAAGCCAGAACCTCGGTTGCGATGTTTCCCATTTCGGTTGCGTCGTAACGGGCGCAAATAATTGCGTTCGCGCCCATTTCCGTGGCGTGTTGAATCATAATATCAAACGCTTCCTGTCTGGTTTCTTCGCAGAGCTTTGACCAAGCGGCGATGTTACCGCCGGCCAGACTGCGAAACGACGCCCCGATATTGACAAAAACATTGCGCGAACGGACGACGATTCCGCGCACGACGCCCAGATTTTGCCGGATGCGATAACCGGGCAACTCAAAAGCGGTCGTGACCATGCTCTCAGTCACGGAAAATTGCGGCGTACTGACCTGATAAGGCGCGTTTGATTTCGGCATTCGATTTTCCATAGTTTTTTAATTGTTAGAAGTCAGGCAGTCAGAAAAGGAATTTTACAGGGACGGGCAGGATACGCCTGATTTAAAACAATCTCACAGCTAATTTGAGTTTATCCTGTCCATCCGGTCTATCCTTGTAAAGATGTTTTCTCTCATTCAATCTACGTAACTTCAAACATGTGGGAAGTTTATAGTTTAAGAACTTACTCGTCGAATAAACTCGGTTGTTCGTCCTGACTTTGGACGTTGGACTTCGAACTTTGGACATCTTCGGGCTGCCACCGATAAACTTTCAAATCGCAGCGTCCTTTTTCGTTGAATTTAACGCCTTCGGATTCGAGCATTCGCTGCTGCTTATCCGGCGGCAGAACAACATGTCCGGTCGAGCAGCCGCCCTGCGCGTTAATTACGCGCTGCCATTGAACGTCTGCGTCGGACGCGTTCATCACGTAACCTACCGTGCGCGGCGTGTAACCTTCGCCCAAAATGTCGGCGATTTGTCCGTAAGTCATAACGCGCCCTTCCGGTATTTGCCGAACGATTTCAAACACGCGCTCGCGGTAACTTTTCTCTCTTACTTTGTTAGGAATTTGAATTGCCATTTGCTGCAAAAATTTTAGTCTAAATCTCTGGTCGTCACGGCGGTAATCGCCGACTTGTTGATTGCGCCGTATATGTGCGGAAAATCTTCGCCGTTGCGCGATTTTTCAACGATGAATTTGGCGGTTAAAAGAGTGGAATCAATCGTCAAAAGTAAGACCCGCGCAACATTTTTATAATGTATTTTCAAAGTTTCTTCCAATTGCTCGGCAAAACTCGCGTGGATAAAGCCTTCGCTCTGCAAACTTTCAGATTCGTAAAAATCCTCGTCGGCAGACTTGGCAAATTGTTCCGGCGTTGTAATGTGATAAAAAATCAAAGTTTATCAGCCTTTCTTTTAAAACGTTTTTTGTACTTTCCTTCGCGTGCCTTGAGCCAATCACGCCATTCCTTAATTGCTTTTTCGCGCGTTTCCGGCGAACTCGCCGGTTGGAAATTGAGTCAGACGCTGGTCGCATCGCGCAGACACATTTCGGCAAAAAATCTGGTTTGCAAATCCGTGCTGTGGAGCAAATCAATCAGATCATCAATCGAATTTTCAGCCATTACACGGCGTTTTTCGGTAAAATTTTTACGATTCATATTCAGTTAGACGCAAAAACTGCGGTGCGACGCTTTCAACCAACCAGACGCCGTTGGCCGACACAAAAAACTCGACATTGTCTTTGAGCATCGCCACTGTATCAACTTCAAAAATCGCCGGTTTGCCGTGTCTCGCTCCGACTTTTCCGGCCGTTTCGGTATCAATTGAAAGATGGACATGATGACGATTCATTTTTTGTAGGCCGTCTTGGAAAATCAGCCCGACGTTTTTTTCAGCCGTTCCGTGATAAAGAATCGCGGGCGGCTTTCGTTTCTCAAATTCAATTTCAACCGCCGCGCTGTGACCTTGGCTGGCGCGAATTCTCCTGCCGCTTTCATCAAAGGCAAAGCGCTTTTTATCGTTGGTTTCGACGACTTCGCGCAATTCGCTCAAGGTAAACGTTCTTCCGTTTTTGGCGCAAGCTGCAATCAGTTCATCAACCTTCACCCAGCCGTTATCTTCCAGCCTTAAGCCGACAGTTTCAGGCGCGTGCCGTAAAATTAAACTGAGAAATCTGCTGATTTTGGTTTTACGTTTTTCGTCCATTTTAGGCAATTTCGCGCAAAATAGTTCGTGCCGGAGCGCCGTCGCCGGTGCTGCCGAGATATTTGAGCGGCAGGCAAATTAATTCGTAATCGCCCGCCGCAATTTCGCGTAAATCCAGGCCTTCGATAATTACAACTTCTTTTTCCAGGAGCGTCAGATGCGTTTCAAACGATTCGGTGCCGAATTTCTCGACCGAGAGATAATCAATTCCGACGAGTTTTATCTTCAAGTCAACTAATTCCTGCGCGGCGGCGGGTTCGATGTAGGTAAAATCTTTGCGAAATCCTTGCCCCAAATCATTCCAGAAATCCGAATTGCGAGTTTTGAAAAGTACGCGCTCCGCATCCTGCAAATTAGCCGCTCTGACGTGCGCGGCGGTCACCGACATTGCCGATTTGTCTATTTCAATCACGCGGACTTTTCCGATCAGTTTCTCAAATTCAAGTTCTGAAACGAGCCGCGCGCCTTCGATAAAATGCGCGGGCGCGTCAACATGCGTCGCCGTGTGCGCTCCGAAACAAAGCCGGCTGACGTTGGCCGCGTCGCCGCGCGCGATAGCGTGGCTCGATTTAACCTGAACGGTCGGATCGCCTTCAAAAACCGGCGTCTGCTCGCTCAAGGGAATTGTAACATCGTAAATCTTCATAATGCGTTTTTGTGTCCGAAATGTGCCAAGCATAAAATAACCTCGAAACGAAAGCAAAATTTGGTAAAATAAATTTTGCTGGATTAGGAAACAGGCAGGGAAATGACAGTTGATAAAATTACTTTAGCGGCGTCCAATTATTCAAACAGCGCGCCGCTGGTCTGGAGTTTCTGGCACGGTTTCAGACAATCGGACGTTAATCTAATCACCGACGCCGCGCCGTCCAAATGCGCTCTGATGCTCGAAGCGCAGGAAGTTGCCGTTGCCCTGACGCCAGTTATCGAATACCAGCGAATTGCTGAAACAATCATTCTTCCGAGCTGCTGCGTTGCTTCAAAATATCAAGTCAGAAGCGTTGTTTTAGTGACTAGAGGCGAGGATTTGAAGCGAGCGAAAACCGTCGCTCTCGACGTTTCATCTAAAACCTCGGTCGCACTCACGCAGATTATTTTTCGAGAATTTTTTGGACGGAAACCGGAATTTGTTTCTGCCGAACCAAATATCGAAAACATGCTGGCCAAACACGACGCGGCTTTGCTGATCGGCGATCCGGCGCTCAATTTGGACCGCAGCAAATTCCGCGTTTTTGATATCGTCGAAGTTTGGCGCGAATTTACCGGCTGCGGATTTGTGTTCGCATTTTGGCTGGCGCGCCGCGCAGTTGCAGAATCGGCGCGAAAGATTGATTTTGCCGGAGCACGTAACGAAGGGTTGGAAAAAATCGAAGAAATTATGAAGTTTTACGCTCCGCAAGTGACATTGCCAACCCCAGACTTTCATCGTTATCTCACCCAAAATATTACTTATTCGTTGGATGAAGAACTGATTGAAGGATTACAGCTTTATTATCAGTTGGCGCACAAACAAAATTTGATTCCAGAACTGAAACTGCTGAATTTTCTTTGACACTCTCGCGGCACAAGCTTTGCAAAAAGAGTTTTGAGAATGGCTAAAAATACCAATTTATCAACAATTAATTATTAACAACTGACTATTTGCTTGGCGTTTTGCCAAAATTAATGCAATGAGCAACGAAAGAAAAATAGAGCAAGATATTCGACCGATTTTAGACAAGGTTCTGGACGGCGAACGATTAACTTCGGAAGATTGTACGGCACTGCTCGAATCAAACGATTTTGTTCGCATCGGACTCGCGGCGCATGAAGTCCGGATGCGCAAAAATCCGACTGATGTCGTAACTTACATTATTGACCGCAACATTAATTACACCAATGTTTGCAACGTGGTATGCACGTTTTGCGCTTTTTACCGGCGACCGGGAAAACCTGATACTTACGTTCACTCAATCGAAGAAATCTGTAAACGAATTGACGAAACTATCCAGCTTGGCGGAACCGGCGTTTTAATGCAGGGCGGATTGCACCCGGATTTTAATATTGAATGGTATGAAAATCTGCTTTCGACGCTGCACGCCAAATACCCGACTTTTCAGCTTCACTGCTTTTCGCCGCCGGAAATTCATAATATCTCACTGATTTCCAAGCTCGATTACGAAACGATTCTGCGCCGTTTAAAGACGGCCGGACTTTATTCAATGCCGGGCGGCGGCGGCGAGATTCTCGACGACGAAGTGCGCCGTCGCGTTTCGACCAAATGCAATACGGAGGAGTGGCTCAATGTCATGCGCGCCGTTCACAAAGTCGGTTTGCGTTCAACCGCGACGATGATGTTCGGCATCGGCGATAAAATCGAACATCGCATGCGGCATCTGCAAAGAGTGCGCGACGTGCAGGACGAAACCGGCGGTTTTACGGCTTTTATTCCCTGGACTTTTCAGCGCGAAAATACCGCCCTCGGGCGTAAAATCATGGAAGAACCGACCGGCATTGATTATTTAAAGATGCTCGCGGTTTCCAGATTGTTTTTGGATAACGTCCAGCATATTCAGGCTTCGTGGCTGACTCAAGGATTGCGTTTGGGACAAACCGCTCTGCGTTTCGGCGCGGATGACATGGGTTCGATAATGATCGAAGAAAACGTCGTTTCGGCGGCGGGCGCGGACACGCAGGCCAACGAAAAGGAATTGCGTTATCAAATCGCGGAGGCCGGATTTATCCCGCAGCAGCGCGATATCTTGTACCGATACGTCAACCGCGAAGCCGTCGAAACGCTTGATGTGAAACAATCAATGCCGCTCAAGCAACTGAGTGTGGCTTTCGCCGATTGAGATTTTTATCTTCAGACCGCGAAAAGAACGCTGGATTAAAATTAATTCAGCGTTCTTTTTATTCTTACACAACTATTACGATTGATCTCTCGCCAACCTGTTAGTCTCAATCTTGCTGCCTCCGAGCAGAAATTTACAAGGGTTTTAAATGCAAAATATTTTAGAAATCAAACAAGCCAGAGAACGCATTAACTGGCGCGATTTATCAATTATCGTTATTTTTCATCTTTTGACCATTCCAGCTTTATTTGTTTTTAGCTGGCAAAATCTGGCGGCGATGCTGATTGGCAACTGGATTGTCGGCAGTCTCGGCGTTGGTTTGGGTTATCACCGGCTGCTCACGCACCGCAGCTTTAAAGCTCCGAAATGGCTCGAATACACGCTGACGACGTTTGGCACGATGTCAATGCAAAACGAAGCGTATAAATGGGTGGCGACGCATCGCCTGCATCATCAGCACACGGAAACCCCGCAAGACCCGCACACGACTCGGCCTAGTTTTATCTGGGCGCATATCGGCTGGATTTTCGTCGGAACGGCTCAGGATCACGATGAAGCGACTTTTAAAAAATACGTTCCGGATTTGCTCAAAGACAAATTTCATGTCTTTTTAGCGAGATTTTATTATGTTCCGATTATTCTGTCAGGCTTTCTCCTGTTTGCTATCGGCGGTTGGAGCATGGTTTTGTGGGGAGTTTTCGCGCGCGTTGTTTTTGGCTGGCATTCGACCTGGCTGGTTAATTCGGCGGCGCATTTTTGGGGAACGCGCCGGTTTGAAACGAAAGATGATTCGACCAACAACTGGTTTGTCGCTCTGCTCACCTTTGGCGAAGGCTGGCACAACAATCATCACGCGCAACCGTCGTCAGCCCGACACGGGCTAAAATGGTACGAATTTGACATGAACTGGATAACTATTCGCGTTTTCGAAACGCTTGGCTGGGCTAAACAAATTCGCAGATACGAAGCCGAAAAAGTCGTTCTCGAATCCAAGAGCGCCGCCTAGAGAAAAACACTTTTAATATTGATAAATGCCGGTTGCTTTTAACACCGGCAGCTTACCGCTTTTGTCTTTTTAAAATCCTTTTTGGCAGATAGAGAAATCCGGAGCCGATTTTGTTGAAAAAGTTTTTGAATCCGGAGCTTTTTTGGTTTCTATATTTTATTATCCTTTCTTCAAACATCGCTTGATTAGGCCGCTCAGATAATTCCTCTTTGACAACCGGATTTCTTGGCGGGATCGGCTTAAAGGCTATTTTCGGCAGCATTTGTGAGATTTCCGGTTGTCTGATTAGCTTTATATTTTCTACGGGAACCGTTCGCGGCAAAGCGGCAGCAGACAATCGCTCATTCCAATCTGATTTTTCAGCTTTTCCGTTCAAATCTGGTTGTCGAACGGTTCGCCGCATGGGAGAAATAACTGCCGCGCTTTGAGGTAGAATTTTCTCATCAACGCTTTGAATTGATGTTTCTTCCTTTTCGGGAGTTTCTCTTTGAGGCTGAGACATAGATTTGAAGTCATCTGGAGCTGTTGCCTCCGAAGATAAAATTTGTCTTTCAGGTAACTCTAAAGCCGCTCCGAAAATCATGGCGACGGCTACTGCGATTGTGATCACAAAGGACACTTTAAAAGGTTTTTTTGAAACGGTCGGTGCAGTTTCAACTGTTGCGGCATCTGCCTGTTTTATCGGAATTATCAGTTTCATGACGATATTTGGCTCGTCGTGAAAACTCATTTGATTTTCTTGAAAATTGATCGGTTTGTTTGCCGCTTTAACCGTCTGCGGACCAACTGATTGAGCGGTATTTTCAGCTATCGGAGCCGCGCTCACGACCGTCGCAACTTCCTCTTCCGCTTGAACCAGAGCGTTGGCCGGTTCCGGAGTAGGAGCTTTTATTTGTTCAACCTCAACCGCTTTTAACGGTTCGCCGCAAACCGGACAAAAACTAAATCCATTGCCAAAATTCTCTTGACAGACTTCGCAATATTTGGCTGGCTTGTTTACGCCTCTCACTTTCATCTTCATGAATTTCTGCCTAAACCGAATTTACTGTTGAATTAGATTTGGTTGAGATTATAAACTTTGATAGCCGCAATGTTAAATTTTTTGGATAAATTTACATGTCAAAAAATAAGTAAGTCATTTGAGAGGGCGAGAACATGAGGTGCGGTCACTGCAAATCAGTAGCGCATCCGGATTTTTACTCTGGATAACGTTGCAGCTTATTGCTCGCCTCTGCTTGAAAACTTTTTGCGATAAAAAAGAATCTGGCATTTTTTATTTCAACCAAGCACTTTTTTGAGAGGTTTTAGTTTTACCAACGACCAGCCTAAAAATAGTATTTGCCACTGCAGTTGAATCAGGTTTGGTCAGATAAGCATCAGCACCGGCCGCTATGCCTTTCTGCCGGTCGCTTTCGTAGGCCGCGCTCGAATAAAAAACAATCGGAGTTTGCGGATTAAGATCGCGCAATCGTCGGCATAACTCCAGACCGCTGCCGTCTGGAAAAGAAGTTTCCTGCAAGTACAAATCGAAATGGTTGTCTTGAGCGGCTTGAAAAGCTTCACAAGCAGTTTCTAAGGATAAAACATCAATTCCTGAAAATTCCAGCAGCGTTTTTAACATTAAACAGGAATCTTCATTAGAATCGGCATAAAGAACTGAAATCCGATTATTTGGTTTCATCTCCGGTTTATCCGAATAATTTGGGAACAAATAATTGATTGAATTAAAGTTCCCAAAATTGGATTGTCTCCATCTATTTCACTTCTTGTTCGCTAACAACTTGCCGAAATGAGCATTTCTCGGGCGGCAATTTCAGCCAGACGGTTTTGCTCGCGCTGCTCACTAACCCATCCGGTAATCGTCCTGACTATTTCGCGCTTGGTCAGGCTTGCCGCTTTCACTGCATCAAGCGCAACAGCCGATTTATTGCTCATTTCGGGCGTAATCTTGATACCTCGCTTGATAATTCTAATCAAGGATTTGTTCATATTTGATTGTTTTTCTCGAAAAAGATTTTGCGCTAAAGTTCATCAGTTCAAACTATCGCAAAAATCAGGAGGAAACCTTAAAAAGAAGGAGATGGATTCTCCTAACTATCGAAAGCCCTTCTGCGAAGTGACTATCGTCCTCAAAGAGACACCGATGATAGCCAGAGATATTTAAAAATTAAATATCTCTGGGATTAAGATTAAGATAACCTGGTAAAAAACTTTTGTCGGTGTTCTATCACACCCATCCAAATCTTTTTTTGGCAGCAACTTAGGCCGATATCAAAGGGGATTTGAGAAGACGAGTGGGATGGCGGAATGATTTAATCTAACCTTTATCTTTTCGTTGATGCGATTTATCATTAAACAGGCGGAGCGCGGCGAAATTGTCACCTACCGAAAGTAAGTCATTATTCGTGCGTGTGTTAGCGCACATAAATAAATTATTTTTTCTTTTATAGTATTTTAATTTCGGTAGTTGTTCATCGAAAGGGTTTTCTAAAGTTGTTAATCTCAAATAAAGGATCACCGAAGCATTTATGATCGCACCCGACAATCCAAACCTAGCTCTGAAAAATTACCTGATCGCAGCGCTTCACACGGATGAATTCGCCCGCCTTGAACCTCTTCTGGAACCCGTTTCTTTCAAGCTCGGACAAGTTCTTTTTGAATCCGGGGATAAACAGGAATACGCTTATTTTCCGACAACTTTGATTGTCTCTCTGCTATATGTGATGGAACGCGGGGCGACCGCCGAAATCGGCGTGGTGGGCAATGATGGAATAATTGGAGTGGCGCTTTTTTTGGGCGGCGAGACAACTACGAGTCGGGCGATTATTCAAAGCGCGGGCGCGGCTTTTAGAATAAAAGCTACAGATTTGCAGGCCGAATTTGCCAGGGGCAGAGTGTTTCAGAAAATGCTCTTGCGCTACGCGCAGGCATTGCTCACGCAAATCTCGCAAACGGCCGTTTGTAATCGTCTTCACACGGTTGAGCAGCAGCTTTGTCGGTGGCTCCTGCTCAGCCACGACCGGCTGGACTCGGATAAACTGGTAATGACGCACGATCTGATTTCAAATATGCTCGGCGTCCGCCGCGAAGGTGTCACCTTAGCAGCCAAAAAACTTGCAGAAAAGAAATTGATCAAAAACGTGCGCGGGTCAATCACTTTGCTGGACCGTCAGGGATTAGAAGCCGCCGTTTGCGAGTGTTACGGCGTGGTCAACACTGAATACAACCGCTTGCTCAGTCGAGGAATCAGCAGAACTTTCAGATAACGCCCCCTCTCCTCATTTTTTCGCAACGTCAATCTACCAAATTACAAAACTCTTACAATCAGCCGCTTTTTTACCTGTTAGGATTGAATCCAATTAAACGCGAACAGTTTAATGCTAATTATTTCGGCTATCGTAAAAAAGGGGAAAAAGTGCAAAACGTTTTAGAATTTAAAGCAAAATCCAACAAGCTTAACTGGGATACGATTATCCCGCTCATTATTTTTCATTCTTTCGCAATCTGGGCTTTGTTTACGTTTAGCTGGGCGAATTTAATTGCCGCTTTCGTAATGTGGTGGGTTGCCGGGAGTTTTGGCATCGGTTTGGGTTATCACCGGATGCTGACGCACGGCGGTTTTAAAGCTCCAAAATGGTTTGAATATTTTCTTACTGTTTGCGGCACTTTCGCCCTCCAAAGTTCGGCGATCAAATGGGTCACGACGCATCGCCTTCATCACGCCTTTACCGACACTGACAAAGACCCCCATTCGCCGCGTCATGACGGAGCTTACTGGGCGCATATCGGTTGGATTGTTCGCGGCACTTCGCAGGAACACGGCGAAGCCACATTCAAAAAATACGTTCCGGATTTGTTTAAAGATAGATTTCACGTTCTCTTATCAAAATATTATTCCGTGCCGACAATTATCCTCGGAGTAGGATTATTTTTCATCGGCGGCTGGAGCATGGTTTTATGGGCTATTTTCCTGAGAACGGTTTTCGGCTGGCACTTTACCTGGCTCGTTAATTCGGCCACCCATATCTGGGGAACGCGCAGATTTGAAACGAGAGACGATTCGACCAACAACGGACTGGTCGCGCTCGTCACTTTCGGCGAAGGCTGGCACAACAACCATCACGCCCAGCCGTCATCGGCTCGTCACGGATTGGCGTGGTACGAGTTTGATATTAACTGGATTCAAATTCGACTTTTCGAGCGTCTTGGACTCGTCAGAGAGGTTAAGGTTTATAAACTGAATGAGCAGGCCGTTCAGCAGCTTGAACGCGTAGCGTAAAGTATTGATAATTTATCGAGCGAGAAAAGGCGGAAAGTAGTTGATCTATTTTCTGCCTTTTATATTTGCTGTATGCTAAAGCCGTGATGTTAGCCTCAAACCGGAGAAATCTGGCGATATTCTTTCTGGTCTTCGGAATTTGTCTGACGACATTTGCCGTCGCGCTCAATGTTGGCTGGATCTTGCTCAGTCTCGAACAAATCGCCCTGCTCGTTTTCGGGATTATTTTCTTTGCTCTAATCATTACAGGTCTGATTTTAAACACGGTTTTTCTCTTTCGCGAAATTCGCCGCAACGAACAGCACGACGCTTTTATTAATTCGGTGACGCACGAGCTAAAAACCCCGATTGCCTCGCTTCGTCTCTATCTCGAAACGCTCAAGACGCGCGAAACCGACGAAGAACAGCGGCAAAAATTTTACGACACGATGCTGGCCGATACCGACCGACTGCACCGCATGGTCGAACAGGTTTTATTTGCCGGCAGCACCGGCGACCGCCGCCGCCGCCTGCATCTTTCTAAAATCAGGCTCAACAACCTGTTACAGGATTCGAATGAAGCCGTTCGCCGTCGTTACGGTTTAGACAAAACTGCTCTGGATTTGCAGACCGACGGCGAAGTTAGAGTGCGCGGCGATGCGCAGGAATTGCAAATAGCTTTTACCAATCTGCTCGACAATGCGGTTAAATATTCAAACGCGGAAGTGCATGTGGCCGTCAAGGTCGAAAACGTCAGCGAAAAGCAGGTCGAAATCCAGATTACGGATTCCGGCATCGGCATTTCACAAGGCGAATTAAAACGTATCTTTCGCCGTTTCTACCGCGTTCCGGGGCGCGCCGCGCAAAAGGTCAAGGGAACCGGCATCGGTTTATCAATCGTTCAGGCAATTATTAAAAAACACGGCGGCAGGATTCTCGCGAAAAGCGCGGGCGAAGGCTTGGGCACGACTTTTATCGTCCGCCTGCCAAAAGCTTAATTAGTTAACAGTCAACAGTCAGCAGTTATTCAATCTTGACTGTTGACTGTTGACTGTTGACTGTTAATTAATGAAGATTTTAGTTGTCGAAGATGAACAGAGTTTGGCAGAAGGGTTGCGTTTTAACCTTAATGCCGAGGGTTATGAGACGAAGATAGCGCCTGACGGTGAAACCGCGCTGACGTTGATGCTCTCGGATAAAGAGATGTTCGACGCGATTGTCCTGGACATTATGCTGCCGGGGATTGATGGTTTTGAGGTTGCCGCAAATTTACGGCAAGCCGGAATTTACGCCCCCATTCTAATGCTGACGGCACGCGGGAACGCTGAAGATGTTTTGCGCGGCTTTGAAAGCGGAGCCGACGATTATCTGTCAAAACCGTTTGAGCTGACAATTTTTTTGGCCAGAATTCGCGGCCTGCTGCGTCGGCGCGAATGGCTCAAGAATGAAATGCCCGTCGAGAAACCGGCTGAAGACTCTTTTAGTTTTAACGGTAAAACCATTAATTTTCAAAACCTCGAACTCAAAAGCGGTTCCGAAACCGTCCGGTTGACGCTGATGGAAGCCAAGCTGCTACGCCATTTGATCAATAAAGCCGGAAACACGGTTTCGCGCAAAGAGATACTCGAGGATGTTTGGGAACTGCACGAGGATACGGACACGCGGGCGATTGATAATTTTATCGTTCGCCTGCGCCGCTATCTCGAAGACGACCCGACGCGTCCCAAACATCTCTTGACCGTCCGCGGAATCGGCTACCGTTTTTTAAAGAGCTAGAAATTAAAAATCATCTCAAAAAGATAACGCCGGCATGATGCCGGCGTTTTACGATTGACTTAACCGTTTGAGAAAAAGCAAAAACATCGTAATCCGCGCTTAATTCTCGCCCTTTCTCGCAAGCGGGAATTTTATCGCACGTAAGCCGAAGGAATCGGCACATCTCCGATTTGACCGTATTGAAAACCTTGAAACGCGCCGTCAACGCTTCTGAGGTAATACCAAGTTCCGTTTGACGGACGAAAGACCGCAACGTCAAACTTGCCGTCGTTATCGTAATCTCCCGGAACCGGAATGTCGGTGCCGAGTCCAAAAGCTAAGCTGCGAAACTGTCCGTTTGAGCTGTTCAAGATATACCAAATTCCATTGCGGAAAATTGCTTGGTCGGTTTTGCCGTCGCCGTCGTAATCGGCAGCGACGGTTTTATCGCCCTGTTGCCCGAACTGCACCGCCGAAAACCCGCCGTCCGAGCTTCGCAGCCAGTACCAAACGCCGTTTGACGGACGAAAGACAGCTATATCGGCGCGACCATCGCCGTCATAATCTCCCTGCACCGGCAAATCTCCGTTCATTCCGAACTGCATCGCCTGAAAACCATTGTCGGAACTGCGGCGAATGTACCAGGTGCCGTTGCTGGGACGGAAAACGGCGATGTCCGCTTTCTGATCGCCGTCAAAATCGGCCGGAGCGGCAATATCGCCGGTTTGCCCGAAAAACGTGAAATAAATGCCCGGAACATACCATAAACCGCTTTCGGGGCGGAAAATACCGATGTCCGCCCGCCCATCGCCGTTGTAATCAGCCGGAACAATCTGATCGGTTGGAATCCCAATTGAAGTTTGACTGCCCGAGGGGACGGGAAGACTCTGATTAAACCAGATCGAACTGGAGCGGCGAAAAACGGCAAAATCCGTGCGACGGTCGCCGTTAAAATCGAACAAATTACCGCGCCCGATGCTGCAGCTGTTGAGTAAGACCGAGATGTTATTTGAGCCGCTGTTAGCTGAGGCCGCATCTAACTGCCCGTTTCCATCAAAATCTGCGCTGACAACCGCGTTCGGATTGTTACCAACTGTGAAATCAGAACCAGCAATATTAATCTGGTTAGTGCTGTTGCGAGCAAAAATTGCGGACAAACTACCTCCGGTCAGAATGTCAGAGGTGATTATCGAAATTGGGTTGCCGCTCGTCTGCGTGTTGTTGGATGTAAACGAACCTGACCCATCGTTTTGTAGGTACGACAAAGTGTTACCATTATAGTTAGCGGTAATGAGATTGGCGGCATTTAGCGCGGCGTTACCGTTAAGAGCAATCGAAACCGGTCCCGTGCCAGTGTTGACGGCGGTAGTTTCGGTGAAATTACCGTTTCCCTGTCCGGTGAGAATTGAAATGTTGTCTGATCCGAAATTGGCAACCGCCAGATCCTGATTACTGTCGCCGTTAAAATTGCCGACCAGCACAAACGCCGGTTGGGTTCTGACTCTAGCGCTAATCTGCGGGGCGAATCCGCCCGTTCCGTTACCAAGCAAAATGGACACAGTTCCGGCAAAAAATCCGCCGAAATTAGCGACGGCCAAATCCTGTTTCGCGTCGTTGTTAAAATCGCCGACGGCAATAGATATTGGGGTGGCTCCGGTGTTGAAATTAACGGGAGCGGAAAACGTACCGTTGCCGTTGCCGAGCAGAATCGAAACGTTATTTGAAGCGGAGTTAGTCACCGCAATATCGAAATTATTATCCGCATTAAATTTCCCGACTGCGACCGAATACGGGCCTGAACCGACCGCAAGGTTGGTTGCGGGCAAAAATCCGCCAGTTCCATTGTTTAATAGAATTGAGATATCGTTGGAAAATTGATTAACGGTGACGATATCTGGTTTATTATCGTTATTGAAATCAGCGGTCGCGAGATTGGTCGGGTTAGAGCCGACGTTATAATTGCTGACGCCCGCAAACGAAGGCAGAACGCAGCCAAATGTTGTAGGCGTAAACGGCGTGGTCGTGATATTTATGCTCCAGCCGCCGGCAATCATTCCGCTATTGCCGCGCACCTTGTCTAAAACAAACAAAGACCACGTCCCGTTTGGCGTGAAACTGTTAAAGCCGTCAAGCGAATTGAGGAACACGCCGGTTGAATTGCTGAGCGGCGCCGGATTGGGAAAGAAATCAGTTGGACTATAAGCGCTTGGAAGATAAGTTCCCGTGACCAGACTGCCGTTAAAAGGCAGATTATTACCCGTAGCCTGATCGAAAGTGATGGTCGCGTTATTCGTGTTAGCATTTGTTCCCGCATTCGACATCAGGATAATTCCGCTACCGTTTGGCGAGACCAGCAAAACGCTGGCATCGGACGCATTTTGGTGACTAAAATTGTTAAGCGTCACCGTCACTTTTGAAGTTACTCCGCTCAGGCCGGAAACGCTGATGTTTGAAGGGTAAGGCGTCGCCCGGGCCGTCGCATCGGGAATTTCAATATAGTTTGAATTGGAAAAGGTTTGAGTTCCGCCGGCCGTTGTCACCGTCAGCTTCCAGCCTCGATTAAGCGCGCCCGAATTGCCCAAAGAATCATCAACAATATAAAGCGACCAAGTTCCGTTCGGACTCGAGGCGTTGAAATTCGATAAACCGTTAAGGTAAGGCCCGGCCGGAGCCGGAGCCGGAAATGTATCGGCGCCATCGTTATTGTTGAGGGTGCCATATGTGCCATTATAAATAGGGCCGAAGTTAGGAAATGCAGCCGCCGAATCGTCAAAAGTGAAAATTTCATCTCTTGTGATTACCGAACTGTAACTGTATAGCGCGTCCGAAAGCACGATGACTTTTGTTCCATTCGGGCTGACCAGCAATACGTCCAAATCCCCCAAATAATTATGTGTCACCCCGTCGAGCGTCACCGTCACTTTAGTCGTATTTCCCGTCATGCCCGAAACATCAATGGTTGAAGGATAAGGTGTAGCAACAGTTGGTGTAGCCAATGTGCTCGGCGCGGTGTTGATGGTAATCGGCGCGGTGTTAGAGAAAACCGCTGCGGGAGCTTCCGTCGTCTGAGCCAGTGTCGGCAAAGACAACACTATGACAAACAAAAAGGCTAAGAAAACGAGCGACAACGTTTTAACCGGCGGTAGAGCTTGCATAATTTTTCTTGGAAAAGCTGGTTTTGTGAAATTGGTCGAATCTGTCCGCCAAGCTTAACATTGAGAACCTTTTAAAACAATATTTTAATTTATCTGTCCGCCAGCTTGGTGCGACGCGCGACGCGGATTCCGCTCCGCCAGTCTTCGTTTAAATCAAACCGCCAAATCTCGATTTGAGGAGTGACTGTATTCGCTAAAATCTCAAAATCGCGATGAAAGCTCATCAGCGGCGCAACCAGATAAACGAGCGGCGGAGCATCCGCAATCGGCAAATTACCAAACAGTTTTGCCGATTGAAAATTACCATTTCGGCGGTGCAGTTCGATTTGCCGCCAATAACTGGCGGCCTGGAAAACGTGTTCGCGGTCGGTTGTGGTTTTAAGTTCAATCACAACCAGCTGTCCATCGGCTCTGACGGCCAGCAGGTCGAGCGCCCCTCTTTTATTCGACAGACAAAACTGCGCGTAAAGGGGAGCGAGAACCAGATTTGGATCGAGCCGCGAGACATCGCGGCGGAGCATTGATTCAAGCCATGATTCGGGCGCGGACTGGTAAAAAGCGTGGCATTTATCAGCTGCCGCAAACTGGCGATGCGCACGTAAATTATCGAGCAGCTCGGAAAACTCCGGCAGACTCGCATCATTTAAAATTCTTTGCTCGCGTGCGTTAACTCCGAACCATGTTTGCTCTGTGCCCAAAACCTCTCTGATTCTGACAAACGGCAAGCCATGAAAACGCAGAGTTTCGCCTTTTCTTGAACGCACGACATCAATCGCATCTGGCTCTAGTTCGATAATTGTTTGCGCGGTCTGGCTCAACTCAAATGCTTTCGGCGCGAGCAGTTTCTTTGGTTTTGTCTTCCACAAATGGGTAAAATCCAGGTTTTCGGCCAAAGTTAAGATTTGATTTTCACCGGACGTTTCAGCTTTGTTCGGATTTAAGTTTGGGCTGATTCGATAAATCTTTATCTTCTCGCGCCAGCCGTTTCGTAAAAGCGCGCACAGCTTTTGTAAATCTTCGACGCACGGGTCTTCGGCAATCAGCCAAAGCTCATTGATTGAGCGCCGGTCTGAAAATTTGGCAAACCAGAAAATAGAGTTTGCCAGAAGATTGGCGGCATCCGTTTTCGAGACGACCGAACCGCAGACGGCGACCGACTTGCCGTTTGGCATTTTGAGCAAAATTCTTGCAATTGTTCCGACTTTGCCGCGCTGATTGCTTTGACTAAGCGAAACGCGCTCGATTTTAGCTCTCACTGAAAACGATTTTCTGGCAATTTCGGCCAATTCGGCGGCTTTTGAGAGACGCGCCGCTTTGACTTCGGTACGCAAATTTTCAATCAACATACGCGGCGTAAATTCAAGCGCGGCGGCCGGACTTAAAAGTTTGCGCGCCGTTTGAAAAATCAATTTTTCGCCTGATTTTTGCCAGCTCTGAATAATCCAGTTTTGCCAGCCGCGCGGCGTCGGAGCTGACAAAATCAGCTTGTCATGACTCAGCTTGATTTCAATTTCGCTGGCTTCGATGGCAAAGCCGTTTGTTTCCGAAAAGCTTAAAAGCCATTCGGCGGCGGCGGCGAAATGATTCTGAATCTCGGCAAGTTGTTCCTCTCTCGAAGCGTCTTGTGCTAACATTTTCGGTATGCGCTGGCCAGAAATCCCTCTGGGGACGATTATTTTTTTGAGTTTACTCTCGTTTTCTTGTCAGCAAAAACCGACTGACGCAAACGTTAGGCCGGCTTCAACCCCCAATGTCGAAACGCCCACCGAAGATATTCCTGGTCAACCGCCTTTTGCGACCAAAGAGCCGGACAAATATTCGGCCAAAATTGTTTTCGCGTTTCGCTACGATGAAGCGGCTTCAAACTTCGTCGAGCAAACTTACTTTGTTGCCCGGGACGGCTCCAACCGGAGACTTGATTTTGAAGCGGGTGACAAGCAGATTTCCAGCATTCAAAGGGCTGACGGAAAGCAAATTCTGCTGCTGTCCAAACAAAAAGTCTGGGTTGAATTAAACGCCGCGCCGGATAAAAATGATTTAAAAATGCTGACAAATCAGCCGGATGATTTTTCGCTCACGCATTTTCTCTCTGCAAAACCCGTCGGCGCGACATTTTCGGCAGTCGGCAAAGAAGAAGTTTTGAACCGCCAAACGACCAAATATCAGCTCGATTTTGGCCCCGTCACTACGGCTGAAAATATTCGCACCGAAACTTTTGTTTGGGCGGACGAGAGTTTGGGATTGCCGATCAGAACCGAGATTGACGCAATTGAGAATGGAGCGCCGACCGGCGCTCAAAACATCGTCGAACTGCGCGAAATCAAAACCGAAGTTGAGCCGCAAATCTTTGATGTGCCGGCAGGATTCCGCAAAATTACGACTCAAGAAGCACGTCAAATTCTCAAACAGAAATAAGGTTGCTGATCTCTCTGGCTTGGCTTGATAAAAATATTTTTCTCACATTGCCTGCGAATTAATTTCTTGGGAAAACTTCATTTATATTTGGCGAAGCTTCTTTCTCCGTGCTAAGATTTGCAGCCGCGTACTTTCAAGTAAGGTATTTGCAACAAAACCCTCCTGCCTCTGATGGAAAAACAAATTTTATGAAACGCTTCACCAATCGGTTTATCCCGAGTTTGCTGTTTTGTCTGATGTGCGCAAATCTCGCCTTTGCGCAAACTCAAACGCGTGATTTGGCAAAAGAAGAAAAGCTCTGGCAGCAATTACAAAAAATCGCGCCCAAAGCCGTTGACACGTTCAAAACCGCCACTGAAAATTTGGATCAAAAAAATTATCCTGAATCAATCAAACTCTACAACCAGGTTTTAGCCCAGGCACCAAATTTCGAGCCCGCTTTGCGGCGTTTGGGATACGGTTTGATTGAAACCGGAAAGCGCGAAGAAGGTTTGAGCATGTCTCAAAAAGCTCTCAATCTCAATCGCACTCCTGACAATCTGCTCGGGCGCGCCTACGCTCTGACGTCTCCCGGCCCTGGTAACTACAACCCGACTGCGGCAGAACTGGAGCAGGCTTTGGCTTTATCCAAAGAGGCCATGCAGAAAAATACCGAAGACGACCCTGATTATGCCATGATGACGGCGCAGTTAGCCCTCTCGACCGATCACGTCGAGGATTTTCGCGCCGCTTCACAAATTCTCACTGAAAAGTTTCCAAACCTGGCAGCAACTCACTATTTCAACGGAATTCGATTGGCTGACGACGGAGATTTAGACGGGGCGGCGGCGGAAATAAAAAAATCCGAAGCTCTCGGCTTGCCGCACGAAGCTGTGCAGAAAACTTTGACGGCCATCGAAACAGCTCAGAACGGAAGCTTTTACGGGTTGGGCAGATATTTTTATGACGGTCTTTATCTGGTCGGCGCATGGATTTTGGGACTGGTGCTGTTGTTCGTCGCGGGCAAAATACTGTCGGCCAAAACGCTCCGCTCAATCGAAAATTCAGACCCGAACGATGTCACGGGCGGCGGGCAGGCCGGGCTTCGTAAAATCTATAAAAACGTCGTCGGCATCGCCGGAATTTATTATTATCTTTCCCAACCGGTTGTGATGCTGCTGGTCATTGTTGCCGCCGCTGGAATTACTTTGTTTTTCCTTTGGGTTGGCTGGATTCCAATCAAGCTTTTATTGATTGTTGCCGTCGCCGCTGTCGTCACGATTTTCTACATGATCAAATCGCTTTTTGTGCGAACCAAAATCGAAGATCCGGGACGCCAGCTTGACGAAGCCGAAGCTCCCGAATTATGGGCTTTGGTGCGCGGAGTCGCCGATGCCATCAACACCCGACCGGTCAACGAAATCCGCATCACGCACGGAACCGAGCTGGCAGTTTACGAGCGCGGCGGCATCAGAGCCAAAATGCAGGATAAAGCCGAGCGAGTTTTGATTATCGGCGCGGCAGTTCTCAATGATTTTAGTCAAAACGCGTTTCGCGCGGTTTTAGCTCACGAATACGGCCATTTTTCAAATCGCGATACGGCGGGCGGCGATATTGCGCTGCGCGTCAATCTGGATATTATTCGCCTGGCCGAAGCCATGGCGCTCAGCGGAACGGCAACCTTTTACAACATCGCGTTTCAATTCCTGCGCGTCTATCATTTTCTTTTTCGCCGGATTACTCACGGCGCGACCCGTTTGCAGGAAATACTGGCCGACCGCGTGGCCGTTCATCAATACGGAGCCGAAGCTTTCCGCGAAGGTCTCTCGCACGTTATTCGCCGCAGCATCGAATTTAATCATGTAGCCGCCAAAGAAATAAATGCCGCGTTCAGCTCCAATCGGGCTTTGCAGAATCTGTATGAAATGACCGAGCAAAACGAGGAAATCAAACAGGATTTGGAGCAGCAGTTTAACGAAAATATTGCGCGCCCGACGACCGAAGACGACACGCATCCGAGTCCCGAAGACCGTTTTAAATGGGCCACTCAAATAAAATCCAGAGAAACCGCGCCGATCAGCGGAATGGTTTGGGATTTATTTAAAAACAGAGAATCTCTGACCGCAGAGATGAACAAAATGCTCGAACAAAGAATTCGGGCGAATATGTGAAAAGCTAGAAACCTATCTCAAAAATAGTAACGCCGGCATTTTTGCCGGTTATCTTGACCGGCTTCCAGCCGGTCATTTCCTGTGCTGCACAGCGATTAGCTATCGCTTCCGACCACAGCATTCGGGCAGGATGCCCAAATGACAACCGGCAGAGATGCCGGCGTTACATTTGCTTTGAATGATTTGAGGGTTTCCAATCACTTCTTCTCAAGCAGCATCAATTTGCCATTTAAAAGTTGGTCTAAAAAACGTCGGTTTGCTTTATTATAAAATTTTGCCGTTTTAATCAAGCTCGCTTTTTTCTAAATGCGACTCTGGTTAAAATGGCTCAACATTGCTTGGATTTATGTTTCGGTCAATTCATTTCAATGCCAAACCCCGCCAAACGACAAACGCTTCAAAGCCTGAAGTTATCGAAAATTACAACAGATTGTCGGCGCGGAAAACGTTTTAGCCGCGCCTGAAAAGGTCGAGTCTTACGGGGCAAATACCGTTCACCATTAAGCGTGGTAATATTTTAACGAGGTGTAAAATGCAATTATTGTCTGAAAGAATCACGATTAACGAAAAAATCTGTAACGGTAAACCGACGATTCGCGGCAAGCGAATCACAGTGCAGACCATTCTAGAATTTTTGAGCGCTGGCGAAACGGTTGAAGAAATTCTTAACCAGTATCCGTCGCTTGAACGTGAAGATATTACCTCTTGTCTTGAATTTGCTTCCGGGCTAATGAATCGGAACTACGTTATCAAATCTTTTGTTTAAAATGGCGAAATATCTGATTGAGGTAAATTTGCCGTATCGTTTTTCGTTGTGGAAAGGCGATGATTATATTCATCAAAATGACGTCGGCGATAAGTGGACAGACACTCAGATTTGGAATTATACGGCAGAAATCAATCTGACAATTATCACCAAAGACGCGGATTTCTCAAACCGCATAATTTTTCACGAACCGCCGCCGAAAGTAATTCACATTCGTTTCGGTAATCTGAAAATGCGCGAATTTTTCACCTTGACGACGGCGATTTGGAACGATGTCATCAAGTTAAGTGAAAGTCATAAACTCGTTAATGTTTTCCGTGACAGGATTGAGGCGATTGAATAAACGATAAAACTTATAACTTAGTTAATGAGCGGAACATCTCTGAAAAACTATGAGTTTGAAAGGTATTTGCTTGAAAACGTCAAACTTTTTGATGAAGTCTTGCGTGAACTTGACGAACCACCGCTTTTTGAAAATCAAAATTTTACCGTTGCTGAAAACTTCGACTTGACTCCCGATTATTCGGTTAACTACTTAATAATGGAAAGCACAAATAAGACAAAGAATTCTCTGCCAATAAGAATTTTATTTGAAGGAAATAATCTTAGAATCGATATTGATGGAGTTCCCGAAATTTTTCAATGGGCAGCTAAACATATTGAGGAAGATAGAAATTCTGTTGTCGAACTCATCAGAAATCTTTTCACAGGTTTTATATCAATAGAAACCCGTAACTCCTCAAAATTCGTCCAAATTTTTGATGCCGGCGGTTTTTTCGTACAGCAACTTTCCTATAATAATTTATTTCATATACTCACGGGTTTGTACTTATTTCGTTACAAGAATTATCGCAGATTATATTTGCCACTGTTTTCTAAAAAGAAATAACCATTTATGTTTAAGTCAATTCATTTCAATGCCAAACCTCGCCGGACGACAAGCGCTTCAAAACCCGAAGTGATTGAAAAACTACAACAAATCGTCGGCGCGGAAAACGTTTTAATCGAGCCTTCAAAAGTTGAGCCTTACGGAGCGGATGCGGTCAAAGAGAAATTTCCGCCCGAAGCCGTCGTTTTCCCCGAATCAACCGCTCAAATGGTTGAAATCTTAAAGCTGGCCAACGAATTTCTATTTCCCGTCACGGCGCGCGGCGGCGGCGTCGGTTACACGGGCGGCGCGGTTCCGGTTGACGGCGGCATCGTCATTGGAACCGACCGGATGAACAAAATTATTGAAATCAGCGCCGATGATTTGTACGTCGTTTGCCAGCCCGGACTGACAACTTTTGCGTTACAGCAGGCCGTCGCCGCGCACGGGTTGCTGTTTCCGCCTGACCCGGCGAGTTACAAAGATTCGTTTATCGGCGGCAACATCGCGGAAAATGCGGGCGGCATGAGAACTCCGAAATACGGCGTGACCAAGCATTCGGTTTTGGGATTAGAAGTCGTCACCGCGACCGGAGAAATTATCAGAACGGGCGGTAAAACCGTCAAAAACGTGGTTGGATTTGATCTGACCGGTTTGATGTGCGGTTCGGAAGGGCTTTTGGGAATTATCACCGAAGCCACTCTCAAATTATTGCCCCTGCCGGAAGCGACCGCGACGGTGCGGGCAAGTTTCAAAACCATGAAAGCGGCTTGCCAGGTTTTGACGAAATTCACCCCTTGCGGTTTGCTCCCGATGGCGATGGAAGTCGTTGACCGCAACTGCATCGCCGCCATCGAACAAAACTTTGCGTTCGGTCTGTCGCCAGACGCGGGCGCGATTTTGATTGTGGCCGTTGACGGTTTTAAAGAAGAAGTGACACGCAACGCGGCGATGATTGAACGAATTCTGGAGGAAAACGGCGGCTTTGATATTCTGCGCTCCAAATCGAAAGAAGAAGAAGACAAACTTTGGGACGTGCGGCGGGCTATTTCACCGTCTTTGATGAAATACGGCACTCTCAAATTAAACGAAGATGTCGTCGTCCCGCGTTCAAAAGTGCCGGAACTGATTGAACAAATCGAAGACATCGGCCGCGCTCATAACACTTTCGTCGCCAATTTCGGACACGCCGGAGACGGCAACATTCACGTCAATTTTATGTGCGACCGAGACGATGCCGAATCAATCAAGCGCGCGCGCGAATGCGTCAAAGAAACTTTCACGCTTTCGGTCGCGCTCGGCGGCTCCATCTCCGGTGAACACGGCATCGGCTATGTCAAAGCGCAATATCTGGAGATGGCAATTGACCAACCGACGCTCGAAGTGATGAAGGGAATTAAAAAAGTCTTTGACCCAAACGGCATCTTAAATCCGGGCAAAATGTTTGTTTGAAATTCATTTATCGTCGGTTACGAGTGATGCCTAATCATAGATTTTGTGAAAGGTATTTTGCCGTCTAGCGCATCAACTAAAAAATTATTTCTGGCGCCGTTAATAATCCACGTTTCGACATTTTCTTTTTGGCAGATCATCGCGGCTTCTAGTTTTGAATTCATGCCGCCCGTTCCCAAACCTGAATCACGTTCTTCGACGAGATTTCGGGCTTCGTTGATGTTCCTGATTTCAGGGATAAACTGCGCGTCCGGGTGAAGATGCGGGTTTTTATCAAACAGCCCGTCAATGTCGCTGGCCAGTACGAGCAAATCGGCGCCAATCAGCGTGGCGACCAGAGCAGAGAGTTTGTCGTTGTCGCCCAAAATAATTTCTTCCACGGCGGTCGTGTCGTTTTCGTTAATAATCGGAACGTAACCGTATTTGATCAGTTCGGTAATTGTGTTGAACGTGTTTTGACGCGAAGTTTCATTTTCAAAATCGCGGTAAGTCATCAAACACTGCGCCGTGCGGATGCCGAAATCACTGAAAATTTCGTGGTAAATTCGCATCAAGAGCGGTTGACCGATGGCCGCCATTGCCTGTTTGGATTCGACCAGTTTTCCCGGATCGCTGATGTTGATGTATTGTTTGGCAGTCGCAATCGCGCCGGATGAAACGAGAACGATGTCGTAATCTTCGCGGAGGTTGAGTATCTGCCGACCGATGTCTTCGATTTTGCCGCGCGAGATTAATTTAGTTCCCGCCGTTAAGGTCGAAGTGCCTATTTTTAAAACCAGCTTTTTTTTCATTAAAGATTAAATCTAATCAGTCGAATCGCTTTTGCTGCTGAATTCGATCAAATCCCACAAAGTTCCGTAGAGGTCTTCAAAAACAGCCACCCTCCCATAATCTTCCGTTTTCGGCTCGCGGACAAATTTAACTTCGTTTTTCACCAGACGGTTGTAATCCGGCCAGAAATCATCGGTTTGGAGAAACAGGAACACTCGCCCTCCGGTCTGATTTCCGACGCGGCTTAACTGTTCTTCGTTGGCGGCTTTGGCAAGCAGCAGATTGCATCCGGTCGCGCCGGGCGGTTTGACCAAAACCCAGCGTTTTGTTTCGCTTTGCGGAGTGTCATCAACCAATTCAAAACCCAGTTTTTCGGTGTAAAACTCGATGGCTTCGTCGTAATCTCTGACGACCAGGGCAAGATGAGCGATTTGTTGTTTCATTATTTTCTCGTTTGTCCGTCGCCGTAAACAAACCATTTGTTGGTCAGTAAATGTTCCGCGCCAAGCGGCCCGCGAAAATGCAGCTTTTGCGTCGAAATGGCGATTTCAGCGCCCAAGCCGAATTCGCCGCCGTCGGTAAATCTGGTCGAAGCATTGTGATAAACCGCCGCGCAGTCAATTTCGTTTAAAAACTTGTCGGCGGTTTGAATATTTCCGGTGATAATCGCCGCCGAATGTCCGCCCGAGTATCGGTTGATTTTGGCGATTGCTTCGTCAACATCGGAAACCGCCGCGATTAACATTTTCGCCGCTAAAAATTCTTCAAACCAGATATTTTCATCGGCGATCGGCTGAATCTGTCGGTGCGATTGGCAAACTGACGCATCGCCGTAGAGATCAATATTTTTTTCGAGCAAAGCGTTGACGAGTTTTTCAAGCTTGGCGGCAAAATCGGGAATATTCCGGTTAATCAAAATTTTATCGAGCGCGTTGCAGACGCTTAATCGCTCCTTGCCGTCGAGCGCGATGTTGACGGCCATTTCAAAATCGGCTTCGTCGTCAATGTAGAGAAAATTGTTGCCGCGCCCGCTGACGATAACCGGAACTTTTGAATTTTTGAGCACAAAATTAATCAGCGTCTCGCCGCCGCGCGGAATAATCAGATCGAATTTTTCCGCTTCGCCGGCAATCAGTTTTTGAGTTTCTTCGCGCGAAAGATCAAGGTAACGAACAAAGCCTCTGTCCGCGCCGTTTTCCGCCAGCGCCTGCCGCCACAAATCCGCGAGACGGAGATTGGTCTCGCGCGCTTCTTTGCCGCCTTTGAGCAAGATTTTATTTCCGGCTTTGACGGCGATAATTGCGGCTTCGATTGAAACATCGGGTCGCGCTTCGTAAATAATCAGGATTGTGCCAAAGGGAACCATGCGGTTTTCGATTTTCAAACCGTCCTCGCGCGTCCGCGAAAAAATCACTTTCCCAACCGGATCGGCGGCGTCAATCACGCTTTTGACCGAAGCAATCATTTTATCAACTTTTGCTTCGTCAATCTTGAGCCGGTCGAAAATCACCAAATCATCTGTCGGACACGCCGCAACGTCGAGTTTATTGGCGGCAATTATTGTTTGTTTATTTTCGGCCAGCAGCCCGGCTAAAGTTTCTAAAATCCCGTTTTTTAATAATTTCTCCATTGCGCGTGTGCTGTTTTACTATATTTTAGCAAAATATTCTCCTGCGATTCGGTATTATTTTGAAATGCAATCTGATGCAAGATTTAGATTTCGTCATCGTTACTCAAATCAGTCGAAAACAAGTTCAAGCCATGGAGGAATTATGAATAACATCTTGATTATTATTTTTTTGTCATCCGTTTTGTTTAGCACCGACATTAATGAAACTTATTTAAAACAACTGCGGACAGCAGAATCAGTCTCAACAGATGCACAGTATCGAGGTGTTTGGGTCAGTGACTGCGCTCCGTGGGACGGTCCGGCAATATCCATTTCAGTCTCGGAGAAAGAGATCAGTTGCACGACTAAAAAATTCCCATACATCGAAATAAACATATACAAATCAGAATCCGAAATCTCCGGTCAGACCTTTTCTTTTCCTGATTTTAAAGCAGGCTCAGTTAGCAAGATCGTGATTATCAAGAATCAGAAAAAAAATATTCAAGTTAAATCGGGAACAGTCAAATTTGAAGAAGCGACGAAAACGACAGACTTTTCCGGTAAGTTCGAGGTTGAGTTTGAAGATGGAGAAAAATCCAGTGGCTCATTCGTCGCAAAAAAATGTGAGCGTTTTTACGCGTGTGGTTAAAAGTGATACTGCCAGTAATTGTTAATATTGATTAATTAATGAGAAAACAAATTATCAAATGGCTGATCGGATTTATCTTTGTCGCCATATTTTCCCTGACTTCTTTGATTGTAATTTTTCTAAATCCGCCGCTTCTTTACGCTCACCAAACAATTCACCAGAATTACACGATTTATCACAATGCTCAATTAGAGGCTGAAACATTTTCCCGGATTGACGCCGCAACCGAGCTTTTAAGAACAAGCGAATTGTCAGACCCGAATTACAAAATCGAAATTTGTCTGAACGATGGCTCGTTTTACCCGACTTTGATGCGATGGTTGCGCGGAGCGGCTTTCGCATGGGGCTTTGACGACAAAATCGTTTTGCAGGGAACTGCCGATTTTCATGAAAACTACGTTGAGTTAAAAGGTTATAAATGGAACCTGACGCAACTGCTCGCGCACGAAGCGACGCATTGTCTGCAGTACAACAAATTCGGTTTGTGGAAGACAAATCCGGTCGCCAATCTCCCGATTTGGAAAGTTGAAGGATTTCCCGAATACGTCGCCAGACAAAGTGCCGACCAGAAAAATCTCGCTTTTAATATTGCGCGGCTTGTTGAGATTGAACAAATTGATAATAATGGCTGGATTAATTTCGCAGATCACACCGGCACCGTTATTAACTATTATAAAAGCTGGCTGCTCGTTCAGTATTGCGTTGATATCAAAAAGATGAGCTATCAGCAAATTCTCAGCAAAGATGTTGAAGAAGACGCAATCAGAGAAGAAATGATGAACTGGTATCGAAATCAATCAAATGGATGACGGAAAATCAAAAATTGTCGCGGTTTGCGGCAGCATTCGGGGTGTTTCGACCAACCTCGATATTTTGAAGTTTATCGGAAAACTGCTGGCGAAAGATGCAGATTTTACCATTTACGACGGGTTAGCCGATTTACCGCCTTTTAACCCTGATTTTGATGTCGAAAGCACGAATTATCAAAACGCAGGAGTTGACAAATGGCGAAAGCTGTTGCGTGCCGCCGACGGTGTAATTTTTTGTACGCCCGAATACGCCCACGGCGTTCCCGGCGTTTTGAAAAACGCGCTCGACTGGGTTGTTTCATCCGGCGAGTTAGTTGATAAACCGACGCTGGTCATCACCGCTTCGCCAAGCGAGTTTGGCGGCGAAAAGGCGATGGCTTCTTTGCTCCAGACGCTTCGGGTGATGACCGCAAAGATTGCTGAAAACGGCGCGTTAATGATTCCATTCGTGAAAAAGAAACTGGATGAAAACGGCGATATTTCTGACGCTCAAACCATTGAGGCAATAAACTCAATGCTTAACGCATTTTTAGCTTAGGCAAATCAGTTTTCACTCAAACGCTAAAAATTTTCTCAGCAATAACTTTGTTTATTAGAGAAAGCAGGCTCGCCAAGCGAATTCGCTTGGCGAGCCTGCTGCATTTTGACTGCTGAAGAAAATCCTAGTTAGCAGCCTTCATTTTGATTGATTTGCCTTTGCCTTCAACCTGATTATGAGCTTCAACAAACCACAAATATTTATCAACACCGCGCATGATTTCGATGAGCATGTCATTGGTTCCCATGTCATTTAGCTCGTCTGTATCATCGGCGTTTTGCTTAATTTGAGTTGCAAAAGTCGAAAGAGCGTTTGAGAGAGCCTCGATATGTGAATCGGCATCGTAAATTCCGTGCGGATATTCGCTGAGGCTGGAATTTTTGGCACTGTCGCGAACCGTGCCGTTGGCCGTTCCGCCAAGCTGTGTAATGCGTTCGGCGATCAGGTCAATATACTCTTCGGTCGCTTCGGCAACCTGGTCAAACAGCAAATGAAGCTGATAAAAATCATCGCCTTTGATATTCCAGTGCGCTTGTTTTGATTGATAATGCAAATCAATGGAATCGGCTAAACGCGCGTTAAGCAATTCGACGACTTGCTCGCGGATTTCCATTGATGTCGGATTTTTAGTTTTAAACATTTGGGTCGCCATAATTTTTCCCTTCAATTAAATTCTTTCACGAATTGATATCGTTTAGAATTATTCTAAATATAATAATGTTCCTCGTCAATTACCATTTAACCAGATAAAACTTTAATTAAACAGTTCGTTTTCGTACGAAATAATGCCGTACTTGAAAGATGAGGCTCAGAATTCTACATTTAAAGAATGTTGGTTCTGGGAATTGAAAGCTCGTGCGATGAAACTGCAGCGGCTGTGATTCGCAACGGGCGGGAGATACTGTCGTCCGTTATCTCATCGCAAATTGAAATTCACCGTCAATACGGCGGCGTCGTGCCGGAAATCGCTTCGCGCGAACACCTCGAAAAAATAGACCCGATTGTCAAAATGGCGCTGGAGCAGGCAAATGTTTCGTTCAAACAGCTTGATGGTATTGCGGTAACGACCGGGCCGGGCTTGATCGGCTCGCTTCTGGTCGGAGTCAGTTATGCTAAAGCTCTGGCGTTTGCTTTAAATAAACCGCTGGTCGGCATCAATCACATCGAAGGGCACGTTTTTTCGGTTAATTTTGAAAACCCTCCGGTTATTTTTCCGGCTCTAGCGCTCATCGTTTCGGGCGGTCACACCAATTTATTTTTCCTGCCCGAAGCCGGAAAATACAAAGTTGTCTCGCGTTCACGCGACGACGCGGCGGGCGAGGCGTTTGACAAAGTGGCGAAAATGCTCGGGCTGGCGTATCCGGGCGGGCCGATTATTGAAAAGCTGGCGCTCGCGGGAGATTCCGGCAAAGTAAAATTTTCTCTGCCCAAAATCAGTGACGGGCGTCCCGATTTTAGTTTTAGCGGGCTAAAAACTGCGGTTTCAAAATACGTTCGCGAAAATGGAATCACGCCTGTACTACAAAGCGATGATGAACCAACGCAGGAAATCAAAGATTTAGCCGCAAGTTTTCAGGCGGCGGTGATCAAGCAGTTAATCGGGACGACGGAAAAGCTAGCAAACGAATTACTGCCGAAAACTTTAATCGTCGCCGGCGGCGTCGCTTGCAATAAGGCTCTTCAAGAGGCAGCTCAAAAGCTGGCTGCCCGGCTGGGAATTCCGGTTTACGTTCCGAACGCGCATCTTTCAACCGATAATGCCGCGATGATTGCCGCTGCCGGAAATTTTTATCTGGAGCGGGGAATCCGCGCCGACTTAACTTTAAACGCCGACGTTTCAATGAGGCTTCAAAATATTGAAGTCGAAGACGAGGCTTTGCGAAAGGCGCGCGTTCGTTACCGTTTATAAAAAAGCGGAAACCTTTGTCCGGAAACCGGGACAATTATTTATCGGCTGAAACCTTGCGCTTGTCCTCTAGTAATCGTTAAACTTGTTTTAAAGTTGTTGCGCTGCACCTCGGTTGCGAATCTCATATCTCATGTAACACAGCAACTCTTTCGATATCATTTCAAAGAATTCTGAGTATTAGGGGAGAAAATAAGGGGTTATGAAAATCTTTAGATTATCCGTGTTCCTAGTGATGGCGTTGGTTTGCGTTGCTTTAACCGCAAAAATCAATGCGCAGCAAACAATCCAGCTTCAACCTTTTTTGTCGGGCCTCAGCAGTGCCCTTTTTGTCACCAACGCCAAAGACGGCTCAAACCGAATTTTCGCGGTCGAACAGGGCGGAACAATCAAAGTCGTCCAGCCGGGATCAACGACTCCAACGGTATTTATTAATATTTCGAGCAAGCTGACTTCGGGCGGCGAACAAGGATTGCTTGGCTTAACATTTCACCCGCAGTTTGCTCTCAACGGCAAATTTTACGTTGACTACACCTGCAGCACGACGAACAATTCAGCTTGTGTCACCACCGGCGATACGATTATTTCGGAATTTACCCTTCTTCCCAATAACCCAAACCAGGGCGATCCAAACAGTGAAAGGGTTTTGCTCAAGATTCCGCAGCCTTTTACCAATCACAACGGCGGAATGGTCGAATTTGGTCCGGACGGTTATTTGTATGTTGGAATGGGCGACGGCGGTTCCGGTAATGATCCGGGTAATAGAGCGCAAAACCGTAGTTTGCTGCTTGGCAAAATGCTGCGAATTGATGTCGCGCCGTCCGGCTCAAACGCTTACACTATTCCGCCGACCAATCCGTTTACCGGCGCCAATACTGCGCGCTGCGATAACGGCAGCACTACTCCAGGCAACACTTGTCAGGAAATTTATACAATCGGAATGCGAAACCCGTTTCGCTGGTCGTTTGACCGGCAGACCGGACAGCTTTTCGCCGGAGATGTCGGACAGGGCGCCATCGAAGAAGTTGATATCATCCAAAACGGCAAAAATTACGGCTGGCGTGTCTATGAAGGAAATCAGTGCACCAACCTCGATCCGGCTCTCTGCGCCGGCGGAGCGTCTCCGATTACGCAGGAGCCGCCGATTTTCCAGTACGGCCACACGGCTGGCCGCTGCTCGATTTCGGGCGGTTATGTTTATCGCGGCAGGCGCGGCGCGCTGCCGCAGGGCGCGTACGTTTACGGAGATTACTGCACGGGCGAAATCTGGATGCTGCAAAACATTGGCGGCACCTGGAACTCAACGCTTCTGCTTGATACAACCAGAAACATCCCTTCATTCGGTGAAGATGAATCAGGCGAAATCTACGTCTGCGGAATCGGCAGCGGGACGGTCGAAAAAATCGTTAATCCCAATGCTCCCGTGCCGCGCAACGTGGCCGCCGATTTTGACGGCGATTTAAAAACGGATGTTTCAGTCTTCCGTCCTTCAAACGGTTCCTGGTATTTCCTCAACAGCTCTAATAATAGCTTTACCAGTGTTCAGTTTGGAGCAAGCGGCGACAAACCCGCGCCGGGTGATTACGACGGCGACGGCAAAACCGATGTTGCTGTTTTCCGCAGCGGCACTTGGTATGTGCTAAACAGTTCAAATAATGTTTTCCGCGCGGTGAATTTTGGCGTCAGTACAGATGTTCCGGTTGCCGGAGATTACGACGGTGACGGGAAAACCGATGTCGCGGTTTATCGCGGCTCAAATTCGACTTGGTACTTTCTTAACAGCTCGGATAATGTTTTCCGCGCGGTGAGTTTTGGAGTCAGCACGGATGTTCCGGTTGCCGGAGATTATGACGGTGACGGGAAAACCGATGTCGCTCTCCTGCGTCCATCAAATAACACCTGGTACGTTTTGCAAAGCAGTAACAATAATTTGTTTGTCGCGCAATGGGGAACGACCGGCGATATTCCGGTGGTCGGAGATTACAATGGTGACGGACGCGCCGACGTTGCCGTCTGGCGGCCTTCAAACGGCATCTGGTACGCCCTGCAAAGCGGCAGCAACACGCTCTACGCCAAACAATGGGGTGCTAACGGTGACACGCCGCAGCCCGGCGACTATGATGGTGACGGCAAAACTGACGCTGCTGTGACCCGCAGCGTTGCGAGCAGCAAAACATGGTACGTTTCGCGCAGCTCAAACGGCGCGAGCCAAACAATCCAATTTGGTTTTGCTACCGACATTGGAGTTCCGGCGACGGATATTCCATAAAATAGTTCCGAAACTCGAAATTATTTTAGACGGCACGAGCAATGGTCAGAACAAAGACCTCGCTCGCGCCTTTTTCTTTGAGCGCCTGAGCGCACACCGAAGCGGTCGCGCCGGAGGTGAAAACATCGTCAATAAGCAGGATTTTTTGATTTTCAACGAGGCGCGGCTGTTTGACGACAAAGGCTTTTTCAACCGATTCTCGTCTGGCTCGTTCATCCATCGCGCCGCGATGCTGGGTGGTGTAAATCTCGCGGGTCAGGCAATTTTCCAGAACCGGTTGGCCGGTTTGTTTTGACAAACTTCGCGCTAACACGGCGGCCTGGTTAAAACCTCGCTCGCGCCGGCGTTTGGGGTGGAGCGGCACGGGAATAATTTTGGCGGCTTGGCTGAGCGGAAATTGTTCGAAGGCATGAACCAGCAGTTTCTCTAATCTGAGCGGAACAGCCGGTTTTTCTTTGAGTTCGAGAACGGTCAGGCGCAACGCTCCCTTGTAAACTCCGACGGCTCGCGCCGCTTCGTAAAAATCGTTGTCACAGCGATGACAGAGAGTGTTTTGAGTGCGCTCTCCGGCATGTTCGAGCAATCTGCCGCATTTTTGGCAAAGCGTTTCATGAAAGTTGAAAACGGGCGTTTTAGACCAGCAAAGGGCGCAAGCCGCGCCGTTTGACGCGGATTCGACGCTTGCTCCGCACAATTTACAACCGTGCGGATAAACCAAAGTCAAAACCGCGTCTTGTAAATCATTCAGATAAATTCGCAATTTCAAGCAGCCTCGGCGTCGTCAAGCAAACCGCGTTCAAGCAAATCCTGACAATTAATACAATACTGGGCGTGCGGAACCGCTTTTAGCCTGGCAGCGCCGATTTCCTGCTGACAGTTGGCACATTCGCCATAACTGCCGAGTTCAATGCGCTGCAGCGCATCGTCAACTTGGTCAAGCAGAGTTCGCTCCGATTCTGAAATCGAAAGCATAATTGTTTGATCGCGGTCATTAACTGCGACGTCAACCGGATCCTGCATGTTTTCGCGGTCAAAATCAAATGTTTGACGTTGGCTTTCGTTAACCTGCCCGACGAGGTTTTCACGTTGTGCTAAAAGTGATTGTTTATAGTTTTGTAATTGTTCAGCGTTCATTTTTGATACGGATAATTATTGATTATTGTAAAACTGCGGTAAAGCTGCTCGGCTAGCAAAACCCGTGCCGCCTCATGCGTCAACGTCATCTTTGACAACGATAAACGTAAGTTTGCCTTTTCTGCAACTTCGTCCGAAACTCCGTCTTGTCCGCAGATGACGAAAACTATTTCGCGCAGACTGCGATTCTGCCAGTTTTCAATCTCTTTGGCCAATTCGTCGGAACCAAATTGTTTGCCGATGACGTCAAGCAAAACCACAAAACCGTTTGCCGGAATTGTTCCGACAATCCGCCTGCCTTCAGTTTCTCTGGTTTCGTGCGGCTGGCTTTCTCTGATTTCCGTGACGTCAAATTTGACGAAATGTGAAAGACGCTGCAGGTATTTATCCTGCAACGCCCGCCAGTTTTTATCTTTAGTTTTACCAATCCACACGAAACGAAATTTCATTGTTCCTCGCGCCGAGCTATTCTTTCGTACAAATTTTTTCTGCTGATTCCTAATAGCCGCGCGGCTTCAGCTTTGTTGCCTCTGGTCAAGAGCAATGTTTCGCGGACATAACGCGCTTCGAGTTGTGCCAGCGTGAGCCATTTTTCGCTTTCTTTCTGGGCGTTTTGGATGCTTGAAGGAAAGTCTTTGAGCGTTAATTTGTTGCTGTCAGCAGTCAAAATGGCGCGTTCAAGTAAATTTGACAACTCGCGGATATTGCCGGGAAAGTCATATTTCTGCAAAACTTCGGCAGCATCCTTTGCTAAAACCAAGTTTTCAAATCCGTGTTTGACCGCAAAAAGGCGCAAAAAACAATCGCTCAAATCGGAAATATCGGCTTGTCTTTCGCGCAGCGGCGGAACTTCGATGCGCACAACATTAAGGCGAAAAAATAAATCTTCGCGAAATGTTTTACGCTCAATTGCCGTTTCCAAATCAACATTTGTCGCGGCAATCAAGCGCACGTCAATCTTAAAAGTTTTGCGTCCGCCCAGTCTTTCAAATTCTCTATGTTCGATCACGCGCAGCAATTTGGCCTGAGCCTCAATCGGGAGCAGAGCGATTTCATCGAGCAGGAGAGTGGATTTATGGGCGGATTCGAGGCGTCCCGGTTTGGCTTCGGTCGCGCCGGTAAAAGCGCCGCGTTCGTAACCGAATAGTTCTGCTTCGAGCAAATCTCTGGGGAGTGAGGCGCAGTCAATTTTTACAAGGTTGCTCGCGGCGCGTTTGGATTTGGCGTGGATAAATTCAGCCAGAGCGTTTTTGCCGGTTCCGGATTCGCCCGTGATCAAAACGGTGGCATTGGTCGGCGCGACTCTTGACGCAACGCGCACGATTGCCTGCATCTTTTCCGAATTGGCAACTAAATTCATCAAATTAAAAATGCAAAATTAAAAATTAAAAATTCTCGGATAATTTTGACTTTTGCATTTTTAATTTTTAGTTTAGCTTTGTATGGGAACCCGGCGAGCATCGCGCCAGAGACGTTCCAAATCATAAAACTCACGCGCTTTTTGTTCAAAAATGTGAATGATAATGTCGCCGTAATCCATCAAAATCCATTCGGCGGTATTGTAGCCTTCAACGCGCGTCGGGCGCACCTTAATATTGCGCAGCTCGTCGGCGATGCCGTCAGAGATTGCCTGCACCTGACGTGTGTTTGTGCCGCTCGTGATCATAAAAAAACTGGTAAAATCGGCGACCTTTTGCAAGTCTAAAACAATTGAATTAACCGCCTTTTTATCATCAGCGGCGCGCAGCGCCGCTTCAATCCGTTCGTCCAAATCTTTAACGGGGGGGATGGCAGTGGCGGTTGCGCCTGCCGCTGTCGTCTCGGTCGCTTCGCTGCCGCGTTCCAACATTTTTTCTTTTAAAGTTTGCTCCATGCTTCGAACAGTCAACAATTATCAGTTAACAGTTATCAGTTTTTGGTTTATTTGTTGACTGATAACTGTTGACTGACCACTGATATAGTTTGTATTTTTCGATGTAATCCGCAACAGGGGTTGCCACGAGTGTGCGCCAACCGCCGCCATTTTGCAAAGCAACTTCCTGCCTGATTCGCGTTGCTGAAACGTCCAACTCAACGGCGTCGGTTAAGAAAATTCCTTCTGTTTCGAGTTTAGGCGCAATTTCGTCAGCTGACATTCCGCGCAAGTCAAACACTCTTTCGAGAATTTCAACGGAGTTTGCAGATACAAGATGAGTCATCGTAATTTCAACATTCGGGCGAGTCACGACAACAAAATTAGTCAGCATCAGCAATTGTTTCCAGTCGCGCCAGGTATCAATCTCGTTCCACGAATCCGCGCCCATGACGAAAAAAATACTGGCTGAATCGCCGTAATGATTTTTGAGATGGGTCAGCGTTTCGATTGTAAAAGGCTTTTCCGGCGCTTCCAGCTCAATGGTTGAAACTTTGATTTGAGTTTCATTTTGCGTCGCCAGCGCCAGCATCGCATAACGACAAAATGCGGACGAAACCTGTCGAGCTTTTTTATGCGGCGCGTGAAATGCCGGAACAAAATAAAACTCGTCAAAGTGAAACAACTCGATCAGTTCTCTGGCAATCATTAAATGCCCGTTGTGAACCGGATCGAACGAGCCGCCGTAAAACGCAATTCGCTTCATATTTCCGGAGTTTGTTTAGAATCCTCAGTAGGCTCGCGCATTGCCGATGAATATTCGTCATTGCGTGTTTCAAACCAGGCGTCATTAGGATTTTCAATTTCTATTTTTGGTATTTTAGCCATTTCGCCCAGCATTTGTGCGATTGCATTGACCAGCTCTTTTGTTCCTAGATTGGTCACGGCGGAAATTTGGAAAAATGGTTTGCCGTCCTGTTCGGCGCGTTTTTTGAGGTTTTCCAGTCGGTCGGGATCATCGAGCGCATCCAGCTTTGTCGCCACGACAATTTGCGGGCGGGCGGCTAAATCCGCGTTGTAGTTTGCCAATTCGTGATTGATAATTTCGTAATCTTCAACCGCGTCGCGTCCTGAGATCGAAGAAACGTCAACCAGATGTAAAATCAATTTGGTGCGCTCAACATGACGCAAGAAACGATCACCGAGTCCCGCGCCTGAAGAAGCGCCTTCGATTAGCCCGGGAATATCGGCGACGACAAAAGTTTGGAAATTGCCTAAATCAACCACGCCTAAATTCGGCTCCAAAGTTGTAAAAGGATAATCTGCGATTTTCGGTTTGGCTGCGGAAATAACTGAAATCAGCGTTGATTTTCCGGCATTTGGAAAGCCGACCAAGCCGACATCGGCAATAAGCTTTAATTCTAGCTGCAGCTCGCGCTCGTCGCCGATTCCGCCTTCCTGGTGATAGCGCGGCGCGCGGTTGGTCGCGGTCGCGAAATGGGAATTGCCAAAACCGCCGCGCCCGCCCGTCGCCGCTCGATAACGCTGACCGTGGTCGGTGAAATCAAATTCTAAAACGCCGGTTTCAACGTCGTAAATCTGCGTTCCAACCGGAACCTTGACAATCTCGTCAGCGCCGTGATGCCCGTAGCGATTTGAGCCTTCGCCGTGCCGACCGCGCTCGGCTTTGTGTTCAGGATTGTAGCGCAAATGAAGCAGGGTATTAATTGATTCATCCGCTTCAATCCAAACGTCGCCGCCGCGCCCGCCGTCGCCGCCCGACGGTCCGCCGCGCGGAACAAACTTTTCGCGTCGAAACGCCGTCACGCCGCTGCCGCCGTCGCCCGCTTTCACTTTAATTTTAGCTCGATCAATAAACACTTTTAATTTTGGATTTCAGCTTTCAGCCTTCTGATTTTTAAGAAATCGAAACGTAAACTGTTTCACCTGACTTTGAATGTCCGGCGTAACAGTGAATTCCCGCAAAAAGCCTTTTTGCTCCGCCGCCAACACAATAGAAAAGCAGCGCGCTGAACGCCCGGTGATATCTCACGTTTCGCGTCCGCGCACTGCTTTTTGAATTTGACAAAGAAGTTACGCCGCTTTTGCTGTCGCTGTCGGAGCCTGCAGTTCCGCCGCGCCTTCCGGGTAAACGCTGATAAACTTGCCTCTAGCGCCTTTGTCTTCAAATTTGACAATCCCGTCTATCAGCGTAAACAAAGTGTCGTCTTTGCCGCGACCGACGTTTTTGCCCGGTTTCCATTTCGTCCCGCGCTGACGCGCCAGAATGTTTCCGCCGATAACCTGTTGTCCGCCCGATTTCTTCAAACCGAGCCGCTGCGAATGTGAATCGCGTCCGTTTCGTGATGAACCTACACCCTTTTTATGTGCCATCTTTCAATTTATCCTATCGAATCTATTTTGATTGAGGTAAAACCTTGCCGGTGGCCTTGTTTACGTTTGTATTGTTTGCGGCGTTTCTTTTTAAAAACGATAATCTTTTCGCCGCGACCATGTTCTAAAATCGTCGCCTTAACCGCCGCCAGATTTTCGCCAAAGTTAACATTGCCGTCGGTATCAACGAGCAGTGTTTCCAGCTCGACCGACTCATTTAACCCTTTTCCGATTGACGGAACGCGGACGGTTGCGCCCGGCTCAACGCGAAATTGCTTACCGCCTGTTCTGATAATTGCGTAACTCATCTTTTAAGTTTATCTCCCATTATTTGCAAGCGATTTCTTGCAAGCAGAAAAACTCAAATTATAAACAGAGAAACGGCACAAGTCAAAAGCAGATTTTGAATTTAGGCAAAGTCACTGCAAATGTTGACTTTCTACGTTTAAAAATTTAGCCTTAAAAGAGATTGTGAAACATTGAACAGGAGAACGCGAGAATGGCAAACGGACAAAAAATCGTGATTGTCGGCGGCGGCTTTGGCGGACTTTTTACAGCTTTGGATTTGGCCGGTTCGGGCGACAACGAAGTAACGCTCGTCACGCAGGACGATCATTTTACTTTTACGCCGATGCTCTACGAGTATTTGAGCGGTGAGGTCGAAGCCTGGCACATTGCCCCGTACTACAAAGATTTAATTGACGGCAAAATGCCGGTTATTCGCGGCGAAATTTCGGAAATTGATTTTGATCAAAAAAACGTCAAAATTGCCGGTCGCGAAAACGGCCTCCCTTACGACGCTCTGGTTTTAGCCGTCGGCGGCGTCAGCAATTATTATGAGATTCCGGGCGCTGCTAATTATGCTCTGCCATTCCGCAAAATCTCCCACGCTGACGAACTGCGCCGCCGGATGATCAGTGCTCTCGATCACATTCCGCCTGAATTAGCGCCGCAGGACGTTCGCGACATGCTGACTTTTGCAGTTGTCGGCGGCGGCGCGAGCGGCGTCGAACTGTCAACCAAAATGGGCGATCTGCTGCTCGATGCCTTCAAACGTCGCAATTTGAAGGGCGAACCGCGTGTTTTACTGCTCGAAATGAGCGACACAGTTGTTCCCGGCATGGGTGACGAACTGCGTTCTTTTGTAGTTGACGCCCTCAAAAAATCGCGGGTCGAAGTTCACACCGAGACAAAAGTTGTCGAAGTCAAACAAAATTCGCTGGTTTTTGAACACAACGGCGCGCAAACGGAAATTCCCATAGTGGCGGTTGTCTGGACTGCCGGAGTGAGAGTTTCGCCGGTTGTCGAAAAACTAAATTTGGAAAAAGATAAACGTGGGCTGGTTCTGATCGAACCGACTTTGCAGGTTAAGGGCAGACCGGAAGTTTTCGCGCTCGGCGACATGGCGGTTTTGGAAAACGTGCCGCCGCGCTTGCCGGGAACGGCGCAGCTCGCTTTTCAGGAATCAGGTCTCTGCGCCGGTAACGTCCGGGCGTTTCTCGCCGGGCGGGAACTAAAAACAAAGCATTTTGAAGAACTTGGTGAGGCCGTCAGCCTCGGAACTGAAAACGCGGCCGTTCTGGTCGGCGAACACGCTTTCGGCGGAACGCTGGCGAGGCAAGCCAGATACACGCTTTACACTTCGCGCCTGCCAACCTGGCAGTTCCGTCTCAAAGTTGGAGCCAGCTGGTTTTTTGAAGGAACCACACCGCGTCCGCTGCAAGAGGCTAATTTTAATCTTTAAGGGATGATTGGCGAAGGATGCGAGTTAAAAAACAGATACCAAATGACAAATCGCCGGTTGAAAGATATTGAAATCCAACAATCCGGCAAAAAACGCTGAATTATTTAAACAGATGCGCGAATAAAATGTAGGGGCGCGGGCTTGTCACCACCCAATGAGCGCGTGAGCGCGAACAACGCGTCCGTTTCCACGAAACTCTATTAATCAAAGACGTTTGCTAATCAACCTCAGTTTTCGCGTTTGCAAAGCCAAACACTCATTGGGTGGTGACAAGCCGCCACCCCTACATTTATTTGACCAAAACGGGTCTTTACCTTATGTCTCTTCGCCTGCCACTGTTTTACTGCAATAATTTTTGCACTTCGTCGTTATAAACTCCGATTCTGGTGCGGGCTTTTTTGACTGTGGGAAAATCTTCCGCGTAGTTTTCAGAAAGCATTTTGAGGCTCACTTCGGCCTGAGTTTTCCGCACGAGCAATCTGCCGAGCGCGATTGTCATTTTGTCATGCGAGACCAACGGAAGAGCTTCAAGCCAGCGGATTTCGCGGGCAAGCAAATCACGCTCAAGTTTTTTTTCGCGTACCTGAACGGTTTCTTCGGTTAAATCCATTGCCAGCACTTTCAAATCCGCTTCGGCTTCGACCCGCGCGGCGTAAACTTCAGCATACGCTCCGGTATCAGCTACCTTTGATACTGCTGCCGCCGGAGAAACCGTCACCGTCGTGGCCGTCGCGGTTGTGACCGGTTTATCCGTTGTGCGAACCTGTTTTTGCTGGGCGCTGATTGATTGAACCGCCGCCAACCCAAAAGACGAAATTAGCAGAATGCAAAAAGTTACTTGTCTCATAAAAAAATAATAAAGCCGCTTGTCTCAACGAACAAGCGGCAGTTGAAAAAGTCAACTCAGTTTTGCCTTTGCCAGCTTAATTAAATCGTGTCTCCGACTTTTGAATCTTCGTCCAGTTCAAACCGATTTTCGTCGCGCCGGCGCATCTTGTCGAGAAGATCTATCTCTTGATTATCCTGAAAATTAAAACCCATCGCCGCGGCGTTTTCTTCGACGTCGGACTGATCGGGCGTCGGGTTGTGTCCGGCAAATGCTTCCGAGCCGTCGTCCTCGGCTTCTTCCCAGGACGCGTCAATATCGCCGCCCGAAACTTCCGGAGTAATGCTGGTGCTTTCCAAGCGGTCACGCAGTTCGTTTGAATCGTGCGGAGCGCGGCTGATCTCCTCGTCCATGAATTCCTGAATTCCTTCATCGGGAACAAAATTTTCGTAAATATCGGGCGGTGCGTCGCTCATTGTTTGATTTCCTCCAAGTTGATTTTTCTTCTTTGAAGCCTTTGCTTGCCGAATTGTTGCACTCTAAAAACAGTTTTTGGTTTTAGCGCAAGCCAAGAGTCGAACTCTTTGACGGTGATTGCGGCGGCAGCGCGGCGGCAAAACTCGGTGTCAACTGCGGCTGCGGTCCGAGCGCCGGGCGCAGCGGATTATGCTGCGGATTGGCGAGCGGCGGCATTTCGCCCAAATTTCGCGCCGCCATCAGTTCGACATCGTAGGCTTCATGCCGCACCCGCTCGTCAACGTACATCAGAGACAGTCCGAGCATCCAGATCGGCGCTAAAAGAATAAAGCTCAATTGATTAATTACCTGCCACGTCACCGAAAACCAAATCGGCGGAATCTGGTTGGCCGTAAAATCAAAAATCGGAATTCCGTTTGCCCGCGCATACCACAACAAAGGGAACAGAAAAACCATCAGCGCCGAGTATGTTGCAAAGGTCGTAAAAATAAAAAGCGCGGCGAGACGACGCCAATTTTTCCCGGAAAGCGAAATGCTCCGTCCGATTGAGGCAAAAACGCCTTGTCCTTCAACCAGCAAAACTTGCGGAACATAAGCGAATTTTCCGATCAGTAAAAAGTAGAGCCAGACCGCCAGATAAGCAGCGCCGAGACCTAAAACTGTTCCGGCAATAATCCCGAGAATGGGTGCAACTACAGCAAACATTGCTCCGACTATGATTGCTATTCCGATCAGCAGCGTCGCTCCGTAGAGAGCAATGACCGAAATTGTGAGAATCACCAGGCTGACAATTATGGTGGCGGCAAGCAGACTCCAAAATCTGCTCCGAACATTGCGAAAAGTTTCGCGCACCGTCACCGCTTCGCCCCACAGCAAATGCCTGACAAGATTGCGAGTCGCGCCGCCCATCACCATCAAAGTTAATAAATATCCGACAATCCACAAACCCCCGCCCGCCGTTAGCAGCAGCGCGTACAAAGCGAAACTCGTCGTCACGCTGGTTGTATAAAATCCGCGCCAGCCGAGCGTCAATAATACTGAACCAGTTGCCGAAACAAACACCGGCAAAGCTGCAATTCTAATCAACGTAAAAAAGTTTTGCCGGTAAAGCCGCACCGCCCGGTCAATCAAATCACCTGCGCCGAGCGGCGCAAGGTTTAATATGTTATCGCTTTGCATCAAAACGAATGTAACAAAAAAAAGAGAAAGCAGATAGCTTTCTCTTTTTTAATTAAACATCTATTAATATTAATTAGTAGATGTTTTCAGCCCTTTGTTTTCAGCTCAGTATATTTTTAGAAACTCAACCGAATTCCGACTTGAGCTGAGCGCGATTCTCGCTGACCATTAAATTTACCAAAATTCGGGTTTCTGACTACGGTAATACCTGTTGGATTAGCCGCAACCGCCGGATCTGCCGAAACTCGCGGAGCATCCACAATACTTCCGCCTGCGGTGAAGCTTGTATCAATCGTCGTAAACTGAGTTGTGTTGAAAACATTGAATGCTTCAAACCTTATTTCCAAATTATTGAAGTCGCTGAATAAGCGAGTGCTTTTGCTTAGTACGACATCGAAATTGTTAACGGGGTTGTCAAGCCGAAATTGATTTCGTCCTGACGTCCCGCGTCTGCCCGTTCCGCCGCAAGCCGCAAAGTCACCACGATTAACATTCACAAAGCCCGTGTTAGTGGAATTCGCGACTCTTTCTACAAGACGACAGCTAACCGGATTAAAAGCATCTGCGTTAAATGCTTGACGATTATTTGTCTTAGGATCAACGTTTTGATAAGGCGCGCCCAAATCAGCAAAGTTTATAATCGCACCGCCCGTTCCATCAATGTCTCTATAATTACCAACACTAAAAACATTACCGGATTGATAGGTGTAAATACCGCCTAAGCTAAAACCTCCAAGCAAACGTTTCGTAAAGCCATTGGATTTGTTAAAGAAAGGAATATCGTAGATAAAACTGCCGACTAAACGATGTGGTACATCATCGTTCGACAATCCGCGTGCAAAACGCCTGTCTAACAAATCAAGCTGCCCGCGTTGGTTATCCGAATCATCAATTGATTTCGAAAAAGTGTAAGCAAGCTGGAAAACTAGACCGTCGCTGCTAAAACGTTTTTGGAAATTTGCCTCAAATGCATCAAATTGTGAATTCCCGCCTGAAGTTAATTCAGTCAAACCAAGCTGTATATCATTGTTCAAACGACGGCTGTTTCCATTAGTAAGCGTCGGCGCAGGCGTTGTTCCGGGACGTGCCGATGCTGGGATAAATGTCCCAACTGACGGATTAATTTGTTCACGAACATAAAGTTTATGACCACGATTACCGACGTAAGCAAGGCTGAATACATAATCCTTTCCAATACCCCGTTCGAGAGTCAAATTAAACTGTTGCACCTGAGGGGTTTTCAGATTCGGGTCAATAGGTTGAGCAAATTGAGCTAACGGGGCGGCAATTGAAAACGACGAAGCCGTAAACGGATTCGGAAGTTGTCCTTGATTGCCATTAAAATTAGGGAAAGGGTCGGGTGCAAATGGATCAGCTAAGGTTCCACTTGCCGGAAAGAAAAAGGAGTTGGTTCCATTAAAACCGGTTGCATTCAATTGTTGCAAAGCTGTGTCGCCAATAATCGCTCCATAATAAAGCCCGTAACCAGCACGAATAACTGTTTTATTTTCGCCAGCGATGCGCTTCAAGAAAGAATTATTAGTATTAAACGAGTAAGCCAATCCAACCCGCGGAGCAAAATTGTTCTTATCCAGTTTGACACCGCCTCTTGGAACCGTGCCACCCAAAACAGGATCTGGATCGCCAACGTAAACCAAGCCGTTTGGAGCGCGTCCACCGGCTGGAATTCTAAGTTGTTGTCCACTGGGAGTTCTGACTTGTCCTGCGGCTAAAAGCTGCGACGTGGCACCAGGTCGGTAATAAGCTACTTGATTTTGTTTATCTGTAATTGGCGAATTATATTCGTAACGAACTCCATATGACAAACTTAAACTGTTCGTCACTCTCCAGTTGTCCTGGATAAAGCCCGCATACGCTTTTTGACGATAATCACGCGCTCCGTTTGCTCCGAACTGAACGGCAATCGGAGAATTACCAATTAAAAAGTCACCAAAGTCATCACCAATTGTATTGCCGCCATTTGTTCCTGAAAAAGTTAGAATGCCTTGGTTGATAAACAGAAATAGTTGGTTCTGTTTATATTTAACTCCGTCAAAACCACCTTTGAGCCGATGATTTCCAATCACATAACTCAAGGCATCTTGAAATTGAATATTTTCGGAGGTTCGCGCCTGAGGCCCTTGAATACTATTTCCGAGAGTAAGTCCCGGGCGTTCGTTAAACACAATGAAAGGTGCTCCAGCATAAGCCGAATTTGCTACAAAATTTCCGGTGAACCCAATTTCAGCCGGGGTTGTTTTGTTGTTAGGAGCAACTCCCGGTTGATTATTACGCGAATAGCTAAACAAGAAAGAGTTAACGAGTTTTGGCGTTATTACGCTGGTTAGACGTACAACATGGTTGTCAGTTCGGCGTAAATCCGATGAGCCGAATCCCGGAACAGATGCTCCTCCGAAGGCGAAAGGCACTGCATCGTTTGAGTTAAAAAAGTTATATGTATAACTCAATTGATTGCTTTTGGAGAAATTTTGGTCGAGTCGCAGCGTAAAGTAATTGTTTCCAACTAAATCATTTGCCGAAACTCGCGCTTGTCCGCTTGCATCTGCGGCCGGAATAAATCCCAGATAATATCTGGCAATCGGGGAAATTCGGCTTGTAGGAATAATGTTGCCTGGAAACGGTTGGCCGGTTGCGGGATCAATAATCGGAGACGTTCTTCGGCTAAAATCACCGGCTCTTTCGGCAGCAGTGGGCAAACCGGAAATAGTGCGGGTATCTCCGAGAAGCTGGTATCGGTGTTCGTAATCGGTGAAGAAAAAGGTTTTATCCTGACCATTATAAACAATCGGAACGCCTTCGCCAAAATTCAAAAAGCGAACCGGCCCGCCAATGTTAAAACCATATTCTTTTCGGTCAAACTTACGGCGTAAATTTGGCGTTCCCGGCGCGGCTGTAGCTTTGTCCAAAAAGCGAGCGGCTGAAAGTTCGGTCGGACGATAAAAGAAGCGTCCATTACCGTGGTAATCGTTGGTTCCAGAACGGGTCACAACATTGACGATAGCGCCGGTGTTGCGTCCAAACTCGGCCTCATAATTTGAAGTTAATAAGCGAAACTCTTGCACTGCATCAGGGCGTGGTTGCGCTCCAATTGTGCTACCGACAGCAACTTCATTGTTTGTCGCGCCATCAAGTGAAATATTATTTTCAACTGCGCGCTGACCGTTTACGCGAAAACCTGAACCACCGCCAAATCCGGTACTAGGACTATTTGTTACCACACCCGGCTGTGTTGTGGCCAAATCCAAAACGTTACGTCCGTTGAGCGGCAAACCTATAATCCGGCGATTATCAACCGTAGTTCCGAGGGTTGGTGATTCGCGATCAATCAACTCTGTGGCCGCAGTAACTGTAACTTCTGTCGTGCCTCCGCCAATTGATAATTTTACGTCAGCCTGAACGTTGCGATTCGGTTCAACTTTGACATCAACCAATTGCGATTCAGTAAAGCCCGAGCTTGAAACGTTGATGTTATAATTGTCTGGCTCAATTTCCAGAAATTGATATAAACCTTCGCTATTAGTTTGATCAACACGAACCTCGGATCCCTTGGCCGCGTTAACAAGTCTGACGGTTGCATTGGCGACAACTGCCCCATTAGGATCAGTTACAATTCCCTTGATTGTACCGCGAGTACCCTGTGCAAAGCTTGTTAAAGTTGTAACTAAAAACACTGTAACGACAATTAGTATTCTTTTCATAATCACCCTTTTGTAATTTAAAAGTTAAATTCTGCCTAGATCCATCCAACTTGGCAGAGATATTAGATTTTGTAACTAAACAACATTTTAGCAATATTCATGCCGTCGGGTTTACATTAACAGAATCAAGGAGTTAAGAGCCTAAACTAAAAATTGCAAAAGAGATTTTTTGGACGAAATCCGAAGACTTGGATAAATAAGGTTTTTGCAGAAACGCAATTTATTTAACAATTTACAAAATGTCCTGCGATTCAGACAAATCCAAATTTTATGAACGCGGCGGGATATTGTATGTTTTGATTTTCGAATTGAGAGTTGTCGCGTTTAAGCCCAAAAGCCGCGCCGCGCGTGATTGATGACCGGCGGTTTGATCGAGAGCGCGGCGGATTAAATCAATTTCAAAGCGACGCACTTCGTCGTAAAAATTAACCCCGCGCGCGATTTCAATATCGCCTGATGCTCCGGCGCTTTCGCGGACGGCGGCGCGCGCCAGTTCCGGGTTGCGGACTTCGGCTCTTAGACATTCGACCGTGATTTCGTCGGTCGGAGCGATCACGACTGCCCGCTCAATAATATTTTCCAGCTCGCGGACATTGCCCGGATAAAAATAATTTTCGAGCAGACTTAAAACTTCCGGCGAGACCTGCTCGGATAAATTGCGCCCGTTCTCTTCGTTGTATTTGCGAATAAAATGCTGCGCCAGCGTCAAAATGTCTTCACGGCGGTCGCGCAGAGGCGGCAGTTCGATGGGAACGACCGAGAGGCGATAATACAAATCTTCGCGAAAGGTTCCCTGCCGGACAAGTTCTTTTAAATCGGCGTTGGTCGCGGCAACCAGCCTGACGTCAACTTTATGCGGTGTGGTGTCGCCAATCGGAGTAAATTCGCGTTCCTGAATCACTCGCAGAAGGCGCACCTGCATTTCCGGCGGCACATCACCGATTTCATCGAGAAAAAGCGTTCCGCCGTCGGCAACTTCAAAAAAGCCTTTTTTGGCCGTTACCGCGCCGGTAAAAGCTCCGCGCGTGTGACCGAATAACTCGCTTTCAAGCAGTTCCGAAGGGATATTTGAACAGTTGACGACGACAAAAGGGTTATCTGCGCGCTGCGATGATTCGTGAATGGCTTTGGCGACCAGCTCTTTGCCGGTTCCGGATTCGCCTGTAATCAATACTGTCGAACGGGCCGGAGCGACACGGTCAACCAGCCGGAAAATGCTCTCCATCGCTCCCGAACGCCCGATAATCGCATCGCGTTTAACCGAGCGTGTCATTGCTTGCCGCAGCGTTTGCCGTTCTTCCTCTTTGCGCCGTGTTTTAACTCCGGCGGCAACGTGCTGGAGGATTTGCTCGTTTTGAAACGGTTTGCGAATAATTCCGGTCGCACCTTTTTCCCACGCCGAAACCGCCGTGTCAAAGGTTGCGTAAGCCGTGACCATCAAAACGACTGCGTCGTTATCAAGTTTAACTAATTCCTCGAGAGTCGAAAGACCGCCGATGCCCGGCATCGAAACGTCGAGCAAAACTACGTCAAAAGGGCGCTTTGCGTAAAGCTCTAAACCATCTTCTCCGGTGCGCGCCAATTCAACTTTGTAACCGGCCGACGAGAGCAGAGTTTCCAGCACGTCGCGCATGATTTCTTCGTCGTCAACAATTAAAACCGACCCTTTTTTAGCCATAAGCAGCTTAGAAGTTTAACATAGGAATCAAGTTGCATGAACAAAATGAAAGGTTGAGCAATGAAAAACAAAACCACAAACCAAAATATTAAACCCCAAGTTGCAATCGGCTGTCAGGGTTGGAACTACAGCGATTGGGTGACAAAACCGGGCGGCAAAACGGTTTTTTACCCGCGCGGGACAAAGGCGAATGAGATGCTTGAAATCTATGCTAGAGCTTTTGGAACGATTGAAGTTGACTCAACCTTTTACGCGATTCCGGCGGCGGGTGCACTGGAAAACTGGTACAGAAAAACGCCCGAAAATTTTAGCTTCGCGCTTAAACTGCCGAGAGAAATTACTCATTCACACGCTCTGCGAGCGAGCGGTTTTGAAGTTCTGGACGAATTTTGCGAAAGAGTCTTGATGCTGCGGGAAAAACTTGGCCCCATTCTGATTCAACTCCCGCCGCAGTTTGATGCGGGCGGAGAAAACGTTCGCGCTTTGCTCGAATTTCTGCCCCGCCTTCCGAGCGCGATTCGTTTTGCTGTGGAATTCCGGAGCCGCGATTGGCTGAGGGGCGAAACGCTCGAAGTTTTAAAAAAATACGGTGTCGCTTTTTGTCTCACCGACGGCAGCTGGATTCCGCGCGGCGCAATTTTTGAAGCCGCCCAAACACCAACCGCCGATTTTGCCTATGTACGGTTTATGGGCGAGCGCGATTTGACCAGTTTCGATGCGGTGCAGCGCCGGCAGGACGCGAATTTGAAATTATGGCACGAGGTTTTGGCGGAAATTACGCTTCCGACCTTTATCTATTTCAGCAATTTTTACGAAGGTTTTGCTCCCGAAAGTGCCAACAAATTAAAGCGAATGTTTGGACAGGAAATCGTCGAGCCGGAACAGCTCGAAAACCAGCGGGGACTTTTTTAGAAAGCCTGCGTGAATCTGATGTGAATTCGCCCTTGATGCAAGCGGTAAATCGCGGGCGGAGCGGGCGCCTGCTGCGGAATCAAAAATTGCGGCGGGTTGAGCAAATAACCGTAATCAACGGCCAGAGAGCCGCCAATCGGCGTTTTAACCCTGATTCCCAGTCCAAAAGTGTTTGACCATTTTGCCCGCAGATTGGCCGCGTTAATATCACCCGCCAGCATTTTGCCGGATTTAAAAATTTCCGAAACACGACGAAAAATATTGCCGCCGTCGTAAAACGGAACGACTTGAAAAATGCTTGAAATCGGAATGCGGGCTTCCAGATTAACTACAGCCAGCGCGTTGCCGCCGACCGGAACGGTAAAAGGATTGAGAGTGACCGGATTATTGTTGCGATCACGAAACTGACCGGTCGGAATAATTACCTGACGCGGCCCGGCTTCTTCAAAATCAAAGCCGCGCAGATTGGTCGAACCGCCCGCGAAAAACCGTTCGCTGATCGGCAGCGTTTTGTCGGTTTCGTCAATCACGCCGTTGCCGTTGCGGTCCCTCGGCTGAAAAATATTGGCCAATCCGAAAATCGCGCGCCCCGCTAAAACTAACTTGCCGAATTTGGTATCAAACTGTTGATAGCGCTGATAGGAGCCTTGAAATTTATTAAACGAAGTGTTGCCGCCTAAAAATCTGGCAGACAGCTGGTAATCGAGCGAGAGAAAATCTCCTTTGGTCGGGTCGGTCGCGTTGTATTGACATGGATTGCCTTCTTCGCCGGTGCGGATCGTCTCAAGCAGAGTGCGGCGGTTGTTGCAGTTCTCTCTGGTATCGCGGCCAAAGGTCGCGCCGATGCCTGAAATCCTGACGTTGCGGTCGGGCAGCAGAAGCGGAGCGACGAGCAAACTTTTGATGTTCAAAAGCTGGACTTCTTCAAAACGATACCGGAGAAAGAGCAGGCTGCGCGTCGCGCGATTAATTGTCCGGCTGGTTTCGGCATTGAGCGAGTAACGATTAATTGACGGCACGCCGGTTTTCACCCCAAATTCATCAATCGGGTTGCCGTCCGCGTCCAGTCTCTGAACAATACCGAGCGCCCCTTGGTCGAGCGTCGTGCGGAAGAATCTGGTCACGCCCGTGTCTCGCAAGTATTGCGCCGATAAAGTTAACGGAGCAAACTGCGCATCCGATTCGCGCAAAAAACGCGGATTGGTAAAATCCAGTTGAACCTGCTGCTGACGGCGACTGGCGCGGACGCGCGCTCCGGCCTGATAAAGCTTGCCGAACAAATTCAGATAGCGGATATCAACCGTCCCGTTCGGCCCGTCGTCGGTGGAAAATCCGCCGCCGTAGGTTAACAGACGCTGTTTATCTTCCTGTAATTCGATCACGACATCGCGGCGGGCATTGCCGTCGGCGGTAGTCCCGGCCGGTTCGGTCGTGATATTAACCTGCTGGAAAACCGAGGTGGCGTACAAATTTCGCTCGCTTTCGGTAATCCGGTCGGCGCGCAGCACATCGCCGACGACGAGCGGGATGGTCTGCAAAATCGCTTCTTTTTTAGTGTTGGTGTTGCCGACAATCAAAATGCGGTTGATAAACGTCTTATCACCTTCGTTTTCAATGTTATAAACGATTTTGACCAACTCTTCGTTTGGATTTGTTGAGGGCAGCTCGATAACCGAGGAAACGCTGCGCGCGTCAATGTATCCGTTGCGGGCATATACTTCTAAAATCCGGTTGTTGCCGTTACGAGTTTTGGCGCGGCTGAACGGCTCTCCCTTGAGCGAAGGTAAATCTTGCCTCAACTGAGCTTCGGAGAAAATTTTGTTGCCGGTAATTTCGACATCCGAAACGCGCGTCAAGGGGCCTTCGTTGACAACAAACGTGATAATCAAACTATCGCCCGCAGGCGTCACGCCCTGGCGGACGCGAACGCTGGCCTTGCGATAACCAAGCTCGCGCATCAGCGAAGTAATTACGCGGCTGTCTTCATCCAAAATTTCCAAACTGGTGTAGCCGCGCCCGTAACCCAGGCGCGGAATAAATCCCAGGGCATTGGCTTCCTGCGATTGCAAAACAGGCTGCACATCGGCAATCGTTAACTTACTTGTTCCTTCGAGCCGAATTTCGGTCAGTTTCAGGCGCCGGTTCAACTCGGCTTTGTAAGTCACATTGATTTTGCGGCCTTCGAGATTTAGCCCGTCGAGAAAATCGCAAGCCGTCTGAGTATTATTGCGGAAAATATTGGCATCATCGCCCGTAAACGGCTCAACTCCGCAAACGGCGCTGACTTCGGCAAAAAAATAACCGTCTTCCTGAAACTTATTTTTGAGGCGGCGTCTGCCTTCTTCGATTGAAGATTGATCAATTTGACCTTCGCGCTTGATTGGCAGCAGTTTTTGCTGCGTCCGCTCGCTGACGGCGATTTCTTTGCCGTTTTCATCTTCGATTTGAACCGTCACTTTTGAATTGACTTTACCCGTTAGAGTGATGCTGACCGTGTTTTTATCGGTATCATAAGTCGGCGGATACGGGTCTTTCAACTCGGCGGCGAGATAATCGTTTTTGACAAGCTCCTGTCGAACACGCTCGACATCGGCAGCTAGTTTCTCTCTCGAATAAAACTCGCCCGGTTTTAGTTTTAAGTCTTTGCGGATTTTGCTGCTGTCAAAGCCGGTAATGTTAATGGCAAAATCTTCGACCCGCGCCTGTTCGTTTGGCGTCACATTAAAGGTGACGTTGTTGCGGGCTTCGCGCTGGCTCGGCGGAGTGTACGAATATTCAACCGTAGCTTTAAAAAACCCGTGCTCGCGCAAATAACTTTGAATCGAATCGGCGCTCTGCTGCACGGCGCGTTCGGTGATCACCGCATTGGTCGTTAATAAATTGAGCCGGAGCAATAATTCCGCTTCGGTCACGCGGTCGCCCGTCGTCGCTCCGACGTTGATTGTCACCTGGTCAATTAATGTTGTTCGGCGAACGACAAAACGCAGAACGAGCGTGCCCGCCGGAGTCTGGCTTTCGACAACTTCGATCCTGGCCGAAGCCACTCGCTTGGAATCAAACAGCGCCTGAAGCGCTTCGCGATTATTAACGGCGGAAAATTTGTTGGAAATTTTAGTGCGAACAAGTGACTCAAACTGATCAATTACACCTTGTATTTGCGGCGAATTTTCCAAAACGATTTCTACCTCGGAAATAGGCAGGCCTTCATAATTGGTTTGCGAAAAGGTTGGAAACGCTGAAAACGCGACGAGCAAAAAAACAAAACAAAATTTCACCACAAAGGACGCCAACGACACTGAGGGAAAAAGAGTAAATTGTGAGACTAAATTTCTAACCGAACTAATTAAATGCATCCCTCTTCTGTTTCCTCTATCTCCTAACTCCCTTTCTTCTGCGGTTGTCTCGTTTTATTAAAACCTTTTCCTAAACCTGACTTCAAAACTGAAATTATCCGGGCGGCGCGTGACGTTGGTCAGCGGAGCCTGTTCGTATTGCGCGACAAACGAAACCCGGTTTGAGACGCGGTATTCAAGGGCGACAATCTGATTGCGGTCTTCGCTCAAATTGGTCGAATAGGTAACCGATAAATTGCGGTTGATTTGCCGCCCCACGGTCAGCCGCGCCGATGGGTTGATGCCGCGCTGTCCGGCTAAAACCGGATTGATTTCAAAACGATTAAGCCCGAAAAGCCTGTCCGTCGCTTTCCTGATCGGCTGGTTCACCAGCGCGTCGGTCACGAGATCAGCCGCCGTGTTGAGACCGGTTTGGGCAAACGTCGGAATTCCTCCGGCTGAATTGGTCAGGCTGCCGGTCGTTACCAGTGAAACCACATCAGCCTGCGGCAGAGCCGGATTTGAGCGCAGATTAATCGCCAAATTATTCGGGTCATATATCGCGCCGACCGCTTCGAGAAAAACCTGATATCCGCCGATGTCCGATTCTCCCTGAAAATTAACAATCGGCGAAGCATCCAATTGCGGCGGAAAATCAATCGAGGCGCGGGTGATATCATAGCGTTTATCGTTGAGCAAAACGATTGTTCCGCCCGTCGCGGTAACTCTGCCGGTAATCAGCGGTTCATTAACGTCGCCCGTCACATGCAAATCGAGCGAGCCGGTCAAATCGGCGATGTTGTTGCGAACCACGAGCGCGTCGCGCCCCGTAATTCGCAAATCAAGCCGCGGCGTGCCGAGCGCGGGTTCGCCCGTGCCGGTTGAAATCGAACCGGTTTGGCGCGTGCTGACGATATCGGCCAAATCCAAATCGCGAGTGTATTCGGCGCGACTGGCGTAAATATCGCCGGAAATAATCGAATTAAACTGTCCGTTGCGCCGCAGACCGCTGATTTGAATTTGAGCGTCGCCAGTTGTCCGAAAATCTCTTGGCAGCCTGGCCGTGACATCGTTGCCGCGGACATCGAGCCGATAGCTCTGAACCTGCAAATTATCAAGCAAAATACCGCCGGAAGCGACAATTGTGCCGCCGCCGAGGCTTGCTTCGAGCCGTTCGATTTGGGCTTGATTTGAGGCAAACAAAATCCGCCCTTTAATATTTGTAAAAGTCGTCCGCTCGTTGCTGATAATTGCCGTAAAGGTGGCGTTGTTTAAAACCGCTGAACCGCTCAAGCGAGTATTTCCGCTCGTTCCAAAAAGCCGAACGGAGACGTCAGCCAGACCGCCGAAGAATTGATTGTTGGAGATAAAATTGAGCACCCGCAGATTAATTGTCCCGTCTGCCGTCAAATCGCTCTGCCCGTTTCCGGTAAAAACGGCTGTTCCGTTAATGCGCAAATCAGAACCCGTTCCAGTTAAATGGGCGTTATCAATCGTCACGGCTGACGGCGAAAAATTTACTTTGAGCGGTTCGGCAATCGCCAGCACGGCATCCTGAATCTGCACCGTCAATTGCGAAAAATTGGCTTCGCCGCGCAAATTTTCGGTTGAAAACTCTAGGTCGCCGGCGGCGTTGCGCGCTCTTAAAGTGCCGCCGAAAGTGGCGCTGCCGGTTGCTCTGCCGCCCAATTCAACCATCTGCGCTTGCGGCAGCAGAGCGGCAAACGGCGCTAGATCGGTATTGTTGAAAGCGGTTTCGGCGTGGAAGGGCAGTTCCGAATCAGCAAAATTAACATTCGCCAAAACAGTTTGCTGCTGCCCGTTTAAGGTTGCGGTGACATTTGCCGTCAGCTGCCGGTTTTCAGTTTTGCCGTTAAAACTAACGTTTCCGAGCGGTCGGTTGTCGAGCGCGATTTCGTTGCCGGTTCCGTTAAAGCTGACGTCAAAGCCCGAAAAATCAAGCTCGCCCGCTTTGGTAAAAGCGATTGCGCCGGTTCCGCGAGCCGCAAAGTTAAGCGTTCCCGCCAGATTCGGAGGATTTTGTCCAAAAAGGCCGCGCAGACGTTCAAGCGGCAAATTCTCGCCGCCAGCGTCCAAATCGAATTTGGCGCTTTCGCCTTCGTAACTGCCTTTGACCTTTAACACGCCGTTTCCGGCACGGGCTTCGAATCTATCAATCAGAATGTTTGAATTCTGAAAGGTAACTTTTGATTGAAGGCTGTCAAAACGCTCGCCGCCGATTGTCCCGCCGTCCGAGTTTATTTCCGCCGTTCCGTTTAAATTATTTGGAACGCCCGTCAAATTGATTTGTCCGGACGCTTTGGCATTAGTGTTTTTAAGAGCGGCGGGCAGAGCGTCCTGAATCGGCAGAGCCGCCAGCAAATTGCCGACATCAATCTGGTTCAAAGCGGCTTTGATCGCGATGTTTTGAGTGTCGCCGTTCGGAATATTCAAATCGAACCTGACGCTGCCGCCGTCCGGCTGGGTTAAACTGCCGTTGTTAAAATCAACCGTTTTTCCGTTGACGGCCAAATCCGTGACGAGCGACCCGAGCGACCGATTGTTTGCCGTGATTGATTCGAGGTTGGCACGCCCCATGATGTTCGGACTGGTTAAATTTCCGGTTAGAATTCCGTTGAAAATAAAATTTCCGGCCAGCTCAATGTTATTGTCGGCCAGTTGTTTGTCGAGTTCGGGCGCGACGCCCAGAACCGCAATTAGCTGCTGCAGTTCTTTGGCGTTAGTCGAGTTGAGAGCAATATTTAAGTTTGAATCCGCACCTGCCAAATCAAATTTGCCGTTGGCATTCAAATCGCTCGCGGCGGTTTTAAAATTTGCGGTTTCAACATTGAACAATCCGTTGGTCGCCCGCAACCCAAGTTTTCCGGTGACGGGAACGCGCCCGCGCTGATCGTTTCCGGCTTCCGCCGCCACATCGGCGTTGAGTGTGCCGGTTGCCTGACGATAGTTTAAGCCGGGAAATGTCAAATCAACCGTTCCGCTGGTTTTTCCGCCAATGGCAACGACCTGCCCGCCCGCCAGAGCAAGGATTTTGGCAACATCAACGTTGTCAAAATTGGCTGCGATGCGTGACGCCGTGCGGTTTTCGTAAGCGATTGTGACGCTGCCGTCAACATTTCCGTCAAGTACGCTGGCAGTTAAATTTTTGAGCTCAATCTGTCCGCCCGTCGCCGTCACCTGCGCTTTCGCCGCGCCGACGTTGATGCTGCCGAGCGCGCCGCCGCCGAGAGATAAATCCGCGCTGGCGCGATACCGTCCCGCCGGTTCAACGATAAAAACAGGATGCGTCAGCTGGACGTTTTCGATTTTTCCGCCCTCCGGCAAACCGGCAGATTTCGCCAGCGTGACGTTTCCGGCGTTGATGTCGCTGGTCGAGCCTTCGATTCTGCCGCCGTCAATAATTTTTAAACGAACTCCGGCAATATTAATGCTGCCGAGAGTGGCTTGGGCACTCGTTACGCCGCCGATTTGCAGATTTTCCGCGACGACAGTGGTGGTCGCGCCGCTTCGATCAACATCAACGCTGCCCGCGCGAATGTTGTTGGCGTTCGCGCCCTGCGCCTGCAAATTGGCGGCGCTGACATTGCCGGTTTGCGCGGTCAGCGCGCTGCCCCGAATTTTTGCGCGAACATTTGCCGCGTTTAAGCCGCGAAGTTTCGCCCCTTGTGCGGCGAGGTTAGCGGCTTGCAGGTTTCCGACTTCGACGTTGGTCGTGCTGCCTGAATTTTGAACCCGGACATTAGCCGCGTTAACGCCGTTTAACTGCGCGCCCTGCGCGGCAACCGAACCGGCGCGCAAGTTTGCCGCCGAAGCATTGGTGACGCCGTTGGCATTGGTAATTCTCGCTTTGCTCGCTCGTAATAAACGCACTTTGGCGTCAAACGCATCGAGCGAATTGGCCGAAACGCTCGCTGCATCGGCCGTCAATTTGGAATCGCGGTATTCGGCGACCGCATCGGCTAAAATGAGATTGGCGATTCTGCCGCCGGGTATGCGGGCCGCCGCGGCTTGTAAATCGCCGAGATAACGAAAATCCGTCCCCGTCCCCATTACTTTTCCGGCCAGTTGCAGCGTATTTAGTTCAAAATCTCCGGCGTTGAGCATTTCCGCCACGGCTTTGCCGTTCGCTTCGTAGGCATCGGCTTGTCCGGCAACGCTCGCGTTGACCCGCAAACCTTTGAGCCGCACGTTGTCGGCGGCGAGCGCGTCCGAACTGATGACACCGTTAACCGTGTATTTGTCGGCTTCGCCTTCGATTGTGCCGTCGAAATTACCATAGCCGCGCAGAGCCTGCCGGGTTTTAAAAGTCTCGGCGGTTTTTTGTAAATCAACCGTCGAGACAACGTTGAGCTTATATTTTAATTTTTCCCAATTTTCGAGCCGGCCTGAGAGTTTCGATTCGGTAAACGGAGTTTTAAGATTTAATTCGGCAATTTCGGCGTAAGATTCGGTCGCCACGCCTTTGACCGCGACGTCAACCGGTTCGATTGGCTGATCGTTAATTGAAAAGAGAGAATCAGTCGCCGCTAAATCAAATTTGAAGCGGCGGTTTTCCACTTCCGCTTCGGATTTGCTGAGTCCTGCGTCAGGCTCGATAAAAAGCGTGACGTGGCGCGCTTCGCCCGACAATTTTCGGTCTAAATCGCCATAATGAACCAGCGAGTTTTTGAGCGAAAACTTCATCGAAGAATAGGAAAATGTCAGATTGGATTCTTCCTGTTCGGGTACTCGTAGGCGCGAAAAATTTGAGCGCCCCTGTTCGTCAAACTTAACCCAAGCTTCGAGACCGTCAATTTCGGTTGAATCGAGCCGGATGTTGCGCCGTAAATTCAGCGCGTACAAATCCGTGACGGTCGCATCGAGCTGAATTGAGTTAATTCTGGCGAGCAATTCATTTGTTTCTTTGTCGTAAAACTTGACATCGTGCATGGAAATGCCGAGCGGTGAAAATGTTTGATGAAACTCGCCGATTTCGGTTTTGACTCCGAATTTATCCATTTGCCGGACAAAGTTTTGTTCGATGTAGCCGCCGACATAACCGGTGCGAATCGCAATAATGCCCGCCAGAAAAAGCAAAAAGACTAAAACCAGCGGAATCCCGACGAGCAAAGCGATGTTCCGGCCGGAAAGCCAGCGCCCACGCGCGGGAGCCGGCGAAACCTCTTCCGGCGCGATGTCGCGGGACTGGTCTTGTTGATTTTGCCTGCTTGCTTCGCTTGGCTCCGGTATTTCTTCGGAGTCGCGGTTTTGCTCGTTAGCCATAACTCTTCTGGCAGCTTCTTTAGGTTTTTATCAGGGAGAAAAATAGTTTCGCGCAAAGCCGCCAAGAACGCAAAGTCGGTAATTATTTTGTTTTCCTTTACGCCCTTGGCGACTTTGCGCGGAATATCTCTTCAAATTGCCACATTTTCCACCACTTCCAGCTCAAATCCCTCGAGCGCGTTGACGCGCGGCGGATGATTGGTCAGCAGGCGAATTTGCCGTAAACCCAAATCATGCAGAATTTGCGCGCCGACGCCGTAATCGCGGTCTGCTCCGTAACCTGTAACCCGCGTCGCTTCGGCGAAACTCATGTTTTGTTCCTGCATCAATTTGTAGGTTTCCAGCTGACGCACCAGCCCTAAATTATTTTCTCGCTGCCGTAGATACAAAATCACCCCGCGCTTTTCATCAGCGATTTTCTGCAAAGCGTTTTGCATCTGTGTTCCGGCGGCGCCGATAGTTGAGCCAAACATCGTAAAAGTAATATTTTCGGTTTGAACTCGGACCAAAACCGGCTCGTCCGTTGAGAGATCGCCCAAAACCATTGCCAAGTGTACGTCCTCGTTAATTATGTTTCGGTACGCAACAGCACGAAAGTTACCGTAAACGCTGGGCAGATTGGTCTCCACGACGCGCTGCACGAGGGCTTCCTTCTGCATTCGATAACGAACCAGTTCGGCTACGGAAATAATTTTCAAATCATGTTTTTGAGCGAATTTTTCGAGTTCAGGCATTCGCGCCATCGTGCCGTCATCGTTCATGATTTCGCAAATCACGCCCGCCGGATTGAGTCCGGCGATGCGCGCCATGTCAACGCTCGCTTCGGTTTGACCAGGACGCACGAGCACGCCGCCGTTGCGCGCCCGCAAAGGAAAAATGTGACCGGGACGCGCCAAATCTTCCGGGCGCGTGTCGTCGCTGACCGCCGCCTGAACCGTGCGGGCGCGGTCGGCAGCCGAAATTCCGGTCGTCACGCCGTCCCTGGCTTCGATTGAAACCGTAAAAGCCGTTCCAAAACCGGAAGTGTTTTCCGCCACCTGCATCGGCAGTCTGAGTTCGTCGCAGCGTTCTTCAGTGAGCGGCAGACAAATCAAACCGCGCCCGTATTTCGCCATGAAATTGATGATTTCGGGCGTCACTTTTTCCGCCGCGCAAACCAGATCGCCTTCATTTTCGCGGTCTTCATCATCCACGATGATAATCATTTTGCCGGCGGCGATGTCGGCGGCGGCTTCTTCAATTCCAACTAGCATCTTTCGACTTTGGATTTTAGATTTTGGATTTTGGATTTACTTCTGATTAACTAGCGTAACAAATGCGCTCAAAAAAGCTTTATGCACAAAAATTTCTCTAGCAAACATAGCAATAGAATTATTGTCGTGCAATCAATCCAAAATCCAAAATCTAAAATCCAAAATTGACTGTGCGTTTTGAAATTTTTCTGGCAATTAGATATCTGCGAACTCCGCGTCGTCACGCGCTGGCGCAGTTTACGGCGCTTTGTGCCATCGCCGGAATCGCCTTTGGATTGGCCGCGACAATTTTTGCCCAGGCTCTCGCCAATGGTTTTCGGCAGGCGATGCAGAACAAAATTCTTGAAAATATGTCGCACATTACGGTTCTTTCCGCCGACGGCGCGGAGATTTCGGATTGGCAAAATCTCCAACAACAATTGGAGCGCATCGAAAATGTCGAAACGGCGCAGGCCACGAGCTTTGACAACGCGCTGTTAATTGGCAAAACAAACTCGGCGTTCGCAGTGCTGCGCGGAATTCAAAGTACGGATTCCGCATTACAAATTCAGGATTCGAGCAACGAACAATCCAAAATCCAAAATCCGAAATCCAAAATCGCGATTGGTCTGGATTTGGCCCGAAAGACCGGTTTGGAAATCGGCCAGACGGCGGAAATAGTTTCTGGCAATGGCGAAGTCGGCGAAACGTTCGCGCCCGTTTCAACCAAAGTCGAGGTCACAGACATTTTCTCGACCGGACTCTACGAATACGATTCGACCTGGATTCGAGTTGATCTGGCGACGGCGGCAAAACTCGCGGGCAAAAGCCGGATAACCGCGACTGCCATCGAAGTCAAAACCGTGGATATTTACAACTCGATGCAAGTCTCAACGCGGATTCAGCAGCGACTCGGCCCAAATTTTAAAGTTTTGGATTGGCAGGAAGCGAATCGTCCGCTTTTTGCCGCTTTGAGTTTTGAGCGGCGCGCCGGTGTTCTGAGTATTTTGCTCGTTGCTTTGGTGGCCGCTCTGAACATTGCGACCGCGATGGCGCTGGTTGTCGAAGAGCGAAAATCGGACATCGCGGTTCTCAAAACCTGCGGCGCGCGCGGGCGAAGCATCGTCTTGATTTTTCTCTGCGAAGGCGCCCTGCTCGGCGCAATCGGAATTGTGCTGGGCGCGTTGTTTGGTTTGACAGCTTGTTTTGCTTCAAATTACTTTGGCTTGATAAACTTGCCGCCGGATGTTTATTCGATTAGCGAAGTCAGTTTGGAACCAAAGTTGAGCGAAATTTTACTAACAATTGCGGCGGCTTTTCTGTTATGTTTGACGGCGAGCGCATTTCCCGCTTTGATGGCGGCGAAGGTCAAGCCGGCAGTAAATTTAAAATAAACAGTCTCAAATGAGAACCAGAAACTCGGTTGCGACAATGGTTTACGAAACGAGCAACCAAGTGAAAATTTCCGGCTTCTAACAGCGACACTCAAATTTAATCTCAAAATATGTTTGAACGATATACGGAAAAAGCGCGGCGAGTGATTTTTTTCGCTCGCTACGATGCATCAAATTTCGGCTCGAAGACGATTGCCCCGGAGCATCTCCTTCTCGGCTTGCTCCGCGAAGATAAAACCTTAGCAACCCGTTTTTTTGTTTCGCGCCAGCAGTTTAATCCCGAAGCGATTCGCAAAGAAATCGAAGGTCGCTCAGTTTTGCGTGAAAAATTGCCGCAAACGATGGAGCTGATTTTAACGCCGGAATCAAAACGCGTTTTGCTGTACGCTCATGAAGAAAGCGAAAAGCTGCAAAACCATCACATCGGGACAGAACATTTATTGATCGGACTGCTCCGCGAAGAGCGTTCAATGGCGGCGGAGATTTTGTACGAGCGCGGCCTGCGTCTGCAAACAGTGCGCGATGAAGTTACCAGACAGCACGGCGCTTCATCCGGTTTGCAGCAAAACGCGCCGAATCTAACCGAATATTGCCGCGATTTAACCGAAGCTGCCTATCGCCGCGACTCGCTCGACCCGCTCATCGGACGCGACGCCGAGCTTGAGAGAGTCATCGAAATTCTCTCGCGCCGGACAAAAAACAACCCGCTTTTAATCGGCGAGCCGGGCGTTGGCAAAACCGCGATTGTCGAAGGTTTGGCGCAGCGCATCGTCAACGGCGAAGTTCCGCCGACGCTTGAAAACAAACGTATTTTGTCGCTCGATTTATCACTCATCGTCGCCGGGACAAAATATCGTGGGCAGTTTGAAGAACGCCTGAAAAATATCTTGCGCGAATTGCAGGAAAATCCGCAGTGCATGGTTTTTGTTGACGAAATTCACACTCTCGTCGGAGCTGGCAACGCCGAGGGCACTCTGGACGCCGCTAATATTTTAAAACCGGCTCTCTCGCGCGGCGAAATCCAGTGCATCGGAGCCACCACGCCCAAAGAGTTTCGCAAATCAATCGAAAAAGACCGCGCGCTCGAACGTCGCTTTCAAACCGTTAAAGTCGCTCCGCCGAACGAGGCTGAAACTCTGCAAATTCTCGAAGGTGTCAGGGAAAAATACGAAGCTTTTCACGGCGTTCATTATTCTCAAGACGCCCTCGAAGCCGCCGTCACGCAGTCGAATCGTTTTCTGCCCGAACGCTTTTTGCCCGACAAAGCGATTGATGTTTTGGACGAAGCCGGCGCGCGCGTCAAACTGCGTTCATTTCGCGACGCCGATTACGCCGAAATCGCCTGGCAGCAAACCGTTAAGAATTGGTCGAAATCGAACACCGCCAAAAACAGCCCAAGCGAAGACCAGTATTTCAATTTTTCTTTTAGCGACCTGGACGATTCATTTGCCGCTCTGGAAGTTACGCGCAATGATGTCGAAGATATTATTGCTCGCTGGACGGGAATTCCGGCGGCTTCGGTGAGAGAAAACGAGCTGCAGAAACTGCTCAAAATCGAGGACGAGCTAAAACACCGCGTTATCTCACAGCGTCCGGCCATCAGCGCTCTGGCGCGCGCCATCCGCCGTTCACGAGCCGGTCTCAAAGCCGAAAATCGTCCCGTCGGTTCGTTTCTCTTTTTAGGCGCGACCGGAGTCGGCAAAACCGAAGTCGCCAGAAGTCTGGCGGAATATCTCTTCGGTTCGGAGAAAGCGATGATTCGGCTCGACATGAGCGAATTCATGGAAAAACATACGGTTGCCAAATTAATCGGCTCGCCTCCGGGCTACGTCGGACACGAAGAAGGCGGACAATTAACCGACAAACTGCGGCGTCAGCCGTACTCGGTGGTGCTCCTTGATGAAGTGGAAAAAGCGCATCCTGACTTATTCAACATCATGCTGCAGGTTTTTGAGGACGGCGTTTTGACCGATTCACAGGGCAATACGGCCGATTGCCGCCACGCGATTTTTATCATGACTTCGAATATTGGAGCCAGATTTATCCAGAAGCGCGCGGCGCTCGGTTTTCAAGCAAACAACGAATCCAACCGCGCGAAACTCGAAGACAAAGTTTTGTCCGAAGTTAAAAAAACCTTTGCTCCCGAATTTATCAACCGGCTCGACGAAATTATTGTTTTCGATGAATTGACGAGCGCTGATTTGCTCGAAATTGTTGATCTGCAAATTGAAAAGCTAAACAAAACCCTCGAAAACCGTCACCTGCAAATCATTTTGACGGCTGAGGCCAAACAATGGCTGGTTGACAAAACCTGTAACGACCGCAATTACGGGGCTCGCCCGCTGCGCCGCGCACTGCAAAGACACGTTGAAGATTTGCTGGCCGAAGCCTTGATTGACGGCAAACTCGAAACGGCCGAAATCGTCGAAATCTTTGAGCACGAAGACGCGCTTGATTTTCGCATCGCGCTCAAAAAGAAAAACTTCGGAAAACTGGAAATCAGCGAAATCTTTGACCTTGAAAAAGGCTGATTTATTGAAATCTTAATTTAGTCTAAAGAGAGCAAAGGAGGCAAAATTTTGCCTCCTTTGCTTTTAAATCGGCACACTTAATTTCGTCATTTCCGAGGTTGTCTGTATAATACGAAACTTTGTAGCAGCGGCGTGTCTAAGGCAACCAACTTTGACTGGTATAGAATCCTAACGCCGTTACAAGAATCCGAGCATCGCGGACCAATAAAAAGCCGAGTTTTTATTCGTTTAATTCAATTGCAGTAGATTTCTTAGCTGCCGACTTTATTTATCAGGCTGGTACGGTTTTGCGCTGCTTTTATAATACCTGTCAAGACTAAACTTGAGGAACAACGCTTTTATGCATACTTTTCGCCATTTCCGGCTGGCGTTTGCGATTATTTTAATTTTCGCCGCGCTTGCTTTTCCGATTAATTTTTATATTCACGCCGGAAGTTCTCCCGCCGCCGTTAGACAACAGCAACTGGTCGAATCAATTGATTTTCAGGGCAATCGCCGGTTTTCAGACGAAAATTTGCTTTATTACATTCAAACTCGGCCGGGCGACCCGTTTAATCAGGCGCAGATCGAACGCGATTTGCAGGCTCTGCTGGCTCTCAAAGCGTTTGATGTGACTGCCACCCGCGTTTTAACCGAAGAAGGAGTGCGCGGCGGCGTTAACGTTATTTTTGAAGTGCGTGAACTGCCGATTATTCGCGATTTAAAGTTTACGGGTTTAAAAGCCGTCACTGAGTCGGACGTTTTAAAAGCATTTCGCGAAAATAAAATCGGAATCTCCAAAGAAGCGGTTTTTGATCCGGTCAAAACACAGCGCGGTACACGCATTTTGCGCGAACTGCTGTCGGCCAAAGGTTTTCCGAATGCCAAAGTCGAAGTCAAAAATGAAGAGGTTTCGGCCACCTCGACTGCCGTTACCTTTGAGGTTGATCAGGGCGCGCGTTCCCGGCTAGTCAAGATAGATTTTGAAGGAAACGAAGTTTTTAAAAACGGCGAGCTTCGCAGCCAGTTAAAAGTCACTAAACAAACCGGACTTTTCTCGCGTTTTACCGGCACTGATATTCTCGACCGGGGGAAACTTGACTACGATTTACGAAAAAATTTACTGCCGTATATTCAGTCAAAAGGCTATTTAAACGCCCGTTTTGGTGAGCCGGTGATTGAAAGTCTGGGAAACCGGCGCACCGGATTTTTCCTGCCGCTGCCGTTTCTGTCATCGAAAGACGACACGCTCAAAGTAACGATTCCGCTTAACGAAGGCAAGCTCTACCGCGTCGGCGACGTGAAAATCAGCGGCAACTCGATATTTTCGGAACAGGCTGTGGAAAGTATTGTCGGTTTGAAAAAAGGCGACGTTGTTGACGGCAAACGGCTCCGCGACGCGCTTTATGAAAACGGTTTGAAAAAACTTTACGGCTCGCAGGGTTTTATTCAATATGACGTTGATTACGCTCCCGAACTCAAAGACAATCCGACCAACCCGAAAGAAGGCATTGCCGACATCAGCATTAACATCAACGAAGGCAAGCAATTTACTCTGCGCCGCCTTGAATTTTCCGGCAACACTTTTACCAGAGACAATGTTATCCGGCGCGAATTCCTGATTAATGAAGGCGATATTTTCAACCAGCAGTTGTTTGAATACTCGACTCAGCGAATCAACCAAGGCGGATATTTTGATCCGGTTGACAAAGACAAAGACACTGAACTTCGCACCGATGACGAGAACGGTTTAGTTGATGCCATCGTCAAGCTCAAGGAGCGCGGACGTCAGCAGATTTCTTTTAACGGCGGCGTTTCCGGGATTGGCGGCAGTTCTTTTGGATTGGAATATTCGACCAACAACCTTTTCGGACGCGGCGAAGTTTTGTCTCTCCAGGCCGCGGCTGGAAATCGCCAGAGCAGCTTTCAGTTTTCATTTACCGAACCGTATTTTCGTGATCGCCCGATTTCATTGGGTTTCTCGCTATTTGCTTCGACCGTCAAGTTTTTTGGCGAAGGCACGTTTTTATCAAACAATATTGACGCCCAAACCGGCGCACTGACGACTCTCGGTTCTTTGACAACAAATACGGATAATTTATTTACTCAGAACACTTACGGCGCATCATTGTTTGCCAGCGCGCCGCTTTCTGAATTTTATCGCAAACGCCGCTTTACGCAGTTCTCGCGTGTCGGATTGTCATATCAGATAACTGCCACAACCATTAAAGACCCGAAGGTCAATACCACCGATACGGCCAATGCGATTCCGGTAATTTTCCGGCAGCCAAACATCATCACCAGCCGAATTACACCGACTTTTGTTTACGATTCGCGCAATTATTCAGGGCAGGGAATTGATGCCGTCAGCGGCTCTCAAATTACCCTCTCGCTCGGGTTGGCCGGATTGGGAGGCGATGTGCGAACTTATTCGCCGCAATTGCAATACATCCATTTTATGCCGGTGCGCCGCAAAAAATCGAGTAATCCGGAAGTTTTCGGTTTTCGCCTCCTGGCGGCGACAGTCGGCAGCATTGCGACGACCACCAAAATTCGCAACAACAACTCGCTCTCGTTTGTCGGCGGCGTTCCGATTTACGAACGCTTTTTCCTCGGCGACGAATACACGATTCGCGGTTATAACACGCGTTCGGTCGGCCCTATCGCACCGGTCGAATCTTATGTTACTTCGCGCAATATTGTGCTGGCGACTAATCCCACCGGAACTCCAACCGTCATTGGCGACGATAGTATTACGCCGTCCGACCGCGCCGCGCTCGCCGCGCTCGGCACATTTAGCGGGCCGACCGGTTCAAACATTGCTAAAACCAGCCAAAGTTTTCAGTTTGTCGGAGGCGATACGCAGTTTCTCGGAAACTTTGAGTACCGAATTCCGATTTTCGGCCCGGCCAGCCTTGCGGCTTTTGCCGATATCGGAACAGCATTCAACCTTCGCAAAACCGGGACGCAAGCTATCAACAGCAACTTTTTGCCGGATCAACCGTTTTTGAGCAGCAATAGTTTAACGACATTGTTTCTCAACACGAATACACTTGGGAGACAGGTTCAACCATTTTTTGATCCAACAACATTAGCATTTGCGCTGGTTTTGAGAGACGGATTACCGATTACAAGAAATCAATTCTTAAGCGAATTCACACGCGGCACCAGCATCTTCGGCGTACCCGCCGGTTGCGATAACTGTCAGCTCGCGTATTTGCGCGGCGAAGCGCAAACCAACACGCTGGTTAAGGTTGGCGATAGCGCGCTCAATAAGTTTAGCAGTTTCCGTTCGAGCGTCGGGCTTGAACTGCGAGTCCAGATTCCGGTGGTCAACGCGCCGTTTCGCTTGATTTACGCCTACAACCCGAACGCTCGCAATTCGGTCAATGTCGGCGGGCAGGAAGTTTTCCTGCAGGAAAAGAAAAGCGTTTTCCGCTTTAGTGTCGGGCGCACTTTCTAGAATTTAACCGATGGCGGCGGGTTGTAAAGGGCGGTAAATTTGCAATTAGCCGCCGAAACATTTAGGCTTGATAATTCAAAGACAAAGATTCTTAATTTTTTGAGCCAACACAAACGCCGATAAAATCAACTAATAACAAACGCCTTTCGGCACAATTAACCAGCAATCAGATATTCAAAACCAAGGAGAAACACCAATCATCATGAAGTCTATTCGTACAATCGCGGTCGGTTTATTTTTTGCCGCATTATTCTCAGTTTCAGCCTATGCTCAAACCGGCGCAACCACCGCTGCTGGCGACAAAGTAGTTGTCGTTGACACCTCGGCTTTTGCCGACGATAAAGCGGGAATTACCAAATTCAATACTGCTCTTAAAGCACTTGATGCCGAATTTCAACCGCGCCGCGCCGAGTTACAAAAAATGACCGATCAATTCAATACTTTGGTTAAAGACTTGGACACGCAGAGCAAAATGCCCGCGGTTGATCCGAAAAGTCTCGATGCAAAGCGCTCTCAGGCTGAAGTATTGCAAACAGAAATCAAGCGCAAAACGGAAGACGCGCAAGCTGCTTTCACCAGACGTCAACAAGAACTTCTCGGGCCAATTTACAATGACATCGGTAAAGCAATGGGTGATTACGCCGTACAAAAAGGCTATGCCATGATTATTGATCTGAGCAAAGATCAAAACCAAATGGTTGTTTATACAAACTTGGCTAAGACAGATATTACGGCTGATTTTATCAAGTTTTATAACGCGCGCCCCGCCGGCACTGCATCTACCGGTGTTCCCAAGTAGAAAAAGTTAAAGGCTGCAAAGTTAAAAGGCAAAAGCGAGGGTAATTAAGTCCGGAGCTTTTGCCTTTTGTCTGTCAGCAATTTGCTAACAGGCAGCCGAATTTGATATTTTGGACGCCGCTAATTATTTGACCAATCATGATAACTTTTGACATTCGCGAAATTCAGCAGTTTTTGCCGCACCGCTATCCGTTTCTGATGGTTGACCGGATCATCGAATTTATTCCCAAGACGAGAATCGTCGGTATCAAACAGGTTACCATCAACGAGTTTTTTTTTCAGGGGCATTATCCGGAAATGCCTGTAATGCCCGGCGTTTTGATCATCGAAGCTTTAGCTCAGGTCGGAGCGGTTTTGGCTCTTTATGAAATCGAAGATCGTCAGAAAAAAGTTCCGTTTTTTAGCGGCATTGACAACGCTCGTTTCCGCCGTCCCGTGGTTCCGGGTGACACTCTGCGGCTTGAGGTGACGGCGACCCGCACCGGCCCAAAAGTTCAAAAAATGCGCGGCGAAGCATTTGTCGAGGGAAAAATGGTGGCAGATTGCGAATTGATGTCAATTATCACTGAGAGACAGCCAACAGTTAACAGTCAACAGTTATCAAAGCAAAACGAAACTGATAACTGATAACTGATAACTGATAACTGTTTAATGTTTATTCATTCTTCCGCAATCGTCAGCGCACAGGCAAATATCGGCGACAATTGCTTTATCGGGGCTTTTTGCACTGTCGGCGATGAAGTGACGCTCGAATCGGGCGTGCATCTTGAATCACACGTTGTCGTCGGCGGCAAAACCGTCATCGGCGAGCAGACGCGGGTTTTTCCGTTTGTCTCCATCGGCCTGGCGCCGCAGGATTTAAAATACGCGGGCGAGCCGACCGCAACCGTTGTTGGCAGACGCAATCAGATCAGGGAGTTTGTGACAATTCATCGAGGCACAATCGGCGGCGGCGGCGTGACCGCCATCGGCGATGACAATTTGCTGATGGCGCAAGCCCACATCGCCCACGATTGCCGGTTGGGAAACAACATTATTATGGCCAACGCGGCGACGCTCGCCGGCCACGTCGAAATTGACGACCGCGCCAATGTCGGAGCGTATTCGGGCGTTCACCAATTCTGCCGCGTCGGACGCGAAGCTTTTGTCGGCGGTTATTCGGTCGTCGTCAAAGACGCGCTGCCGTTTGCCATTTCGCAGGGCAATCACGCTAAATGTTACGGTTTAAATTCGGTCGGAATGAAACGGCGCGGTTATTCTAAAGAGACGATTGAAAAACTCAAGCACGCCTATCACCTGTTGCTTTCCGCTAAACTCAACACCTCACAGGCGCTTGAGCGAATCAAAGCAGATGTCGCGGATTCGCCCGAAGTTAATTTGCTCATCCAATTTATTGAAACCTCAAAACGCGGCGTGATTAAATAAAATAATTTAAATATTTTGTAGGGGTGGCGGCTTGTCCCCACCCAATGAGCGTTTGGCTTTGCAAACGCGATAACCGTCGTTAATTAACACATGCCATTGATTAATAACGGTTTGCGCACATTCCATTGATTAATAACGGTTTGTGGATGAAGACGCGTTGTTCGCGCTTCCGCGCTCATTGGGTGGGGACAAGCCTTTCGCCCCTACATTTTTAAATTCCTATTTTTCGCTGATAATAAAAGTCGGAACCATCCCGCCGCCGCTGGAAACATTGGCGAGTTCAGTTGACGACAATCTGGTGAAAGCTGATTTGACCTTGCCGTCAAAAAGCAGCGGGTCGAGATCAACCAATTGCTCGACAAACGAAAATTCTTCTCCGGAGAGCATCGGGAAAACTTCTCTGGCGGTTTTGACGCGCTCCTGCACCAGATAATCGCCGTCTTTCAGCGCAGTTTCGATTGCGCCCGCCCATTCGGATGCGTTTGAATTCCAGCCGATAAAAATGCCGGTTCCGCCGTATTCGTCGTTTGGCTTCAGGACGAGCTTTGCCGAATTTTGGCGCGTAAATTCAACCAAATCTATCTTCTCGCTTTTGTATTCGGTTGTTTCGTTTTTAAACTTGCGCGTCCACGGAACGTGCGCGGCAATTGCCGCCAGCTCGGCTTCGTTAAAAAGATACCGATATTTTTCATTGGTCAAAACGGCAAAAATCGCTTTTTTGTGAACAAGTTTTGAGCGAAAACTGTTTGCCATACAGATTGCGCCCGCTTTATAGGCGTCAAGCAAAGCGGGCGCTTCCGCCATAATCGGCAAATATTCGTTGACCAGCAGGCGTTTGTAAACTATATCTATCTCAAAAGCTCCGCGCCGCAGTCTGCCGCCGGAAAACTCTAATTCGTCGGGCGAAGCGATTATTGACGGATAACCCTGCGCGTTAAAGAAATCTCGAAACAGCTCAAACTCTTTGACGGTCGGCAAATCCTTTAAATCTACAATGGCAATCTGCGGCGCGCGTTCCGGTTTCCGACCTAGAAATTCCTCGTAAACCTGCAGCAAAACATCAAGCATAAACTGGCTGCCGGGCATCGTCCGCAAATTATATTTTTCGCCGAATTTTTTCATCACCGGCAATTGCGAAAAAATATCGTAAGCTGAATCGGCAAAGGCAATTCCGGCGGGGCTTTCGCCGTTTAACTCGACATATGAATAACTGTCTTCGGTCAAAAACGAATCGAGCCTGGCGGAAGCAGAAACTTGCTTGTATTTCGGGTCAATCGCGACCAGCTCGCGCTCGATTTCGGTCAAACCCAGTTCGTCCAGAATCGCGTCGTCGGTAATCGCCGCGTCTTTGACTTTTTGCAAAGCGCTCCAGACCGTTTCGCAAATTTTTTCGATTCGCGCCCAATCGGTTTCAGTGACAAAATGCGGGCGCAAGTAAGGCGACAGCCGCCGCCCGCCGAAAATAAGGCGGTTTGTTTCCAGACCTTCGTCCAGCATCCGCCGCGAAGATTCGGCTAATTCAGCATCTTTTAAAAGTTCGTGATAATGTGCAACAGCTTCTCGCAGCATAAATTTTCACCACAGAGGGCACAGAGGACGCGGAGGAAATAACTATAGCAAAGCAGCATTAAAGCCGTAAATAAATGATAAAAACTCTGTGTGCCCTGTGTCCTCTGTGGTTAATCCTCGGCTAGTTTGATAATTGTTTGAAATTCCGTTTCCGTAACGGGCGAAACCGAAAGTCTGGACTGCCTGATAAAAGCTATTTGTGAAAGCCCGGGCTGCGCTTTAATAATTTCGAGCGAAACCGGTCTGGCAAACTTTTCAAGCGCCTTGATTTCAACCGCAATCCATTTCTGTTCCTTGTCAGTCGGATCAGGAAACGCTTCCCGCGAAACTTCCGCCGCTCCGACAATGGCTTTTTCAGAAACTGAATGATAGAAAAGCACTTTATCGCCGATTTTCATGGCTTGCAAATTATTGCGGGCTTGAAAATTACGAACACCAGTCCAATCGGTTTTAACATCTGCAAGCAAATCATCAAAAGAATATATTTCAGGCTCCTGTTTGACTAACCAATAATTCATATTTACAAGGATAGACAGGATAAAGAGGATTGAAAACAAGAGTAATTTTATCCTGTTCATCCAGTCTATCCTTGTTAAATTATGCTTTAGCTTTCTTTTGTGCCGCTGCCGCTTTTTTATTGAGATATTTTGCCCAGCGTTCGAGAATGGGGCGAAACGGTTTGAAAATCTTGGCGCGCCGCGACCCTTCAGCCTGTTTTTCGCCCCACGACTTTAAATGCCGCTCGGCGTACTGCCTGACCTGTCCTTCGATTTGAGTGCGTTTGACCGAATGCCGCAGCGTCAAATAATAATGCTGTCCGACGAGCGAGAAAACAATCGCCGCGAGATTTGATTTAAAGCCCATTCGCGGCATCAGGCGGTTGAGATAAGTTTCATAAGGGCGCAGCAGCGCGCCGATTGAGATTTCGAGCCAGGCGTTTTTGCCGCCCGCTTTGGGATGATAAAGACCGGGCAAATCCTGACCTTTCGGCAGTTGGGCGTTTTTGAGACGCGGATCGTTGATGAAATCTACCAGCTTTACTTTGTCCAGCCCGCGTAAATGCTCGATCTGTATGCTCGCCAGCATTTTTTCCAGGTCTTTCTCGGCGTTTTTCGGAAGTTTGATGGAAGACGCGTTTTCAATTTTGATAGCCATATAAATTTAGTCGTTTCTTAACTTTAGAAAGCCGCGCGAAGTTCGTCAAGGCACGGCGGTTTTGGCTGATTGGCAACAGGAGCTGTTGCTAAGCGGCAACAACTCCAAAGTCCAAAGTCCGAAGTCCAAAGTTTAAAACATTACAATCACAGCGTTTACCTGAATCAAATGGGTTTGGCACGTCTTCTGCTTAGAGAAGACCAACTTTGAAACTTAAATTTTTGAATTTTTAAACTTGAAGCAAACAACACTCGCCGCAAAAATTGAGACCAACGGCATCGGGCTTCACACGGGGGTTGAAGTCAATCTGGCTTTAAAACCCGCGCCGCCAAACACCGGATACATATTTGTCCGCACTGATTTGGATGATTTCGAGATTCCGGCGAGCGTCGAATACATTTCGCATTGCTCCTACGCGACGACGTTGATGCGCAGGGGCGTGATGCTCTCAACGGTTGAGCATTTGCTGGCAGCTCTGCGCGGGGCCGGAGTGGATAATGCTTTTATCGCGGTTGATAACATCGAAATGCCGATTATGGACGGCTCCAGCGAAGTTTTTATTGATTTAATAGACCGCGCCGGAACTGTCAAACAAGAAGCTCCGCGCAGATTTTTGCAAATCTGCGAACGGGTTGAAATCGAACAGGGGAATCGCCGAATGAGTATCGAACCCTCCGACAAATACGAAATCGAATGTCTGATTGATTTTAAACATCCGTTGATTGAAACCCAAACCTACGATTTCACTTTGTCAAACGGCTCATTTATACATGAAATTTCTGCCGCCCGCACCTTTGGCTTTACGCAGGAAATCGAAATGCTCAGGAAAGCGAATTTAGCGCTCGGCGGTTCGCTCGACAACGCGATTGTGCTGACCGAAACCGGAATGCTCAACGAAACGCCGCTGCGTTTCCAAAACGAATTCGTCCGCCACAAAATTCTCGACATCATCGGCGATCTGGCGCTTCTCGGAATGCCTTTTTTGGGAAAAGTTCAAGCAACGCGAAGCGGCCACAGTGTTCACGCGGCGCTCATGTCAAAACTTCTGAAAACGCGCTCGGCTTGGGAAATAGTAGAGAAAGTCCAAAGTCCAAAGCCCGAAGTCCGAAGCCAATTCTCATAACAGTCGAACCTTGTTTAATAAAGTTGACATTTGGACGTTAGACTTTGAACTTTGGACTTATTTATTCCAATCCGGCGTGTGGAAAATCCCTTCTTCGTCAATTCGCTGATAAGTGTGCGCTCCAAAAAAGTCGCGCTGCGCTTGAGTTAAATTGGCCGGAAGCCGTTCCGAACGGAAAGCGTCAAAATAAGACAGGGCAGATGAAAGACAGAGCGCCGGAACGCAGCTGCGAGTAAATTGTTCGGTTACATCTCGCCAATCTTCTCTATTTTGATTGAGGATTTCGGCAAATTTCTCGTCCAGAATCAAATTCGGCAAATCAGCGTTATCTGCAAAAGCGCGGCGCATTTCTTCGAGCAGAGCGGAGCGAATAATACAGCCGCCGCGCCAAATCTTGGCAATTTCCGAAAGATTCAGCCCGTATTCTTTTTCTGCCGAAGCGGTTTGCAGGAGCGACATTCCCTGCGCATAAGTCACGATAAACGCGCTCAGCAATGCGTTTTTTAACTTTTCAACGAATTCCTGCGGATTTTCGGTAAATTGCTGCTGTAAATCCTCGTTTTGCAGATTTACCGGCGGCGCTGTTTTGTTGTCGGTTGCCTGATTGCCGCTCATTCCGGCGGCAGTTGTATTGTGCTGCAAACTGGCAACTGTTTCCGCTTCGGCGGCGGCAAGTTCGCGCTTTGCTTCCTGCGGTTCCTGCTGGCTCGAAACGGTTTGAGCCGGTTGCTCCTGACCGATTCCGTGTTTGTTCGCCCCGGCTTTGAGCGTTCCGTACTTTTGCGCGACCACGCCGCGAACTTCTTTCTGAGCGGAGATTTGGCGCATCGAAACCGCCGAATCAATGGTCGGAATCGGAACGCCGAAATCCATTGCTGCCTGCGAAGTCCATTTGCCGGTTCCTTTTTGTCCGGCTTTGTCCAAAATCATTTCGACCAGCGGCTTTTGGGTTTTATCATCAACTTTTTTCAGCACTTCGGCCGTAATTTCAACCAAGAATGAATTCAGCTCGGCGTTGTTCCATTCGGCGAACGTCTGGCTCATCTGGTCATAATTCATTCCCAAAACGCGCTGCATAAAATCGAAGGTTTCCGCCAGAATCTGCATTAAGCCGTATTCGATGCCGTTGTGCACCATTTTAACGAAATGACCGGCTGAGCCGACGCCCATGTAAGCTACACAGGGCTCGCCGCCGACTTTCGCGGCCACCGTTTCGAGAATCGGGCGGACCAGCTCGTAAAACTCTTTTTTGCCGCCGGGCATAATGCTGGCGCCGTGTCTGGCTCCTTCTTCGCCGCCGGAAACGCCGACGCCCATAAACTCGATGCCTTTCTCGAGCAGAGCGGCTTCGCGAATGTCGGTGTCGGTAAAATGCGAGTTGCCGCCGTCAATGATCAAATCTCCGGCTTCGATGTGCGGCAAAAGATCGTTAATCACCGAATCAACGATTTTGCCTGCCGGCACGAGCAGCATAATCTTGCGCGGTTTGGCGAGTTTAGCGCAAAACTCGGTTACATTTGCCGCTGCTTCGACGGCTTTGCCGCTTCCTTCAGTGACAAGAGCCTGACGTTTTTCCTGATCCAAATCGTAGCCGACACATGAAAATCCATTATCCGCAACGTTGAGCAAAAAATTTCTGCCCATCACGCCGAGACCGATCATCCCAAACTGTGCATTGTCCATTTTTATTTTCCTTCAAAAAATTCCGGCAAAAATTCCGGCAAAAAATTCCGATGATTCAATATATTACTTTAGCGATTTGCGCCGCAATGCGAGCGTTTTGTTTGAGGAGGGCGAGATTTGCCAAAAGCGTCGCGCCGCCGGACTGCTCTGTCATCCGGCGCAATAAAAAAGGCGTCATTTCCTTGCCGGAAATGTTTTGCTCGCCGGCTTCGCGCAAAGCCTGGACGAGAAATTTTTCGGCTGTCCCAAATGGAATCTCAAATTCTGCCGGAACCGGAACGACCAGCAAAATCGCGCTTTCAAGTTTGAGACGGTCACGCGAAGCGATAATTTCCGCCGCCTCCGCCGCATTTTCAACTCGGACGTCTGTCTTTAAATTATTTGTCTGGCCGGTGTAAAAAGCCGGAAAATCGTTTGTTTGCCATCCGACCACGCAGACGCCGTTCGTTTCGAGCCATTCGCGCGTCGCCGGTAGATTCAGAATTGATTTTGCTCCGGCGCAGACGACCGTCAGCGGCGTGCTTGCCAGTTCGGGCAAATCTGCGGAAACATCCCACCCGTCACCGCGATGGACGCCGCCAATTCCGCCCGTGGCAAAAATTTTGATTCCGGCCCGATGCGCGAAAAATGAGGTGGTGGCAACGGTTGTTGCGCCGTCGAGTTTTTTGGCCAGAGCGACCGGCAAATCGCGCCTGGATAGTTTGGAGATGTTGTCGCCGCTAGCCAGAAATTCGATTTGCCGCCGGTTTAAGCCGATTTGCGGAACACCATCCAAAACTGCGATTGTCGCCGGTGTCGCGCCGTTTTTGCGAACAATTTCTTCAACTTCAACGGCAAACTCCAGATTTTGCGGACGCGGCAAACCGTGCGCGATGACGGTTGATTCAAGAGCGACTAGCGGCCTGTTTTCCGCCAGCGCGTCCGCCGCTTCTTCGCTAAATTTAAAATCCGGAGTCTGCAATTTGAAATTTTGGCTTATTTGAGCATTTTCCCCATGCGCTCAAAACGCGGATGCGTCAGGCATTCAAGAAAACCGTCGCCTTTGCTTTCGTCACAAGACCAGTAAACAAACATTGCTCGCCCGACGACCAGATCGCGCGGAACAAATCCCCAGAAACGGCTGTCCGCGCTGTGATCGCGACTGTCGCCCATCACAAAATAACTATTGTCAGGTACTTTTTCAGGTATCCCGCGCTTTGCATGGTATTGATCGGGTTGGCTTGGCAACGCCTCATTTTCAGCGATTTTCGTGCTCACCGGGCCATAATAAACATCGTATGTTTCGCCTTCTTTGCGCGGCGAGTTGCTGATAACGTCCAACACCACTTTGTCCGCTTTTTCAGTTTCCATCATTTCAGGAGAAACTTCGGCAATGATTTTGTGTTCGGGCAGTGCTTCGCCGTTGACATAAACCGTATTGTCACGAAACTCAACCGTATCGCCGGGCAAGCCGATTACTCGTTTAACATAGTTAGTTTGATAGGGGATGTATCCGGGCTTGCGGTTTTGCGCCGGCTTGTTCGGATCGCCGGGATATTTAAAAACGATGATATCGCCGCGTTTGATTTCGCGCATCGGCAGAAACGGCAGCGTCGGACCGGGAGCGAAAATAAATTTATTGACGAGCAAATGATCACCGATGTTAATCGTGTTTTGCATCGAGCCGGTCGGAACCGTCACGGCCTGGAGAATAAAAGTCATTCCGAAAAACGCCATGATCAGGGTGACGACGAATGATTCGAAATACTCGCGAAAAACGCCCTTTTTGATGGCCGGCGGCCCGGTCGCCGCGCTTTTTTCAGCATTCAAATCGGTTTTCCCATCAGTCGTTTTGACGGCCGGTACGGGGGCTTCGATGCGGTTTACAGGTTTGCTCATTTTTAGAATCGTAGAAAAATTTAATTTATCTGTCGAGGACGGGCGCGTCAATCTTTGCGACAGTCAGAATATCAATCAGCGCACAAATATCATACTTCGGTTTTACCGTTATCCAGAATCACAAGCGCTAGTTTCGCCGCCATCATCGCCGCAGTTTTGATGGTTGTTCCGCTGCCTTCGATGTTTCCGTCATCCCATTCGGCGGCGACAAAAAATGTTCGCCGGTGCGGCGGGCCTTCGGTGCGGACGACCTTGTAAATCGGAGCCGGACGTTTATCGGCTTGTAAACGCTCTTGCAAAACGGTCTTGTAATCGGTTGCGGCGGCGGGCGTAATAGTTTGAAAATCTTCGGCGAAAATGCGTTCGACAAATTTTTTTGCCGGTTTGTAACCCGCGTCCAAAAAAACTGCGGCGATCACGGCTTCCAGCGTATCGGCCAAAACCGCTTGTTTATGCCGTCCGCCGGTTTTTTCTTCGCCGCGCCCCATCACCAAAAACTCGCTCAGGCGCAGCTTTTCGGCGGCAGAGACGAGCGAAGCGGCAGAGACGAGCCGGTGTTTCATCAACGTCAGCTCGCCTTCGTCAGCATCTGGAAAACGCTCGAAAAGGGATTCGGCGACGGTCATCCCCAAAACCGAATCGCCGACAAATTCGAGCGATTCGTTGTGAAGATGCCTAACGCTCGTTTCGTGCCCCGGCGCAATCCGTTCGTGTGCCCACGAGCGATGCGTCAGAGCGCGTTCGAGCAGTTTCGGGTTTTTAAATTTGTGATGGAGCAATTGCTCAAACTCGCTTAGAGCGGCGGCTTTATCGCGGTCTTTCATGCCAACAAAAAATGTTCAATAATTAAACAAGCCGGACGCGAGTTTTTATGCAACTCAAATGCGTCCGGCTGTTCATCTGGCTCAAAATAATTTAGCAACGTTATTTATTTTTTTTCGGCGTCGGTTTGACAACTGCTGCTGGCGTCGGTTTGACAACGGCCGCCGGCTTGGTTGCCGTCGCAGGTTTGGTCGTTGTCACGGCTGCCGCCGGAGTCGTGGTTGTTGCTGTTTTGATGTCAGTGGTGGTCGCCGTTCCCGTTGTTCCCGTTGTTCCCGTCGTAGTTGCCGGAGCAGCTTCGACAACCGGAGTCACCGGTGTTGCCGGATCAGTCAAAGGTTTGCTGCCTAAGCTTGAGACGTAGGCCTCAAGTCCGGTAACTTCATTGCTGTGACGAACCTTGTAAATTTGTGACAACGTGTCGTTGATTCCTTTTGTAACTTCCGGTTTCGTTTTCGGATTGGCTTTAGCTTTGGCGTAAGCGATGCCGTAAGCTTCCATAGCGCGGTCGGCGTAAGCTTTCCACGTTCCGGCTAGACGGTTTTTCTCGTCTTCGCTGACAGTTGGGTCGTCTTTCTTTTTATTGTATTCTTCGGCCGCCGCGGTATATTGATCCAGATACCAATCGCCGATGGCGAGATACGGGACGTGCGAAGGCTTAATATCTGGAGAATCGAATTTCGTCGCTTGATAGAAATAGGTCGCGGCGTCTTTTTTGTTTTGCAGCCGGAATTGGTCAATATAGCCGATGTTGTAATTTAACCAGGCCAGCGCATCATCTTTGCTTTTGTAAGGAGCCCAGTTGTTTCCTTCCGGAACTTTTCCGGCATTGATCCGATCAATCGCTTTTTTGGCAGCGTCAACCCCATCGGCGTTGAATGTGTCAACTTTTTTGCTGGCCTGAATAAAACCTTCATCCGCCATAAACATCATAATCTGGGTATTGGCAGGATCGTCAGGGTAATCCGCAAGCAAAACTTTACCAGCGGCGAATACTTCAGCCCCGTTATGAGCGGCTACAGCATCGTTAAACCTTTTTTGTTTGGCCTCCTGCGCGACCCGCGCTCGGCGTAGCTCTTCTTTTTTTATCCAACCAATCTTTGCGGAATCGCTGGGGTCGCCTGCAAAATATTTGATTTGTTCGGCGTTATCAGTGCAGGTTGGCGCATTGTACTTTTGCACATACTCCTTGGCCGCATCATAAGCTATCTTTTTTTGATCTTCAGTGCCTTTATAGTTAGCTAAAAAGCCATCGTTATAGAGTTTATCTCTTTCCGCCGTGGGGCACTGCTGCGCGGCTGCCGGAGTCGTGGCGGCAGGCGTCGTTGTCGTTTGCGCAAAACTTTTCGTCGTCATTACCGGAGCGGCAATAAAAGCGAGAGCCGATGCGCTGAGCAACATTCCTTTAATAGTATTTTTCATTGGTTGCATCTTCCTTCCTTGCAATATCACAAATTTAAAATTTTTTTGAATCCCACATTGAGCTTTCGCTTCCTTCTGTGTGCCGTTTTCTGATGTTTTTCTCGATAGGTTGGTTGCTAAAAAATTGCGCTAACTGGTGATAGAACGCAATCTGAGCAACAGGCTTAATCTCCGGCGAAAACTAAATGTAACAAAGCAATATCACGTAGTTTACCGCAAACTGTCAAGAACAGGGAACAGTCAACAGTCAACAGTTAAGATAAAATCAATTTTGTAAACGAAAAAACGGTCAACAGAATTTTTTATCTGTTGACCATTAACTGTTAACTGCTTTACTGCTTTACTGCGAGACAAGGCGCGGACGGCTTTTTGTCGTCAGAGCGGAAGGCTGCTGCACTTGCGGCGTATATTCGCCTTTTTTGGTGTGCGGCGTATTTGTCACATTCGGCTGTCCGACGGGACGCGTCAAAACGGTTGGTTTCACGAGCTTTGCTTTGTTCTCAACCACCGCAGCGCCGTTTTGAGCCGCATTAGTTTCTTCACCCGCGCTTTCGCCCGTTTCGTCCGTTTCCTCGTCGCTCAAAGTCGCCGCAGTTTTGACATCAATCTTCGGATGCGGAACGGCAACTTGCGGCGCGCTTGCTAGGAGCGGCTGGAGAGCGCGAATTTTTGGCGCCAGTGCCTGATAAACTTGTCCGGCAACTGCTGCCGCCCATTTGCCGCGTTCGGCCTGACCGCGCGTCACAACTACGACCGCATATTTGGGGCTGGCAATCGGCGCTACCGAAGCAAAAAGCCCGAGCCACGAACCCTGCCCGATGCATGAGCCGGTTTTGCCGCCAATGTTGAGCGTTGGGTCGTTGGCGCGGCGCGCCGTGCCGTAATTAACCGCTCCCATCATGCCCGGCATCATGGCCTGGAACGTTGACGGGGAAATATTAAGATTGCGGCGCACTTTCGGTCGCAGCGCGTCGGCTTCTTTCTGATTATGAGTGATTTGCGGAGTGAGCAGTTTGCCGCCGTTGGTAATTGATGAAACAACGGTTGCGAGCTGGAGTGGCGTGATTTCAAAGTCATCGCCGTGCGAAGACATATGGTTAACGGCAAACCCGGTTTTAAGGTCGGGAATTTTTCCCGCCGCTTCGTTCGGAGCGTTGATGCCGGTCGGGGTTCCGAGCCCGTATTCGCGGGCATAGCTCATCATTTTGGAAAATCCCACCGCTCCGCCGACATTTTGAAAATAACCGTTGTTGGAAAACGCGATGGCATCAGTCAATTCGATTCTCTGCGGATGGTAATTGACGTTGCCCGACTGGTTGATAACGCCTTCGTTAATTCCCGCCGTTCCGGTTAAGAGTTTGATCGTCGAACACGGTTTGTAGCCTTGTCCCATCGCCCATTTCTGGTTGACCATCGTGATAATTTGCCCGTTTTGCGCGTCCATCACAACGACCGTTCCGGCTTTGCTGCCGAGCGCATTGATAGCCGCCTGGCGGACCTGCAAATCTTCTCCGGTGATATCATCCGAAGTGATATTCGCCACCGTTTCGGTGCGCAGTCCGCGTTCAAAAGCTAGCTGGCGAGCAATTGCCGCGCGGCGCGCTTCTTCGCGGCGACGGGCAGCCTCGGCGGCGATGCGGGCCGCCACGGCGCGGCGTTCCGCTTCGATTGCCGCCTGACGTTTGCGTTCAATCGCGGCGCGGCGCTCTTGTTCGCGCTGGGCGGCGGTCATTTTGCGTTTGTCGTTCTTGCCGCGTTTGTCGTCGGCTGATTTTTTATCGTCCGAACTGCTTTTTGAATCTTTTTTAGCCGCATTTCTATCAGCTTTTTTGTCATTTTTGGCTGACTTAGCAGACTTCGAGCCCTTTTTGGCATCAGAAGCCTTGCCGCTTTTATTTTTTGCGGCGGCAGATTTTTTGTTTCTTTGTGCGTTGGCGTTTGTCGGCTGCAGCAAGACGGCTGCGAAAAACGCGAAACATACGAGCGTGCAGAGCAAAGTAAAACTTCTACGCATTTGCTGGTCCTCGTGAGAGTGTTGAATTTAGTTCTTTCGGTTTGGGAGACTTACTCCGACAGATTTGCCGAGTAAACCCGACAACATTATCATCTACGAAATTTGATGCGCCGGCAACCGAAAACGCTTCCATTTGTGGGATGCGGAATCTGAAACAAAAGTAGAACAAATTATTTGCTCGGGTTGATTCAAATTAAGGCAAAATATAACATTTGACGGGCGTAAAGTTCAAGCACTGCTTTAAGAAATTGCTAATGAATCGTTTAAGTTTTTTTTATACCTTTCGCGGCAGGCTGCTGCTGGTGCTGGCGGTGCTGCTCGTCGCCACGCTCGGTGTTCAATATTATCTGAATTTGCGGAGCGAGGAAATGAACGCCGAACGCCGCGAGCGCGAAAGCAAAACGCTCGTTGCCGGAATCACGCTTGGATTTAACAGCATTTCTTCGAGTGACAGGCTTAACACTCTCAAAAATTCGCAGCCTTTTTTTAAAGAATACGCCGACCGCATCGAAGATATTTTAGTGATTGATAATAATTGGCAGATTTCCGACAGCTTTAATGTCGATTATTTACCGAGCCAAAATGCCGACGGCGTCAAACAATACAAGAATCTGGCCGATTTGCGCAATTTGCCGCCGCTTCAGGATGCCGAAAGCCTGGGCGTTGACCGCGCTAAATTCCCAAACGTTTTCAGTGTCAAACAATCGGACGAGCACGGCGAAGCGCACGCGATTCCGGTCGAAACCGAAGACGGCCGCTGGTATGTGATGGTAATCCTCAAATCCGAGGCTGGTTTGGCTTTTGCCCGCGCTGCGCAAACATTGATATATCCGTTGGCAATCCTGCTCGCGTCCACATTTGTCACGGCGTTCTTGGTCTGGCGGTTTACGCGTCCGATCAAAAATTTGTCGGAAGCCGCCCGGCGAATTGCCGAAGGAGATTTAAGCGTTCGGATCGAGGATGAAAACAAGTGGGATGAAATGGGGCAGCTCGCCGTGCGATTTAACGAAATGACGGCTGAACTGGGGAAAGCTCGCCTGCTCGAAGCGCAGCTGCAGCAAGCCGAAAAATCCGCCGTCGTCGGTCGGCTCGGTTCGGCAATCGCGCACGAGATTCGCAATCCGTTAAATTATATTAATCTGACGCTCGACCATTTGCGGGCGAAGTTCGCGCCTGCAGACGCTGAGAAACATGAAACCTTTGAGCGCTTAACTTCACAGCTGAAATCTGAAGTCGCCCGGATTAACCGGCAAATCAGCGATTTTTTGAGTTACTCGCGGCCGCTTAAGATGAATCCGCAGCCGACGGATATTACGCGCGTGGTTGAAGACTCAATGCGGATTGTTGAAGCTCAGGCCGCCGAGCAAAACGTTAACACTTCAATCATTGTGCGCGACGATATTGGAAAGATTGCGGGCGATGCCGAGCATTTGCGCTCGGTTTTTAACAACCTCTTTGTCAACGCCGTTCAGGCAATGTGCGACGGCGGAAAGTTAACCGCGATAATCGAACCGGCGGGTGATTTTATCAAAATCGTTGTTGCCGATACCGGCGAAGGTATTGCGCCCGACAGTCTGGGCAAAATATTTGAACCCTATTTCTCGACCAAAGAAACCGGAACCGGTCTTGGCCTCGCAATCGTCAAAAAAATAGTTGATGATCATAACGGAAAAATAACGGTAGAATCTAAATTAAACGAAGGCACAGTTTTTACCGTAGAATTACCGCGAGTATTTGAAACTGTAACGTAGATATTAGGAAAACTAAAAATTCTATCTTCGATTACTAACCACCAAACATGAGCAGAAAAAGCATTTTAGTTGTTGACGACGAGCGCAGCCAGCGCGAAATCTTGGAGATGATTTTATCGGGCGAAGGCTACGACGTGACGACGGCTTCGTCGGGCGAAGCCGCGCTCAAATTTGTGCAGGATCGCCGGTTTGATCTGGTTCTGACGGATTTGAAAATGACGGGCATGAGCGGGATGGATCTGCTCGAAAAGCTAGTCGCGTTTGATAAATCCATCATTGTGATTTTGCTGACGGCGCACGGCACGGTTGATTCGGCGTTTGAGGCGAAAGATTTGGGCGCGTTCGCTTACTTGCAAAAACCGTACGACCGGGAAAAACTGCTTGAGACAGTCGGACGTGCGCTCAAAAAACTCGAAACGCTTGACGTGGAAATCGTTTCGGTGTCGCCGGAAATGGAACGCGTCAAAAAGCTGATTTTAAAAGTCGCCAGATCAAATTCGACCGTTTTGATCAGAGGCGAATCCGGCACCGGCAAAGAGCTGATCGCGCGCGCTATTCACCGTTACAGTCCGAGAGCCGACGAAGTCTTTCAGGCCGTTAACTGCGCGGCAATCAACGAAAATCTGCTCGAAAGCGAACTTTTCGGTCATGAAAAGGGTTCGTTTACCGGCGCGGTCAACGAGAAAAAGGGATTGTTTGAGGTTGCCGACGGCGGAACGCTTTTTCTCGATGAAATCGGCGAAATGGATATTTCCTTGCAGGCTAAATTGCTTCGCGCCCTGCAGGAAAAAACGATCCGGCGCGTCGGCGGAACGCGCGAAATCAAAACGGATGTTCGCGTACTGGCCGCTACTAACCGCGATTTGAGGAAAATGGCCGACACGCAAGCTTTTCGCGAAGATTTGTATTATCGCCTTAATATTTTGTCAATTGAATTGCCGCCGCTCCGTGAACGGCGCAGTGATATTCCGGTTTTAATTGATTATTTTCTGGAAAAACATACGCGCGGACAGGGACAAAAAACTCGCGCGCTCTCATCAGAAGCCAAAAAACTGCTGCTTGATTACAACTATCCGGGCAATGTCCGGCAGCTCGAATCGGCGGTAGAACGCGCCGTTTTGCTCGCCGAAAACGACCAGATTACGAGTGAAGATTTGCCGCCCGAAGTCGCCGAAACGATGCGACCGTCGCTTGTTTTAGCCGATGGTTTCAAGCTTCCGGTAAACGGCGTTAACTTTGAAGAAGTTGAGAAAAGTTTGATTTTGCAGGCAATGGAACGAACCGACCAAAATATTACCAAATCAGCCAAACTGCTTGGGCTAACATTCCGCACTTTGCAGTATCGTTTGGAAAAATTTGGCATCAAACGCGAGTCGAGTGAAAGCGAGGAACCGGAAGAGTAAGTGTTCTGTTTGGATTCTTCGCTGGTTTCGCAACCAATATTTTTATGTTAGAAATAACTGAAGCAGCTGCAGGTGGTTTAGGAAGCCTGATTTTAGGCATGTTTTTTCTAATAAATTACAAAAGTATGTCGCGGCATGGTGCGGAGCAATCTAAAGAGTGGGGCATACTATTTAAATTCGATTATTCAGAACAGTTCTTTCGTTCGCTTTACGTTTTCATCGGCGCGTTTCTGTCTTTAGTTGGTATGGTAGTGATTTTAAACGCATTTATCGGCGTAGCTATCAAATAAGTGGAATGTGATTAATGATTTCGTTGCTTTTCTGTTAGTCGTCTGAATTTTTACTTAATTTTGTTGTTTACAAGAATTTAAAGTTTGGCAAACGTTAAATGAGGAAAAGAGATATGGGTTACGCAAGACAGATTAAGCATTGAATCAGCAGTGATTAATATAATATCTCGCGGAAACGAGTTTCGATTTTGCTGGTTTCTGCCTGAATCAATTCGGCGATATAATATTTTAATCTCAGATCAAATAAGGAGAACCCCAAAACATGGAATGGCTTTCAACGCTTAGTTTAGCAGTTGGTTCGGCTTGGACATCGGGCATTAATTTATATGCGACGGTCTTTATTTTGGGGCTTTTTCAAAAAGTCGGCTGGGCGCGCCTTCCGGGCGGTTTAGAAGTGCTCGACAATTGGTGGATCATCGGGATTGCCGCCGGACTTTATTTGATTGAATTTGTTGCCGACAAAGTGCCTTACGTTGACAGCGTTTGGGATGTCGTTCATACCTTTATCCGAGTTCCTGCCGGAGCAATCTTAGCTTATGCCGCGGTTGCCGGTTACAACGACCCGTCTATCAGCGTTGTCGCGTTTCTCTTAGGCGGCGGAGTCGCACTGTCTTCGCACGGCACAAAAACAGCCGTTCGCGCTTTTGCCAACCTCTCGCCCGAACCTGTTTCCAACTGGATTTTGTCAATCGTCGAAGACATCATTGCCATCGGCGGTGCAATTCTCGCTGTTTTTGCCCCAATTTTGCTGGGACTTATTGTTGCCGTTTTTCTGGTCGTTTTCTTTTGGTTATTCCCCAAAATTTGGCGCGCCTTTAACAAAGTTTTGGCGAACGTGAGAGCCTTTTTTGACCGCAAAGAAAGTTTTGCCGGACGCAAGTTGTAGTGAATGTCGCCGTTCAAAGCTGCAAATTAGTTAACTTTTTTGGAGAAAATAAAATGAGACAACTCCCCGCAACGGCTTTTATTTTTCTATTAACTTTATTACTGGCCGCTTGTGAAGCAGCCAACAACTCAAATCCAAGTCACTCAAGCATGGATTCCGCAGGTCCTTCAGCAGTTTCAACTCAAAGTAACTCTTCAATCGTTTCACCAGAAACCAGGGCAAAAGGAACGATGTCCGGCAACGGTAGTGTTCAGGCCGAAAAAATCTCGCTTGAACAAGCGGATAACTCGCAAAACTCTGTTCCCGCGCCGAGCGAAAGAAAAATTATTCGCAATGCGAATTTAACGCTCGAAGCTAATAACACTGAAGATGCCGGCCGCAAAATCGCCAAAATTGCCGAGCAGAAGGGCGGTTTTGTCGTCACCAGCGACACGCAGGCCCGGAGCGATCAGAGCGGCGCGGCAAACGGTTCAACAGTCAACTTAGTGGTGCGCGTTCCAGCCGCGCAGTTTGACGCGGCGGTCGAGGAAATTCGCCAAAACGCGAGCCGCGTTGTTCAGGAAAAAGTTTCGGGACAGGACGTGACCGAAGAATTTATTGATCTCGAAGCACATTTGAAAACGAAGAAAGCTCTGGAAGCTCAGTTCCTCGAAATCATGAAAACTGCCCGAACAGTTTCGGACGCGCTTGAAGTGCAAACGCAATTGGCGGAAGTGCGCGGTGAAATCGAAAAACTCGAAGGTCGGCATAAGTTTCTCGAAAGTCAAACGAGTCTTTCAACCATCAGTATCACGCTTAATCCGCCGGCAGTTTTCGCCGCCAGCTCAAACGGATTTTTTTACCGGCTCGGACGCGCTTTTAGCAACGGCATTGATGCCGCTTTGAAAGTCGTCTTGTTTTTGATCACGGCAATCCTGGCCCTTCTGCCGGTTATGATTGTGGTTGGTGTTCCGATTTGGTTGATATTTCGTTATCTTCGCCGGAAAATCCAACGCGCGCAAATGGCGCAGCAACTCGCTAAAGAAGAATAAAACGCAATTTATGAAAAATTTCATTTTAGTCGCTCTTTGTTTTCTAATGGCGGCCTGCGCCGCGACCGAGACGCCGAATAAGACTGTAGCCAATTCGAATGCAGCAACGGCAGAACCGGCGAAAACGCCTGACAAACCGAAGTTCATTGCGGCGGAAGCGGTCAAATTTTCCGTCGCGAAGCCGATTGAAATAAAAGCCGGAAACCAAACTGAGGCCGAAGTACAAATCAAAATTCAAACTGCCTATCACGTTAATTCCAATCCGCCGAGCGAAAAAGGTTTTATCCCGCTCGAGATTGCGTTGGAAAACAGCGGCGGTCTGATAATTGGGAAACCGATTTATCCTGAAGGCGAGAAGAAAGCTTTTGCATTTAGCGAAAACAAACCGCTCTCGGTTTACACCGGCGAAATCGTCGTCAAGCTGCCGCTCAAGGCCGATAAAATGGCAACTACGGGCCAGCATCAGCTCACCGGCAAACTTACATTTCAACCGTGCGATGAAGAAGTTTGCTACCGTCCGCAAACGGTTGCGATGACGCTGCCCGTCACTGTCAATTGATTTGAAAGCTGCTAAATGCACTCGCACGTCAGTTTCAACGGGAAGATTTTGCCGGCTTCGGCGGTCAGTTTACCGGCAATTTCATCCGCCGCGCTTTACGGGCGCGGTATTTTTACGACGCTTGCCGTTTATCACGGCAAGCCTTTTTTGTGGGATTTACACGAGAAACGGTTACGCGAAAACGCTCTCAAAGTTGGAATAAAATTAAGCGAAGCAGGATTTGAAAGCATTCAAAACAGCCTTCTCGAACTGATTGAGGTTAATCGGATAAACAACGGACGCGCCCGAATTACTCTGTTTGATTCGCACAGCAGCCGGATTTGGCACTCTGCTGAAAATAAAGGTGAAACGTGCGTTTTGATGACGACGGCCGAACGCCGTGAAGTGTCCAAAGAAAACCTTAAATTAACAATCTCGCCGTATCGCATCAATTCGACTTCGCCGCTGACGGGCGTCAAAAGCTGTAATTATCTCGAAAACATTCTGGCGCTGGAGAGTGCGAACAAATTAAACTTTGACGAAGCCGTGCGACTCAACGAACGCGGCGAAGTCGTTTCCGCAATTATGGCAAATCTGTTTTGGGTGTCGGGCGGTGAAATTTTCACACCCGCTATAAATTCCGGAGCGCTTAACGGGACTACACGTCAATTTATTGCCGGTTTGGTTCGGAAACTTGGATTTGTCGTTAAAGAAAAGTTGATTTTATTAGAGGAATTACAAACGGCAGACGAAATTTTTCTGACTTCGGCGGGTTTGGGAGTTTGTCCAGCGCAAAGTTTAGACAATCAAATTCTAAGCGACAAAATTCCGGCAAAAATTCAAACTGCTTTTTTCGATTCGATCAATGGTTGAAAAAACTCCTGCGCTTATCGTGATGTGCAAAGCTCCGACAGCGGGGAGAGTGAAAACGCGGCTCATTCCGTTTCTCTCGCCGGAACAAGCGGCCAGTTTAGCAGGTTCATTTGCGCAAGACGCGGTGGCAAAATTGTATAATTCCGACTCGCGCGCCGCTCGATTTGTCGCCTTTGCGCCTGACAATGGCAAAGCTGCGCTCAAACAAATTCTTCCGCCGCAACTACATTGGGTTCGGCAGCAGGGCGAGAATTTGGGCGAGCGGATGCACAACGCGCTCGTTTCGGTTTTCAAACAGAATATCTATTCGCCGCTGGTCATGATTGGCACGGATAGCCCAAATCTGCCGCCTCAATATATTGATCAAGCCTTTGCGCTGCTGTCACAAAATAGCTCTGATGTTATATTGGGTGAAGCCGCTGACGGAGGCTATTACCTCGTCGGGGTTAACGCTCCCAATTCAGCAATTTTCGCCGATGTTGAATGGAGTTCGCCGCGCGCCTTTGAACAGACAGCAAGCAACATCAGAAAAATCAACTTACGGCTTTATGTTTTACCGGTTTGGTATGACGTTGACACGCCCGAAGATTTAAAACGCTTGCGGGAAGAGCTTTTAAGAGATGAGGCAGCTGCTCAGACTGCTCCAAATACAATCGAATGGCTGCGGCAAAACGAAAATCTGTTTTTAGGCGTCGCGTAAGACCTCCTGATAAACTTTCTCGGTTTCCGCTGTCATTTGAGCCAAGTCAAATCTATTTTGCGCGACATTTTGGGCTTTGCTGCCAAAACTTTTCCGCATTTCGACACTATCCAAAAAATCGCTGACAGAATTGCCGATTGCTTCCGCGTCGCCGATTGGCACAAGCCGCCCGGTTTCACCGTCAGATAATATTTCCTGAGCTCCTTCGCTTTTTGTCGCAACAATCGGCAGCCCGACTGCCATCGCTTCGACAATCGCCAGCCCGAAGGGTTCAATTCGCGAAGCCGAAACAAAAACATCCAGAGCGCACAAAACGGGCGTCACATCCGCAACCCATCCCAACAAATGGACTCGCTGACTAAGATTTAATGCCTTGATTAATTCTTCCAGTTCGATTTTATGCGCTTTGTTCCGCGAACTGTCTGTCCCGAGAATTAAAAAATCAACGTCTGCGTACTTTTCGGCAATCAGCGCGGCGGCTCGGACAAAATCAGTCTGCCCTTTGTGATGGGTAATCTCGCCGATAATGCCGACATAACGTTTGGCGGGCGCCAGTTTTAGGTTTTCGAGAAACACTGCTCGATTAAAAGCGCGTTTGCTGTTTTTGAAATGCCGTGTATTAACGCCGTTGTAAATCAATTTAATCGAACCGGGCGCGACAATTTTTCTTTGCATTAAACTTTCGCGAACCGCTCCTGAGACAGCAATAAAAATCGTCCGGCGCGGCAGCATCAGTTTGTGCAAATGATTGATCGGAAATAGCACATGTCTGGTCAAAACGAGTCTGGCTTTCGCCCGACTCAAGCGAACAGCGAGCGCGGCGAGCGAATAATCTCTCGCCAGATGCGCGTGCACGATTTCGATTTTGTTTTGTTTAATAAAACTTGCCAGCTGCCAGGCGCTCTCTAAATCAAGCGCGTTGCCGAGCGGCAAGCGCAAAATATCCTGTCTGGAAATAAAATTTAGACGGTCGCGCCAAGTTGCGTTCGGACGGACGGCGAAAAAGATTTGATGTCCACGAGTTTTCAGGCAAAACGCCAGATCAAGCAAATACTTTTCGCCGCCGCCGAACCCGCTCGCCGAGTTAATCTGCAAAATTTTCATCGCTCAAATCCTAGCTACTGAATCTCGATTGGTCAAAAGCGCTTTGGAAAAGAAAAAAGCGCGTTTCCCAATAGAAACGCGCTAATAACTATCTAAACTAACAATCAGCCAGACTAAAACTGGAATCGAGCAGCAAATTGAATTTGACGCTCACGGAAAATACTGTTTCCAGCTTCGTTCGGAATACCAAAAAGCGGATCGTAATTCAGATTTGTACCTGAAAGAGTGTATGCACGCGTACCTAAATTAGTAACGTTGACACGGTTGAAAATATTAAATCCTTCTGCAAAAACTTCAAAATTCGCCGTTTCCGTTAAACGAAAACGTCTTGAAATTCGCAGATCAACATTAAAAGCATATGGCCCACGAAAGGTATTACGTCCAATGTTTGGCAAGCGAGTGTCACCGCCAGCGCCAATTAGACCTTGGCTGGTCGCGCCTGTTGCGTTGCCGCTGGTGCCTGCTGAATACGGACGACCTGATTGGATGGTAACAATCGGAGCGATTGAAAAACCGCCAAAAATAGCTCTTCCCAAACCCGATTCATTTCCTACCCCGAATAATGTTCCCGGAGCATATACTGCGCTGGCAACAAAGCGATGCGGAATATCAAGGTTCGACGTGCCTGATTCTAAACTTAAATCAAATGGATTAAGCGGCACATTGGCAGTCGTAAAGGTTTGAGAAACTTGGCCATTGTCTTTCGCTTTTGAAAGAGTATAACTAGCTTGGAATTGCAATCCGTCCGTCAAACGGCGATTGGCTTGTAACACCAAAGCATAATATTCAGATTTAATGTTGCTTCTGATCTCCGTTATGCGTCCGAAATTTGTATCGGGACGTGGACCGGTAAAAATAGGAACTGTTATCGTCTGACCGGCAAAAGGACCACCGATGAAAGAATAATTTCTGGTTGTAGTTGGAAGTGATAAATTGGTATCAACAAATGTCGGTAAACTTCTTCCGGCACTAAATAATCCTGATACCGAAACGACAGTGTTTTTAGCAATAACTCGCTCAAGAATGATATCACCTTGATGGATCATAGGATTCTGCAAATTACGACCGAAAACGATGATGTCGCCAGCACTACCGGCGGCAGTCGGCGGAGCAGTCAAAACATTCGGATATGTCGGTGAACCGGCTTGAGCCGGCGTTAAACTGATTTGTCTTTGACCCGTCGCTACACCTGTATTGGTAATCGCATTGGAAACAGTGGAATTGATAATTCTTCCGTAATAAATGCCGTAACCGCCACGCAGCGAGGTGTCGGATTTTTCACCGAAAGCATAAGCAAATCCAATCCGCGGTCCGAAATTGTTTTTATCGCTCGGAAATTGAGTTGTGCGCGGCTCTAAAGAATTAGGAATCTGCGGTTTGGGTAAGGTTTGCAATTCATATCTTAAACCCAGATTAACAGTTAAGCGCGGAGTGATTCGAAAATCATCCTGAGCAAAGAAGTTATAATCTCTGGTCGCAAATTTAAAAGCTGTCGGGCCAAATCCTTGATTAAAACTTGTATAGCGTTTTCCCGCAGGAACAGCAAAATCAGATAAAAAATCAGTTATATTACTGTAGCTATACGCCCCGGCATTTTGAAATAGATTATCCAGCAAATCGTGAACGTAATTGAAATCGCCTCCGAATTTAAAAGTATGTCTCCCTTGGATAAACGTCACCGTATCAGCAAATTGAGTTCGTCTTTCATCGGGGTAGGCGACCCGATCAAGAAAATTCGGTTTACCAAAGGTAATACCATTTGTAATGGAGACGGATGGCGAAAAACCATTAGCGGTAGTAGGTTCACCTGGAGCTGCTGGTTGGGCGAATTGTTGTTCAAGGTCGCGCGAGTATTGAAATCGTGCTTCGTTAAGGAGCGTAGGACTTAAATTAGAATTTAGACGTAGGTTAAGTGTATCAAGCGTTACCTTGTCATCACCAAAACTAGCGATTCCGCGACTAACGACTGCCTGCGACTGTACTCCTGCTGGGGAATTAGCTCGAAGACGATTGTAAACTGCGGAAAAAGTATTTTTGGAGTTGATTACCCAATCAATTTTCGGTAAGAACAATGTTTGATCCGCCTTACGCGGCACCACGCCAGTTAAACTTTGCAAAAAGGTTAATCCCGCGTTGATTTGTGGTTGTGTTACACCTCGGCTTGTTAGAGTTGAAAGATTAGCCGGAGTCAAACTAAAAAACGTGAGAGAACTTGGCGCGGCAACCGCCGGGAAATTACGTTTTTGTTGATCGTAACTGAAAAAGAAAAAGAGTTTGTCTTTAAGAATGGGACCGCCAACTGAACCGCCAAACTGCTGTCTGCGATCTGTCGGTTTCAAACCAACTATTTGGTTTCCGGTTGGAGTTGAAACTGTTTGGAAACTAAAAGCGTTACGCGCGCCAAGTTTGTTATCACGAATGTAATAAAAAGCCGAACCGTGAAATTCATTTGTTCCACTTTTAGTAACTGTATTGACCACACCGCCGGCGGCGCGACCGAATTCTGCTGAATAATTTGAAGTGTTAACTTGAAATTCTCTTACTGCATCCTGACTAATTGAATAACTAATACGAGTTCTTCCGCGCTCTTCCGAAAAGAAGGCTTGGTTATTATCACCACCATCAACCGTACTATTATTTAATAAACCTGAAATACCCCGGAAACTAACTAACCCGAAAGCACCATCAGGAGCGACGCCCGGCGTAAGCAAAACAAAGTTTGAAGCGCGACGACCGTTAATTGGTAATTCATTGATTGAAGTTTGGTTAATGTTGGTAGAATTTGAATTATCATTAGTGTTAATAACCGGAGCCTCTGCCGTGATTTCAACCGTCCCGGAGACACCCCCCACGCCCAGAACCGCATTGACCGGAGTTGTCGCGCCAACTTCGACAACTACATTACCTGTAAAGTTATCAAAATTAGCAGCTGAAACTGTGACGCTGTAAGTACCGGGTTGCAAATTATTGATTTTGAAACTGCCACCGCCATCAGCCGTAACGGTTGTTTCCCGATTTGTTCCGGCGTTAACTGCTTTGACCGTTGCATTAGGCACGACGGCCTGTTGTTGGTCGGTGACACTCCCGTTAATTGCGCCGGTAACGGTTGACTGTGCCATTACCTGCCCGATGCCAAACATCAAGCAGAGAATAGCGAACGCCAGAAATCGAGTAAAATTATAAAGAGTTTGGGACATGAAAAATTCCTTTTTAAATTTAAAGCTTTTGATAACAGGTTTTGGCAAGTCTCACTTCGCCGGAAGCCGCCGAAAAAATTGCCGGGATCTTTGATTTAGCTTGCGAATATATTTATTGCAACCCTATTTTATAACAGCGACGTTTGCCGAAGCCTTACAATAGTGTAAACAAAGTATTAAATTGGCCTTGCTGATATTCGATTGAACCCTGGATTTAACTTGAAATTTAACAGGTTTTCTGCTGATTTCGCAAACTAAGCGGCCAGGAAATTGTCGAAAAAGCTTGAAAATTGCAAATTTCCGAAACATCTCGATAATCGGGAAGTTCTCTGAATCAACAATATTGACTTGAGCCTGATGATTGAGATATTCGCAATTTTTAAGCTTTTTAGTCTCTGAGTTAAATTTTCGATAACTTAAACTTTTTTCTAAAACCAACCTTTTTTGCCCTCAACGTAAGTGCGGACAAAGTCTTCATCTGATTTGGTCAGATAAATAATTCCTTCGATAAAACCGATGATCCCTCCCAAACCACAGGTAATTATCGTAATACCGATTTGAATCAATCCTTCGGTTGTATAGCCAAGAATAAATTTGTGGACGCCAAAGCTGCCAAGTAAAATTCCGCATAAACCGGCAGCGAGTTTTTTGTCCGCGCCGCGCGCTTTCCAGTCCACCGGCGGGCCGCCCATATTTCTTTCAGGATGCATTAAAAATATTCTCCTTAGTCGTTAAAGTTTTGTAGTTTGACTGATCGTCACAGATCATTGACGAATAGCTTAACCGGAAATTTATACTTGTCAATTTAAAAAATGGTTAGCTGCAAATTTATCTCAAATTATTTTTATTACAGCTTAGCGGAAGCAAATAAGGCTCACGTCCAAATCGGACGTGAGCCTTATTTGCTTCCGCTAATAACGGATTGAAATTCGGTTTAGCTATTCAGTTCACCGAGCTGTTTTGCCAGATTGTTTGGTAGCAGAATCCTCCAAGGGTTTATCGGAATTTTGTTTGGAAGCATCCGAATCTACACTTTTATTTGAACCTTGTTTCTCCTGTAAATCCTCTTCAACCGTTTCGCGGTCGCCTTCGGCACTGCCGGGAGTTCTGCCCGGATCGCCTGATTGTTCTGCTGACATTGTTAAAATCTCCTCGTCGAATTAGTGAACATGCGTTGAAGTCGAATCAAACAAATCGTCGGGCTTCATAAAAACTTTGATGCAATCGTCTTTTTTCTTTTCGAAAATATCATAATAATTAGGAGCTTCGGAAAGTTTAATGCGATGAGTGATCACAAACGATGGATCAATATCTCCGTTTTGAATGTGATTGAGCAGTGTCGGCAAATAACGCATGACATGTGTTTGCCCGGTTTTCATGGTCAAGCCTTTCTGCATAAACGCTCCAAACGGAACCTTATCCAACAGACCGCCGTAAACGCCGGGAACTGAAACGGTTCCGCCCTTTCGACAAGAGAAAATGGCTTGCCGTAAAACGTGCAGGCGATCCGTCGCCAAACCTGTTTTATTTTTGATCCAATCGTAGGAAGCCGAAAGATTTGTGCCGTGCGATTCGAGCCCGACGGCATCCATACACGAATCTGGGCCGATGCCGCCAGTCATTTCCTTGAGCGTTTCATGCAAATCTTCAACATCTTCGTAATTGATGGTTTCCGCTTTGCCTTCAATCCGCGCCATTGCAAGGCGTTCGGGGACGTGATCAATGGCGATGACGCGTTCCGCGCCAAGCAAATACGCCGATTTGATGGCAAATTGCCCGACCGGGCCGCAGCCCCAGATTGCGACCGTGTCGCCCGGTTCAATCTGACAATTTTCAGCCGCCATATAACCGGTCGGAAAAATATCGGTTAAAAACAAAACCTGTTCATCCGAAAGCTCATCCGGCACTTTAAAAGGACCGACATCGGCGTACGGGACGCGCACGTATTCGGCCTGTCCGCCGGAATAGCCTCCGGTAAGATGCGAGTAGCCAAACAGCCCAGATGTCGCGTAACCAAAAAAAGTTTCGGCCAGGCGAGCGTTCGGATTTGAATTATCGCAAAGCGACCAGAGTTCTTTGCGGCAGAAAAAACAATTCCCGCAGGCGATTGTAAAAGGAACGATAACGCGATCTCCGACTTTGAGGTTTGAGACGCCGCTGCCGGTTTCGACAACTTCCCCCATGAATTCATGACCGAGAATATCGCCCTTTGCCATCGTCGGAATCATATTGTTGTACAAATGCAGATCCGAACCGCAAATCGCCGTCGAAGTGACTTTGATAATCGCGTCGCGCGGATTCAAAATTTGCGGATCGGGAACGGTTTCGACGCTCAACTTCTCTTTACCATACCAACAAACTGCTTTCATAAACTTCTCCTGTTTTAGTCTCCGTTGACATCGAACTTAGTCGTGCTTTTCGCGCGTCCGGTTGATTGTCCTTTGATCGTCGCGTTTTCATCCGTTTCCATTAATTGTTTGAAACGTCGTAAATCTTCCTGAACCTGAACGCTCGGTTCTTCACCTGTCAGCCAGGCGATTGCCGCGCCGATTTTTCCAGCCGGCGGTTCGTAATTTAGATTGACTTTCACAATCGTTCCGCGTCCGCCCGGCGCTTGTTTAAACCACACGCTGCCGGCATTATTGATTTGCGAATTTTCGGCCGAGCGCCAGGAAATCATGTTGTTTGGAACATCGGAGACAATTTCCGCATCCCACTCGACGGTTGTTCCGAGCGGGGCTTTGGCTACCCAGTGCGAATGCGTTTGGTCGGTTTCGGTAACCGATTCAAGATGCAGCATAAAACGCGGCAGATTTTCAAGTTTACGCCAGAAAGAGTAGATTTTTTCGGCCGGCGCATTGATAGTAAAACTCTTTTCGACCTTGACGGCGGCACTGGCTTTAACGCTGGTCATGTTTTCTTTTTCAGCCGTGTTGATACCGACAGCGTTGTAAACATCGCAATATCCGCGCACTCCGCGCTGCAACAGTAAAGCGCCGACTCCGATCAAACCGACTCCGAGCAAATCGCCGCGAGAGAAGCCATAGGCTGCCAGCGCGCCGCCGCCGATTCCGGAGATTATTCTTTCGGGTTCACTGACATTTTTTTCCGAAACGTGATGCGAATGCTTTGCTGACTGTTTAAAAGCATTTTTGCTTTCTTCTGAAACTTCTGTTTCGTAACTATCGCGCCAGAGGCGTTCGTTGCGACTGTTCGGATCTAATGCCGATTCCGCAGTTGCCATGATTTTCTCTCCTTCAAAATACTAATTTGGAATACCTCAAAGCATAGAAAAATCGAGCGAACCGCATCTGTACGCCAACGAACACATTCCAAAGATTAACCGAGATTGTTCCAGGCGCGTTTTGCTTCTACCAAAGTTAGTGCAGCAATGCCAAAATTCGCCGCTGCCGCGACAATGCAGTAAGCGCACCATTTCTTTTCAACGGCGGGCATCTGGTAAAAATACCAGCCTGAAACCACTGCTTCGACGCTTGCTTTAGCAGCCGCCGCAATCGGTACGAGCGGCATAGTCTCATGGCGATTTTCTCCGCCGAAAGCCGCGAGCGGTAAATTAGCGGCAAATCCGGCCAGCGCCAGCGTTCCGTCCGGTACGCCGAGCGCGTAAGCCGTTTCAGACGAATTAACTTTGTCCGAGTCAAAATCCGGCAGCGACGGATCCGGCAGATGTTTGACAATGCCGGTTTGAAAAAGGGAAACAGCCGCCATCGCGCCGATTCCGATGAGCGACAAGCCGATTACCGTCCGCCGTATTCTGATGTTAGGCGCGGTGGATTCCTGTAGCTCGCGGCGCAACTTTTGCGTTTTAAGCTGTTTGCTGTATTCCAAATCAAACTCTTTATTCGCTTCGGCGTCTAAAAATTCCTGAGCATTTAATAATTCCAGAGACATTTAATTTTCCTTTTGAGCAAATTTGAGCATTTGATTGACCATCAGACCGAGAGCCGCGCCCCAGACGACATGCGCCGTAATCATTAGAGCGTTGCGCCGCGCCGGATGTTCGTCGGCGGGACGCAAAATTTGCAGAGCCGGAAGCCAGCCGAGATAACTCGCTCCCCACAGCCCAACGCTGTAAACCACACCGTTAACCGGATTTGGATTTTGAACTAGGGAAACGAGCGGCGCGTAAACCGCTCCTGTCGCCGCGCCGTAAGCGAAATGTCCGATGAGCGAGAGATTTGTTTTCTCGCTTTCGTTTAAATATCGGTCAGCTCCGGCCTTTTCGGTCAGCTCGTCAAAAATCTCGCGCGGCGGAAGCGGGTATTTTTCCTCCGGCGGAAGACGTTTATGCCACTCAATCATCAGAATAGTCATCGGAACGGTCGCCGCAATTCCGGCCAGCGCACCAAAAATAATTTTGTTCATGTTGCCCTCTTGTCCTGGGTTTTAGTCAGATTTCTGTACGCCAACGCGCCGCCGAGAAATCCGCCGATTGCCAGCAGCAGAGCATTTCTCCCCCGTTTGCTGGCGGCAACACTTGTATAAGGGTCAAATCCCAGAGACTCTTTATCAAAGCGCCCTCGAACAGTGTCATAACCATCAATCGGTTCAAAAAGAGCATCACCTTTATTTTTGTCTGCCGATTCGCCGGATTTTTGTCCGACAAAGCCGAGCAGATCAGTAATTTTATCAGTGAGAGTCGGAGAGATTCGTTCAGCGAGCATCACGCCGAGACCGGCACCGCCCGCGATCATTTCGCGGGTCTGGTTTTCCGCCGCATACAAAATGGCCTTGGAAACTACATTTGGCTGATAGATTGGCGGCACGGGGCGAGGTTTAAAAGGCATTTTGTTCCGCCCCTTTTCGTAAATCGGCGTGTTAATTGCCGCCGGCTGAATCTCGGTGACGCTGACCGGCACTTTGTGATGCGCCAGTTCAACCCGCAGCGCCTGCAAAAATCCATGAATCCCGTGTTTTGAAGCGCCGTAAGCAGATTGATAAGGCACAGTTCGCCACGCTTCGACGCTGGTAACATGGATCAGCGCGCCGCCCTGCTTCTTTAAGTACGGCAATGCCGCCATTGCGCCGTGAACCTGCCCAAGCAGATTAACTTCAATCAGACGTTTAAATTCATGCGGTTCGATTTGCTCAAAGAGCGCGAAAATAAACGTGGCCGCCGAATGAACCCAAGTATCGAGCCTGCCAAATTGTTCGACCGCCGCGTCCGCTACTTTTTTTACTTGCTCAAAATCGGCCGCATCTGCTACAACAGCAAAGGCTTCGCAATTATTTCGGCGAACGCGTTTGATCTCGTAAATTTCTTCCACGAGCGAATACAAACCTGATTCGCCTCGTGCCGCAATTACGATTTTGGCTCCGCGGGCGGCGAAATCAAGGGCCGTCTGGCGTCCGATTCCGCTTGACGCTCCAAAAACTACAACTGTTTGCTGACCAATAGGTTTAAGTTTAATTCGCATTCGCTTCGGAATTTATTATAAATTTTTCTCTGTTTAGCCAGATTATCAGTTTTGTCCTGCCTGATTCAGTACGACAACGAACAGAGAAACAAGCTTGCAAAAGCAAAATGGACGCGGTTTTTCGTCAGAGTGCTTGCGACCTAAAATTTTAGCGCAAAATACTTGTTTGCAGCGTAAAAGAGAGTAAAATTTCAAACTGCGGATTCTAACCGGAATTTTGAAACTGTAGCTTCCTATAACTCGAAATGAAAAACGGCAATCACCCAATTTTTACAGCACTATTTTTAATCTTTACGCTCCTGTCTCAATTCATCGGGGTTGCAGCCCAGGAAAGCTTTGAAATTGCCGGCGGCGCGGCAGGCGATATCGCCGGCGGTTCGAGCGTTTTTGTTTTTCGTTCGTCGCGCAAAAAAGCCCCAGAGCGAAACGCTTTTCGCAACCTTCAAGTCGTTCATACCGTGCAGGCGCGCGTTAAAGACCGCAAAGAGCGGATTGAGCAAAGCCAATATTTAGCCAAAGTCGCTCCCAGACCAGTTTCCAAGCCGACTCCAAAGCCCCGTACCCCGGAAGAGATGAAAGCGGTTGAAGGAGCTACGAGACTCGTTTTCGGAGCAACCCAGTATCTTAAAGAAAACAATCTGGATGAAGCTGAAAACGGTTTCTATGAAGCCACTCAACTCGACCCGGCAAACAACGAAGCGAAAGTAGGAATGGCCACTGTTTATGCCGTGCGTGGCGATGCCGCATATGAAAAGGAAGATTACAATCACGCCATCGCGTTTTATCAGAAAGCCGTTACTTTTGATTCCGCCAACGCCGACGTTTACGCTTCGCTCGGTGATTCCTTTGATGGTCTGGGACAACCCGACGAAGCTGTCAATGCCTATCAAACCGCGCTCGGTCTCAATCCGAAGCTGACTGCGCTCAACGCTCCGCTTGGAATTTTGACTGCCGCCACCGGAAATTACTCCAAATCCGTAGATTATTTAAGCAAAGCTCTAATTGTTTCGCCGGATGACGTTAAACTGCGCGACGCTTACGGGCTGGTCTTATACAGGCTTGAACGCAACGAGGAAGCTAAAAACGCACTGCTCAAAGCCATCGAATTAAATCCGCAAAATTCCGAATCGTATTATTATCTGGGCGGAGTTTATAACCGCCTCAATGATCAAGAGCAGGCGCTCGCAGCATACCAAAAGGCTGTGGCTCTTAATCCAAAATATAAGGAAGCCTTTTTTGATTTAGGCGTCGCTTATTATAATCGCGGACAATACGCCGAAGCCGCCCAAAATTACGACAAAGCGGTTCGGCTGCAGGGCGACTACGTCGAGGCCAGACTGAATCTGGCCGATTCTTACCAGCAATTAGCCGAAAACGGCGAGAAAACTCGCTACGCCGATGCTATCAACCAATATCAAGTGGTTGTCTCTTTGATGGCGCGTCCGGAGAGTGCGACAAGCAATCAGGCAAATGTTTTTAAACCTAACGCGGCTGACGTTTACAGCAAATTCGGTTATTGTTACGGGCTCAACAGTCAATGGAAAGAAGCGCTCGATTATATGAAGAAAGCGGTGGCGCTTCAGCCCGACGCCGTCAGCTACACTAATTTGGCGTGGGCCTACAACGGCAATAAGGATTTTGCAGACAGCAAACAAGCTGCTCAGGAAGCTTTAAATCGTAATTCGAGTTTTCCCGCTGCTTACTTCAATTTGGGCAATGCGCAAGCTCAAACCGGGCAATATAAAGAGGCGGAAGAAAGTTTTAAGCAGGCTCTAAAATACAAAAAGGATTGGGCTAAGGCGCTAAATAACTTGGGGTTTGTGTACGGTAAAATGAATGACTGGAAAAAGGCTGCCGACGCTCATCAGGCGGCAGCCCTGGCTGAACCGAATTCTGTGGCCGCTCATTTTAATTTGGGATATGCATCGGTCGAACTGGGTGACAGGAAAACAGCCGAACGCGAGCGCGATATTTTGCTTCAGCTCAGTGCTGATAAGGCAAAAATCCTGAACGATAAAATTAGAAACTCCTCATTTGATAAAGATAAGAAAAGGAAAGACAAAAACAATTAATTGAAAAGGCTGAATTCTAAGGTCGAGATTTTAAAAGAGCTGACTCTTGTGGCGCGAATTTAAAATCTGTGATTTGGAGTTCGGTTCCTTCGAATTACTATGAAACAGTTTGGAGCCTCAACGTCCTTATTTTTGATTTTTGCGCTGCTTGTACAAACAAGTTTTTCAGCCTCGTTCGCAGTCGTTCTCTTGCCCTCAGCGGTTCTCGATTCGGGAAACGAGATTGTCGGCGGCGCCTCGGATGATATCGCGGCCGGGGGAAGCGTCTTTGTCTTTCGCGGTTCGCGCAAAAAGCCGCACAACCGCAACTCTTTTCGCAAATCTGCATTTAAGCGTCAGGAAAGCGCCAAAGTTGAAACTCGTCAGAAGCGAATTAATCAGAGCGCAAATCTGGCTGCAAAGCGCGTTAACACAAGTGCCAGCGTCAAATCCTCATCACTCGAAAGACAAGCCGAAATGATGGTGGCGGCCGGCCAAAAACTGCTTGCGCAAAAAAATTACGACCAGGCCGAACTGAAATTCAATCAAGCGCGAAAACTGAATCCGAAAAGCCAAACCGCGAAAGACGGGTTGGAGACGCTCTTTATGGAGCGCGGCGATCAATCTTTTGCCGCCGCCGATTTCAAAACGGCGGCAACTTTTTACGAACGCTCGCTTGGTTTCAACGGACAAAACGCCGATGCATATGCTTCGCTTGGCGAGAGTTATGACCAGCTTGATATAGAAGACAAAGCCGCCACTGCATACGAAAATGCTCTACGGCTCAACCCGGCGCTCGATTCCCTGGTTCCGACGCTCGGTCTGATGTTTTACGAAGCGGGAAATTTCCCCAAAGCTGAAAAATATCTCGGACAAGCGCTCATTACCAGTCCGGGAAATACCGATCTGCAAAACACTTACGGCTTGGCGTTGATGAAGCAAAATAAAAACGACGAAGCCATCGCCGCCTTTCAAAATGCCGCGCAGCTTCTTCCGACGTTCGCCGACGCGCACAACAATTTGGGTGAAATTTACGATAAACTCGGTCGCGGCAAAGAGGCCGAAGCGGAATATAAAGAAGCGATTAGCGTCAACCCGAATTTTCCAGAGCCTTATTTTAATCTCGGTGTTGCCAGCTATAATCGCGAGCAATATCCGGAAGCCGCTCAATATTACGAAAAAGCGGTTCAATTAAAACCTGATTTTGTGGATGCGATGACCAATCTTGCGGACACCTATCGGCAGATGGAAAAATTTGATTCGGCCGTCGCCACCTACAAAACAATTGTTCCGTATGAACCAAACAACCCTGAACTTTACAGCAAATACGGATATTGCGAAGGCAGAAACAAAAATTGGGAAGAATCCGCTCAGCTTCTCGAAAAGGCTAATCAGCTCGACGGCGGCGCAAATGCGGCGGATGACGACACCAATATTGCCTGGGCATACAATAACGGCGGGCGGGCAGCGCAGAAAAACAAAGACGATGCCAAATCCAAAGAAGACTTTGGCAAAGGCAAAGACGCATCTCAAAAAGCCACCGAGAAAGATCCCAACTCGGCTTCGGCTAAATTTAATCTTGGCGATTCGTTAACATCTTTGGGCGAAACCGAAGCGGCTGTTGCCGTTTTAAAAGCCGTCCTGGGCTTGCGACCCGATTGGGCGGAAGCTCACAACAATCTCGGTTTGGCTTTGAATTTGGCCGGTGATTTAGGCGGCGCTTCCGGTGAGTTTCGCAGCGCGACAAATATTAACAATAGTTTTGTCGGCGCGTTTGCCAACCTCGCCATCGTTGAATACAAACGCGGCAACAAAAAAGAAGGTCAGAAAGCCGCTGGACGGGTCAAAGAATTAAATCCGGCTTACGCCGCACAGCTTGATTCGTATGTCGCAACTTACGTTTTCAATCGTGTTCAGCAGAAAGTTAAAAAAGAAACAGTTGATAAAGTTCGCAGTAAACTGCCATTCTAATTAAAGAATGACGGAGAAAATTGCGATTCAGGAAAATGTCGCGCTCGCGCCGTTGACCACTATGCAGGTCGGGGGCGCGGCGCGCTTTTTTGTTGAAGCGCGAACCGAAGATGAAATTATCTCCGCCCTTAATTTCGCCAAAACACAAAATTTGCCGACCTTTATTTTGGGCGGCGGGAGCAACCTGCTCGTCTCCGACGCCGGCTTTAACGGCTTAGTTCTCAAAATTGCTCTGCGGGGAATTGAATTTCGCCAAACGGGAACGGATGTTTTTGTGACGTCGGCTGCCGGCGAGGATTGGGACAGCTTGGTTGAAATATGCGTCGAGCAAAATCTGGCCGGAATCGAATGTCTGAGCGGAATTCCCGGCACTGTCGGCGCGACGCCGGTTCAAAACGTCGGAGCTTATGGGCAGGAGGTTTCAGAAACAATTGTCTCTGTTCGCGTGCTTGACCGTGCTAATTCGGAAACTAAAAATCTAACCAACCTTGAATGCGGTTTTGCTTACCGGACAAGCATTTTTAACACAACTGCAAAAAACCGCTTTATTGTTTTGAGCGTCACTTTTAAACTTGAATTAAGCGGCGAACCGTTCGTGCATTACGCGGATTTGCAGCGTTTTTTTGCTGGAAAAATTACCAGGTCATTGAGCGAAGTGAGAGCGGCGGTGCTGCAAATTCGCGCCGCAAAATCAATGGTTATTTTGCCGACAGACGAAAATCGGCGGAGCGCGGGGTCATTTTTCAAAAACCCGATTGTGAGTAACGAGCAGTTTGCCGAGATTAAAGATACGGCGCAGCGACTTGAGTTTATTAACACTTCTAACGATGTTCCGCATTATCCAGCGGGCGACGGCAAATTCAAGATTCCGGCAGCCTGGCTGATTGAGAAAAGCGGTTTCAGCAAAGGCTTTGGGCGCGGGCACGTTGGTATTTCAACCAATCACACGCTCGCCCTAATTAATCGCGGAAACGCAGCAGCCTGCGAAATAGTGGAATTTGCGGCTGAAATTCAGGTTCAAGTGAAAAAGGTTTTCGGAGTTGAATTACAGCCCGAACCAATCCGGCTTGGGTTTGATTAGAAAATTTTACGCGAAACGAGTTATTTAGTTTGGAAAACTAGAAAATAATCCATTCCATCCGGTTTGACAAAATCGTAACTTTCGATAAGTTTAAAACCTGCTTGCGCCGTTTCTTTAATGACGACATCACGATCAAGCCCGTGATCATCGCCCTTGCCATTGCGATCTATAATTCCGATTCGAGCGTTTGAACGTAGAGACTTTTGCAGATTTTTGAGCAAGCGAATCGGCTGTTGAATCTCATGATAAGTTTTCAGAATCAACACAGCATCAATCGAGTTTTCGGGCAAGTTTGGATCGTCTTCTTTGCCCAACACAGTTTTGATGTTTGTCAGATTTTCTTTTTTCGACCGCTCGCTGATGTAATCGAGATAATCTTGGTTAACTTCATCGGCATAGATGAGGCCTTTGGGTCCAACACGGCGGGCTGCGCGAACTGAAAACCAGCCGGAACCGGCTCCGATATCCGCAACGCTTGAACCAGACTTAATTCCCAAAATATCCATCACGCGATTGATTTGCAGATTCTGCTCGCGCTTCGGATCCTCGAAAATTGAGAGATCACCGACATAGGGTTCGCTTGTCCGCCGCTCAACATTATCTGTAGACGGTGAAGCGGTTGGCGTTGGGGAAGCCAATGATAAATTGGCATTTACATTTGTTTGCGCTTCGCCATAAAACCGCTGCCAAATTAACGAAGAAAATCCTGCGACGCCAACAGTTAACAAAATTAAAAATGTTGCCAAACGGAATGCAAACGAACCGTTTGAAGATTCTGAGGATTCTGACATAAACTCAAATTATTAAGGTGCGTATATTTGTGATTATACGATGCCGGAAAGGTTGCAGGCGACCATAACAAATTTGAGACACTAAAAATTATCCCATATTAACATGTAGGTAATAAAGCGCAATGCAAGAAACTGCCCTCTATAAATAGAAAAGAAAATATTTTTAGACGAGCAAAGAACCAACAACATCAGATAATGTTTTGCGTTTTACAATCTCTCCGCAGCACAGAATAGAATCGTCATAATGCTCCAGCAGATCCGCCGGGTTTTGATAAATTTCCAGACAACCTTCGCTTTTGAGCAAATTTTCATCAAAACCGCCGCACAGCAAACCGATTGTTTGTAAGCCGATTTTATCTGCGGCAATCGCGTCATATGGCGAATCACCAATGACAACGGTTTGTTCCGGTGACGGATTCCCAAGTTCATTGAGGGCGGCAATAAACACGTCTGGCTCAGGTTTTGACTTATCCGCATCTTCGGAAGATGTTTCAGCGTCAAGAAAATCCTCGATCCCAAGCAGTTCTTTAAAATGATTAAGTTCATCCGGGTGCGCGCTTGATGCTATCGCGATTTTTTTGCCGTCGGCGACCATCTTCGCCATTAGCGTTCGGGCTTCGGGAAAAGTCTGAACACGAGGCAAAAATTCATTTTTAAAAATTTCGCCGCGCGTTTTCTCAAGTTCTTCACCAAATTCATTAATCTCTTCTGCGCTCAAAAAGACCGGCATCAGTTGATCAGCGCCTTTGCCAATCTGAGCCCTTACATCTTTGAGTTCAACTTTTTTGCCAAACTTTTCAAAAGCCTTTTGCCAGGCTTGGGCGTGAAAATCGTTGGAGTCAACCAGAGTTCCGTCAACATCGAAAATTACATTTGTGATCATATTAGTGCTGGCAAGAATGAGGAACGAAAACATTTATCTAATTCTCGTTCCTCAGCATTTCTTAGAGTTTTACCTTCTCGTTTTCACCCGGATGATAAGTTTCACCGGTTGCAATTGCTTTAGCTAAACCAACTAAATAAACTACCGTGCTATTAGGTGCATCCCAATACTCGGCTTGCGAGGTTTCAATTTTAAGAAGAGATAGTTCCGGGTCTTCTAAACCGTCGGGAAACCACGCTTTGAGTTCTGGCGTCCATAATTCTTTCATTTTGGCCGGGTCGGTAATGATTCTGGCTGTGCCGGACATCGAAACATAATGTTGTTTGTCGGGATTTGAATAAGCGACGTTTACATTATGATCTTTTTTGACTTCGTCCATTTTGGGTGAATGCTCTTTGGTGAAAAAATAAAGGTCGCCGTCGAATTCGGTTTTTTGTGTTGCCATCGGGCGACTTCGGAGCAATCCGTTTTCATCAGCCGTCGTTAACATCGCAATCCGTACGTCTTTGACCAGCTCGTTTAATTTTTGAATGTGTTCACTGCGGCTTTTGGTTTCTGCTGCCATAAGTTAAAAGCTCCCCTTGTTTGAAATTTATTTAATTAGTTGCTGGTAAGCAAAATTTGCGCCAAACAGGAAAGCCCGAAAATACATGGCTTACGGTGTTTTCACGGCGTCTGATTCTTATGATTTTGCTTGCTTCTCGTACAAAGAAACGTTTGAAAAAAGTCCAATCTGTCGTTACTCGGCGGGGGCAAGAGTTAAAACCGAAATCTCCGGCGGAACGCGAAAGCGAACGGGAATGATGCTGGTTCCAATACCGGGCGTAACAAATATTTGCACTCCGCTTTCTTCAAGCAAACCAATTGTGTATTTTTTATCAGCCGGAACAATCGGAGCCCCAACGAAAGGCAGATTAACCTGACCGCCGTGCGTGTGACCGGCGAGAATCAAAGACAAATCATTGGGCGGCGGAAAGCCCGAAAGGAAAGCGGGAATTGCATCCGGATTATGTTCGAGAACAATAATCCTCCCGGTAGGTTCAATTTTATCCAACGCTTTTTTGGCTTGGATCGAATAATCATTCCAATCTTTGAATTGAAGTCCATCTTTGAGCCCCAGAAGGCGAATCTTAGCGCCATCCTTTTCAATTACAACCGCTTCGTTTTCTAAAACTCGATAGCCGATTCGCTCTAGTTCGCCGCGCACAACCGCGTTGTCATACCAATCGTCGTGATTGCCAAGTACCGCATAGACGCCCAATTTTGCCTGCAAGCCACGTAAGCCATCAGCGATATTTGCCATCGGCATTTTCAACTGCTGACGATTGAAAGGCGTTTGCGAGACATAATCTCCAAGCAAAACTATTAAATCGGGATTTTGCGCATTAGCTAATTCAACAACGCGGCGAATTTTTTCCTCGGTGACGAAATTTGAGCCGCCGTGAATGTCTGAGATCGCCACGATTTTGAAATTGGCAAACTCGTTCGGCAACGACGGAATTTTGAGGTTGTAATTCTTAACCGTCAAACTGTCCGGTTCATACCAAAAAGCCCAACCAGTCAGCCACACCGCAACAACAATAGATAGTAAGAGTCCCGCAATTACAAAACGGTTCCTGACCCCGGCAGCAAGCAGTTTGGCAAGCGGCGACTGCCGAATATCAAAAGATGCTGCGACAAAAGAAGCCATTTTAAAAAAAGTCATTTTAAAAATTACTTTGGAAAATATTCACGCCATCGCCGATCAACCAGTTTCGTAATATCTTCGCGCGGAAAGAGCTCTTTCGGATACCAAGGCTTCATTCGCGCGTCAATTACAATCGGCGCATCGTACCGGACATGGTGCTGTTCGAGCAATGTTTGCTTGGCGTAAATATCGGTTGCCGGATTAAAGCGCGTCCATGTCGCCCATAGAAACTTTTCGGCAGATTGAGCGTAATCCGCCGAATCGTGAATGACCACAATTTGCCATTCATCAAATTTCCCGGATTCGGCAATTTGTTTACCTAAATCTTTATTTTGCTCGTAAGACTCGCCTTCTAAAACAAGACATCCGCCGCAAAAAACTTCAGCCCGCTTAATACTGGACGGCAGTTCGCCGCGCCACAAACGAGACAAATCACGGATTGCGTCGCCAACTCCGACCATTAACGCCTTACTGCCGTGATTGATTTTGCCGCTCGCGTAATCCAAAGTGTCAAACGAGGTTCTGGTAAAAATAAAAAAATCATTTGCCCAGTTAACCCGCGCCAGAATGTGCTCAAATAATGATTTGAAATCGCGTAAATCTTGGGGCTTATCGGTTAGGAGCAGAAATTTGGTTAATGAGAGCTGACCTTCGCCCAAGATGCGAAAACCGGCGGAAAGCGCTTCACGCGCATATCTTTCTCTCACGACTGCCGCCGCCAGGGAATGAAAACCAGTTTCACCGTAACTCCACAAATCAAGCACGGCGGGCATCACCAGCGGAAACAGAGGTGAAAGCAATTCCTGCAGATAATCGCCGATAAAAAAATCTTCCTGTCGTGGCTTACCGACAACCGTCGCCGGGTAGATGGCGTCCTTTCGATGAAAAACGGCTTCGACATTGAGGATTGGATAATCATGTTCAAGCGAATAATAACCATAATGGTCGCCGAAAGGTCCTTCCGGTTTTCTGACGCCCGGCGGAACGTGTCCGCAAATCGCGAACTCAGCTTCGGCAATCAGTCGTAAGCCATTTTTGAGGGGATTTTTCGCAGTCGCAATTTTACCTTCGGCCAGCAGAGAAGCCAGCATTAACTCCGGCACGTCTTCGGGCAGAGGAGCTATCGCAGATAAAATCATCGCCGGAGGGCCGCCTAAAAAGATGTTTGCGGGCAGGGCTTGATTCAATTGTTCGGCTTCATAATGATGAAATCCGCCGCCTTTGCCGATTTGCCAGTGAACGCCGGTTGTTTGCTCATTATGACGCTGAATTCGATACATCCCGAGATTGTGCTTGCCCGAAACAATGCTCTCGGTATAAACAAGCGGAAGCGTGACAAATGCGCCGCCGTCTTCTTCCCAAGTAGTCAAAATCGGAATTTTATTTAAATTTGCAGGTTGGTCGCTAACTTCTAAAACTGGAGCGCGAGAAATTTGTTTCGTGCCTAGTTTCAAGCCAGCCCAAGCTAGATCACGATAGTTCCATAATTTGCCGATTTTAGGAGGCAACAACACCTCAATCATCTCAACTGCGCGTCTGACAAACTCCTGCGGGCGTTTCCCGAAACCAATCTCAATGCGTTCTTTTGTGCCAAAGAGATTCGTAACCACAGGAAACTTAGAGCCTTTAATATTCTTAAACAGCAGCGCCGCTCCGCCCGATTCAATTATCCGGCGGTGAATTTCTGCAAGCTCTAAATATGGATCAACCTCAGCCTCAATCTCTACTAAATCTTGTTCCCGACGTAATTCCGCTAAAAATGAACGCAAATTTGAATGCATAATCCATCAGTTGCACATGACGAGTGACGGTTCCAAATAATAATTTGACTAAGTGAAAATTAGCACAAAGGTGCTATAAAATCATCTCTTGACAGAAAAACTCGATAGTTGACCGATTACACTCTATTTCGTGTAAGAAGTGACCATATCGCTGACTGAGAATGTCACAAAAAAGAATTTCAGTTGACAGTAAATTTTCGTGACGTAAATGAAAATGTTGATATAAATAGACTTAATATTTTGTTTGCAAAATAGAAAACTTTGGCACGAACCTTGCAATTGGTCATTACGATTCAAGGCTGACTTGAAGATTTTTGAAATTAAAACAAAAAGTTATTAAAAATTTCATTTGCCAAAGTTACGCTTGATGCTTACAAAGATAATAAAAGTTTTAACAAAATAAAGTTTGATAATTTTAGCGATTCTTTTGAATTGCTAAAAGTCGGGGAACTTGGAAATGCGAAGGGGAGAGCGCGGACTCTTAGTTTCCCGACAATAAAGATTACAAATTTCTACAATTTTCGATCGGTTTAACGATTTGCCTCCTTAAACCGATTGAAAAAAAGCCTGACGCGAAGGGGAGAGCGCGTCAGGCTTTTTCTTTTATTTTGCTCGGCTCAATCGGATAACAGAAATTGCAAATTCAAAACTGATAATTGCTTGTTGCGGCGCGGCGTGATACAAAAATAAGTTCGATTTTCAAAGCAATTTTAACTGAAAGGACTCAATCAGAAAATGAGAAGACACAAAATTACTGTTGTCGGAGCGGGAAATGTCGGAGCGACGGCGGCACACTGGATTGCGGCAAAAGAACTGGCAGATGTTGTTTTGGTGGATATAGTGGAAGGAACTCCGCAAGGCAAATCGCTCGATTTAGCGCAGGCTGCGCCGATTGATGGATTTGATGTCAAATTAGTCGGCGCAAATTCGTATGAGGCGACGGCTGATTCGGATATTGTTATCATCACGGCCGGCCTGCCGCGCAAACCGGGGATGAGCCGTGACGATCTTTTAAAAACCAACGCCGATATTGTTGGTAAAGTCACGGACGAAGTTGCCAAGTACTCGCCTGAATCAATAATCATTGTTGTTTCGAATCCGCTTGATGCAATGACGCAGGTTGCTTTTAAGCGTTCGGGTTTCCCCAAAAATCGTGTGCTCGGAATGGCCGGCGTTTTAGATTCGGCCAGAATGCGCTGTTTTTTGGCAGAAGCTTTGGATGTCTCTATTGAAGATGTAACTGCCTTTGTTTTAGGAGGACACGGCGACACGATGGTTCCGCTGCCCCGTTATTCGACTTGCGCAGGGATTCCGGTAACCGAATTGCTGCCTAAGGAACAGCTTGACGAAATTATCAAGCGAACGGCCAACGGCGGAGCGGAAATAGTTGGGCTGCTTAAAACTGGCTCAGCATTTTACGCGCCAAGTTTAGGAGCAGTTGAAATGGCATCATCAATCTTAAAAGACAAAAAACGAATTTTGCCATGCGCCGTTTATCTCGAGGGAGAATACGGAATCAACGATTTATTTGTTGGCGTTCCAGTCAAACTGGGCAAAAACGGAGTCGAGCAAATCATCGAAATCGGTTTGACGACGGATGAGCGCGCGGCATTGCAAAAATCAGCGGCTTCGGTTCAAGAATTGATTGACATTCTCGGTATTTAAAACAAATTTGAATTTAAACGGAAAGGGCGAGACTGATTCTCGCCCGTTTTCCTTTCAAAGAAAGATAGCTCTCGCCGCAAATTTTTCGTAAAATCACATTTATGGCTTTGAGAAAAATTGTTTTGTACCCGGAACCCGTTTTGCACACGGTCGGAAAGCCTGTCGTCAAATTTGACGCCGCTCTCAAACAGCTTGTCGAAGATATGTTTGAGACAATGTACGAAGCGGGCGGAGTCGGTTTGGCTGCGCCTCAAATTGGCGTTTCCGAACGTATTTTCGTGATGGATTGTTCGCCGAGAGAAGATTCGGCTCCGAAAGTGGCACTGATTAATCCCCAAATCATTCATGTCGAAGGCGAACAAATCGGCGAAGAGGGGTGTTTATCGTTTCCCGGCATTTTTCAGAAAATCCAGCGTAATCAACGGGCTGTTGTGCACGGCCACGATGTTGACGGCAATGAAATTGAAGTTGACGGAGCGGAATTAACCGCGCGCTGTATTTTGCACGAAACAGATCACTGCGACGGCATCGTTTTTCTCGACCGGATGACGCCTTTAAAGCGAGAACTGGCCAAACGCAAAATCAAAAAATTGCAGAAAACGGGCGAGTGGGAATAAACATTAAACTGAAACTGAGTAGAAAACGAATATATGAAAGCTATAAAAGCATTAAGCGAGTTTAAAAACGAACCGTTTACCGACTTCACTAAAGAGGAAAACGCCTCGCAGATGCGAACGGCGATTGAACAGGTTAAAGCTGAGTTAGAACGCGAATATCCGGTGATTATCGGCGGGGAAAAAATTTCGCTTGAGGCAAAATTCAACAGCATCAACCCGGCGAAAAAGACCGAAATCGTCGGCGTTTTCTCCGATGCTGATTCGGACGCGGAAACGATAACTAATCGCGCTGTTGATATAGCCAACGAAACTTTTAAAATCTGGAGAAAGGTTTCTCCCGAAGAACGTTCTGAATATCTTTTCAAAGCGGCGGCTTTGATGCGCGAACGCAAGCACTATTATTCGGCGTGGATGATTCACGAGGTTGGTAAAACCTGGGCTGAAGCTGATGGTGATACGGCCGAGGCGATTGATTTCTTGGAATTTTACGGGCGCGAAATGATTCGTCACGCCGAAGACCAGCCTTTAACCAAAGTTGCGGGCGAAGAAAATCGGCTTGAATACATTCCGCTCGGCGTAGCGGCGGTCATTCCGCCCTGGAATTTTCCGCTCGCGATTATGGCGGGTATGACGACCGCGGCTGTTGTTACGGGAAATACGGTTGTTTTAAAACCTTCCCCCGATGCCTCGACGATTGCCTATAAATTTGTCGAACTGCTTGAAGAAGTCGGGCTGCCCGCCGGCGTCGTTAATTTTGTGGCCGGTTCGGGAACGATGGTCGGCGAAGTTTTGGTACATCATCCAAAGGTGCGTTTTATTTCGTTTACCGGTTCAAAAGGCGTCGGGCTGCACATTTACGCCGAAGCTGCCAAAACGCCGCCGGAACAAATTTGGATGAAACGGGTAATCGCCGAAATGGGCGGCAAAGACGCGATTGTGGTTGCCAGCGATGCTGATATTGATTCGGCGGCAACCGGCGTTGTGCAGGCCGCTTTCGGCTTTCAGGGGCAAAAATGCTCTGCCTGTTCGCGCCTGATTGTTGACGAAAAAGTTCACGACGAGCTTTTGAGCAAAATTGTGGCACTGACTGAAAAACTCAAAATCGGCTTGCCGACCGATGGCGAGACAAATTTGACGGCCGTAATCAATCAAAAGTCGTTTGACAAAGCCCTAAAATATATTGAAATCGGGCAGCAGGAAGGCGGCAAACTGGTGACAGGCGGCGGCGGAAATTCTGAAACCGGTTTTTACCTGGAGCCGACAATTATTGACGACGTCAAGCCAAAATCCACGTTAGAACAGGAAGAAGTATTCGCGCCGGTTTTGGCCGTCATCAAAGCCAGAGATTTTGATCACGCGCTCGAAATCGCCAACGACACGGAATTTGGATTAACCGGGGCGGTTTATTCAAATGACGAAGCAAAATTAGAACGCGCCCGGCAGGAATTTCACGTCGGCAATCTCTATCTTAATCGTAAATGCACCGGCGCGCTCGTTGGCGCACATCCATTCGGCGGGTTCAATATGAGCGGAACGGACTCAAAAGCGGGCGGGCGGGACTATCTGCTGCAATTTATGCAGGCGAAAGTTGTTTCCAAAAAAATTCAGGTTGCGGCAAATGAACCAAATGAAAAAAATGAGCAAGAGGTCGGTAGCGCGGCCAATCCAGGTGCGAAAGCGTTTTAAATAAATCCGGAACTTGGTTTTAACGAAAGGCTCTGAACAGGTTTTCGGAGCCTTTCTGATTCTGAGCAAAATCATAAAATGAATTGATTAATTGCTCCGACAAATTTCAGTCCGATTTTTGCTCGACCCGGAGATAATTGATGTGATTAAACAACCAAAAGATTATTGCTGACAATAAGTAGAAGCCTTTTTGCTTTTGACTGGAAAATCTTAACAAAGATTTAAGTAATAATTTAGCTTGCCTTCAGAAGTCGTCAATCCTGTCTTAACACAGTTAGTTTATCTTCCAACTCACAAACAAAAATTGGGCAAGCCCCCAAATATTATTCAAAGACAAATTCTTTTGTTGAGGAAGAAAACTATGAAAAGACTTTTTCAAGTCGCGCCCGTCGCCTGTGTTGCAACGGCCATCTTGTTTCTCTCGCTGTTCACAAGTCCGCGAGTTGCCAGCGCGCAAACTCCGCCGACAGTTCGAATCGTCGTCCCGGAACGCTTTCGAGTTTTAACCAATCAGTATTTTGACCTGCGTATCGAAGCCGAAAATTTAGCAAGCGCTCACGCCCGTCTGCAGGTTACAGTGCTCAATGAAAACGGACAAAGTGAGCCCGTCACTTATGCCGGCCCTTTAGAAACCACTAATGATAACGATGCGAACCCGAACAATGTTGACCGCGCCTACACTTATCGCAAAATGAGTTTTACCACGCCGGGCATCAAAACCATTCAGGCGATTATCGTTGACAGTCGAAGAATCTACGGTTTTTCAACTCAAGTTTATGTCCAGGATTTCACTCTCAACGGACAGAAAAGCATTGTTTTATTTATCGGCGATGCAATGGGAACAGCTTATCGCGACGCTTCGCGAATTGTCGCGCAAAGCACTGACAACCGTTTTCGCGAAGGTTGGTTTGATGATTTGCAGCAAATGGACAAAATGCCGGTGACGGGCATGAGCATGACTTATTCGCTCGATCAAGTTGTCCCGGATTCGGCCAACACCGCTTCTGCCTGGTCAAACGGCAATAAAACTGCCAACAACTATCTCAATGTTTTTCCGGACAATGATGATTTCCGGATTGATGCGGCAAATGCCCAAGCCACCAAACAGTATGCGCTTGACAATCCGCGGGTGGAAACTTTGTGGCAGTTTTTAAAACGCCGCTATAATTACAAGACGGGTATCGTTTCAACAGCAGATATTACCGATGCGACTCCGGCCGGCGAAGGAGCGCACTCGGCTCGTCGCTCGCTCCTCAACGACATTGCTAAACAATATCTCGACGGCACAACCACGCCGGGCAGTCAGTTTGACGTAATTATGGGTGGCGGACTCGAACATTTTAACGCCCGCACCGTTGCCAACAGCGGCGACACACGTAATCTTATCAGTGAGTTTCAGGCCGCCGGTTACACCTATGTTGCCAACCGCACGCAATTAAACGCGCTGCCCGCAAACACGCCGCCAGCCAAAGTTTTAGGGCTTTTCCGCACCGGCAACATGGATGTCGCCTACGATAAATTGCTGCTGCCGCGTCCCGCCGATGAACCGATGCCAAATTTGGGCGGTTTTACCGATCAGCCGTTTTTGGATGAAATGACAAACAAGGCTCTGACAAGTTTAAAGCAAGGAAATACACCGTTTATTTTGATGGTTGAAGGAGCTTCGATTGATAAACAATCACACCCGAACTACGCCGCCGGACAGGTTTGGGACACCATTGAATTCGATAAATCAGTTGGGTTAGGACGCGATTTGCTGAGCAGCAGTCCGCAGGCGAGAGCCAACACGCTCGTCCTCGTCACCGCCGATCATGATCAATCAATGAGCATCATCGGCATTTCGGATACAAACGTTTCAGGCATTCAAAACGTGATTGCCACACTCCCCTATCCAAACGGCAATCGCGGCGCGGCGCAGGGCCAAATCGGAGTGGAAAACGCCACCGGAGAAGTAGCCGGATTCCCCGATTATCAAGATTCAAACGGTGATCGTTATCCTGAAAACAATAACCGCTACAAAATAAAAGTCGGTTACCGCACGGGCAATCACACCGGTTCGAGCGTTCCGGTGACGGCTGAAGGAGCCGGGGCGCTGCTTTTCTTCGGATATTACGACCAAACCGATTTGTTTTTCAAAATGGCGAAAACTTTGAGCATGAGCACCACCGCTCTAGATACGGCTCTGCAAGAGAAAATAAGCGTTGATGTCCCGTATTTTACGCCGAGCCAGCAGCAAAAATCGGGTGCGGTAAATAAATCCGGGAAAGATGGAATTGTTATGCTCCAACGCGCGCCGCTGGTTCCGCTCCGAATAATTTCGCCGGACGAAGACCGTTTTGGTCATGACGAAGAGGAAAAACGTCAGGAAGAACTTAACAAAATTCCTCAATAAACTTTGCAGGCGGACGAATATTTATGACAGGCGAGGTTTCGATCTCGCCTGTTTTTTGTTTTATCCACGGCATTTTGTATGCTGACAAAATGCGAATTGTTTTTATGGGAACTCCGATGGCGGCGGTTCCGACTTTGCAGAGAATTTTGGACGACCAGCACGAAGTCATCGCGGTTTGGACTCAGCCTGATAAACCTGCGGGACGCGGCAAGCGTTTGACGGCGCCGCCAGTCAAGGAATTTGCTTTGGCGAACGGCTTGAACGTGCATCAACCCGCAAAAATCAAAGCGCCGGAAACGTTCGAACTGCTTCAATCGCACCAAGCGGACGCGGCAGTCGTCGTCGCATATGGCAGAATTTTGCCGGAAAATTTGCTTAACACGCCGCGTTTGGGCTGCCTTAATAATCATTTTTCCCTTCTGCCAAAATATCGCGGAGCCGCGCCGGTCAACTGGGCGATTGTCCGGGGCGAAACAAAAACCGGAATAACTACAATGAAAATGGACGCGGGGCTTGACACCGGCGATATTTTGCTCCAGCGCGAGGTTGATATTTTGCAGGACGAAACTGCCACCGAACTGCTGTCCAGATTGGCATTTGTCGGGGCTGAATTGTTAAGCGATACTTTGCAAAATTTGGCAAAGATTGAACCGCGCCCGCAAAATCATGAGCTGGCATCTTACGCGCCCGTGATGAAACGCGAAGACGGTTTGATTACGTGGGAACTCAATGCTTCGGATATTTGCAGCCGGATTCGCGGTTTTCAGCCGTTTCCAAATGCCTTTGCTTATCTCGGCGAAAAAAAACTTGTGCTTTGGAAAGCGTCCGCCGAAGAATTAAAAGCGCCGCTGATGGCCGGAACGATTGTTCAAGCCAAAAGTGCTGATTTGCTGATAGCGTGCGGAGAAAGCACGATTTTAAGGTTGCTGGAAGTTCAACTCGAGGGCAAACGGCGGATAAATATTCGCGATTTTCTCAACGGCATCAAGCTGCAAGTCGGGGAAAAATTTGTCTAAACCGGAACTCCAGATTTCAAACTCCAAATCTCGCCCGCCGAAGATTTCAGCGGCGCGTCTTGCGGCGTTTGAAATTCTCTTCAAAATTGCGGCGGAAAAAGCCTTTTCGGCAATTTTGCTGCCGCTCTATGAAGAAAACCTAAAACCTGATGACCGGGCGCTTTGTCATGAAATAACTCTTGGTGTTTTGCGAAATCAGACTTTTCTGGACGCTCATATCGCGCATTCTTCCGGTAAGAGCCCAGCTAAACTTGATTTAGCCGTTAAATTGGCTTTGCGAATTGGACTCTATCAGATGAAATTTCTGACCAAGATCCCTGCCCGTGCCGCCGTTAACGAATCGGTAAACTTAGTTTATTTAGCAAAAAAGCGCTCAGCCGCCGGATTTGTCAACGCGGTGCTCCGCAAATGTGAACGTGAGCCCCGTTTCGACCCGCTCGAAAATGTTTTAGAGCCGCTCGAAAGGTTGGCGGTCGAAACCTCGCATCCGCTTTGGCTGCTCAAAAAATGGCAGGAAAACTTTGGTTCTGACGAAGTGGCCAAATTAGCGCGAGCTAATAATCATGAGCCGCCGACAGCTTTCCGTGTGACAGCAAAGAGCGGCGCAGGGGTTTTGACTGAGCTGCAAAATGACGGTGCTGTGTTGAGCGAATCGAAAATCGCGTCCAGTGCATGGCGAATCAAAAACGGAAAAACTCAGAAACTGCGTCAATTGGTCGCAGCCGGACAAATTTATTTGCAGGACGAAGCGTCGCAGCTGATTGCTCACGTTGCAAATTCGGAAGTTGGAAGTGACAAAAAAATTCTTGATGTCTGCGCCGCTCCCGGCAGCAAAACCACGCTGATTGCTCATTCCAATTCTGACGCTCAAAATTTAAATCTCGTCTCCAAACTTGAAAATCTGCAAGTTGCCGGGGATTTCACCGCGCCTCGCGTCAGAATTCTGCGAGAAACAATTGCCAAATACGCGCCGAATCAAGTTGAAATTGTGCGTTATGACGCCGCGCAAAGTTTGCCTTTTGCGCCGCAAAGCTTTGACTGCGTTCTGGTTGACGCGCCATGCAGCGGAACCGGTACGATTCGCCACAATCCCGAAATCCGGTGGCATCTAGAAAAAGGCGATTTTGCGCTTTTGGCCGATAAGCAACTGCGGATTTTAACGAATGCCGCCGCTCTAGTCAGATTAAACGGGCGTCTAGTTTATTCTACTTGTTCGCTCGAACCCGAAGAAGGCGAACAAATTATCGAACAGTTTTTATCAAAGAACAATGATTTTAAGATTGTAAAAACACCAGCGTTGGAGCGATTTGTAATTGCTCAGGGATTCGCGCGAACGTTTCCGCAGCGCGATGACGCCGACGGATTTTTTGTGAGTGTCATGGAGCGAGGAAATTGAGTCTGAGGCTGCGAAGAGAAGCTCGGAATTCTCGTTTCACCTTTAATTTCAATATAGTTTTGAGGTTAACAGAGAAACGCTTCGATAATAAAAAAGCGCAGCAGGCAAGCGAATTTGCCGAATCACATTATTCAGTCAATTTTGAAGGAGAGTTTGTCAAGAGCAACTGGGTTAATTCATTAAAATCAATTGGTTTACCGATAACGCCCTTACATCCGACATCAAAAGCGATATCATGCAAGTCCTTTGGGTAAGCGGTAATGGCGACTATTGGAATATCAGCGCATGGTTCTGTTTGTTTGATATGCCTGGTTGCCGTTAACCCGTTCATTACAGGTAAATCTAAATCCATCAGGATTATATCCGGAAGCTCGCTTTGCGCGTATTCAAGTGCTTCTTTACCATTGACGGCTTCGATAACATCATTACCTTCCATCTCCAAAAAGCGCTTCATAAATTCACGCGAATCAGGAGTATCTTCTACCAGTAGTATCTTCATAAACCGCAGCCCCTCAAATCAATCTCAAAAGAATTATCAGGAGACGCAGCCGAGCGAACCTAATAGACCAATCTAAGTAACAACAGGATAATATCAAGCGACAGAATAAACCGTTCGGTAGCGGACGTAACTTTAATTTAACAGATAACTTCACCTCCTAAACTTTTTTATTGGAAAGTGGAAAATTGAGATCCGAATCTTAAAAAATCATGTTATTAATGCTGATGGCGGCATTTTTATCAACCTCACCGGGATTATTTTCAATCGCGCAAAATTTCTGTCAGTTTATTGAATATGATTATTTTTCAGAGTTGAAATAAGTTGCAACAAAAATCCGTTAATTAAGTTGGAGAACAAAAATGAAAGCGCCATTACCTGAAAACGAAGCTGAACGATTAGATGCTTTGTATCAATTTGAGGTTCTCGACACCAAAGCGGAAAAGGCGTTTGATGATTTAACTCGGCTGGCTATTTATATTTGTAAAACTCCGATTGCGTTAATAACCTTGCTTGATTCCGACCGGCAGTGGTTCAAATCCAAGGTAGGAGTCAGCCAGTTTGAAACTGCGCGCGATATCTCTTTCTGCGCTCATGCCATTTTGCAGACAGATTCTCTGGTTGTTCCTGATGCTTTATTGGACGAGCGTTTTAAAGACAATCCGGTTGTTACCTCCGAACCTCATGTAAGATTTTATGCCGGTTCGCCTCTGACAACTACTGAAGGGTACAAACTTGGAACGTTGTGCGTCATTGACAGTGTTCCGCGAGAATTGAGCGAAGGGCAGATTGCCGCCTTAAAAACTCTCAGTTACCAAGCAATGACGCAACTCGAACTGCGCCGCGAAATAATTCTTTTGCAACACATGCTTGACGAAGAAAAAAGAAAAGTACAGAAACTCGAAAACATTCTCGTTTAAAAGAATCCGGCAGTTTAAAATACCGTCAACAAAATTAATTCAACAGCAAACTACTAAGGGCAGCTATGAGGGTCAACCGATGACTGCACGGCAGCATTGTCATCGTCGTAAATTTCGAACAGCGGTAGAACGCTGCTCAGAGTTAAAACATCTTCGACCTTTTCAGAAAGATCAGAGAGAAATAAATTGCCGTCAATTTCATCAATTGTTTGAGAAAGCGAAACCAGTTCACCAACACCGCTCGAATCAAGATATTTGACTGCAGAAAAATTCAAGATAATATTTGTCTTTCCCTCTTTGATTAAACGGTTGACTGTTTCAGTTAACTTTTTGCTCCCGCCGCCCAAAATAACATTGCCTTCCAATTTGAGAATCGTTGCGTTACCGGTTTGCTGTTCAATAATATTTAGCATCTTGTTAGCTCCAGGATTAGCAAACTTACACTAACAAAAATCATGTGTAAAGCGGTCTAAAAAATATTTACAAAAAAAGTTTTGCTCAAGGAGCGAATTGTGTTATATTTCCAAATCCCAGCTAAGCTTAATTTTTGATTTGGAGGCACTACCATGACTAGTTATGACCTTGATAAATACTTCCCTCTCAAAGGAACCTGTTTTCATTGCGGAAAAGATTTGCGCCATAAGACGCTGGATGCAATTAGTCAGCGGTTTGCCTCCGGCGAATCAACCAGTCTGCTTGCGGCAGAATATAACGTTCCCGCTCAGGCGATTGAGCTCGTTATTAGACGTTATTCGACAACGCCTTTGGGTGTAGGGCTCAGTGAGCCTAAAGCACTGACCGCAATTGCTTGATGCGGCAGATGATATTTTCCAGATAATTAAATAAGTATTTTGCCGAATCTCAGCTGAGAGCGACAAAAATTTCCTGTAACAAACGTTTATGGAAGACAAAGAATTAAAAAAACGTCTGAGAAAAGTTCCAGATGTTGATAAGAACGGCGACCCTATTTACAAAATTGACGTGGACAAAAAAACGTCGGACGGAAAAACCGGTAAAACAATAAATTCTTCTAAAAAATGACTAAAGCCCATCTTCATCAAAGAAAGATGGGCTTTAAATTTCTCAAATAGAATCTAGCGTGCCAAATTTCTGACGACAGATAATCTGCTTTTCCGATTCACAAATCTCTCCCAACAAGTTCTGACCGTATTCCGGCGAAAGAAACTGCCAATTTTCAAATTCTTTTGCTCCTCTTAATTTTATCTTACATATTCTATTCGCAGCCTGCTTTCGTACCTAAGCGTACCAAAATTATTTCGTTTTCAAGCCAAAATAATTGGATATGCTGGAAACATCTTTAAATTCGGAAGTTATCGAAGCTCTGCGGCAATTTTTGCAGCAGTCCCGCTTTGCCGAGGCCGGAGGAATCATTACTGATTTAGACGGAACGGCTGTCCATGAAGATCATGGGCGCATCTACATTCCGCCGCCGGTTGAATTTGGTCTTAAGCAGCTTTACGAGCTTGGTCGTCCGGTGGTTTTAAACTCTCTACGTTTTCCGCTTTCAGTGATGCGCACCTTTGGCAAAGAGTGGCTCGCGATTGCCGGCGCGCCGATTCCGGCCGTTTCGATGAATGGCAGCCAGCTTGGTTTTGTCACCAGAGACGCGAAAGACGAGCTGGTATTCGAAGAAATTGACGCCTTTCCGCTTTTATCGCAGGAAATTGAAGACGTTTTGACCGGCGTCGAGCATTTACTTGCTGACGGTGTCAAGGATGTTCTTTTATTTTATTATCCGCGTGATTGGCGAATGGGCGAAATTATCTGGACGCCGATTGCAGAAAAGGTGATCCAGGTTAAGGAAAAGTACCTGAGCGCTTCTTCGGTAACGGCCGTTGAATTTCCCAAGCTGCGTGAACAGCTTTTAGCGGAAGAAATCTGCATGATTTTTCTGTTGATCGAACGTCCTGCTGATCAACTAATGGCCTATCAGCACTCGCGTCCAAACAGCTTTTTCACTCGGCAGGGAGTAGATAAATTATCCGGCACAAAACAAATCGCTCAACATCTCGGAATTGATCTCGCGCATTCAATCGGTGCGGGCGATACCGCCATGGACAGTTTTTTAAACGGAGTCGGTTTTGCGGTTCAGGTTGGCAATAATAATCTGGAATTCCGTGGTTTACAGCAAACGATCAAACTTAAAAATTCTTTTGAGCTGGGAGATCTTCTCTTTCGCGCAGCCGAATTGCAGCGAGAGCTGATGCCTAAATCAATTTCTCACTTTGAAGGCAAATCATCATTCAATTAGCCAGTTAACTTAAAATTCACACGTTGCGAGCATAATTACACCATCCTTTATTTTTTAGGTTGATTAAATTATGAGCAAAAGAAAAGATTCCGTTGCCCAAGAACTGGATCAAATGAGAGAACTGGCGCAAACCGTGATAGCTCACCACTTTGGGAGCAAATCTCGGCGAATCAATCATAAAACCAGCGGGCTTTCAAATTTTGTTTTTTCGGTCATTCATCCCGAAGGAAATTTTATTGTCAGAATCAGCCCGGAGCCGTCACGAATGCAGTCGTTTATCAAGGAACAGTGGGCTCAGGGAAAGGCGCGTGAAGTCGGCGTGCCGACGCCGGAAATACTGGAAGTCGGCAACGAAATAATCGGACATCCGTTTATGATTTCGCGCACTATCAAAGGCATCGAAGCGACGCATCATCCCGAGAGATGCAAAATTTTGCACGAAATGGGGCATATCGCCAGACTGATTAACTCAATTCCGACCACAGGTTTTGGCAGCACTTTTGATTGGTCAAGCAACCAGCTTTCACATAATACGAAATGGCGAGATTATTTGGAAAAAGAATTAAAAATTAGCTCACGTCTGGAAACACTGGAAAAACAATGCTTTCTTAGTCCGCCGCAAATCAAAAAACTTCGCCGCACTCTCGAATGTGTCGGCAACGGAAATCTAAAAACTTTTCTCAACCACGGCGACATCCGTCTGAAAAACGTGATGGTCAACGAAGCTGGAAAAATCACGGCGGTTCTCGATTGGGAGAATTGCACGTCAAACGTTGCGCCGCAGTGGGAATTATCGCTCGCTTTACACGATCTCTCGATTGACGAAAAGCAGGAATTTCTTGCCGGCTACGAATTGCCTGAAAAAGAAATAGTTGAAATTGCTCCGGCTATCAAAGCCTTAAATATTCTTAATTACGCTCCTGAGATTGAGCGATTGGTAGCAGCCAAAGATACCGCTCGCCTGGATAAATATCGAACCCGTCTGTCAGGAGCGCTTGATTTTTATTTATTGTCAGAGGCAAAGTAGAATTTAATTTTAGTAAAAATATTTAAAATGACTTAATAGCCCAACCAAAAAAAATGAATAACGCCGTCCAATTTATTCAATCAAATGCCTATCTGGCTGAACTCAAAGAGCAGCTCGAACTGATCAACCAGAAAATCGAAAACGGAGAAACCATTCAGCTTGATTTGACCGAAAACAATCGCTCGATTTCTCTAAAAATTGACCGTCATAAAGTCGTCAAAAGCTATTTAGCGGATGGCGGAGCGCGCAAAACTCACTCTCAGTCCGACAACAAAAGCCTTGTCGCGCTTGTCACCAATAGTTTTAGTTTTGACATCGGAGATATCAATCGCCAAATTCATCCGAATGATGTCCAAGCTCAGATTACATACGCCTCCGGTAAAAAAAACGACGACAAACCCTTAGACAAAATAGGTTCGGGAGCGCTCAAAACCAGCGAGCCGCCGACAGGTTTGCCCGATCCGGCTGTCAAGTACAAAAATAATCTCTGGATTCTGGCCGAAGACTGCGGTTACACGACCAACGACGGTTTTATGATCACGGTTAAAGGCGGTTACAAAACAGATTTGGCAAGCATTCCGCGCATCTTTTGGGCGCTTATCGCATCGTTTGAATTATCGCTGGCCGCGCCGATTTTTCACGATCTGATTTACCGTTCAGCCGGTGAAATCGCGTTGCCCGACGGCGAGGTCGCGCCTGCCGATAAAATTTTCACTCGTCAGGAAGCCGATGATATTTTCCTCGAATTGATGACGCGCGCTAAAATTCCATACTGGAAACGCAACGTCGCTTATCTCGCCGTTCACTACTTTGCCGAATTTGCCTGGCGCAAACTACATATTAATTGAATTAAAGCGGTTTCTCTTGAATCGTTGAGTTAGCCAACCTTTATTTCCTCCGATTATTCGCGCAAAGATCATATCTTCGCCCGCCTTCGATTCTTTTCGGTCTTGCAAATTTAAGAAGTGCGCGGCGTCACTCTCTTACTTCAAAGGATTAAATTCCTTAACAATATTAGAGGTCAGAGAAAATGTCGGATCCAAATCAATTATCAAAGCCTTACTCCACAAGCGATGAGGCTGCAGTCGGAGGCTTTCGCCGAGTCTTGATGAACAGCGTTGAATGGGAAACCAAAGAATATGCTTTTTTCGTCATTCTCAAAATAAACGAAAAAAAGGAAGTTAAATATCATTACACAAACCCGCAAACAGACGGCTCAAGTCACGGCGTCGAATTGGTGTTTCCGACCGGAATGATCGTTCGCGCTTTCTGTCACACGCACCCGAAATCAATCAGCACCGGAAATTTTAGCTCAGGCGATCTTGATCAATTTAAGAAGCTAATCGAACTCAAACATCCGCTCGTATTTTATCTGATGAATCCGCAACAGCAGCTTCGCTACGCCAATACCGAAAATGAATTTATGGCCGGAATCTCGCTCGATTGGCTTCACGTTGATCCTTAAAAGTTGAGCTTTGCGTTGAAAAACAAACGCTTTCAATATATTAAAGTCGCTTTCTTTAACTCATAAGAAAAGGCTTCCTCAATTGAGCAAGCCTTTTCTCCTCGAAATTATCTAAAAATAGTGGCCGCGAAGCGAGCCATCGTATTTACCGCTGCGTAAACAACAGTTTTTGAAATCTCCGCCCGGAATCACATGGACACAAATCATTTCGCCCAAGTTTTTCCGTTAATTCTTTTTCTGCGTGAACGATTCTTGAGCCGCGCTTGACCTGCGTCTCAGATGGAAAACCCTTGCGGCGTTTGCTCATGGTCTCAAAAGGAGTAAGGCTCCTCGAATTTAGTTTGCTTTGGCATCTTTTTGCCCTCCTTAATAAATTGTTTTGTTTACGACATTGCGGAGAAGTGATTGTAGCGAACCACAGCATTTTACCGGCCAAAATCAGTTGGATGCGCAGTAAAGATTTTTGGACTGACTTTCCAGTACCTGCAGTCAGCCTTATTTTTTAATGACGAGCTTATCTTTATTGATTAAAGCAATTTCCAGTGTTTGGTGCGGCTCAGATTCGGTATTAAAGGCGATTTTGTTATTATCGGCCAGTTCCCAATTGCCCTGCGCTTCCTCTACGCTATCAGAGGCGGTGGCAACACCTTTGACAAGTTTTCCGTCAGCTTTCAATTCTATGGTTTCTCGCGGCCGGCGCGTCAGCGGAAAGTCATAATCGGCAGGGCGAAAAACGGTTTCGTCGGGCGTATCTTCTTCGCTTGAATGCACCCATTCTCCGTGCAAATCTTCTTTGTTGATTTTTGCATTCATAAATTCTCTCCAAGAGCGGATTGGCTAAACACCGAGCGAACTGCGAGCGCCGTCCAGCGCGGCTTGCATTCGCGCAACCTGCTCAATTGTAAACATGAACATCGAATCATCGTCAACATAATCCATATAGTTCATAAACATGTCGCCGTTCGGGCCGTTGCTGCAGGAAATATGCGGAAACTGCGGTTTGCCAAAATTAGGCCCAACCGCTTTTGGCGTATCGTTGACAAAATCAGTGCCGCTGCAATCTTCCGTGTCGCCCCAGATATGGCGCAAGTTGAGCCAGTGTCCAATCTCGTGCGTGGCAGTCCGGCCGAGATTAAACGGCGCGACTGCCGTCCCGCTCGTGCCGAACGCTTTGTAGTTAATAACCACTCCGTCAGTTGCCGCCGGGCCTCCTGGAAACTGCGCGTAGCCGAGCAGACCGCCGCCCAAACTGCACACCCAAAGATTCAAATAACTGTCGGCAGACCACGGTGTTTTGCCTTCCGCCGCGCCTTTAACGGCATCATTCGCGCCGAACGAAAGACGCGTCGTTCTGGTGCGCGTAATGCCGTTTGTCGGTTTACCGTCCGGGTCGGTTTTGGCTAGCACGAATTCGATATTGGCATCCGCGACCAAACCCGTCCAGGGCGTTGGAACTCTGGATTTATCAGGATTTTTCGCACGATAATCCCGGTTTAAAACTTTGATTTGACTTTTAATTTGAGCAGCCGAGATGTTTTGAACTGCCGTGTTGTAAACAACATGAACGACAACCGGAATTGTTACCTTCGTTGTTCTAAAAGCAGCCGCTCCTTGAGCTAATCTGCGTTTGGTTGATGATTCAAGCTCTTGTTGGATAGTGCGAAAGTTCGGATCGCTTTCAAGCAGTCTCGCATGTGCCTGCATCGCGCCGCACTGCCGTCTGAGAGGCATTGGATCGCCATCGTCAACCTTAGCAGCAGCGCTTGTTTTCTTTGCTTCGTCGGTATTGTTGTTTTTCTTTGTCGCCATGATTGTATCCTTTCTTAGAAAGTGGAATATTTTCTTCGGATTTTTCTGATTTTAATTGAGACTTTCAACTATTGTGAAGAGGCCGGATTCGTAATTTGGGACTTAATCTTTTGCAATAAATAATCGTAATGCTTTACGCTGTATGCGAAAATATTTGCAGACGGTTTTTCAAATATAAAAATTAAAAAATCTTTACCGGAGGAGTCAAAAATTATGCCGTTTTGGAATTGTTCCGATCCCTTTGTCAACGCTTTAAAATCAGCTGGTTACAATATGGTTCGGCTGCCGAAAGCCGATATTCGGCCAATGCAGCTGCTTTACAAAAACGGCGACTCGCTTGAAAGGCTGGGCGCGGTCACAAAGCTTTTGACTGCCGGAGAAAACATCGCCGTCCCGTCAATGACGGTTGATGTCCAAGCGGCAAACATCAGCGGACAGCGCACCAGCGACATGAAAATCGGTCTTGGGCTTTCGCTTCTCGGAACGGTGATTGGCGCGATGGGCGGCTCCAGTCTGGGCTTGGAAACAGAGTACAAGAACGCCAAGACCGCTGCTTTTGAATTTTACGATGTGCTCGAAGATAGAATTGAAGTGGTTGACCTCGACCAATATCTCGGCGATGCCGACATCAATCCGGCAAGCGTTTACGTGAGTAAACTGCTTGAGGCGGATAAACTTTTTATTACGACGGCGGTCATCAAAAGCACGAAATTTACGTTTGAAGCAAAAGACAGCAGCGGCAGCAGCATCAGCCTGAACGTTCCCGCTATTCAGGGCATCGTCAGCGGAAACGTCAAAGTCGGAACAGAGAGCAGCGCCACGACAAAACTGACCTACGAAGGAAAAATTCCGCTTATCTTCGGCTTTCAGGCAGTTCAAATTTATTACGAGGATGGCCAATACACTTCAATCAAACCATCAACTGGCGTGACAATGAAGAGCGTCGGCGTTTTGCAGCCACTAGCAGGCGGACGAGAACGCTTTGTCAGCGATGATACTTTTGTGCGGCTCAACGATGTAATTTGAATAAATAGTGACTTTTAAAACATTAATGGGATAGGCAGCTGGCACTTTAACGAGCAGAAAACAAAGCAGTCGCGTCGTTCGATTCCGTTGCCGGCTTCGATTACCAAAGAACTTCGCAACCATCGCAAAACGCAGCCTACCGAACGTGAGATGGTCAAGTTTAAGGTTCTTCCGCGCTTTTGGTGCAAACAGTCTGATTCTTCACATGCTTTTATTCACTGACAATTTGCTTTCTATTTTTGTGCAGGCAAACCCGATTTTCTCTTGTTTTATGATTCGTAGACAACACGGGCGCGAAGCAAATCGAAGTTTGCCCGTCCATACATTTGTCGTTTCAGAAACTTCAACCGATTAACTTGTCCTTCCGTTTGACCTTGACTCCACTGGCTTTCAAATGCTTTTTCGACCGATGCAGGATCTTGTTCAACCCCGTTAGCAAACCCAATGAGTTCGCTGATTCCGCTTGCCCTCGCTTTTTCAAGCCATCTTTTGAAACCTTCCGACTGCCGGTCAGTCATCAGTTGATGAAACTCTTTGACCAATTCTTGACCGATTTCGATTTCCGGAACTTCTCGGCAAAGTTGCTGTAAAAAGATTTGTTCCCAGCGTTTGTTCGGCTTTTCATGGGAACCAAACAAAAGCCATTTAATTTTCCTGATGGACGGTGCGCGCCCCGGTGCGTTGGATTTAATTATCGCTTGCATTCTTATTTCGGTATCTTCAGCTTCACGCCATTTTTGCAGAAAATGACGCAAGGTCACTTCCGCTCCCGAATAACCTTGCCCTTTGATTTCTTTCCACAGTCTTCGGCTGCTTCGTTCGCCTTCTTGTGTCCAGCGTTTCTGTAAATAAGGCAGAAACTGTTGAATCGGCGAAAATCTCGGACAATTTGGTTGGCGTTGCAATCCCGACTCGACTGCCAGAAACTTTTTGACAGTATTACGGCTCATCTTCAAACGCCGAGCAATCGCTAGTATGGGTATTTCTTCCTGAGACAATTCTCTAACTGTCTGAAAACGCTTTTCGCGTGCTGCCGCTCGCGCCGCTTTTTGTTCCATTTCCAAAGTTTTTGCCGCGCTTGGCTGCAGTTTTGTTTTCTTTGTATTTCCCCTTATTGATGGAAAAACCTTTTGGAAAACTTCAGCTATTAATTGATGCCTGCGCGATAAAAATCTTTCAAAACCGTCCAGCAGATTCTTGAGCAAATGAAAGCGGTCGGCAACCTGCACGGCTTGTGGTGCGCCTGCTCTTGCTCCGGTTGCATAACACCCTGCCCGGTCACGTGAGATTATTTCAATTTCAGGATGTTTTTTCAGCCATTCAGCTAATGTCCCCGCTTCACGGTCAGGCAGTAAATCAATCGGTTTTCTTTTTTCCAGATCAACTAGAATGGTTCCATATCTTTCACCCCGACGAAAAGCAAAGTCATCAACCCCAAGCACTTTGACCGGCTTATCAACTAAAATGGAAGTCCGCCGAATGCGCCTTAATAACGTGTCGCCGCTGATTTTTAATCCCATCTCATAAGCCGTTTTTGATCCCGCCGCGCCGCCTAAAGCAAAAGCTAAAATGCCACACAACTCCTGCAGACGAATTGTTTTACGTCCGTAACTTTCAACTACTTTCGGTAATCTCTCGCAAAAGACCTTTCGACTGCAAACATCATTTCGGCAGCGAAACTTACGAGTGCTTAGATGAATTCGGATCGCTACGCCATGCCACGGTAAGGCAGTCAATTGACGAACATAATAACTGTGTAAACTTCCGGAATGGTGAAGGCACAACGGGCAGACTCCAAAGGTCTGCGATGTTTGAGCCAGAATAGTGATTGAATCTGAATTGGAAGCAAAGGATAAAATACGAATGGCTTCAGGATCAGCCGACAAAGTTGAAACTTGCATTTGACAAATCTATAACTTTCTTATCCTTTGCACCAAGAATGCGGAAGAACCAAGTTTAAATGGACACCAAACTCTCTCTTCTCCTTTCATTTTTAATTTTCAATTCCATCTCAAATTCCAACGGACTTTTGTATCCCAAACTTGAATGTAATCTGACTCGATTGTAATAGCCTTCGATGTAGCTGAAGACTTCCGATTTTGCCTGCTCGACATCTGCAAAGACGCCGCCTTCCAGTAATTCGGTTTTGAAGCGGGAGAAAAAACTCTCCGCTTGGGCGTTGTCATAACAATTACCTTTGCCGCTCATACTTTGGCGAAAACAATTGGTTTGCAACAATAAGCGAAATTCTTTGGCGGCATATTGGCTGCCTCGATCCGAATGAATAATCGCTCCGGCTTTGACTTTTCCTTTTATTATGGCTTTTTTCAAGGCTGCAATGACCAACTCCGCCGTCATTGTTTCAGCTAAACTCCAGCCGATGATGCTTCTCGTTACCTTGTCTTGCCAAACTGCCAAATAACACCAACTGCCATTTCGCAAAGGCAAATAAGTGATGTCTCCAATGATGATTTTCCCCGCCGCGCATTCTTGAATCGGAACTTGCGCCAATAAATTAGGCGCGGCCAGAGTGCCCTTAGAGTCAGTCGTTTTGGGCTGGAAACTCTTGGGCTGGATTGCCTGCAAGCCTTGCTCCCGCATCAATCTCCGAATCACCGAGCGTCCAACTTTGACTCCTGATTTGGCTAAAGCCGCTTTGATCCGCCGTGTTCCATACCGCTTGCGATTTTCCCAATAGCAATCCTTGATTAAGTTCGCTAACTTTTTCCGCCTGATTGATGGCGGTTTGGCCAATCGCTGGCGCCACGCATAATACCCGCTTGGACTCACCTGCATCACCCGGCAGAGCCGCTTGATTGGGTAATGGACTTTTTCATTGTCAATAAAAACATAGCGTTTTAGCTTCCTCGCCCGAAGATGCGCGAAGCGAGCCGTTTAGGATTTCTACCTCCATTTCGACTTCTTTCAGCCGTTTCTTGAGTTCTAAAACTTCTTGCTCAGAAGAAGAACTATGCGCTAATTTGGCTTTTTTCCAATTATGTAAAATGCCTTCCGCCACGCCCAACTCTCTGGAGACAGAGGCGACTGATTGACCGTCTAAAATCTTTTTGACCGCTTGTCGCTTAAATTCATCATCATATTTTCTCATCATCCTCTGATTTTATCAGAGAGAGTTTTGTCTCCACTTTTATTAGACCATCTCATTAGACATCTATTCTCACGTATTGCCACATATGCAGGAAGAAGCTTCTGAGGAGTTGGAAAAGTTGATTTTTAGCACGTCCGGAAAACGCTAAAAATTTCGCACACATTTCGCACACAAAATGAAAAGGGCATCAAAAATGATGCCCTTAACTTGTTTGTTTTGAGTGGCTTGGGACGGAATTGAACCGCCGACACGCGGATTTTCAGTCCGCTGCTCTACCAACTGAGCTACCAAGCCAGATTTGCTTTACAAATTTAACTGCGAAGCAAGTTTTGTAGTCTAATTTCCGGAAGAACTTTTGTCAAATCCCTTTTGTTAATCAAAACATTTTTTGCCGTTTTAAACGGTTTAAAAATATATTGACAACTTGATGAGCTGGCGTATAATCACCAATGCGATAGGTTGAAATTACAGATTTCTGAGCGCTATCGCAAAATCTGCTTTTTCCAGATCGTCAGAAAAACCCGCCAGCGCGATTTGAATGCTCCGCGGCCAACCCCCGGGACACGCGCCTTCAAATCGCGCAGCTTTGTTTTTAAATTCAATTATTAACCAATTTATTCTTCGCCTTTTGCTTTTGCTTTGGGCGATTCTTCGGCTGGTTTCGGAGCCATTCCGAGCGCGACTTTGACATCGGTTTCGATGCGGTCGCGCAGTTCGTTATTGTCCTTGAGAATATTTTTAACGTTTTCGCGTCCCTGCCAGCGCTCGCCTTTGTACGAGAGCCAGGCTCCGGCTTTTTCCATAATCTTGTGGTTAATTGCCAGATCAACCAGATCGCCTTCGCGTGAGATGCCTTCGCCGTACATAATGTCAAATTCGGTTTCGCGAAACGGCGGCGCGACTTTGTTTTTGACGACTTTGACTTTTGTTCGATTGCCCGTCACTCTTTCAGCTTCTTTGATTGCTCCGATGCGCCGAATATCAAGTCGGAGACTGGCATAAAACTTGAGCGCCTTGCCGCCCGTCGTCGTTTCGGGGCTGCCGAAAAAGACGCCGATTTTTTCGCGCAATTGGTTGATAAAAATTAAGCAGGTGTTGCTCTGCGCGACTTTGGCGGTTAATTTCCTGAGAGCTTGCGACATCAAGCGCGCCTGTAACCCGGGAAGCGAATCGCCCATATCGCCGTCAAGCTCGGCTTTCGGGACGAGAGCCGCGACCGAATCAATCACAATGACGTCAACGCTGTTGGAATTAATTAAAGTTTCGCAAATTTCCAGCGCTTGCTCGCCCGAATCAGGCTGCGAAATAAAAAGCTGGTCAATATCAACGCCAAGCTTGTGAGCGTAATCCGGGTCCATTGCGTGTTCGGCGTCAATATAAGCGGCAATGCCGCCGAGTTTTTGCGCTTCGGCAACGACATGAAGCGCCAGCGTTGTTTTGCCAGAACTTTCCGGACCATAGACTTCGACGATTCGCCCGCGCGGAAAACCGCCGACGCCAATCGCCGCGTCCAAACTCAGGCAGCTCGTGGAGATTACTCCAACTTGCTCGGACGGGCGCTCGCCCATCTTCATAATTGCGCCTTTGCCGAATTTTTTTTCAATATTCGCCAAGGCCGATTCAATCGCTTTAGTTTTATCTGTACTCATTTGTTTTCTTTGGATTTTTCGGTCGCTGTTGTTGCCAGCATCTTAACACTCTTAATTTAAATTTGTCTTGCTAAAAAGTTTAGAGTCAAGTTTATAGTAGCAGGTTTGACGCGAAAATGAAAAGTTGTTTCGTGTGTGAAACGCAGTCTTTCTGCGAAAAGTTTTTGCGGCGGGAATTCTAGTAATTTGGCGCTGCCGAAGTGAACTCGAAAAGCTTTCGCCGCATCTACCTAAATGACATCATTCTTTACTAAAAACACAGAGGAAAAATGACGGGAAAATTTTTAGCGACTTTTTTGGCACTGGCTGTTTTATGTTTCACCAGCTTGGACGCGGCAGCGCAGCAGGATTCAAGCCAGGAAAAATCCAATATTGTTAAAGTCAATTTGAGTCAGGCCCAAATTGATAAAATTATCCAGACGCTTTCGGCAAAAGAAGGCCAGTATCGTCAAGCCTTAAATCAATATGGCTTTAAGCGTGAAGCGACAGTTCAAACAGTTGGCTTTGGCGGTCAAGTTTCGGGCGAGTATCGGCGCGATTCGCAGTTTACTTTTGGAGATGACGGCCGCCGCTATGAAAAGGTTGTGTTTGCGCCGATCTCACCGATTAGCGGCGTCGTCACTCAGGAAGACCTCGAAGATTTGGGCGGCGTCAATCAGTTTGCGCTCGAAGCCGCAAAAGTCAATCAATACAATTTTACTTTTGTCGGCAAAGAAAAAATCGATGAATTAAATTTATTTGTTTTTGACGTTGCGCCGAAAGTGACGCCCGATGCCAAAAAAACAAAAGAACGATTTTTCCAAGGCCGCATCTGGGTTGATGATCAAGATTTACAGATAGTCAAAACAAAGGGAAAAGGCGTACCCGAAACGGCGATTAATAAATTCCCCGTTGTTGAAACTTGGCGCGAAAATATTGACGGGAAATATTGGTTCCCAACTTATGCTTATGCCAATGATCAGCTCTATTTTGATAAAACCGGTGAAACTCTGCACATCAAATTAAAAATTAAGTTTAGCGATTATAAACAAGGACACAGTGATGTGAGAATTTTGGACGACGATAGTTCTCAGGTTGAGGAAAAGCCGCAGGCCGTTCCGGACGCGAAACCTACGCCGACTCCGGTCAAGCCGCATTAACAGCTGAAAAATCTTAATCAATAAAGAAAGAGTGTGGACGACGCGCGTTCACACTCTTTCTTTATTGATTAAGAGCATTTGCAATCGCGGTTCGCACCTGATCGCGCAAACTTTCGAGGTCGGTTTTGGCAGATAAATTTTCGGTCGAAATCGGCGGCAGCAAATCAACGGTAATGGTTCCCGGTTCGGCGTAAGAGGTTTTTTTGCCCATCAATTTGTCGGAGTTGTGAACGGCCAGCGGCATGATTTTCGCGCCTGCTTCGATAGCGAGATGAAACGCACCTTTTTTAAAAGGCAGCAGTTCATTGGGCATTGCTCTTGTTCCTTCGGCGAAAACGACAACCGACAAACCATCGTGAATTCTTTGCACAGCTTCGCGCATTGTCTCAACCGCTCGTTTCGGGTTTGAACGGTCAATCGCGAGCATATCAATGTAACCCATCAAACGGCCGGCGACGGGAAGTTTGAGCAATTCTTTCTTAGAAATAATTCCGACGTGTCGCCCCAGGTGAGCCTCGACAATCGCAGTCTCCAGATAAGAGCGGTGATTTGAGATAAAAACATAGGTTTCATCCGGCTTAAGATTTTCCGTCCCGCGCAAGACGGTTTTGACGCCGCACAATTTTAACCAGGTCGCCGCCCCCCACATCGCTCCGCGCTGAACCAGGGCGTGATTTCCGGTCAGGCGGCCAATTAACATCAGCGGCGGAGCAAATACCACGACCAGGAAACTGGCGGCAAATAAACACCAGTAGTTATAAAGTTTGCCGATAAGCTTAGGAAAACGCCGTGTGCTAGACTGTTTGGGAAACACAATTTTCTGATTTTTAGTCAGCTGCTCGGAGAAACTTTCTTGAAGATGTTGCATCGTCATATTGTTTTAAGTTTTCTGATTGTCTTAGTTTTGACCGTTTGCTGGCAAGCGCAAACGAAGTCTTCTGATGTTCCAAGTCCAAAAAGCGTGCTGGGTTTTGAGCCGACGGCAGACAAAAAGATTGCCGATTGGCGGCAAATTACGGATTATTTTGCCAAACTGGACGCCGCGAGCGAACGCGTCAAAGTTGAACAAATCGGACAAACAACTGGCGGCAACCCGCTGATTGTCGCTTTTATTTCCAGCGCGGAAAATATCCGCAACCTCGATAAATACAAGGCAATCCAGGCTAAACTGGCCGATCCGCGCGGAGTCAAAGACGACAGCGAGCGCGATCAATTAATCGCCGCCGGCAAAACAATTGTCGCCATTTCCTGTTCGATTCACTCGACGGAAATCGTCGCTTCGCAAATGTCCATGAATCTGGCATTTCAGATGGCTGCGGCAGAGGACGCGGACACGCGGGAAATTCTCGACAACACGATTCTGCTGCTGATTCCGTCGCCAAATCCGGACGGTATTCAGATTGTTGCCGATTGGTATCGCAAAACGCTCGGCACTTTTTACGAAGGCACGAGTCCGCCCGAACTTTATCATCATTACGCCGGACACGACGATAACCGCGATTGGTTTATGCTCAATCTCAAGGAAACCAGAGCGGTGACGGATTTGTTTTGGCGCAACTGGTATCCGCAGATAGTTTACGATTTACATCAAATGGGACAGACGGGAGCGCGCTTTATTATCCCGCCGTTTTTCGATCCGCCAAATCCGAATATCTCACCGCTCATTTTACGCGAAACCGGTCTGGTCGGTTATAAAATCGCCGCCGACCTCGAAGCCGGAAATTTCAAAGGTGTGGCCACAAACGCTTATTTCGACACCTGGTGGCACGGCGGTTTTCGTTCCGCGCCGTATTATCACAACTCAATCGGAATTTTGTCCGAAGCAGCCAGCGCGAATTTGATGTCACCGGCGCGAATCAGCGCGGAACAACTGCAAAAGTCACCAAAACAGCGTGGGCTGGCGTCGCCGCTTGAAACTGCAACCAATCATCCGCAGGCTTGGACGGGCGGCATCTGGTCGCCGCGTGATATCGCCGACATCGAAACAACCGCCTGTCACGCGGTTTTGCAAATGGCGGCAAAATTTCGCACAAATTACCTCAAGAATTTTTACGAGCTCAATCGTTTCAACGCGCAGTTCGGCGCTAAACCCGAACAGCCGCTGGCGTACGTCATTCAGGCCGGACAGCCCAATGCAGATAATGTTTCGCGTCTGATTGAAATCTTGATTGCGCAAGGCGTCGAAGTTTTTCGGATGAACCGCGAATTAAAAACTTCGATTGCCGGCTCCGCCGAGGTTCACACCGAAATTCCGCTCAACAGTTTTCTGATTTTTACAGCGCAACCCGAACGCGCCAACGTTCAGGCTCTGTTTGAACGCCAGATTTATCCGAATCGCCTCGATGCCAGCGGTGAAGCCGAAGTTCCTTACGATGTCGCGGGCTGGACGCTGCCGCTGCAAATGGGCGTTGATGTTCAAACCGTCACGCAAATCGTCGAATATCCGCACAGCGCCCGCGGTTTGGAGAAAATTACCGACATCAATCAAGCTCGCAAAGTGTTAAATCTGGAACCAGTAAGTGAGCCGTTTGCAAAACTGCCAAATCCGCTGACCAAACCGCTCAAAATAGGAATCTACAAAAGTTACACGGTTTCCAATGACGAAGGCTGGACGCGGTATGTTTTTGATTCATACCAAATTCCGTTTCAGTTAATCGCAGATGCTGAAATCAGAAAAGGCGATTTGAAAACGAGCTTTGACGCGATTATTCTGCCTTCAGTTAGTGAAAACGCCATGATAAACGGTTTAAAGAAAGGCGCGTATCCGGACGAGTTTGTTGGCGGCATGACAGAAGCAGGAGTCGAAAACCTAAAAAAATTTGTGGAATCCGGCGGCACGCTCATTTGCTTTGACGATTCGTGCGAAATGGCGATTAAACAGTTTAATCTGCCGCTCAAAAATGTTTTGGACAATTTAAAAACTTCCGAGTTTTACTGTCCAGGTTCGATTTTAGCGCTCGATGTTAACACGGAGAGCGAACTTGCCAAAGACTTCAAGAAACAGACCGCCGCATATTTTATCAACAGTTCGGCGTTTGAAATCACTGACGCCTCGCAAGCCGCGCGCGTCAAAATCGCGGCGCGTTATGCCGAGAAAAACGCGCTCCTGTCCGGATGGCTGCGCGGCGAAAAATATTTGAACGGTAAAATCGCGCTCGCCGAAGTTTCCGAAGGCAAGGGAAAAATAATCCTTTTCGGTTTTCGTCCGCAACATCGAGGGCAAACCTGGGCGACGTTTCCATTCATCTTTAACTCATTAACGAACCAGGGGAATTTATGACAATAAAACCGGAACTCGGTTTGGTTTGCATTACCGCATCCGAAGACGTCCGCTTTAAAACCGTAACGCGCAAACGTCTGCTGGAATTTGACGAGTCAGGGCAGCGCGAAAAACTGCGCGAAATCTATCACGAAAATTTGACTCGCCTGAGCAAAGCAATTGAGTTTTGCCGCGCTAATCAGATCAAACTTTACCGGATGACTTCCGCGCTCTTTCCGTTTTCCGACGAACCTTTTGGGCTCGAAATTTTGCACGAATTTAAAACCAAGCTTGCCGCCACCGGACAATCGGCCAGTCAGAAAGGCATTCGGCTCGTTCTGCATCCCGATCAATACTGCGTTTTGAGCTCAGATTCGGACGAAGTCATCAAAAACAGCATTAAAATCCTGAAAATGCACGCCGAAACAATGGATTTGCTCGGACAGCCGCAATCGGAATGGGCTTTGATGAACATTCACGGCGGGAAATCCGACCGTCTTGAAAAGCTGGTCGAAACCGTCGGCAGACTGCCGGAAAATATTAAATCCAGAATCACCTTTGAAAACGATGAACACGCTTATCCGTCGGCGCAAATCCTCGAAGTTTGCCGCCAAACGGGTGTTCCGTTTGTCTTTGATGCGCATCATCATATCGTCGCCGAAAAACTTGGTTCGTATGAGCATGAAGATGTCGCCGAAACTTTTTGGAAGGCTCGCGAAACCTGGAAAAACCCTGATTGGCAGCTGGTTCATATTTCAAACGGGCGCGAAAGATTCGGCGACCGTTCGCACAGCGACCTGATTTGGGAGATGCCTTCGGTTTTTCGCCACGCGCCGTTTATCGAAATCGAAGCCAAACACAAGGAAATAGCCATCGCAAAGTTACGCTCGGAATGGCTCTGCAAACTGGATTTGCCGGAGGGCGGTCAAGCGGTCGTTTTTCCCGCCGAGCAAAGCGCCCGGGTTTGAGATTCAATTTGTCCGAGTTTGTGCTCGCTCTCCGAACATCTGCCGCCGTACCAGTAAAAATTCACTGTTGTGATCATTGACGTTCGTCAAACAATTTATTTATGCCTAAAAAACGTGCTCGCAGCGAAAATCACTTCCACGCTCTCTCCTCTCATGTTTCCGACGTTCTCGGATCAGTGCGGGCTTTCACCGTTGCTGTTGCGATAATTTTTATCTCCGGTATATTTTTTCGTTTTTCTCAGGAATGGGAACAGCATCTGGGATTTGCTATTACTGTTGCGACGTTTCTTTTTCTCTTTTTATTGCAAAAGTCTCAAAATGTGGAAGCCAAAGCTACGCATTTGAAACTCGATGAAATGATTCGCGCTCAGGGTGGGGCGCGCAACGAAGTGACTTTTGCCGAGGAAAAATCAGAAGAAGAAATTGATGAATTGCGTGAAAGAATGATCAAAGAAACATCCGAAAATTCAATGCAATAACTCTCGAAACTAAATTAAGACGCATTTATTTTGTCAATCTTAGCCTCTATTTTTGCTATTATTTCGATATGTTCTTGAATTCTCAAAGCAGAATCATTTGTTGGCTATTCTTTTTGATTTTCCCATTTAGCGCTTTTGCCGGCGAAACAGGTTTGGTGACGTTTCGATTGCCGGACGAACCCGTGATTCGCATCGGTTTGGCCACAAACGCCCGTTCGATTTCGATTTCGACGGCCGATTCGCAGCTTACTTCGGCCACCGCAGACGAACCGAGCAAATTTCTCGCAAGCAATAAAATCAGCGTTTCGGCGCGTGCTTATCGTCCGCCGGAAGTCGAAGTTTATAATCTCCAAATTGCTGGAATAGCCACCGCCGATGAAGCCGAAAGCATCGCCCGGGATGTGCGCGAACAAATGGGGGAAACCGTTGTGACTTCGCAGGATTCCACCGCGAACGCTTGGCGCGTCGTGATTGGCGAAGCGAAGCCGACATTGGAAGAAGCCGCTGATTTTAAGGAAACTTTAAGCGAAAAAGGCTTTGACGATGTGGTCATTGCTGCCAGTAAAATCAAACAGCCTTCGGTTGACGCGATCGCTCTTTCCGATAAAGTTAAATCAACTGTTTTGACCAATTCGACAGCCGGTTCAGGGATCGCCGCGCCGCCTGTGCTTGATCCGAATTTGCGCGAGGTGATTGTCAAGGGCGGGAATTTTGCCGCGAATTTTTCCTCGCTCAAACCGATTTCGTTTGGTTCAACCAATGACCGCACTCTTCCGGTTAGTTTAAACGGCAAAAAATATCGCGGACGAATCGAGGTTTCCGTCAATAATCGCGGCACGCTGACGGTTGTTAATGTAGTTAAGCTGGAAGATTACTTGCGCGGCGTCGTGCCGAACGAACTCGGTTTTCCAGCGCCCGAAGCGCAAAAAGCGCAAGCCGTCGCCGCGCGGACTTATGCCGTTCGCAATATAGGGCAGTTTGCCGTCGAAGGCTTTGATTTGCTGCCGACCACTCGCTCGCAAGTTTATCGCGGTTATTCTTCGGAAAATTCTAATGCTTCGCAGGCCGTCGAAGCGACGCGCGGTATCGTCGCAACCTACAACGGCAAGCCGATTAACGCGCTTTACACTTCGACCTGCGGCGGACGCACGGAAAACGTCGAAAACATTTTTGATACGTCCGAACCGTATTTGCGCGGAGTTGAATGTTCGCTCGAAGGCAGGGAGCAGTTTGAAAGTTTTCTGATCAAATCAACGCGCGAAACGCCAAAGATTGAGAAAGAGTCAAACGTTGAACTGGTTCGGCAAGCCTCGTTTCTGACGGTCAATAATTTCCTCATTTCCTCAACCAGACTTTCGGATGATTATTTTGCGGATGCGCCAAATGAAACCGAACTAAGAAACTGGTTTGGCGTTATCGCCGCTCGAATTGGAACGGGAATGCCGGTTATCAATTCCGAAACCGCCAAACCGGCGAATTTTGCGGCCACGCTGGCCGCGATGCTCTACGGAGCGGATTATGCCGATACGCTCCTGAGCGCGTCAGATGTTAATTATCAACTGTCTTTTGCCGACGGCGACAAGATTCCGCCAAATATGCGCGCCAACATCGCTATTTTGCTCCGCGACGGCTGGCTTTCGCTTTATTCGGACGCTACCCTGCGACCGGAAAAATCTCTTTCGCGCGCTCGAATTTTAAATACAATTTTGCGCCTTGCGGACAAGAAAAAGTGGCTTCCCGCCCTGCAAACCGGAACCGCTAAATCAAGCGAACTGGGCAAACTCGTGCTGCAGTCGGGCAAAATATCAAAAACTTTTAATGTGCGCCCGGACGTTTTCCTTTTTCGGCAATTCGGCGATCAATCTTTCGCGGTGCGTGAAACCGCGCTCGTCGGCGGTGAACCCGTCAGCTTTCACATCAACTCAGCTGGCGAAGTTGATTATCTCGAAGTTCGTCCGACGACCGCATTGACGACGGCGGAGAAAATGTCGCCGCTCGCATTTTGGAACGTCAATCTGTCGTCCGGCGCGGTTCAGTCGCGCCTTTCGCGCTATGTGCGCGGCATTGGTAATTTAATTGACGTCCGCATCTCCAAAAAAGGCTTTTCGCGTCGCGCCATCGAGCTGGAAATTGTCGGTTCAAACGGCGTCAAATATCTCAAGGGCGGCAAAATCCGCTCCGCCCTGCGCCTCAAAGAACAGCTTTTTGTTTTAAATAAACACTACGGCGCAAACGGGCAAGCCGTCAGCTACAATTTTACCGGACGCGGTTGGGGACACGGCATCGGAATGTGCCAATACGGAGCGTTCGGGCTGGCCAAAATGGGCGTCAAATACGACCGCATCATCAAGCATTACTACACCGGCGTTGATCTAACCAAGGCTTATTAGTTTTAAGTTGGAGAGCACTAATGTCACTCTTTGAAATAACTTCAAGTGGGAAATTAGAACAAATCAAAGAACACGTTTTCAAATTAGAGAAAGAAATTCAATCATTAACTGAAATTAATATTCGAATGATTTTTGAACTCGAATTTGTAAAATCAGAATTTAGCTTGAATGGATTCCGAATAGATACGTTAGCTTTTGACGAAGTTTCAAAAGCGTTTGTTATTATTGAGTACAAACGAGATAAGAATTTCAGTGTGATAGACCAAGGTTATGCATATTTATCTTTAATGTTAAATAACAAAGCCGATTTCATTCTTGAGTACAATGAAAATTGTCAAGAAAGATTGAAACGCGGAGATGTAGACTGGTCGCAATCAAGAGTAGTTTTTGTTTCACCATCATTTACAACCTATCAACGTGAAGCCATAAACTTCAGAGATTTACCAATAGAACTTTGGGAAGTACGACGGTATTCAAATAAAACAATTGTTTACAATCAAATTCAAACATCAGGCGCACAAGAAAGTATTAAGACTATTTCGCAACATGACGAAAAAATTGAGCAGGTGACTGAAGAAATCAAGGTCTACACAGAACAAGAGCATCTTGAAAAAGCTAGTGATGAGGTCCGGGAGATGTATGAAAGATTAAAAAATGGAATTCTAAATCTAGATTCCGTGGAAGTAAAACCCAGAAAACATTATATTGCTTTCGTTGCGGGCTCAAATGTATTGGAAATTGCCCTCCAAAAAAGCGGATTGAAATTATGGTTGAATTTGAATAAGGGTGAGTTAAATGATCCAAAAAATCTGTCGAGGGATATGGACGGTATTGGTCATTTGGGAAATGGCGATTATGAAATTCAAATGCGTGATGACGACGAACTAGAATATATTTTAAGTTTAGTCAAACAATCCCTAATAAAAAATAAAAGGTGAAAAACGAAAGTGCTTTTTCCCGTAATCAAATTATTGCCGCGTTGCTGCTTTTGGGCATTATCTTGTCTGTTATTTTCATCCGTTTAATTTTCTAGTTTGGAAAGTTCAAAAAACGAACAACCTGTCTTTGCGATTGTCGGGCCGACGGCTGCGGGCAAAAGCGAGCTTGGAATCGAGCTTGCCTTGCGCGTTGGCGGAGAGATTATCAATTGCGATTCGGTGCAGATTTATCAGGAAATTGAGATTGCCACCGCCAAAATTTCACCGGAGGAAATGCGCGGCGTGCCGCATCACCTGCTCGATTATGTTTCGCCGCGCGTGAAGTACACGGCGGCGGATTGGGCGAAAGACGCCGTGCAAAAAATCGGCGAAATCGAATCTCGCGGAAACATCGCGATTCTCGTCGGCGGAACCGGTTTTTATCTGCGCTCGCTGCGTCAGCCGTTTTTCGAAAGCCCGAAAACGGACGAAAAGCTGCGCGAACGTCTCAAACAAATCAGGGCGCGCAGGGGCGCGGAATATCTTCACAAGCTCCTTAAAAAAGTGGATAAAGACGCTGCCGCCAAAATTTTTCCGGGTGATTATGTTCGCACGATGCGGGCGCTCGAAGTCTTTTTTCAAACCGGCAAACCGCTCTCCGCACAACAGCCAAATCGCGCTCCCGTGCCGGAGTTTGCTCGCCGATTACAGATTTTCGCGCTCAACCCGCCGCGTTCCATTTTGTATGAACGCATTAACCGGCGCGCCGAAAAGCATTTTGCGAACGGATTGGTTGAAGAAGTAAAAAGATTACGCGAACAGGGAATCGCGGACGACTCGAACGCTCTCGGCGCACACGGTTATCGCCGCGCCGTTGAATATTTACGCGGCGAGCGTGATTTGGAAAGCGCCGTCGAACAAACCAAACTCGACGTGCGACATTATGCGAAACGTCAGTTGACCTGGTTTCGCCGAGAGGAAAATCTTGTCTGGCTTGATGGTTTTGGCGATGACGCAGCAATCCGGCAAAGGCTTTTTGAGATTACCGCCCGCGAAAAAAGCGGATAAAAATCCGCCCTTCCGAGATCGAGATATTCTGCTTTTATGTAAACTTGCGCTTCAGCTTTTTTTCGGTGTACTCATTTCCTCTATTATTTCGTTAAGCGCCTTTTTGATTTCCGGAGAAACGTCGGTGAGAGTTGTTAAATGATACAAAGCCGGGAGCATCCTGATGGGTTTAATCACTTGCAGCGCTTTTATCATGATCAAGCCAGCTTTGATATCCTGTGGATTGTTGATTGCGTCTGTAATCAAATTAAATTGTCCGGCGGCAGCCAACAGCCTAACCATTGCAAAAGCATCGTTTACCTGCTGCCTGTCCAGATGCGACAACCGCGTCAGAAGATGTTTTGCCAATCCTGCATCAATGCAGACCATTGATGCTAATCTTAGGCGCTCCGAGTCCTTGCTTTCAACAATACGAGTATATGCTTCGGCGCGATTGACGCTTAAACGAGCATAATTTTTCGCTGCCGACGCTCTTACTTCGCGCGCCGGATCAGCGCAGGTTAATAAAACCGGTTCAAACACCGATTCATGATCAAATTCACCGAGTCCACATAAAGCCGCAATGCGGAGTCTGGCGGATTCATCATAATGAGCAACCTGCGTTAAAGCTTCGACCGAGTTAGATGATTTAAATGATATCAAAACGCTGATAGCGGATTCACGCTCTTCTTCAGAGGCATTAAAAGGCTGAATTTGTTTGATGGCATCAAGCAGCGCTTCGTCCTTAGAAATCGGCAGAGGCACAAGCGGGCTTGGAGACGGCGGTAATTGAAAGTCAGGCGTGATTTTTTCAAGAACAAGTGAGCCCTGATGATTAGTTTTTCGCAGAGTTTCCTGAAGTTCACCGCCGGTTTGGTTACTATTCTCAAACTTATTTTGAATCCATGAGGCGACATCCGCATTGGCTTCGGTTTCTGTTTTATCACCGGCACTTTTCGCCTTCTGCGAAGATAGTTTGGGTTCGTTACCCTTTTTAGCTTTGCCTTTGAGCAAAGAGGAGCGTCGCTCTAAAGTTTCTTCTCTCGATTTTTCACGGCGCCACCAAAATATCGAAGCGCAAAAAAACAGGCCAAAACTAAACACAAAAAAATATCTGTCGGTAAAATTATTATGATTTAATATGTTCGAAGATTGTGTCACACTACTGGCTAGCTGAGCAAAAACCGATTTATCAAAAACAGCGATGGTCGTCACCAAAAAGATAGGTCTTTCAGTGAATTGCAAGACTTTTTGATGTAAGGATATTGACATTACTCCGAATTTTAGTAAAACATGACAGTCGCGCAGCGACGCTTTTGCTCTAGAGTCAAAGAAGTTTGAAGCAGACCTGAGCGATGAGTTTGCCCAACGATTAACTTGATTGTGTAATTAAACAATCGGTTTGTTACGCAACATTTCTGCTCATTAACACACGACTAATTCCAGCGATTTCCCGATTAATGGACATCACAGGGATTTTGATGATACCACACCGAAAAACATGGACAAAGAAAAACGAGATAATTTGATTCGGCAGTATGAGACCGGCTTTGATGAGGTTCAAAAGGCGCTTCAAGGAATGAAATCGGGCGAGTTGACAACAAAATTTTTCGAAGGAAAGTGGAGCGCGGCCGAAATTGTTCAGCATTTGGCGGATAGCGAGATGACCAGTGCGCTCCGCTTGCGAAAGCTTTTGACCGAAGATTTTCCGGTAATTCACGGCTATGATCAAGAAACGTATGCCGCCAAACTATTTTACAATGAACGCGAGATAGCACCGGCGCTGGACGCTTTTCGCGGAGCCAGAGCAACCAGCCTGCAGCTGCTGGAGCGATTGAGTGAAAGCGATTGGCAGCGCGAAGGTTGGCATAACGAACACGGACGTTACACGGTTGAAACCTGGCTCGAAATTTATGCGGCTCATGCTCACAACCACGCCGAACAGATTCTTAGTTTGCGCGCCGCTTCTGCAAAGTAAATCGCAGGCTGTGAATATTAAAGCTAAGAAAATTTCTGTTCGCGATTAACGATTCGCGATTCACTTTTAATGATTGTTACCAAAACGAATTTTCCCGATTTGCAGTTGCTGGCACGCGGCAAAGTTCGTGATGTTTACAGTGTTGACGCGGAGCATTTGCTGATTGTCGCAACTGACCGCATTTCTGCCTTTGACTGCATTTTGCCGACCGCGATTCCCCGGAAAGGCGAAGTTTTAACCAAAATTTCGCAGTTCTGGTTTGGAAAGCTCGACGAAATAGGCATTTCTCATCATTTGTTGACTACTAAGATTGAGGAAATGCCGGAAAGTTTGCAGAAATATGACAGCTTTTTGCGCGGGCGTTCAATGTTTGTCAAAAAAACCAGAGTGTTTCCGATTGAATGCGTTGTTCGCGGATTCTTGAGCGGTTCAGGCTGGAAAGATTACCTAAAAACCGGCAAAGTTTGCGGGCACAAGTTACCTGAAGGTTTGCGCGAATCGGAAAAATTACCTGAAATCCTTTTCACGCCCGCGACCAAAGCTGCGTCCGGGCACGATGAAAATATCAGCGAAAAAGAAATGGCTGTGCTGGTCGGCTTTGACTCAACCCAAAAGCTAAAAGATTTGTCGCTCAGGATATATAATTTCGCCGCCGATTTTGCAGCCCGCCGAGGCATTATTTTGGCCGATACAAAATTTGAATTTGGCAGCGCCCAGAACGGCGAAATTATTTTGGTGGATGAAGTCTTGACACCGGATTCGTCGCGTTTCTGGGAGGCGCCGGGATACGCAGCCGGAAAAGCGCAAGCCTCGTTCGATAAACAGTTTGTTCGCGATTATCTCGAAAGTTTAGAGTGGAACAAACAACCGCCTGCACCAAGCCTGCCGCCGGAAATAATTACGGCCACAACTGAGAGATATTTATCAGCTTACCGAATTTTAACAGGAGAAAGTTTGTAATTTTCCGTATGCGGGGTGTTTTGAACGCCAATTGAAAATAGCAAATCCATAAATCAAAAATGCAGCTACGCGCTCGCCTTGAAATCTTAATCAACGAAATGCTCGACGGGCAAATTCTACTTGACGAAGCCCGTGCCGAATTTGAAAAGCTTTACATTCAAAAGGCCCTTGATCGCTACAATAATCACCTTTCAAAAACCGCCAGCGCGCTCGGCGTTCACCGCAACACACTCTCGAAAAAGGTTTCTACTTTCCAAGACCCGGTTAAAATCTCTCGCCGCTTGCTAACGCGGCGGGCGAAATAATTTCCCGTCACCAAACTTGACAAAGCTTTTGTCAGATTTTCTTAACATACGTGCTGTTGACAATCTCACCTTTATTTTGTAAATTAGCACTCACCAGTCCTGAGTGCTAATGAGCACTGTCAGACATTAAACTTACTTTGTAAACTACTTAAAGGAGTTAAAGAATTACTATGGCTACAACAATTACACCATTACATGACCGCGTCATCTTGCGCCGTCTGGAAAACAACGAAGAAATGCGCGGCGGGCTTTATATTCCCGATTCTGCCAAGGAAAAACCCCAAGAAGGCGAAGTCATTGCCGCCGGAGCAGGTAAATATAAAGAAGACGGCACGCGTCAGGAACTCGACGTAAAGACAGGCGACCGCGTTCTTTTTGGAAAATATAGCGGCTCGGAAATCAAGATTGACGGCGAGGAGCTGTTAATTATGCGCGAAGACGAAATCCTCGGCATTATTTCACGCGCCAGCGCCGCTGCTTAAGTCTCGGCTGTGGTAACAGGTAATAAGCAAATGAGTGATAAGTTTTTTACGCTTGAAATTACCAATTGCTGTTTGCCGAGTTACGATCAAACCTACTACTTACTACTACTTACTACTATTAAAAGGATATTATGGCTAAACAAGTTATTCATGGTGAAGAATCCCGCGCGGCGATTTTGCGCGGCGTTAATCAGCTCGCTGATGCGGTTAAGGTGACTCTCGGACCAAAGGGTCGCAACGTTGTGATTGATAAAAAATTTGGTTCGCCAACGATAACTAAAGACGGCGTAACGGTTGCCAAGGAAATCGAGTTAAAAGATTCCTTGGAGAACATGGGTGCGCAGATGGTTCGCGAAGTCGCTTCGAAAACTTCGGATGTCGCCGGTGACGGAACCACAACCGCAACCGTTTTGGCGCAAGCAATTTTTAAAGAAGGCGTTCGCACTGTAGCTGCCGGCGCCAATCCGATGGCTCTCAAACGCGGAATTGATAAAGCGGTAATTGAAGTCGTCAATGAAATCAAAAAAATGGCGCAGCCGGTATCGGGTGATTCGATTGCCCAAGTCGGTACTGTTTCCGCTAACGGCGATAAAACAATCGGAACTTTGATTGCTCAAGCAATGGACAAAGTGGGTAAAGACGGCGTAATCACGGTCGAAGAATCGAAAACGATGGACACCGCGCTCGAAGTCGTCGAAGGAATGCAGTTTGACCGCGGTTATTTGTCGCCGTACTTCGTGACCGATGCCGACCGGATGGAAGCCGTTTTGGAAGAACCATTAATTCTTATTAATGAGAAAAAAGTTTCCAACATGCGCGACTTGCTGCCAATCTTGGAACAAGTTGCCAAAATGGGCAGACCTCTTTTGATTATCGCCGAAGATGTTGAGGGTGAAGCTTTAGCGACGCTCGTTGTCAACAAACTGCGCGGCACTCTTAATGTCGCAGCAGTTAAAGCTCCGGGCTTTGGTGATCGCCGCAAAGCGATGCTCGAAGATGTGGCGACCTTGACCGGCGGTAAAGTCATTTCGGAAGATTTGGGGATCAAGCTTGAAAACATCAAGCTCGAAGATTTGGGTAAAGCCAAACGTATCGTAATTGACAAAGACAATACGACGATTATCGAAGGCGGCGGCGAAGGCTCGGCCATCGAAGGTCGTGTGACGATGATTCGCAACCAAATCGAAGGCTCGACTTCGGATTATGACCGCGAAAAAATGCAGGAGCGTCTCGCTAAATTGGTTGGCGGCGTGGCCGTCATCAAAGTCGGCGCGGCCACCGAAACCGAAATGAAAGAAAAGAAAGCCCGCGTTGAAGACGCAATGCACGCGACTCGCGCCGCGGTTGAAGAAGGAATCGTCCCGGGCGGCGGCGTCGCTTTGGTTCGCGCAGGTAAAGTTTTGGATACTTTTAAAACCGATGCGGCTGATTCCGACGAGCAAATCGGCGTGACGATTGTTCGCCGCGCGCTCGAAGAACCGCTTCGCCAAATTGCTTCAAACGCCGGCAAAGAAGGCGCGGTTATCGTCGAGAGAATTCGCACCGACGAAGGCGCCAACTTTGGTTTTAACGCGGCCACCGAGCAGTTTGAAGACCTCGTGGCGGCGGGCGTTATTGATCCGGCGAAAGTCACCCGGACGGCGCTGCAAAATGCGGCTTCAATCGCCGGTTTGATGCTGACCACCGAAGCCATGATTTCGGAAATTCCGGAAAAAGACGACCACGCCGGCGGCATGGGCGGCATGGGCGGCGGCATGGGCGGCATGGGCATGGGCATGTAATCTGAAATTCAAAATTTCAGATTGTAAACTGCAAAAGGCTTTGTCTTAATCGACGAAGCCTTTTCGTTTTGCTTAGCGTTGTTACAGATCAACCATGACATCTACGACTTGAGCAAACGAACACATCTCTAAAGTTTCTTCTCCGAAGCCGTCAGAGCGCAGCCAAAAACCGGTGTCTGTCGAATTGAAATTTCGTTGCCCCGCAAATAGCCTTCGATAACGCTGCGCCCGATGTTATCACCTTCATGTCCGCGGCTATCGGTGATACCGCCGCTAAAAACCAGATTTCCGGCGACGTCATAAAGCATGGTTTGACCGGAAGTTACCTCGCCAAACTGTTCCAGTTCCTTTTCGTTAATAGTCGAAATGTTCACATCGGGAATTTTCGAGGTTTGCTGCCAGAGACTTGATTCAACCCATTCGCGCGGTTCGCTTTGCGGCTGAAGAAATAAAACGCGCACTTCAACCAGACCTTGCGAGTGAGCGACTAGCTGTTCCAATTCGTGAATAGTCGCCCGCGTACAAGGACATTGCGGGTGCGCAAACACCAGCACCGTCGGCAGATTTTTGGCGTTTTTGTGTAAATCGTTTGGCGAGATAAACGCCGGCGAATCGGCTGTTGCCCCGGGACGCACAGAATATTCATTCAAATAAACCAACCCTACTCCCACTACGATTGACCAAACCAGCAGAGCCACCAGTATTTTAAAGTTAATTGTTTTGAGAGCGGTTTTCATCTTTATGTGGCTGCGCAAGTTTTTGTTATGCGGTTAATTCCAATAATTCAGCAGCGGGTTTAGGTTCTTTTTCAATATCGAGCGGCAGGCGAATAATAAAAGTCGTTCCTTTTCCGGCTGCTGTTTCAAAACTGAGCTCCCCTTTGTGAATTTCTACGATAACATTGTGCGAGATGGCTAATCCCTGACCCGTTCCACGACCTACTTCTTTCGTAGTGAAAAACGGATCAAAAATGCGAGGTTGAGCATGAAGCGGAATTCCCGACCCGGTATCCGAAATGCGTATCTCCGCCCATTTCGCACCAATTTTGCTG
>JBBQUS010000003.1:0-159705 GCA_038212235.1 Pyrinomonadales bacterium
CTAGAGATGCTGAAAGTGGAAACGAAACTCAATCATTTTGCATTGAAGTCTAAATTGTATCTCAAGGCGCTGCGTTCGGCTTATTCAACCTTGCAGCAATTGAACCCGATTCAGCTTGCTGCGTAAGGTGAGTTAATTAAAAACAAACAACAAATTCTTTATTTCATTCACCATTCACAATTTACCATTCACCATTAATTCAGCGTGATTTCTTTGCCGTTAAGAGTCGAGGAGGAAAAACCGTTGCCGCTAGTGATACCGATGTTGGGCAGTTTGCCGGTTTTGTTCATCGCTTCCGGGAGTTTAAAAGTTGCCACCGAACCGCGCAGTTTTTCGGTTAATGAAACAAGGCTTTTGACCGAGTTGGCGGTATGCCTGGACTCGCTGGAAACAAGCTCGGTAATTTGCGAAATGTCGGTCATTGATTTGGCGATGTTTTCCGACCCCTGCGCCTGACGGCGGGCGCTCTGTGAAATGTTTTGAATCAGTGTGGCGAGATTTTGCGAGACTTCCTCGATTTGCTCGAGCGCGCTGCCCGCTTCGTTGGCCAGCGTTGAACCGTCAACCACTTCGCGAATCGTCTCTTCCATTGAAGCCACCACGTCTTTGGTTTCGAGCTGAATCGTTCTGGTTAATTGCGCGATGCGCTGGGTCGCTTGCGTCGAGCGGTCGGCCAGCCTTTCGACTTCTTCGGCGACGGTGGCGAAACCGCGTCCCTGTTCTCCGGCGGCGGCCGCCTGCAGGGCGGCGTTCAGAGCTAGAATCGAAGTTCTATCGGCCAGTTCGTCAATAATTGTGACGATTTCATCAATTTCCTGCGAGCGTTCGCCGAGTTTTTTGATTCGTTTGGCGGTGTCCTGCACCTGTCCGCGAATTCTGGTCATTGCAGCGACGTTGTTTTGCACCGCTTGCCGTCCCTGCTGCGCGGTTACGAGCGCGCCGATGGCAACCTCTGACGATTGCGCCGCGCTTTGCGAAACTTCTCTAATCGAAGCCGTAATTTCTTCGACGGCGGTTGAAGTTTGAGCAATTTGCTCGGCCTGCGCCGCGCTCCCGTGCGTCAGTTTTTCAGTTGTGATGCGAATATCGCCGGTTGACATTCCGACCTGCGTGGCCGCGTCTTTCACGCGGCACACCACGCTGCGCAGTTCGTCAATCATGTAGTTAAAAGCATCGGCGATAGCTCCGGTTGCGTCCGCCGTGACTTCAGCCTGTCCGGTCAAGTCGCCTTCGGCAACGTCAGCCACTTCTTCAAGCAGTTTCATAATCGAGCCTTGCAGCTGGTTGCGCTCGTCTTGTGATTGAACCAGCCGCAAAACATTATCGAGCATGTTTCGCAGAGCGATTCCGAAACGGTCGCGGCTTGAGCGCGGCTCGACCTTAACGGTTAAATCACCGGCCGCGATTTGATCGGCTTGCGCGGCTGTCGCGCGCAAGTAATCAAGCAACTTGAGCATTGCGCTCTGCAAACGTCCGACTTCATCGTTTGAAGTAACTTTTAGATCAACCGCGAAATCACCTTCTGCCAATTTTTCGGCAACGTCCACCGTTTCATCGAGTCTGGCGGTGACGCGCATGGCAACCAAAACGATGATGCAGCCGAGCAGCACTGTGATCAGCAAAGCCGTGATAATGGTCGAAGATTGAATTGAAGAAAGCTCTGTGGCGATTTGCGGATCGTCGTTCGGATAAGCAGCAACAACCGTGTAATTCCAATCAGGAACGCTTAGTTTGGCACCGTTCCAGCCGTCCATTGTCGTCGTTCTTTCGGTTGAGTTGATAAATCCGTCCAGAACCTTTTCAGGAGTGGAGCTGGATCTGGCAATAACGTTGTTTTTCTCGTCAACCAGCGCGATAAAACCATTTGTCAAAATCTTTTCGCCGGCGACTTTACGGCTCAATTCGCCAAGCGAAGTAACCGGAAAAGCGGCTGACCAGGCTCCGATAATGCGTCCGCCGGCATCCCTGATCGGCTCCAGCCCGCGCACATACGGGCGGCCGGCCATTCTTCCGAGATTATAGTTAACTCTGCCCTGCAGCAAATCGTTTGACGCCTGACTGCCGGTTTCGAGAGTTTCGCCGATGGCCTCCGATTTATCGTCTTTGTGAGTCGTCGTTGCAACGGATACGAATTGATCGTTGGTGTCGCGGACATAAACGCCAATGTTGGCTCCGGTGCGTTCGGCAATCGGGGTAATAAATGAATCGTTTTTAATGAGCGAAACGTTTTCGAGCATCAAGTTTGGAATCGAACGCTGCTCGTCAAGGGGAACGGAAGGCGCCAACATCGCTTTCCTGCCGTTCGTCTCATTCTGATAAATGCGCATCGCCTCGCGCACACGGTCGAGCATCAAAGTGCGCGTTGTTGCCAAATTTTCCGAGAGCGCGCCGGATTTAAGATAACGCTCGCTATCGGCTTCTCTCTTAAGCCGGGCGAGCAGAAATTGTCCCGCCAGCAATCCGACGATAATCGAAGCCAAGGCGATAATAATCGTCGCGGGCAAAGCCAACTTAATAGCTAGCTTATTAGTCGTTTCGTTTCCGAGCATAACTTTATTTTCCTTAAATCGAAGCGGACAACAATAAAAACGAGAAACTCCAAAGCAGATTTGGAATTACTTTTGGCTGACAAAATCCTGAGAACGCGCTTTTTATCTGTGCGGGACTGCGCGGCACGGCGCGGCGCGGCGCCTTCGAGCTAAATGCCGACGGCAGCGTTCGCTGTATTAGGACTTAAAACGGAAACAAGATCATCCATTTCATCGCTTTCGGGCAATTTAAAGGAAGATACCGAACCGCGCAAATCCTGCGCCCAAATCGCCAGTTGGTTGACGGTTGATGCTGATTCTTTCATACCCGCCGCGTTTTGCTGCGAAGTGGCGGCGACATCGCGCATCGCGCCGGAGAGATCGGCGGAACTGAGCGCTTGCTGACGAGCGGAAACGGCAACGGTCTGACTGATTTGGGCCAGCTGCCGCGTTACCGATTCAATGTTGTTAAGTGTTTCGCCAACCTCGCCGGTTAATTTAACGCCGACCGCCACTTCTTTGACGGTTGTCTCCATCGAAATCACGGCATCATCCGTTTCTCCCTGAATCGCTTTGGTAAGCGCATCAATTTGTTTGCTGGCCATTGCGGAACGCTCTGCCAGGCGTTCGACTTCTTCGGCAACGGCGACAAAACCGCGCCCCGCCGGACCCGCCGCCGCCGCCTGAATCGAAGCGTTGAGCGCAAGAACGCTGGTGCGCTGCGCCAGATCATTAATAATTTTAACGATGCTGCTGATTTCCTGCGAACGTTCCCCGAGTCGTTTGATTCTTTCAGAAGTTTCCTGAATGCGTGAACGCAGGCGATTCATAGCTGCAATATTGTTATTGACAACGGTCGTGCCTGTTTTAGCGTTGGCCAGAGCGCTGTCCGAAACGCGGGCTGAAGAAGTAGTTTCATGCGCCACCTGCTGCATGGCGTTGGTCATTTCTTCGAGCGCCGTCGAAAGAGTATTAAGTTGGACTGATTGTTGCTCGCTGCGGCGAACCATCAGTTCCGTAGAGGTTTGAACTTTTGTGGCGGAGCTATCTACTTTCGCGCTAGTCTGTTTGACGCGTCCGATGATGCCGCGCAGTTCGGTAATCATGTAATTAAAAGCGTCGGCAATCGCGCCCGTAGCATCAGCCGTGACCTCGGCTTCAGCAGTTAGATCACCGTCTCCGACATCGGCTACTTCCTCCAGCAGTTTCATAATTGAACGCTGCAAACGGTTTCGTTCATCCTGCGTTTGCACTAATCGCAAGGTGTGCTCCAGCATGTTTTGAAACGCCAATCCAAAGCGGTCGTCGGCTGAGCGGGGACTAATTTCAACCTGCAAATTACCTTCTGCAATCTGGTCGGCAACGCTCGACATCTCCTGCAGATAATTAATAACCTTGTTCATCGAATAAGACACTTGCCCGACTTCATCGTTGCTGCGAACCCTGAGCACTCTTTCGAGTTTGCCCTGCGAAACTTCATTGGCGACTTTAACCACCTCTTCGAGCGGACGCATCAAACGCCGCATCAGAAGCGCGATCAAACCGGCGATAAAAATCATCGCGACCAAATCCGAAAGTATGACCCGCAGCTGCGATGAATAAAGCTGTCCGAGCAGATGCGGGTCGTTGTCGGAGTAGGCCGAAACGAGATTGAAATTCCAAGGCTCAAAAGTCGCTCGTTCAAGATGCCAAGCTCCGCTGTCGTCTGTTTTAGCTTCAGGCTGAGAGATTTTGGCGATTTGGTCGTCAGGGGTCTTCGCCGATTGATAAACAATTTGGCCTTTGTCATCCACTAAAGCGAAAAATCCGGTGTCGAGGATTTTTGAATTTTCGATTCGTTTTCCGAGCTGCGAGAGATTGGCAAACGGATAGTTGACGGCAAACGCTCCGATGATTTCGCCGCCTTGACCTCGAACCGGCTCGAAAGCTGATAAATACCGGCTGTTCGCAACGTGCATGATGCCGTAAAACGGTTTTCCTTCTTTTAATTCAAGAGCGGCTTTACTGTTTGCGTCAAGCGATTCTCCAACGATTCGTTTGCCGTCCGCATTTTGCAGACTGCTGACAAGAGCGATAAAGCTGTCACCGCTCTTAACATAAAGCGTGGCTGCGCTGTTGGTCAGTTCTTTAACCTTATCCACAACGGCGAAGCTGTTTGCCTGCGGAGTCTTGCCGAGCACTAAATTAGGCAGGTTTTTACCTTCTACCGTCATCAGTGTGCCGAGGGAAGGCTGACCGACACTCAAAGCGTCGTTCTTAAAAACGTTTATTGCAACTTTGAGCTGCTCCTGTACCAAGCCGTTGGTTGACTCTAAATCCTGTCTGATCGCGGCTGCTTTTAACTGACGTTCATCTTCGGCTTCGCGGCGCAGACGATTGTATGTTAAAAACGTGATGTAAAAACCGATACATAAAATCATTAAGCCGACAGTTAGAACCACTGCTGCCGCCAATTTCGTCGAGAGACGTTGATACCAACGCATAATTTAATGGCAAACGGTGAATTGTGAATGGTGAACTATGACAGAATTTCTGTTTTATTCACCATTCAGCCTTAATAATTCACCATTATTTCCTAAGAGTTTCAAGCAGTTTTTCAGCGTTGAGCAGGCACAAATGTTGCCCGTCGTAATCTACTGTACCGATTTGGTAAGGAGTAAAATGAGAGTCGTTTTGGGATTCACCGGAAATGATTTCTTCCGGCGCGACATGACGCATTTCGCGCACCGCGTCAACGACCAAAGCAATCGTCAGACTCTGTTTTTCCGAATGAACAATTAAAATTTTAGCTTTATGCGGTACTGCGGTATTTTTCTGCCATAATTCGCGCAGCCCGACAACCGAGATAATGTCGCCGCGCAAATGAGTGATGCCTAAAAACCAGGATGGCACAAACGGCAATGGCGTAATGGGCAAAAGCTGCCCGATCTCCGCGATGTTGACTGCCGGAAGAGCATATAAAGTATCATCAAGTTTGAAAATTACAAACCGCTCCTCAAGAAACGAAGCCTTGCCGACCTGATAGTAGTTTTCCTGCAAAGCATTTTGATTTTCAGGCTCCTGCTCGGATGATTCAGAGGTCACATCTAAATTAGGCTGCGGTTCGGAAACCGCCAAATCAACGTTTTCAAATTCAGGCTCAGGCGGCGCGTCAAACCCGACCGCATCATCTTCCGGCGTTTGCGTCTCGGAATTTTTTAGCAGCAAGGCTTCCGGAATTTCGTCAGACAGATTGTCGGGCAAAACACCAAATTCATTTTCGAGCGGCGCCGCCGGGAATTTCTCCGGCAAATCTTCCGGATACTGCGTTTCTGAAAAGTTGAAGTTCGAGCTTTCAGAAGCAGAGGCTTCAAATACTGCATTCGCCTCTTGCGGAAAAATGTTTTTGTTAAAGCCGTTTTTGCCGACAGTTTCTTTCTGCGAGGCGGCGTCTGTTTCGAACTGCGCTCCATTCTTATTTTCAGCAACTGACGGAGCGGCAGGCATCTTATCCGGCTGGGCGTCTAATTCCGGCTGCACTGCTTCACCGGCAAAATTGTCTTCGGCAAAAAATATCCCGGGAAAGCTCTCTTCGCTAATCTGATGTTTGGTCGTCAATTCTTCCTGCAAAAACCACGGCACTGATAAATCTGAGGTATTTGTCTCAGATTCTTCCGTTTGCGATTCGGACAAATCCGGTTCCATCATTTCAGCTGCCGAATCGCCTTTTTCCTGTGATTCGGCATCCGCAGGCATCGTCGAAGGCGCAAACGTAAAACTGCTTCCTGATTCGGCAAAAAACATCGAATCGGGCAATTCCAAGTCTTCATCTGTCGGCACATCATCACTTTTTGCGCTCAGTTCGGATCCCGCATTTTGTTCAGGTAAATTTTGTTCCGCAAGATGCTGCTCAAAATCTGGCGCGGCGAGTTCGCTCAGGCTTTTAGTCGAAGCAAAACCATTGCTCTCCAAATGCGGCAGCGGCGCGGTTTTGAATTCGTCTTCTTCAAAGTCAAAGTGCGGCGCGAAAGCTGTGTTTGATTCCTCCGAATCCGTTTCCAACATGTCGCTAAATGCCAGGTTTGTCGGCATTTCGTCGGCTGCTGAAGGCAAATCGTCTGACGACGTTTCTGAAGCAGTTGTTTGTGTTGTTTGAGACGATTCCGCAGGCAAATCGTCCGTTGTCCCAAGTAATGCCATTTCCATTGGAGACTCAACCAATAATTCCGAATCAAAACCGGGTTCGGTGATTCCGGCAGCTTCGTCAGCATCAAATAGAATCGGCGAGAGTTCGGCGAAATCATCAAACGACAGATCGTTTAGTTCCTTTACGTCCGCACGCTCTCTAACACTGCTCTGAGCGACAGTTTTCGAAGAATCAACGGCTAAAGAAGAATTTCCGTTTGAAAGAGCCGGGTTATGATCCGGACTTGCGTCTGCTTCAGCGTGATTTTCCGCTTCTGAACCGTTAACCAAACTATCTGCTGACGCCAAATTATGATTGTTAAATTCAGCAGGCAATTCCGGCAGAGGCTGGGTTGGTGCGTCCGCAAAATAATCAGTCGCCGGGGGGCTGTCGTTTTCGCCCTGAATCCGGGCAAAACCACTGCCTGCGGCGGAAGCGCCGTCCGAAAGCTTCGGTGCCACATCCGTTAGCGGCGATTCGGTTGGCAAATCGGCTTCATCATCCATCATTTTGAGAATGTCTGCTGATTCATCATCGCCGCTCAAGCTTTGCTGCATTTCGCGGAGAATTGATAGGTAATCGTAATCCGCGCCAGTCTCGATTTCTTCTAATTCGAGGACGGCTTGATCATTTTGTTCGTCCATTTTTTTATTGAGGAGTTTAAATTGAGAGGTTTAAGCTGTCTTTTAAAGTGCGTGTAATCTCACTTTAGTTTTTCGTAATCACCCACGCTTAGATCAGGCGGGAAACGGCATTGAGCAAACTTTGCTCGTCAAAGGGTTTATACAAATAGTCGTCCGCTCCTTGCTTGAGCCCCCAAAATTTATCGCTTTCTTGGTTTTTACTGCTGACGAGTAAAATCTTGATGGCTTTAGTTTCATCCTGTGTTTTTAAGTAACGAGCAACTTGAAAACCGTTTTTTTTCGGCATCACGACATCGCAAATCAGAAGCACCGGCTTCATATCTTGGGCTTTGGCGATAGCTTCATCTCCATCTACGGCGGAAACTGTTTCGTAACCGTGTCGGCGCAGGGCATTGATTAAAAGTTTTAATTCCGCCGGGCTGTCGTCAGCCACCAAAATCGTTTTTCCCATCTATCAAACTCCGAGGGTTTAGAAATCCGGTATCAATTTAAGAGCAGTAGCTGTCTACCGTTTGAAGAAGTGTTTCCGGTCCGAAAGGTTTGGTGATGTAGGCCGTCGAACCTGCCATTCGACCGCGCACCTTATCGAAGAATCCGTCTTTTCCGGAAATCATGACAACCGGAACATGTTTTGTTTTAGCATTTGCCTTGACCATTTTGCAAAGTTGATAGCCGTCCAGACGCGGCATTGTCACGTCGAGCAAAATCAAATCAGGAATGGCTTCGCTGATTTTTGAAAGCGCATCCATTCCGTCAACCGCGGCGACAACCCGGTGGCCGTGTTTTTCGAGTTTGCCGATAATTAGTTTGCGGACGGTTGGGCTGTCGTCAACAACCAGGATGGTTTTGCCCGAGCTGGCTGAAGCGACGCTGCCCAGAACCTCCGGCATTTTTTCGTTGACGTAAGCGATTAAAGCTAATATTTGGCCGCTGCGGATTTTGTTATTGTGATCTAAATTGAGAACCTGCTCAAAATTTGTAACCGCTTTTTTAACGTTTCGCAAGTTTAGATAACCGAGGCCGAGATTAAAATACTCGTCCGCCGCGAGTTCATGTCCGGCGGATTCCGTCTGCCAGGTTTCGATAAACGCGCGCATTCGCGCTTCGTTATTCAGCTCGTTGGTCAACAAATGATCAAACTCTTCAAGCCTGGTATAAGCCCCGCAGCTTTGACAGCGAACAGAGCTTTTTCTGGTGTCTGTCTGACAAAACTGACATTCGACCATTGCCTCCGGCGCTGCTTTCGGCGCTACCTCAAAAACCGTTTCATTCTTATTCTCCGATTCTGCCTCGATTTGAGTGTGTAGTTCCTCCGCAAAGTTTTCCGGCGCGCTTGTTTCTACCAGTTCAACCAATTCATCCTGCTCGGCTTCCGCTAATCGCACAGGCTCAGCTTGTTTAGCAATAGTTGGTGCGAGAGTGCGTGAAAAATCCGAAGGGAGTCCAGCGGCAACCTGTGCGACGGCGGAGATTTGTTCCTGAGCTAATTCTTCTTCGACGCTTTCCTCGTCAATCGTTTCCGGCGCGACATAGCGCTCTGCAACAAACTGCGGCGCAACCGTGTCGTCCTCGACAAAATTCTCAACATTTCCAGTTTCTTGCGCAGAAATTTCGGTCAACGGCTGAAGCGCGGTTTCACTCGCCTCTAATATCGGCGCTGCCATTTCAGTTTCAACCGCGTCATCGGCCTTTGCTTCAACTTGATCGGTTTCAGCGTCGGGCTCGTTCAAGTTTTGAGTTTTCAGAATCTCCAAACCGTTGCGAGCCTGATAGCTCTCCGGATTTATTTCGAGCGTCTTTTCAAAACAAAATACTTTTTCGCTCGTTGAATCTGACAGAAAAGCTTTGAGCAGCCAGGCTTCTTCGAGATTTGGATTGTACTCCATGACATCGCGCAAGATTTCCAGCGCCATCGCGCGGTCGCCGGCAACTGCGGCGGCGTTGCCTTTTTTGATGAGAGAGCGCGCAATTTGTGTTTTGGTTCGATGAAACAGGGCGAGGGCTTTTTCGTGCGTCGGATTAAGGCTCAAAACGCGATTCAGATACGACAGCTTGTCTTCGGGCTCGTTGGCCACCGAAACCAGCCACAGCCAGGCCATTTCGCTGTTTGGGTCATACTCTGTCGCCTGCAGAAAATACTGCGTGGCGATTTCCGGCATTCCTTCTTTGTGCGAAGCCGCGCCTTGCTGAATCAAAGATTTTACCAACATTGATTTGGTTGCCGCAGCCCATTGCTGAGCGCGTGCGTTGGCAGGATTAATAACCAAAACTCGTTGTAAAAAACTCAGTAATTCCTGCGGCTTGTCGCTGATTGAAGCGAGCCACATTAAAGCTGTCTCGTGTCGGTTGTCAATATCAATAGCGTTTAATAAAAGTTCCCTCGCGGCCGGTAAGTTCCCGGCTTTCGCCGCTGTAATTCCCTCGCGAACAAGCTGCGTAACCTGGGTCCGAGAATCAACATTCGGGACGGGTTCAAGCACAGCCTGAGCCTGATCAGCAAACGAATTGATGGTTGGCGACGCGATATTGGCCGTAGCTGTTTCGTGTTCAATTTTCATAACGTTAGCGGGAACCTTAAATTAAGGGCTTTGTCGGCGGAAACTGGAATTCTCTTTGAAATCAGAATTTCCTAAATGATAACAACAATTAGACAGAGCAACAAACTCTGCCTGAGAGCAAAGATAACAAAAATAACGTCAACCGTGCATTCTTTTCTTAAGGGGATTCTCGAATTAACTTGATAAATCTCTCTTTAACTATAATTTTAAATATTTTTTCCTACCACTTTCGCGCTTATTGTGACAAAATTAACAACGCTTGTGAGGTCGTTTTACGGGTGAGGCTTTTTATTATTGTCAGTAACAAAAAAGGGCGAGGACCTGGTGACAAAATTTGTTACAAGACATCTAAAATTTCCCCTTAAAACGTTGCTAATCCGTCACATTAAAGCGGGCAGCTATGGTGAGTGGCTGTCCGCTTTGACATTGTAGGCAAGAATCAAACCACAGCAAACAATTGTGAATCATCAATGGCCAATGGTAAATTGTTTGTGAATGGATAGTTCCGTCTCCAACGAAATTTATAAATGCCTTTGTACCAACCCTCCGCCATTCATCATTTACCATTTTACGACGTCATTGTCATTGGAGCCGGTGCGGCCGGTTTGTCTGCCGGTTTGTGGTGCGATGAACTCGGACTAAAAACTCTGGTGCTCGAACACCGGGCGGAAGTCGGCGGCCAGCTTTTGCGAATTTACAACACTGTGGAAAACCATCTGGGCGCGGAAAACGCGGTTAACGGACGCCAATTAAGAGATAAGTTCGTCGCTCAACTTGCCAACCGCGGGTTTTTGCTGCAAACCGAAGCGGAAGTTGCTGCCGTTGATTTAACAACCGCCGGAACAAAGCGGTTTTTTTTGAAAAACGGTGCGGAGTTTTCACCCAGGTTTTTGATTTTGGCGACGGGCGTCAAACGGCGCAAACTCGGAGTGCCGGGCGAAGATGAATTTGCCGGACGCGGTTTGCTCGAGTCCGGCAAGCGCGACGGCGATGCGATTAGCGGAAAAACCGTTGTCATCGTGGGCGGCGGCGACGCGGCGGCGGAAAACGCTGTGATTTTAGCGGCCGCCGCCGAAAAGGTTTATCTGATTCACCGGCGCAAAGAGTTTCGCGCTCGCGCCGAGTTTATTGAGAAGATTGATCAAACATCCAACATTGAGGTTTTAAGCGAAACGCAAGTTTTAGAGATTATTGGCGACGAGCGAATTACAGCCGTCAAACTGCAAACCACCCCGCATTCAGAACCATTTCAAATTAAAACTGACGCCTTTTTACTGCGGATCGGAGTCGAACCGAATTCGGAGCTTTTTCGCGAACACTTAAAAACGGATGCAAACGGTTATCTCGAAATCAACAGCAGTTGTGAAACAAGTATGACGGACGTTTTCGCAGTCGGAGATGTGGCAAACCCGCTGGCTCCGACCATCAGCAGCGCGGTTGGAATGGGCGCAACGGCGGCGAAAGTAATTGCGGCGCGCTCTTTGTCTGAAGACAGAAATTTATGAAAGCAATCGTGGTTTTTATTACCTTGGCAAGCCGCGCAGAAGCCGAAAAAATAGCCCGTCTTTTAGTTGAAGAAAAACTGGCGGCGTGTGTCCAAATTCTGCCGGAAATAGTCTCACTTTATCGCTGGCAGGAAGAAGTCATCGCGGACAAAGAGATTTTGCTGCTTTGTAAAACAACCGAAGATAATTTTATTGAATTGGAAAAAACGGTGCGCGCCAATCATTCTTATGAAATTCCGGAAATCATCGCCGTTCCCGCCGCTCTAGGTTCCAAACCGTATCTAAATTGGCTGCTGGAAAGCACCGCCAAATAGCTTAGTCATTTAAAAATTTGAGCAGCGCCGCGCTGACTTCCTCGGCGGCTTCCTGTTGAACCCAATGCGCCGCGTTCGGTATTCTCAATTCCGAATATTGGGCATCAATAAATTGCTCAACGCCCCGCACAGTTTCAGAAACAATCGCATGATCTCTTTCGCCAAAAATAAACAGCGTCGGAACTTTAATTCTTTGCTCGGCAACGTGCGGTTGGGTAAAAAACTTGGAAAAGTTGGCCCGGTAATAATTAACGGCGGAATTTATCGCGCCAGCCTCGTTCCAGGACTTTTCGTATTCGGCGAGATCTTCGGGCGTAAAAACATCTCCTCGCGCCGTTGAATTGACCAAAGCGCGTTTGAGGAGGGCAAAATTATTGCGGCTCAACAACCATTCGGGTAAACGCGGAATTTGGAGAAAGAGCATATACCAGCTGGTCAAAATCTGCTTAAAAGTCAGGTTTTTTCGCCAGACGCTCATCGGCGGAACTTGCAGCGCGGCAAGTTTAGAGACGTATTCGGGATGTTTTTGAGCCGTCGCCCACGCCACCGCCGCGCCCCAGTCATGCCCGACAAGTGCCGCCTGCTCGCGCCCGAAATGCCTTATCAAACCCGTCACGTCGTCAACCAGATGCTCCATCTCAAAATCCGCGATTCGCGAAGGTTTGCTTGACAAATTATAGCCGCGTAAATCCGGCGCGACGACAGTAAAATCCCGGCTTAAAACTTCAATTTGATGTCGCCACGAATACCAGAATTCAGGAAAACCGTGAAGCAAAATGACGAGCCTCTCGCCGGTTCCGGCGGTCGCGAAATGCAGCCTGACATCGCCGATCTGGGCGTAATCGAAAGACATTTTTTTGCTGAAATCGTTCACGGCTTTGGCTCCTTTGGAAAAACTTTTCCGGCTTCCTCAGAGGTCATTTTGTATCCTAAAAGCTGCGCAGCTTTGGCTAGAACCGGATCGCGTTCGGCGGCTAGATCCAAAGCTGTCGGGATAAGATTTTCGTCAGGAATCACGCCGACATTTTCAAGACTCTTGCCGTCTTTCATGATAACCTCAGCCACAGTCACGCTATATCCGTAGTAAGCAACATAATCAACACCGTCTTTTTGCTCGAAAAATTGCGAAGTCATAACTTTACCGGAAGATTGATCACCGATAACAATTCCCCTTTTTTCGAGTTGTATGACGCGGGCAAACATTTCCGCCGCTGATGCAGAACTACTATCTACCAAGACGATAAGATTTCCGGCATACGCGTTTTTGCCTCGCGCCTGAGCAGTTTCAGATTTGGTTTCTTTTCTAAACTTTGAATCAGCAATCTTTACATCTTTGGTAAAAAAATATCCGAGAAATCTATCGAGAGTGACGACATATCCGCCGCCGTTTCCCCGCAAATCAAGAATCAAATTCTTGCTGCCCTTAACTTTTCCCATTATTTGATCAATCTGGTTGGGGTTAATACTAAAAGATGGCATTCTCCAAATAAATAAACCATCCTCTCGGGCAACGGTCTGATTCCTCTTTTGTTTTTTTAATTCATTCGAGTAATCCCTATCATATTCTTTCCAATCATCCACGTTCACGCCAACAACGCTTTTCCCTTGCGTTACTTTAGCTTTCAAGAAGTACTGAAATTTCTTTTTATCCGGTTTGATTACAATAACTCTTAGAGCAGGCTGCGGATTGAGCGCGTGATAGTAGTAATCTATCTTCCAGATATTTTCTCTAGTAGGCTCAAATCCTTCAATCCAATACACTTGGTCGCCAATTTTTAGTCCTTGCTTGGCAGCATCGCTTTCCGGCTCAATCTCAGTGACAAAGCATTTATCCCCAATCATGCTCATCTCCCAACCATATTCAATTTTCGCGACTTTCTGAGGCGGGATAAAAAATGTGTGTGAATCGTTAAATTCCAACATGAATTGGGCGACTACCGTGAGCATCTCGCCGGGGGAATTTGATTTGTTAACTAATTCGACTGCTAATTTATGTTTCGCCGTTAAGTCAACTCCGTGAAACTGTGGGTCATAATATTTCTTTTCAATTTCACTTTTAATGAAATCAAGAATTCCCTTGTATCGTGCTCGCTCATATTTTAAATCCTGAGCTAAGACCGAACCAACCGATAAATAAAAGATTGCAATGCCGATTAAGAATTTTCTCCACAAATTTTTCAACATAATCAAGTTGAGTAGTTTTTGCTTTTGTAGTCTACGTTTTCAACCTTCTGATTGTTAGCCCAACATAAATTTCTCCAAAATTGAGTTCATCAAAAGCAAGCTTTTTTTCACAATTTTTGGAATTCGTCCTCGGTAATTTCAACTTTCATCCTGAGCAGCGCCGTCGAGAAAGTCTTGCCCTGCGCGTCCGTCATGAGCGAGAGCGTTCCGCCGCCACCTAAAGACTCGTGCAGCAGAAAATTAAGGGCTCCCAGATTCGGCAGTTCAAAGCGTTCTACGCCACCCAAAACCCGTTCGCCAAAATGTTCTTTAACTTTTTCGGCGGTTACTTCGCGGACAAGAATCGGATAAATGTCATCGCGCAAAGCGATGACGCCGACGTTTGCCGTATCGCCTTTATCGCCTGAACGCGCATGAGCGAGTTTTGTCAGTTCAACTTTCATTTTGTCAGTTCATTTTCTTTGAGAAAAAAGCGTAGAAAGGAATCGAGCACGAGCGAGTGCGTGATTTGCTCGGATTCGATTAAATTTTTAATTTCACCGAGCGGGACGAGTTTTGTTACGACGTGTTCGGTCGAGTCAAAATTAGGCTCTTGTTTTTTTTCGCAGCCGCGCGCCAGAAAGAAATGAACCGCGTTGTTTTGAATCGCCGGATTTGGATGAGCCATTCCTAAACCGACGATTTCGCCGGGCGCGTATCCGGTTTCTTCCAGCAGTTCGCGGGCGGCGGCCGTTTGCGGGTCTTCACCTTCGTCCACCATGCCGCCCGGAATCTCCAGCGTCGTTTTTTGAATTCCGTGCCGGAATTGCTCGATCAAAACGACTTCGCCGCTTGCGGTAAGCGGAATAATATTGCACCAATCCGGTGATTCAATGCAGTAAAAAGTTGCTTCGCGATCCTCTGTTTCGGCATCTACGCAGATATCGCGGCGCACTTCAAAAATGCGGCAATCCGCCATTTTTTCCGACAAAATCGTTTTCCAGGTTCGGGCTGTTTCATTCATATTTTAAGTTTCGATGACCTCAACTTTGGTTTGGATTTCGGTTTTTGGAATAAGGGCGGGAAAATATGCCATGATTTCCTCAGTTTTCGGACGCCCCCCCGCAAATCCTGTGACGGCGGGCGGTCCGGTCAAAATCAGCGGCGCAATTTCTTTGGTAAAACGTTCGACCGCCGCTTTGTCGTTTCCGCGCACTCCGACCCGTAATTGCACTTCAGGGATATCGGGAGCAGGCTCACCCGCCAAATGCCCATGCGTGGCGGAAACCCCGACGAATTCGGTTAAAATAGTGTCGAACTTTAATCCGAGACGGTCAAGTCGTTCGCGCAAAATTCGGTCGGCGGCCTGCGCCTTCTGATATGCGTCCGGATACGCGTAAACAAGTGTTCCGACCGCTTTCCAGCCCGCCGAATAAGCGATTGAAACTTTGTAAAATTCGGTTTTCGGTTTGCCTTTGATGCCGTAAACGCGAACTCGGTTTTCGCCGTCATCGGCCAGCTGAATGGTAGTAAAATCCGCTACGACATCGGGCGTAATGTATGCGTGCGGGTCGCCCATTTCATATAAAAGCTGTTCTTTGATTGAAGGAATCGAGACGCGCCCGCCGGTGTTTCGGTGTTTGGTCACGACAAATTCGCCGTTAGCCGCTGCTTCGACAATCGGGAAGCCGACGTTTGCCAGATCCGGAATGTTTTGCCAATCAAATTGACAATTACCGCCCGAACACTGCGCCCCGCATTCGATAATGTGCCCGGCGATGGTTCCGGCCGCAATTTTATTCCAATCGTCCGTTTTCCAGCCAAATTCGTGCATCAGCGGCGCGAGCGTTAGTCCGGTGTCGGTGACGCGTCCGGCAATGACAACGTTTGCGCCGAGATTTAAAGCGTCGAGCAAAGGTTCAGCGCCGAGATAAACATTAGCGCTTTGAACTTTGTCGCGGACTGCAGAAAGCGGCTCACCCGTCTCCATGTTTTTGAGTTCGAGACCGCGCGCCAGAAATTCATCCAGTTTGGGTAAAATATCGTCGCCGGTCACAATCCCGATTTTAACTTTCCCGCTCAAACCAAGTTCCTGCGCGACCGTTTTTACCGCTTCGGCGCAGCCCGCGACGTTGACGCCGCCGGCGTTGGCCGTCACGCGAATATTTTTTTCGACAACATCGGGCAAAATCTCGCGCATCAGCTCAACAAAATCCCGCGCATACCCCATGTTTGGATTACGAGAACGCTGCTTTTGCAAAATGCTCATCGTAACTTCGGCCAGATAATCGAGCATCAGGTAATCAATCTGCCCGCCCCGCACCTGTTGAACCGGGGCTTCAAGCAAATCCCCCCAAAACCCCTGTCCGCCTGCAACTCTGACTTTTTCTTTCATTTTCTTAGTTTCTAATTTATTTCTGTCGGATTTGAAACTTTACCAGAGTCAAAGTTTCGCTGTCTAACGCGAGAAGAATTTTCCAAATTTATGAATTTCAATTGGAGTTTTGGACAATTTAGGTTCAAACCAAAATCAGCGAGATTGTCTTAAGATTAGGACATTAGCTTATATTTGCCGCGCTTTTTATATTTTTGATTTCATAAGTTTAAATTTGGAACGCGAGATGCCTTAATTAAAATGTTTCCATTTTATTACTTCGTCGTCGTGCTGATTGTTAACCAGATAATAGACCCCAATTATTTGCGGCAACAGCGAGCGAGTCGAAACTGCTTTTCTTCGAACTTACTTAAAAATAGGAGATGAATCATGAACTTCAGAACCGAGTTTAGAAGTCGCATCAGTTTATTTTTTGGTGTGCTTTTTCTGATAATGCTGTCGCTGAATCTTGCCATCGCGCAAACCGGCACGTCGTCCGTGCGCGGTACTGTCGCAGATCCGCAGGGGCAAGTTGTTGCCGGAGCAAATGTAACTCTCAAAAGCACTGCTAAAAGTTTTACCCGTACGCAGGTCACAGGCAGCGGCGGAGACTACGTTTTCACATCTGTTCCGCCCGATACTTACACGCTCGAAATCGAAGCCGCCGGATTTAAGAAAACGCTTGTTCCGGCGTTTGAAGCATTAGTTGATACGCCCAAAACAATTGACGCTGCGCTTGAAGTCGGGCAAGTCAGTGAAGTCGTCACGGTTTCATCGGGTGCGGAAGCCGCGCTCAATACAACCGACGCGACCATCGGCAACGCCTTCAATCAACAAAAGGTCATTGATTTGCCTCTGGCAGACCGCGAGACAGCCGGTTTGCTGTCACTACAGCCAGGCGTTACTGCCGAAAACGGAACCGGTAACGGCGGCGCAGTCAATGGCGGACGCTCCGACCAGGCTAACGTCACTCTAGACGGTGTTGACGTTAACGAGCAACAAGGCGGCCGCGCATTTTTTAGTGTTTTGCGAGTCACTCCCGAAGCGCTCCAGGAGTTTCGCGTCACGACGACCAATGCAAACGCCGACCAGGGACGTTCTTCGGGAGCGCAAATTTCGCTTATCACCAAAGGCGGAAGCAATGATTTGCACGGTTCCGCTTATATCTATCATCGCCCGCAAACAGCCGGTCAAGCCAATGATTTTTTCAATAACAAAGCCGGCGTTCCGCAAATAAAAGATGGTCGCAACACATATGGAGGCTCATTTCTCGGTCCAATCGTTAAAAATAAACTGTTCTTCGCCGTTTTCTATGAACGTTTTGTAGAAAACAAGGAAAACACAGTAGCGCGAACGGTTCCGCTGGCAACTCTCGGTCAGGGCATTGTGCGCTACCGAACTGATGATGGTTCAAGCGACCCGACCTGCCCTGCCGGAACGCCGTCGGGCGTGCGATGCTTAAATGCAGCGCAAATTAACGGCTTTTATACGAATGCCAATGGCAATACACCCGGAATTAATCCATTGGCCCTGGCAGCTCTCGCCGCCGCCGCCGCCCGCTATCCGGCCAATGACACAACGTTAGGAGACGGCCTAAACACGGGCGGCTTTCGTTTTAACGCTCCGGTTCCGATTCACCGTAACGTTGCGACATTACGACTTGATAATAATTTGACCAAGAATCAAACACTATTCGCTCGCTACACTTACCAATATGATAATGAAGCCACCGTTCAACGTTTTCCCGACACTGTTCAGCCAAACAATTGGATTCATCCACAGGGAATTGCCGCCGGACATACTTGGACGATTAACAGCAACGCGGTCAATAAATTCACTTACGGATTTACCCGCGACGCTTTTACGATAGGAGGCGATTCGACAGCAAATCTAATCTCATTCCGCAACGTTTTTCAACCGTCAAACTTTTCGAGATCAACCAGCCGCGTCACGCCGGTTCACAATTTTGTTGACGATTTCACTTATGTTTGGGGGAATCACACTCTTTCAACCGGCGGAAATATTCGTTTGATTAGCAACAAGCGAGATTCCACCGGTTCGTCATACGATTCGGCCGTTGCCAATCTATCTTTTTATAATAATTCAGGAGCCGATTTGGTGACTGACGCTGATGGAAACCCGATCTTCCCAAACGTCTCGAGCGGTTCGGACGAAGATTTACGAAACGCGCTAACGGCGGCAATCGGGCGGTTTTCGCAATACAACGCGAATCTGCAATATGCCAAAGACGGAAGTTTGCTGCCGGTCGGCGCGGCTTCTGCCCGCGATTTCAGAACGCAGGAATACGAATTTTACGGACAGGACAGTTGGAGACTTTTCAATAACTTAACCGTTAATTATGGCTTGCGCTGGTCAACGTCAACCCCGGTTTATGAAGCCAACGGATTACAGGTTAAACCCACTACGAGTTTAAGCGATTTCTTTAATCGCCGCGTTGCTGCCGCTTACAATGGACAATCAGATAATGAGTTAATTTCGGTTGATACCGCCGGCAAAGCCAACGGTAAAAGCGGATATTACAAACAGGATTGGAACAACTTTGCGCCTTCAATTTCCGCTGCCTGGTCGCCTAATTTCAAAGGCGGCGTTTTAAAGAAAATTTTCGGCGGCGACGGCAAATCAACGATTCGCGGCGGTTTCCGAATGACTTATGATCGCATCGGCAGCGCCCTGGCGGTCGCCTTCGATCTTAATTCAACCCTTGGTTACAGCGCGTCAAGAGGTGTAGCAGCTAACACTTTTAGTCCCAACAGCCCTGACAACCCCGCTGGCTACGGTCCTTTGTTTACCGGTTTCAATCAGAATTTGCGCGGTTTAGAATTTTTTGGCGGCGCTGACGCCGGCGTTGGAGCGTTTGATAGAACAGTTCGTTTTCCATTGCAAACTCCTGCTGATGAAGATCAGCGGATTGAGCAATCACTGGATGACAAACTGACGACCCCGTACAACTATAACTTCAATCTTTCCTACGGACGCGAGGTTTACAAAGGCATCACGGTCGAAGCTTCTTACGTCGGCAGATTCGCCCGTAAATTGCTGATTTCGCGCGACTCAGCGCATTTTAATAATTTGCGCGATCCGCAAAGCGGACAAGATTTTTACGGCGTGATGCGTCAATTGGTTGATTACCGCAATGCGAATGCGGCGATCACCTCGATTCCTAACATCGCTTGGTTTAATCGTTTTGTTCCCGGACTCGCCAGATCTTATGTTGTCAACGGCGTTCCAACACAATTGACAGCAACACAAGCAGCTTACCGCCGGGTGGCGCGCAGCTGCTCCGACAATGCTCCGCGTGATGAAAACGGAAACTGCACACAGGGAACATTCAGCATTAATGGACGCAACACGACCGACTTCACATTTATTCAACTTTTGTGGGACGACGGTTTGGGCGCCGGCAACAACCTCTTTATTCAACCTCAATACGCCACATTTGCGGCATATTCAACCATTGGTTCGTCAGACTACAATGGAGCGCAGTTGAGTATTCGCAAACGTTTTACCAACGGTTTTTCGTTTGATTTCAACTACACTTACGCGCATTCGCTCGACACCGCTTCCGGAAGAGAGGCTGGTGGCCCGACGACAACCACAGCTATTTCATCGGGCGCATCGTTGATTTTGAATCCGCTTGATTTAAACCAGAATCGCGGCAGCTCTGATTTTGACGTGCGTCATCTAATTAACGCCAACTTCGTTTATCAATTACCGTTTGGTCAGGGCAAACCGTTTTTCGGTAATACTGGCAGACTTGCCAATGCTTTTCTCGGCGGTTGGACTTTGACCGGTATTTATCGCTGGAATACGGGTTTTCCAATCGGACAACCGTTTGATGACAGCCGCTGGGCGACTAACTGGAATGTCCAATCAAATGGAGTTGCTCTAACCCAAATTCAATCTTCGCCTGATACGCGAAGCGATAACCCGAATATTTTCAGCGATCCGATTGCGGCATACCGCAGTTACCGCAATCCGCTGCCGGGCGAAGCGGGCGACCGCAACATCTTACGGGAACCCAATTACATTACCTTTGATGCCGGTTTGCAGAAAGACATTCGAATCACGGAAGGCAGCAAACTCAATTTACGCGTCGAAGCCTTTAACGTTACAAATACACAACGATTTACCGGAATTTCCGATTTTGGTCTTGGTCAAGATCCGTTTCTAGCTAGAAGCCAGGGCGGAACGCCATCCGCGGATTTCGGCAGATTCACACAAATTCAGGGAGCGCCGCGGACAATTCAATTTGTCGCTCGTTTCGAATTTTAAAGCCGATTTCCAGCTCTAATAAAAAAGACCAGAGAACATTTTCCGGTCTTTTTTATTTTTGCAGATGCGCGAGATGGCGTGTGTCGTTGACGGCGTGAAGGCGCGGAATTGAACCGGCGCGGAACTCAAAATGCGCGATTCCGCAGTTGCGCGTGGCAATCCAGACGGGGCGCGGTTCGGGCAAATCGAGCGAGCCTAAAAGATGTAGAATCAGCAGGCAAATGGTTCCGGTATGAGAAAAAACGGCGATCCGCGTCCCGGCATAGCGCTCTAAAATGTCGTCAAATTCTGCCGTCGCGCGCTCCAGCATTTGACGATAGCTTTCACCGCCCGTCATCACAAAATCGAATTCACGATGAATCAGCGCGGCATATTCGCGCGGATGTTTTTCTTCGGCTTCGGCAAATGTCAAACCGGCGATCACGCCAACGTTTCTTTCTCTAAAAGCCGGCGTTGAATGAATTTCCAGCCCGCTTAAATCTGCCAGCGCCTTAGCAGTTTGCATTGTGCGCGGCAGATCACTGGCGTAAATGACCGAGATTTTGCGGCTCAACAAATATCTGGCAGTTACAATTGACTGTTTTTCGCCAAGCGGCGATAAAACAGTATCGGAATGCCCGCCGAAGCGCAGCGCGACGTTGCCTTCAGACTGTCCGTGACGAACCAGAAATAAATGTGTACTTTCCATTGGCAGGTAGTGAATTGTAAATGGTAAATAGTGAATCGTAAATAGTGATAACGAATAGAATTTGTCGTTGTGTCTAATAAGAATTGAACGAGGATATTCAAGACGAGAAAATTAAAAACATCATCTACGATTCACTATTCACTATTCATTATTTACTTTGCACCAGCATTAAGCTGTAACTACCTCAGCCTTTAGTTTTTCCGTTTGAAAATGAGTGACCAGCGCGTCAATAAATTCATCCAGAGCCCCTTCCATCACCAAATCTAGCTGATGCGAGGTTAGGCCGATGCGGTGATCGGTAACGCGGTTTTCCTTAAAATTATAGGTGCGAATTTTTTCGCTCCGGTCGCCGCTCCCGACCATAGATTTGCGTTCTGAGGCTTGCGCGTCGTGCTGTTTTTGTTCTTCGAGTTCCTGCAGTCGCGAACGCAGCACGCGCATCGCTTTATCTTTATTTTTAATCTGCGACTTTTCGTCCTGCATTGAAACCACGACATTGGTCGGCAAATGCGTCAGGCGAACCGCGCTGTAAGTCGTATTGACGGATTGCCCGCCGGGCCCGGAAGAACAAAAATAATCTATTCGTAAATCTTTCGGATCAACTTTGACGTCAACTTCTTCGGCTTCGGGCATTACGGCAACCGTGATTGCCGAAGTGTGAATCCTGCCTTGCGTCTCGGTTTGCGGAACGCGCTGAACGCGGTGAACGCCCGATTCAAAACGCAGCTTGGAATACACGCGGTCACCTTCGATGACGGCTGTGGCATCCTTGATGCCGCCCACTCCGGTGTCGGAAATGTTCAAAATATCCATTTTCCAGTGCTGGCGTTCGGCGTAACGCGCGTACATTCGCAAAACTTCGGCGGCAAACAAGGTGGCTTCGTCGCCGCCTGTTCCGGCGCGAATTTCGATAATCACGTTTTTCTCATCGTTCGGATCTTTCGGGAGCAGCAGAACTCTCAAAGCTTCTTCCGCCGCAGGCAGCGTTTTTTCCAGCTCAGCAAATTCTGCCCAAGCCATTTCGCGCATTTCTTCGTCGTCGGTTTGTTCAGCGATTTCTTTGGCGTCGTCGTAATCGGCTTTGAGCTTTTTGACTTCGCGGAATCTTTCGACGATTTCGCCAAGCGAGCGATGCTGTTTCATCGTTTTGGCGTACACGGACATATCCGACATGATTTCCGGCGATGAAATCTGCGCCGTTAACTCTTCGTAGTTTTTCTCAATCTGTTCTAATTTTTCTAACATAAATTTTATTCCGAAACCTGCGGCAAATCGCCTAAGATCTCTTCGATTAAACAGTGAAATCCGGGAATTATATCTTCGCCATCAAGTTCGTCGGCCTCATGCAAGACTTTTAATTCTCTGTTTGGGCGATAAACAGTAACTGTCATTTGTTTTGGGCGGATAATCCATATCAATGGTACTCCGGCCTCCAGGTATTCTTCGATTTTCTCTTGTACATCTTGAAAGGTTTCACTCGGTGAAATTACTTCGATAGCCAGATCTGGCGCTCCTGAGAAGAATTTGTTGATATTTTTTACTTGTAAAAACTTTTCACTACCCAAGAAAGAAATATCAGGAGCGCGCAAAGTATCAGGATTAAGTTGTAACTTGAAACCTGTTTCTGCTCCAAGCACTTCACCTAATTTTCGCTGCCGAACAAAAACGCTGAGCGCTGCAGCTAATCGAGCAACGATTATTCCATGCAAAATTCCAGTTGGCATTTTCCTGATCAACTCTCCTTTTACCAACTCAACTCCAAACTTGCTGTTTGGCATTGCAAACACTTCCTCCGCGGTCAGTAATCTTTTAGCTGTTATTTCTAAAACTGCGCTCATTGTTTCCCCTTTTCTATTCAAATGGCTTGCGGCTCAGGTTCCAACTTAAGCGATTCTTTAAGAGCTTCGAGGGCGACTTCAAGCTGTGAATCATCCGGTTCCTGCGTCGTGATATTTTGCAGCCAAAGCCCGGGCATTGTCATCAGTTTAAAAACCAACCCGCTTTCTTTTTTAGCGGCAAAGCGAATAATTTCATACGAGATACCGGCAACTACGGGCAGAAGGGCGATTCTAACGATCAAGTTAAGCAAAATCGCATCAAATTTGATCACGGAAAAGAGCACAATGGCGACCAGCATCACGACCATCAAAAACGAAGTGCCGCAGCGCGGGTGCTGGCGACGCTGCGTTTTCGCGTTTTTGACCGTCAGTGCCTGACCGTTTTCCCAGGCGAAAACCGTTTTATGTTCGGCTCCGTGATATTCAAAAACGCGGCGAATATCGCGCACATAGGAAAAGCTGAAAATCATCACGACAAAAAACAACATTCGAATCAAACCGTCAATCAGGTTAAAGGCCAGCCAGGAGTGAGGTTTGACCGAGTACGAATATGCCCACGCGCTCTGCCACCACGCTGAATCAGCGGCAATTTCCGGCGCGGATGCCCAGCTCAAAGCTATAAACAAAACGTTTGTCAGCACGAGCGGCGCAACCACAAACAGTAAAATATTGAATCCGAGCGCGAAGACTATTGAACCGATTGTGCTGGCTGATTGTTTCGGTTCTTTAACCTGTTCCGGCTCCGGCATGATGACTTTGACCGGCGCTTTGGAAAAAGCTTTGTAATTTTCGCCGCCTTCGGCAAAAACGGCTTGATTCGATGAAACCAGAACTTTTTCTTTTGCCTCTGCGCGCTCTGCATCTTCGTGAGCGACGTTGGCTGAAAAGTTGAGAGCCTTGACGCCGAGCGCCATTGATTGAATCAGAGTCGCGCCGCCGCGCAAAACCGGAACTTTCAAAACCGGATATTTGTCGCTCAGTTTTGGCAGCGATTCCGCCGTCCGGGCAATCGAGCCGTCCGCGCGTCTGACGGCAACCGCGTAAGCCGATGGTGTTCGCATCATGACGCCTTCGATCACGGCCTGCCCGCCGACAATCAAGTCGCGCTCCATCATTAAAAAGAGACTTAAAGATTTTTTCATAAGTTATTCAGCCTTTCGTTTTCCGATTGGCAATCGTTCGTAGATAATTGAGCAAACAAGAAGCAAAGAAAGAAATAACGCCGACGTTTTCCTGTTCGGTATCGCGCAAATTTTGCACGGCGAACATTACTTGATCAACGTCAGCGTTATTATTTTGAAAAGCTAATGCCGGGCAAGATGTAAGCTTGCCAGCGTATTTGTCGTCTGATTTGCGGTTAAAATTGTGATTTTCACCCTTTTAGCTAAAACTGTAATTTTAAATTTCACTTTAAAATCTATCATTTGGATTTTACTTTGGATTCAAAAATGCGGTCAAGCAAAAGCTCGACTAAATCCCTTTTCTTTTGTCTTTCTTTGATGAATCATCATCGCCGCTGGATGCTTTAATGACGCTAATTTCGCCGTCGCCTTCGAGACAGCATCTTTTGACTTCTTTTAAATCCTCAATTCCCTGCTGCCTGAGCTGACTCATTAATTCTTCAACCGTGATTAGCTCCTGGCGCATATTGCGGCGATTCATCTTGCCATTTTCAACCAGAGTTAAAGCGGACGGGCGCAATAATCTTTGCATTGCCGGAGATTTATGACCCACCCAATCGAGCGCATAATCCCAGACGCCAATGGTCAAAACTAGAAAAACGCCTTCGGTGATTGATTTATAATCTCCCGCCATCGCGTTTTGCGCCGCGTCGGCAATCAAAACTATCACCAGCAAATCGTTGATTCCGATGGCTCCGGCTCCGCGCCGGGTAAAACGCAAAATCAGAAATAAAGCAAAATAGGTGAGAGTGCCGCGAATAAAAATCTCTAAGAGAGAGCTCTGCGGCACAAACACATCATGCCAATTAACTTTAAATAACCATTCGCTCATAATTTTGGTGGCTTCAAAACTGGGATATTTACTGCTGAGCAACAACGAATAAGAAACGCTGTTCGGAATTGGGAATCAGTTTTTCCGCAAACGTCAGCCCGAGTTTTTCAAGTTCCGCGCGGATGCTTTCGCCGCCAAAAAGCGCCAGTGCCTCGGCCTCTTTTGACCAGGCGACGATTTTTGGTAATTGTTCGGTAAATTTATCCAGAGCCCGGCAAGTGACGACTCCGAATTCGGGCGGCGGCAAATTTTCAAACCGGACGTTGAGCGCGGTCGCGCGCCCGTAAACTTTGAGTTTCGCGGCCGCTTCGCGCAAAAAAATCACTTTTTTGCCAGACGACTCAATCAGATTTCCGCGCAAATCTTCGCGGACAATCAAACCCGGCAGACTCGGGAAACCGCCGCCCGCCCCGATGTCGGCAAGGTGTGTTTTTTGAGGCAAATAATCAAGCAGAAAGAGCGATTCGAGAACGTGGCGAACGGCAAATTCCTCAGCCGAGCACGGCGCGACCAGATGAAGCCGCTTGTTCCAAACATCAACAATCTCATAAAAAGAGGCCAGCGCATCCAGTTTTTCCGCGCTCAGTGAAAAGCCAAACGCCGCCTGATTGTTTTCTAACGCAGCAATAAACTTTTCTCTGACAATTGACATTTGAGTTCAAATTTAAGATCAACTGTCTTGAAGAATATACGAAAATGCTTTGAGGTCAATGATTTTTATGTTTGCACCTGTAAACAAATAAATTGCAGGCAAACTCTCGCTTTCTGCAATCTATTTCGTTTAATATTTAATCCGTCAACGGTGCGATTCTTCAAAAAGCCGCGACGCCCGCTTCGGCGACTTCCTGATCCTGTTCGACCGAACCGCCGGAAACGCCGATTGCTCCGACGACTTTTCCGTTTTCTGTGAGCGGAATGCCGCCCGCAAAAATGATAATTTTACCGTGATTGCTGGCGTGAATCCCAAAAAGCGGCTCTCCGGGCTGCGACGCTTTCCCGAGCTCTTTGGTCGGCATATCAAATGCGCGCGCCGAATACGCTTTGCCCTGAGCAATATCAACGCTCCCCAGCCACGCTCCCGGCATTCTGGCAAAAGCCAGTAAATTATTGCCTTCATCAACCAGCGCAATGTTCATCAAAACGCCGATTTCTTCGGCCTTTTGCCTCGCTGCCATGATAACTTGATAAGCCCGTTCGAGCGTTAAACCGCTTGTCGTTGTCTCTTTCTCTTCACTTCCAAAAATTGCCATATTTTTATTCCTTTTAAATATTCTCTTGAGAGCTTTATCGGCGGCGGTAAAATTCGATTCCGTCTTTTAATTCGACCGCCAATTTGTTTTCCTGTTCCGCGTAATCGAGATGCGCGACTGCTTCTGAAATTGCCAGAAAACGATGAACCTCCTGGTTAATCTGGCTCGGAAACAGATTCTGCGCCATTTCCCAGGCAGTCATTCCCTGCTTTGAAACTAAATTAATAACTTTATTTTGTCGGTCGTCTATCGAACGGACGTAGCGATTGAAAATCTCTTCAAAATCCGTCACAGGCTCGCCGTGACCGCCGTAACAGAGCGTCGGCGCGAGCGAGCGCAGCCGCGCCAGACTGACCAGATATTCGCCCAAAGATTTAAAACGCTTTTCCGGGTCAATCGGGTCGGGCGCTAAAACCGGATTTGGCGTAATGCGTTTTATCACGCAATCGCCGCAAATAAGCGTTCGGTCGGCTTCGCGCAAAAACGAACAGGAACCGGGCGTGTGTCCGGGCGTGTGCAAAACTCTCAAGGAACCGCTCGCAAATTCGAGCTCCATCTCGTCGCGCAGCGCACTGAAATCACTGTCTTCGAGCGCGTCGGTCAAGAGCGAAATCGCGCTGTACATCTGCTGCATCTCGTCAAAAATCCGGTCCGGCACTCCGGCGCGAAACATCAGACGCCGATGTTCCTCGCGCGCCAGCCGTCCAAATAAATGTCCGGTTTCCCAATCATGAATCAGGATTTGAGCGTTTTTTGATTCGTCGCGCACCTGTTTGGTTAGTCCGCAGTGATCTTCGTGAGCGTGCGTCAGCACGATTCGCCGCACATCGGAAAAACGCAAGCCGTGTTTTCGCAAACCGTCTCGCAGAGCGTTGGCGGCTTCCCGCGTTTTCGGCCCGACATCAATCAATGTCACCGGGTCTTCGGCAATCAGATAAACGTTGACATCGCCGACATAAAACGGCGTCGGAATCGAAATTGAATGAATTTTCACAGATTAAGTTTCGCGCAAAGGCGCAAAGTTCGCAAAGTTTAAATCAAGAATTACAATTAAATGGTTAGTAGCTTAATTTGTATTGCTTTGCGTGCTTTGCGCCTTTGCGCGAAATCTATATTTTGTTTTCAAACTGTAATTTTTCGAGATGCGCTTCGACCGACATTTCCGCCAACTGCCGCACTTCCGGCTTGAGGTCGGTATAAACCTGCTCGACGATTTCAGATTTTGTTTTCGCGCCTGCGCTCCAGGCCGCCAAAATTCTCTGCTCGCGTTCCAATCGGTGCGCGATGTAGCTTTCGATTTTCTCCGGCGCGTTGGCAATCGCCGCTCCGTGCGAGCCGCACAAAAAACGCAGGTTGGGCAGATTTTTTAGACGTTCGAGCGTGTTTAAATAATCACTCATACTGCCTTCGGGCGTGGCGATTAAGACCGAACCCGCACCGATAACATTATCGCTCGAGAGGAGAAAACCGATTTCCGGCTCGTAAAAACTCAGATGCCCGCGAGCGTGTCCCGGCGTGTGCAGCGTTTCGAGCGTAAACGGTTCGGCGTTGGCGTCGAGTAGATGAAATGTTTCGCCGTTTTCTAAAAAACGGTCGAATTTGATGTTTGGCAGCTTTTCCGCAGTCAAACGATGCGCGGCGAGCGGAACTTGCTGACTATGTTTTTCGAGCAAATGCTTTTGCAGAGCAGTTTCTCCGCCCGTGTGATCTGGATGAAGATGCGAAACAATAATAGCCTGACAAGTGCTGTTGTTTTCTTCGACCAGAGAATTAATAAGTTTATGCAGAGCGGTTTGTTCTTCGGAAAACGGCGAAGCGGCGTCAATGACAGTAAACTCTTGTCGCCCGACGATAAAACAATTAGTGTGAGTCGCAGGAGGCAAAGTCCAGGTCTTGAGCGGAAAAACCGTGATATGCGCGTTTAGTTCAATTTTGCGCGGGTTAGCCCCTTCAGCTTCAGCCAACAGTAGAAGTTCTTCCACTTCGAGCTTTAAACTTTGGGCTTTATAATTTGAGAAAACTCGCAGTGTGTTGAGAATCGGCGGCGCGCAGAGAATTTCACCTCGCGTCCATTTCTCCCAAGCGTCCTTCGCCCGGATAAATTCAACCGTTTCAAGCTCGCTCGAAGCGGGATATGGCTCCTGTTTCGGCGGGCAATCAACCAGAAAAAAGCGCGTTTTAAAGCGCACAGGGGAAAACGCGGGCGTCGTCCAGGTTCCGACAAAAATAAAATTATTGCGGTCAATTCGCAGTTCCCAGTGCGTCAGGATTTCCGCAAAAGTCATCCGCCCCGACATCAAATCGTCGTGCAGCGAAGCGCGTTGCCCTTTAGTCATTTTGTCCACGCCGCGCGCCAGCAAAACGCCGGTTTCCTCAAAACACTCGCGCGCCGCGCAGGCAATCAAAGCCGCAAGTTCCGCGTCGGCGCAATTTTCGACCGCAGTTTCAGCGTCAGATTTTTCCAGTTTGCCGCCGGGGAAAGCGTGCCAGCCGCCTAAAAAACTCAATTTCAAACTGCGCCGCGCCCAGCAAATTTCATCGCCCCGCGTTAAAATGACCGCCGCCGCGTCTCTTGGTTCTGCTGTGTTTGCTTTCACAAAATATAGTTTAACTCAAAAATCAACGCGGACAATTCCGCGCCTGATGGCGGAAGTCGCGGCGGCGGTGCGGTCGGAAACCTGGAGTTTGGCAAGAATGTTTTTGACGTGAGTTTTAACCGTGTTTTCAGTAACGTTGAGGTCGCGAGCAATTTCCTTGTTGGATTGCCCGACCACGATTTTTTCGAGAATTCGCTGCTCGCTCGGAGTCAGTTCTTCGCTTCCCAGGTTTTCCGACAAAACTCCGGCAACATCGGCTGGAATAAATTTTTTGCCCACGTAAACTGTCCGCACGGCTTTCACGAGTTCCTCGGCGGAAGCATCTTTCAGAATGTACCCGAGCGCGCCGCGCTGAAGCGAACGGCTGATTTCAGCATCTCCGGCATGTGCCGCGAGGATGATTATTTTCGCTTTTGGTTCGATTGCCAAAAAATCTTTGAGCACGTCAACCGCGCAATAACCGGGCAATCGCAAACTAATCAGAGTTACATTTGGGTGCAAAGTTTGGAACGTTTGAAAGCCCTCCGCCCAATTTTCAGCTTCGCCGACAACCTCAATCTCGCCGCTCTGATCAAGAACCGTTTTAATTCCGATACGAGTTAAAGTTTGGTCTTCGATTAGCAAAACTTTAATGGTTTTATTCATTTTCAGTTTATTATCAGCGGTAACGTTCACCGTCCGAACCGTCCCAGGGCACGCCGCGCAGATGATAGCCGCCGCGTTCCCAATATCCGGCTTCATCTTGGGCTAGAAAGCGCAGCCCTTTGATCCATTTTGCCGATTTCCAGGCGTAAAGCTGCGGGATAATCAAACGCGCCGGCCCGCCGTGTTCGGGCGGAATCGGTTTGCCGTCATGTTGAATGGCGACGAGCGAGTCTTCGTTTAAAAAATATTCGAGCGGCAAATTTGTCGTCCAATTGCTGCCGTACCAATCCGTGTCGTGCGCAATTGCCAAGACAAATTTGGCTTCGGGTTTGACGCCGCACATTTCGGCCAGCGCTCTGGCTGAAACGCCCGTCCAGATGTTATCAAGCCGCGACCAGCGAGTGACGCAGTGGAAATCGGCGTAAACTTTGACCTGCGGCAAACTTCTAAATTCGTCGAGCGTCCACGACTTCTCGTTTTCAACCAGACCATCAATCGAAAATTGCCACGTCTCAAAGTCAATTTTAGGCGCGCCGTGCGCGTCCAAAACCGGCCATTTACGAGTCCGCGACTGACCGGGCGGGAGGCGTTTTTCGCGCCTTGTGTCTGGGCTGATGATGATTTCGGATTCCGCGATTTCTTCCGGTCGGCGCGGCTCTTCGCGCTGATAGAGCGGGTCTGTGATTAAGCGCCCAAGTAAACTCATAACAATCTCAAGTAATTGGAAATCAGTTTAAAATATTTGCGAGTTATCGTTTTTGCGCTTTTTCAGCTGCTTTCATCAAATCTTCGGGCAGCCACTTATCCAGTCCTTTGCGCGTTTGCTCGCCGATACCGTGCGAACGGTCGTGCCAGGCTTTTGATTGTTCCGAGCCCGATTCGCGTTGAAAATTCTCAATTTGTTCAAGGCAAATCATGATGCCGTGCGCGATTTCCGGCCAGCTTTCGGTTTGAATCCCGCGCAAAATAACCGGCAAACCGGCTGTCCAATCTTCTTCCGGCACGAGCGCGTCCTGTTCGGGAATAGTTAAACGAGTTGCCGAGGGAAACGGTTTGCCCGCAAATTCACCCGCGACCTGTTTTGAAATTTCTTTGTAGGGAACATTCGGATTTGCCTGTCTGATGGCTTGCGCGCGGCGGAAAATATCCGAGACTGTAAGTTGATTTTCACTCATTTTAATTTGCTAAAAACCTGATTTGAATTTATTTTATTGCTGGAAATAAGTTACACGCCTCCGCGTGAAACCTCAACTTTAGCCTTTGATCCGCAATACAAAAATTTGCGAAAACAGCTCTTGCAATTTCCGAAAAACTGTTTTATAAATGAAACCCACTTGAAATGTTGTTTCATACTTGAAACAAACTATGCGCATAATCAAACAACCTCTGGCGAGACTGGCTGAAAACATGATTTTCGCTACACGCGCTACGCGGATGATTTGACGTTTTCCACCTGTGGAAAACTCGCTAAACTTAAGACCTTCCTCAATCAAATTCGTTTTGTCGTCACTGAACAGGGGTTCAAAGTCAACGAGTCAAAAACCCGCATTTTACGGCGCGGACGACAGCAGGAAGTAACCGGCATCGTCGTTAACGACAAACTTTCGCTTGACCGGAAAACGTTGAAAAATTTTCGAGCCGCGTTGCATCAGGTCGAACGTGACGGGCTGGCGGGTAAACGTTGGGGAAATTCTCCTGATTTAATCGCTGCGCTTGACGGGTATGCAAATTTCGTCATGATGGTTGATAAGGAAAAAGGCGTCGAATTTAAGAATCAAGTGCGGAGAATAATAGAGAAATACGATTATCGGAAACCGGCCTTCACGCCCAAATCAACTTCCCAGATAATTCAAACTGAAAAACTGCCGAAAAGCACCACGGACGAAACACCGAGGAAATGGTGGAAACTTTGGTAACCGGCATGTTATCTAGATGCGGCCAGAATAAGAGCGGTCAACATTTGAAATCTGGCAGACCAAATCCACTGTAACCGCGTCTAAGTAATCAAGTACCTGGCGAAATCGCCAAAATTCTTAAATTTTTAAAGGAATTAATATGAAATTCAAAATTGTCAGTTTTTTTGCCGCCCTAATTGCGGTTTTGGCTTTTAGCGCAATAAGTTTTGCGCAGGACACTAAACCATCTCAGAGCGTTCCGCCGCCGCCGCCACTGGAGCGCGATTCCGGGCGTTTCGATAAAGCGGACAGAATGCATGGCCGGCACGGAGAAGGCCGCGAAGGCGGGATGCTGCGAGCGTTTTCCGAGTTAAATCTTTCCGACTCGCAAAAACAACAACGGGATTCAATTGTAGAAACTAACAGAACCAGCACTCAAGCGCAGCGCGATGAGCTGAAACAATTGATGACGGCGCGCCGCAGCGGCACTGCTTTGACGCCCGAACAAGATACGCGTGCGCGGGAACTCAGCTCGCAGCTCCGCGAATCAGGTAAACAAATGAATGCCAGTCTGATGGCTATTTTAACTCCTGAACAACAACAGCAGCTCAAACAAAAACATGAAGAAATGCGACAGAAAATGCAGGAACGCCGTCAGATGAAACAGCAAAACGGCGACGCACCTGCAACTCCGCCAAACAGATAGACTTTCTTTGATTAACATAAAAAGCGCTTGGGAGTTAACTCCCAAGCGCTTTTTATGTTAATCAACATCTTCAGATTAATTTGGTCAGGCTCCATTTGCTTTCGTAAGTTTCAAAAAATTCTTCAGATAAACAGCAATCTCGTCTCTCGTGCGTCGAAACGCCAAGAGACGCTGCTCTTCATCGCCGGTGACAGTTGCCGGATCGTCAAAACTTTGATGAATTAACTTAGTTTTAGCGGGGAAAAAAGGACAATTCTCCTGTGCGTTGTCGCAAACTGTGATGACAAACTCAAACTCCTGACCGGCAAATTGATCAACCGATTTCGAGCGATGTGCTGAAATGTCAATCCCGATTTCTCTCATTGCCTGAATAGCTTCGGGACGAACAGAGCTTGGTTTTGTCCCAGCGCTTTCAACTTCAAATTGATTCTCGCCTATGTGCCGCAACAGGCCTTCGGCCATCTGGCTTCGCGCCGAATTGCCGGTGCATAAAATCAAAACTCGTTTTTTCATTTCTCCTCCGCAAGGAGCCAGCGAAATACTAAAACTGAAGTTGCGCCTCCGGCCAACTGCGCTAAAATGAATGGTAAAGAATCAGTCGGCCGAATTCCCGCAAAAGTATCCGAAAACATCCGCCCGACAGTTACTGCCGGATTTGCGAATGAGGTCGAAGCCGTAAACCAGTAAGCGGCAGTAATATACGAAGCCACCATCAGGAAAACCAGACGCGGGTGGAACTTAACTCCGGCTTGAATGACAGCGAGCAAGCCAAACGTGGCGATAAACTCGCTAAGAATTAACGCGCTGCCGTTTCTGACTTTTTGTGAGACGAAAAAGATTGGTAGTTCGAACATTAAGTTTGCCGCGCCTGTTCCAACAACTGCGCCACAAATTTGCATAAGCAAATATATTGCCGCTTCGTGCAAATCCAAGTCTTTATTCCAAGCTGCCCAAAGCGTCACCACAGAATTAAAATGCGCGCCGGAAATTGGAGCGAACATTAAAATCAGGAAAATCAGCCCTGTGCCGGTAGCAACTGAATTAGCAAGCAACGCGATGGCAGCGTTTCCATTAGCTAGACGCTCGCCCATGATTCCCGAGCCGACGACGACCATTAACAAAAATGCAGTTCCTAAAAATTCTGCTCCGGCGCGCTTGAGTAATTCTGGTTTTCTAAAAGTTTCTTCCACAGTTTTCAGATTTTTTCAAGAGCGTTTTCCAAATCCGCAATGATGTCGGCAACTCGCTCAATACCGACGGAAAGCCGGATCAGACCGTCGGTAATCCCGCTTTTCAATCGCTCATCACGCGGCGTTTTGGCGTTGGTCATTGAGGCTGAATGTTGAATAATAGTTTCGACGCCGCCAAGCGATGTGGCCAGAGTGCAAAGCCTGAGATTATTCATCAAGGCCCGTCCGGCTTCCACGCTCCCGACATCAAACGCTATCATTCCGCCAAAACCGCGCATCTGTTTTCTGGCAATCGTATGCTGCGGGTGCGACTCCAGCCCGGGGTAATAAACAGTTCTAATCTTTGGATGACTTGCCAACATATTCGCTACAGCAAATGCGTTTTCGTTATGGCGTTCCATTCTCAAAGCCAGAGTTTTAATTCCGCGCAAGACGAGCCAGGCAACCTGCGGCGCGATGTTTCCGCCAAAGAGTCTGGCGGCGTGAAACTCAATCCTTTCTATTATTTCAGTGCTGCCGACGACCGCACCAGCTGTTAGGTCGCTGTGTCCGCCGAGATATTTGGTCGCGCTGTGGACAACCGCGTCAATTCCGAGCGAGAGCGGCTGCTGGTTAAACGGCGTGGCAAAGGTGTTATCGAGAACAGTTTTGATGTTGCGCTCTTTGGCAATCTGCGCGACCGCCGCGATGTCAGTAATTTTAAGGGTCGGATTGGCCGGAGTTTCGAGGTATAAAATTTTGGTATTTGGGCGGATTGCCTCGGCATATTGATGAGTTTCGGCTGCATCAACGTATGTTACCGCAACGCCAAACTGCTCTTGCAGATTGTTGAGCAAGCTGTTTGTAGTTATGTAGAGTGATTCGGGTGCAACGATGTGGTCGCCGCTTTTGACAAGCGAAAAAAGCGCGGCTGAAATCGCGGCCATCCCGGAAGCAAAAGCAAGCGCCGCTTCGCCTTGTTCAAGTTCGCACATTGCCCGTTCAAGCGCTTCAGTCGTCGGATTCCCCAAACGGCTGTAAAAATAACCGGGCTGCTCGTAATTGTGAATTGCCGCGCCGCTTTCCGCGTCTTCAAAGGCAAAGATGGAGGCATTAAAAACGGGCGTTGAAATTGCGCCATGATGCGCTTTTGGATCTTCGCCCGCGTGAACGCTTCTTGTAAAAATTGAATCATCCTGCATAAATTTCTATTAACAGCAAATTGTATTTTCGCGTTTGATGCTAATCGAAACGGGTGCGGAAGCGCAACAGCCTTTATTCATTGACTCACTTTTTTCAGGCAAATTGTCTTCTAAAACAACAAAAACCTCCCATTCATTGCCATCCGGATCGCTGACCCAAGTTTTGTCTTGCAGCGCGTAGCAGCAATTGGTTTCCATTTCGTCTCGCGTCAGCAAACCGCGCTCGTGCCAAAGCTCGCGCATCGCTAGAACATCGGCGGTTGAGCCAACCTGAATTCCGAGATGCGATAACGCTCCGCTCGAGTTAAACTGATTTTGGTTAAGAGTCAAATTTAACGGCGGATTTTGGACGTCAAACTTAGCATAGCCGGTTCGCACTTTGCTTGATTCAATCCCAAACAACTTTTGGTAAAAATCCAGACTGCGCTCGACATCTGAGACATTTAGAGCCAGATGCGCTTTGAGTATTTGAATATTAATATTTTCGTTCATTTGATTGTTTCTCCTACTGTTGATTTCATATTCGTTAATACGAATATGAAATCAATCTAATGGTTGGAAAATAGTTTGTCAAGACAAATTTATCGAGTTTGTGATATTTTTTTCTTTATGGACGAATCTGAGGCAAGCATGGAAAATTTCTTTATGGCATTGGCGGATCGAACGCGTCTGCGTTTGCTTAACTTGATGCGCGAAGGCGAAATTTGTGTTTGTTATTTTACTGCGGCTTTAAATGAGCCGCAGCCGAAAATATCAAGACACCTCGCCTATTTGAGGCAAGCCGGACTGGTTGAAACAACAAGAATCGGCAAATGGATTTACTACCGAATTGCTGAACCGAAAGATGTGTCAGCGTCAAATGTTTTGCGAGCAGCCACAGACTGGCTCGCCCGTGATGCCCAAATGCAGGAAGACCGGGCCAGGCTCTTTCAGATCAGCTGCTGCGAGACAGAGCAGATGCCAGTTGCAATCCGGCGCGCTCCACGCACAAACGCATTTGCGCAAACGAATATGACAAACAAGGTTCGCTCAGAAGAGAAAATGCCGCAGCAGGAATTGGCCGATTATTTGCTCTAAAGACTGACGTCGGCGTTTTTCGGATAAGGACAGTTGCGGCAATTGTTGTTGCAGCAGTAACCTCGCTCCAGCAAAAAATGTCTGGTTAAAACCATCAGGCCGTTTTCAAAATAATAGTCGCGTCCTTCAACAAACTTTTGGGGCGCTTTTGCTTCGGCAGTTTCCTCGTTCAGTTTCACAATATTTTTTTGACGTGATAATTTTTTTGGAGCTCAAACATCAATTTACCAGAAGGATCAAGAAATGCTCAACAAAGGCGATGACGCGCCGGATTTTACGGCGCAGGACACAAATGGAAAGACGGTTAAACTTGCAGATTTACGCGGCAGTCGAGTGTGTTTGTATTTTTATCCGAAAGACGATACGCCCGGCTGCACCAAAGAGGCCTGCAGTTTGCGCGATTCGTTTGCGGAATTTGAAAAACAAAACATCAGGATTTTCGGCGTTTCGCCGGACGACGCGAAATCTCATCAAACATTCACTGCCAAGTTTAACCTGCCGTTTCCGCTTCTTGCCGACACAGATCACAGTGTTTCCGAGGCTTATGGGGTTTACGGAGAAAAATCCATGTATGGGAAAACGTACATGGGAGTTTTACGCACCACTTTTTTGATTGACGAAGCGGGCAAAATCGTCAAAATCTTTCGCAAAGTCAAGGTCGAGGAACACGCCGACGAAGTCTTGGAAGCATTTAAAAATGTCGAATAAACTTTGGCGAACCTAACTTCTTCTTTTCAAATCTAAGAATACACTGTACACTTGCAGTTCTTCTTTCGGGGGCGACAGGCTTCGACAGGGGTTAGTACGATCTTTGAATGCACGTCGGGCTTGCTTACGATAGCTCGTTAAAACATCGCAAGAAACACAATTGCCAATAAACAAGAATTGGCTCTCGCTGCCTAATTGAATAAATTAGCGTAGTCGAGTGTCTCACCGTTTGGCTGCTCAAGTCGGACGGAGCGAGACATCACACAATTTGAGCTAGCGCGCGTTCTCCGCCTGCGGCGCGCGCGAAATTTAAAGTCAGGATAGCGGACAGAGAGGTCTTGTCAGTTCACTTACTCTCTGTTTGCGAAATTATTAAAGAGAATTGACTAAACGTGTAGATTTCACTGGCGACAATTCTTGGATGCGGGTTCGATTCCCGCCGCCTCCATCTTAAAACCTTCCTCTTCAATTTATAATTAATTTTCATTACGCATTTCTGCCGTTTTCTTTTGCGGGACTTTTGTCGTAACATTCCGCGCCAAGCTGTTTTGGATAATTTGATTTTGTTTGTTCAAGCTTGTTACGTGGAAAATTTATGTCGGATAATCCGCAAATATCCCTTGTGCGCGGTTTGGGCTTAGTGGCCGCCATTTCAATTATTATCGGCAATGTGGTTGGAACCGGCGTGTTTTTAAAAGCCCGCGTGATGACCTGCAATGTCGGGTCGCCAAACTATGTGATTTTAGTTTGGATTGCCGCCGGAATTTTGTCGCTTGCGGGCGCGCTGACGTACGCTGAACTCGCCGCAATGATGCCGCAGGCGGGCGGAACTTATAATTTTTTGCGCAAAGCTTATGGCAGCGCCGCCAGTTTTCTCTTTGGCTGGATGCAGATTTTTATTGCCAAAGCCGGTTCGCAGGCGTCTGTTGCTGTTGCCTTCGCCATTTTTCTAAACGACTTGCTCGGCGGTAAATTCAAACAAATCTTATTTTCAACCAACATTTTCGGCTTTCAGTTTGAGCTGACCAACTTGCAGTTAATCGCTGTCGGTTTAATCGTCGCCGTTACTGTTTTAAACTGCGCTTCGGTCGCTTTTACCGGTAACATCGCCACGATTTTGACGGTCGTTAAGATTGCTCTGATTCTGTTAGTCGGGTTTGGCGCATTTTTGCTGGCGGACGGCACTTTCGGAAATTTTGCCGGAACGGTTGGGGCGGCCACTTGCGAAGGCGTCGAGTCAAATGTCAGATTTGGCTCGGCCGATTACACACTGCTGGCGGGATTCGCCGCAGCGATGCTCGGCGCGTTATGGGGCTATGATGGTTGGGACAATCTGACTTATGTCGCGGGCGAAATCAAAAATCCGAGCCGCAATATTCCGATTGCGCTCGTCGGCGGTACGGGTTTGATTATCCTGCTTTACGTTTTTATCAATATTTCTTACTTTTACGTGCTCTCGCCCGAAGCGATTGCGAGCGTCTCAAAAGAATCTTCGGTCGCGCGCGAGATTGCCGCCAAATTTATGGGCGCCGGCGCGATCACATTGATGGCCGCCGGATTGATGGCTTCTTCGTTCGGAACTCTGCACACATCGGTTTTGACAGGCGCCAGAATCCCGTATGCGATGGCGCAGGACGGAATGTTTCTCAAAAGCTTTTCAAAAGTTTCGCCCAAAACGCGCGTTCCGGTTCGGGCTCTGCTCGCACAGGGCATCTGGGCCAGCATTCTCGCTCTTTCCGGGTCGTTTGACACTCTGACGGATTACGTTATTTTCGGTTCGTGGATTTTTTACGCGCTGGCGACCAGCTCGATTTTTGTTTTTCGGATTAAATACCCGGAAATGGAACGCCCTTACAAAGCATTTGGTTACCCGGTCGTCCCGATTTTGTTTTTGCTGGTGGCAACCTGGCTGTTGTTGACAACGCTGGTTAATTCTCCGCGCCAATCTTTGACGGGGATCATCTTGATTTTAATCGGACTGCCATTTTATTTTTATCTGTCGAGACAAAATAAAGAGACGAATGTAGAATAAAAGCAGATTCTCCGTTTGTAATTCCAGCCATGATTCAAAAACGTCGCATAAGTGATGACCGTCGCCATGATGTGCGATATGTCGCGCAGATTAAAGTTGAATGGGAAGGCATCGCGGGCAAACAAAGCGGAATGATCAGCGACATCAGCGAAACGGGTTGTTTCGTGCTCTGTTCGGGCGCAGTCGAGGATGGCGAGAAAGTCAGTCTGCATTTTCAGGTTGGCAGTCAGCAAACTTTCGAGTTACTGGGAAAAGTCGTTACTCATTATAATGAAATCGGTTACGCCGTTCATTTTGTTGAAATTGATGAAATCGAACGCTCGTTTTTGAAACATCTGATGAACATCCTCGCAAAAACCAGCCGCGCGATTATTAGATAAAGAGATGGAAAGTTGAAACAAAAATTTTCAACTTTCCATTTTTAATTCCAAAGCGGCTCGGGCAACTTCTCGGTCGTCAAAGTGAAATTTTTCGTCGCCGACAATTTGATAATTTTCATGTCCTTTGCCCGCGATTAAAACGACATCACCGGTTTTTGCTTCGGAGATTGCCTGATAAATGGCTTCGCGGCGGTCGGGAATCGTGACGTAAGCGGTGTTGGTTTGATTTAACCCGATTTGAATTTGCTCGATAATCTGGAGCGGATCTTCCGTGCGCGGATTGTCCGACGTAAGGACGACGAAATCGCTGTAACGCCCGGCAATTTCGCCCATCGGACGGCGCTTTGAACGGTCCCGGTCGCCGCCGCAGCCGAAAACCGTGATGACGCGCCCACCGGTTAAATCTTTGGCGGTTTTCAAAACATTGAGCAGGGCATCATCCGTATGCGCGTAGTCAACGACGACGGCAAAATCGTTGGCGGAATTATTAACGGGCATGACTCGCTCAAAACGTCCCGGCGCACCGATGCAAACTTCGATTCCGCGTTTGATTTTCTCCAGTTCGCAGCCCATTTCGAGCGCCGCTGCGGTCGCCGCTAAAATATTGTAAACATGCGGTCGCCCGACGAGGGGTGAAATCACTCTGAGATTGCCGGCGGGCGTTTTTAAATCAAAGCTTGTCCCGCGAACAATCGAGACTTCGATACTGCGCGCCGTCAAATCGGCCTCCGCGTCAATCGCGTAAGTAACGACCGGCTGAATGTTTGCCCTTAGTTCGGCGGCCAGTTTGACGCCCCATTCATCATCCAAATTAATCACGCTCGAACCCGGTTTTTCTCCGGTGCGTCCGTCGAAAAGACGTTTTTTCGAGTCGAAATAATTTTCCATCGTGCCGTGATAATCAAGATGATCACGCGTTAAATTAGTAAAAACCGCGACGGCGAACGAAAGCGCGTCGCAGCGATGCAGATCGAGCGCCTGCGACGAAGTTTCCATCGCGGCAAAAGTGCATCTTTCAGCGAGCGCGGCGGCGAGAAATCTTTCGGTATCAGAAGCTTCTGGCGTCGTTCGAATGGCGGGTTCGCTTCTTTCACCGATGCGGTATTCGACCGTCGTCAGCATTGCCCCCTTTTGACCGGCAGCCGTTGCCAGAGCATTGATTAGATAAGTAGTCGTTGTTTTCCCGTTAGTTCCGGTGACGCCGACGAGTTTTAGTTTTTTTGACGGTTCGCCGTGAATGATATTGGCCGCCTGTGCGAGAGCGATGCGAGCGTTTTCGACCTGGAGCCACGCGCCCCTAAAATCACTTGGTCTTTCGAGTTCCGAAATAATACCCGCGGCGCCGCGCTGCATAACGTCCGCGACAAAACGATGCCCGTCAGACGCTAAACCTCGAATCGCCACAAACAAACCGTTTTCCCGCGCCTGACGAGAATCGTGCGTCACGTCCACGATTTCCGAATTTTCGTTGTAATTTTGCTCAGAGTTTGCGCCGTTGATGGTTTTTGCGCCGATTCTTTTCGCAACCGCGCCGAGCGTAACTGTTTTGCCGCCGATTTCGTTGTTCAATTTCTCGCCTCAGAATTTCATTTGAAATTGCCTTCAAATTATACGACAACCGGTGTTTTTCTGTCTGCTAGACATTCGTCGTTTGATTCGTTAAATTCAAAGTTTGTTGAAAATTGCGCCGCCGAGATGGTGTAATTGGTAGCCACGCAGGTCTTAGAAGCCTGTGCCGTGAGGCGTGCGAGTTCGAGTCTCGCTCTCGGCATCTCAGAAAGTCCAAAGTTTAAATTTCAATGCCCAAAGTCATCAGCGGCGTTGATATTTTATTATTTATCTTAATTTAAGACGACTTCTGACATTGGACATTGGATTTTAGACTTTTGGACTTCAATTATTTATGAAAACCGAATTAACGGACGTTTCGTCCGTTCACAAAGAAATTAAGATTGCAATCGAAGCCGCGGAAATCAAACCGGTTTATGATCAAGTCGTTCAGCGTTACATGCGTCTGGCGACCGTTCCGGGCTTTCGCAAAGGGAATGCGCCGCGCGATATTGTCAAGGTGCGTTTTCGCGAAGATATTCAAAACGAAGCGCTGCGCGATCTATTGCCGAACCGCGTGACCGAGGCGATTCAGGAGTTTAATCTCCAGCCTTTGAGCGAACCGCAGCTTCACATAGAAAATGCGGAAAATTTGAATCTGACGAGCGGCGCGGACGTCAATCTTCACGTTCACGTCGAGGTCATGCCGCAGTTCGAAACTCCGAACTACAAAGGCCTCGAAGGAGTCAGACGCGTTCGTCCCGTGGCGGAAGAGGAAATCGAGAAAATGATTGAAGTGCGGCGGGCCGATCAAGCTTCCCTGACTCCGGTTGAAGATCGCGCGGCGGAAATCGGCGATACTATAATCGTTGATATTGACGGTAAATTTGCGGGCGAGGCTGAAGATGAAGCCGCCGAACCGATTCATGTCGAAGATTTGGAAATTGAGCTGGGCGGCTTAAACGTCCAGCAGGATTTTACGGATAATCTGGTCGGAGTCAGACCGGACGAAACGCGAGGGTTTACGATTGCCTATCCGGAGGATTTTACATCCGCCGGTTTAGCCGGTAAAACGCTCGAATATTCGGCCAAAGTCAAATCGGTCGGGCGCGTTGAATTGCCCGAAATCAACGACGAATGGGCGCAAAGTTTGAGCGAGGGCGAAGAGAATTACGAATCATTAGCCGGGTTACGCGAAAAACTCCGTCAGGACCTTGAAAGCATGGCGAAAACGGAGGCCGACAATAAATTGCGCGACGAACTCATGAACAGGATGATTGAAAGCAATCCGATTGATGTTCCGCCCACTCTGACCAATTATCAGGCTCAAGGCTTGACGCAGCAGTTTGCGCAAAACATGGAGCAGCAAGGGATTGATATGCGTCAGGCAGATCAAAAACTGCTGCAAATGCTGTATCAAAGAATGCTGCCGCAAGCCGAACGCGAAGTGCGCGGCGCGCTCCTGCTCGATAAAATCGCTGAAGTTGAGAATGTCGAAGTCACTCCTGAAGAGGTTGACGCCGAATATGAAACCATCGCCAAATACAGCGGACGCTCGGCGGATGAAGTCCGGCAAATTTTAACGCAGCAGGAAAACGGCGAAAACAATCTTAATGAACGCCTGCGCAATCGTAAAGCGGTTGAAATTTTAGTTACAAATGCGAACGTCACCGAAGGAGAATGGCAGGAGGAGACGGCTGCCGAAGAAATGCCGCAGGAGGAAGCACCCGAAACCGGTGATTTGGCGGAAGCAGCGATGACAGGTGAGGCAGCGGCCACGGACGAGGCAGTTGCTGAAACCGGCGACGCTGCAGCCTCGGCTGAAACGGACGGAGAAACAACGGCGTCAACCACCGAAACGAAGAAGAAAAGCAAGAAAAAATCGGCTGAAGAAGCTTCCTCGGAAACCGATCAAGGCGAGTCAGCCAACGCTTAATTTGCCTGCTTTGCAAATTTCTTTTCTCAAATCGGCGTTCAAGTTAAAGAAAAACTTGAACGCCGATTTGAGTTTTGGTGACGAAGTTGTAGAATCTGCTTGGACGGGAAAACGAACCGGCTGGTTTTTCCGTCCGAGTTTCAAATCCACAGCCGCAAAAATTAGTTATTAGAGAGAAGGTTTTATGGCATTAGTTCCAATGGTAGTCGAACAAACCTCGCGCGGCGAGCGAGCGTTTGACATTTATTCTCGTCTTCTCAAAGACAGTATTATTTTTCTGGGAACGCCGATTGACGACATGATTGCCAATCTGATTGTTGCTCAATTGTTGTTTCTCGAAGCCGAAGACCCCGAACGCGACATCAACATTTACATTAATTCTCCCGGCGGTTCGATCACTGCCGGTATGGCAATTTATGATACGATGCAGTTTATCAAAAACGACGTAACCACAATTTGCGTCGGTCAATGCGCTTCGATGGGCGCGTTTCTGCTCGCGGGCGGGGCCAAAGGCAAACGTTTTGCTCTGCCGAACTCGCGGATTTTGATTCATCAGCCCTCAGGCGGCGCCAGCGGTCAGGCGACCGACATCCGCATTATGGCGGAAGAGATTTTGCGAATCCGCGAAATGACCTCGCGAATTCTCTCGCATCACACCGGACAATCGTTTGAACAAATCGAACTCGACATCGAACGCGACCGCATCATGTCTGCCAAACAAGCCAAAGAATACGGCATAATTGACGAAGTTATCGAACACCGCGAGTAATAATAGTGAATGGTGAATTGTTAATTGTTAATAATTAACAATTGCCTTAGATTCGCCATTCACTATTCACCATTCACCACTATCCCTATGGTTCGTCGTACCGAAGAAGTGCTGCGCTGCTCGTTTTGCGGCAAATCGCAGAACGAAGTGAGAAAACTCATTGCCGGTCCCACCGTTTATATTTGCAATGAGTGCATAGACATTTGCAACGAAATCATTACCGACGACGAACAGGCCGAAACGGTCGGTTCGCGTCCGGCACTGCCGAAACCAACCGAAATTAAAGAGTTTTTGGATGAGTACGTAATTGGGCAGGATGAAACCAAAAAGCGGCTGGCCGTCGCGGTTTATCAGCACTATAAACGTATCGAGATGGCGAACCGGCGCAATGACGTCGAGCTTCAAAAATCCAATATTCTTTTGATTGGCCCGACCGGAACAGGGAAAACTCTGCTCGCGCAAACGCTCGCCAAAATCCTCAGCGTTCCGTTCTGCATTGTTGACGCGACGACTCTGACCGAAGCCGGATACGTCGGCGAAGATGTCGAAAACATTTTGCTCAAACTGCTGCAATCGGCGGGCGGCGACGTCGAACGGGCTCAGCAAGGCATTATTTACATTGACGAAATTGATAAGATTTGCCGCAAAGACGATAATCCTTCGATTACCCGCGATGTTTCGGGCGAAGGGGTTCAGCAGGCGCTTTTGAAAATTCTCGAAGGCACTGTCGCCAACGTGCCGCCGCAGGGCGGGCGCAAGCATCCGCATCAGGAATTTTTCCCGATTGACACAACCAACATTTTATTTATTTGCGGCGGCGCGTTTGTCGGGATGGAAAAAATCGTCGAGCGGCGACAGCGCAGCAAATCACTTGGATTTAACGCGGAAATCAAGCTCAACTCGCGTCGCACCGCCGATGCTTTTGATAACATTCAACCCGAGGATTTTATTCGTTACGGTTTGATTCCCGAATTTGTCGGCAGACTTCCCGTTTCCGGCGTTCTGCATGAATTAGACGAAACCGCACTTGTCCAAATCATGACTGAACCGAAAAACGCTCTGGTCAAGCAATATCAGCGCAAATTTGAGTTTGACGGAGTGCGCTTAAAATTTACCGACGACGCGATCCGCGCGATTGCCGGTCAAGCCGTTGAGCGAAGAGTCGGCGCGCGCGGTCTGATGATGATTCTGGAAGAACTGCTGCTCGAACCGATGTACGTGCTGCCCTCCAACCGGCGCGGCGCTAAGGAACTTAATATCACGCGCGAAATGGTTGAGCGAAAACGGGTTGTAACAGAATCCGACAACATTCTGAGCATTGATGAAGCCGCGGCCTGATTGTTCCATTAGTAGTTAAATTTTACTTTTAGATAAGGAAAGCTTCGGCTTTCCTTTTTAATTTTAGAACTGTTAAAAATGAAATGCCGCTGATCGCTTAGATTTTCAGGAACACAATTTTAGAAATACAAATTGTAGGGGCGCGGGCTTGTCCTCGGCCCAATGAGCCGTCAGGGGGAAAATGCGTTTTGATCCACAAACACTCGCTAACTAAAGACAGTTTTCGCGTTGCAAGGCCAACGCTCATTGGGCAGGGACAAGCCACTGCCCCTACAAAATTATTTCTGCCTTATATTTACTTGGAAGCTTCTTTAATACCCGCCAAATCATTTTTACAACAATCTGAAAATCTTCTTAAGTTCAGTTGGCAATTTTGCCCTTCGTGTTCTAAGATTAAATTTCGTAGGACAAATTTAACCTCCAACAATAGACAAGCCTGTCCCGGGCTTGAGAAACAAGAAAGAAGTAAAAATTAGTATGGAAGAGTTTTCAGACCAACTTCCCGCCGACATCATAACCTTTCCAATGGTGCCGATTCGCGATGTGGTTATTTTCCCCTTTACCAAAGTAGCTTTTAAAATCGGGCGACCTAGTTCGGTGCGCGCTCTGGAACAGGCGCTTGCCGGAGATCGAATAATTTTTCTGGCTACTCAGCACGACGCGACGGTTGACGAGCCAAAGGCCGAAGACATTTATGAAGTCGGAACTTTGGGCCGGATTCTCCAAGCTCAGCATCAGGATAACGGACAAATTAAAGTTGTGGTCGAAGGGCGCGAGCGTGCGACCAGCATCGGCGTCGAAGAGCAGGACGGAACCTTGTTTGCCACCGTTCGCCGCTCGACCGTGACAAGCGAAAGCGGCTTTCGCCTGGATAGTCTGCTGCAGCGCATCCACACGTTGATTGAACAACTCGTCAGAGTTTCCTCGGACGCTCCGATTGACGCGATTCAGATAGCTATTCGAACTCCCAATCCGTCGCATTTAGCCGACGCGCTGGCTTCGCAGCTGCGAATTGCGGTTGAAGACAAACAAAAGCTGCTCGAAACTTTTTCGACTCAGGCGCGTCTGCAAATGCTGATCGAACTGCTCGAAGTCGAAATCGAAAAACGCCAGCTCGACCGCACGGTTCACACGCGCGTCAAGCGGCAGATGGAGAAATCGCAGCGAGAATACTATCTCAACGAACAAATCAAGGCGATTCACAAGGAATTGGGACGCAAGGACGAGCGCGCCGAAATGGACGACTTGCGTCAAAAAATAGAAGAGGCCGGAATGACCGACGAAGCCAAGGAAAAGGCCGTGCAGGAACTCGCCCGTCTCGAACAAATGCCGCCGATGTCTGCGGAAACCACAGTTTCGCGCAATTATATTGACTGGCTTTTGAGCGTTCCCTGGAAACACAAATCAAAGGAAATCCGCGATTTGCGCAAAGCCGAAGAAGTCTTAAACGAAGATCATTACGGACTGGAAAAAATCAAAGACCGGATTTTGGAATATCTGGCCGTTCGCCAACTGGTCAAAAACCCGAAAGGAACGATTTTGTGTTTTGTCGGGCCGCCGGGAGTCGGTAAGACCAGTCTGGGTAAATCAATTGCCAGAGCCACGGGAAGAAAGTTTGTCCGTCTCGCGCTCGGTGGCGTTCATGACGAATCGGAAATTCGCGGACATCGCCGCACCTATATCGGTTCGATGCCCGGGCAAATCGTGCAAATGATGAAAAAAGCCGGAACCAACAATCCGGTGATGCTCCTTGATGAAGTAGATAAACTCGGCAAAGATTTTCGCGGCGATCCGTCGTCCGCGCTTTTGGAAGTTTTGGACCCGGAGCAAAATCATATTTTCCGCGACCATTATCTGGACGTAGAATACGATTTGTCAAAAGTGTTTTTTATCGCCACGGCGAACGTTCTGCACACGATTCCGCCCGCGCTCCAAGACCGTCTGGAGATAATTCGGCTGGCAGGTTATACCGAACGCGAAAAGGTTGAGATTGCCAAACAGCATTTAGTCAGCAAACAGGCCGAAGGCAACGGTTTAACGAGCGAGCAGTTTGAGTTTACCGACGAAGGCATCATGGAGGTAGTGCGGCATTACACGCGCGAGGCCGGAGTCCGCAACCTCGAACGTGAAATCGGTTCGTGTCTCAGAAAAATCGCCCGCCGTTTTCTAACGACTGAAGCCGAAAGCGGCGTTTTCAAGGAAATTTTAACGGCCGGCAAAGTGCGTGAATTGCTCGGCACAATCAAATTCCGTCTCCAAAATATCTCGCAGGAAAGCGAAATCGGCCTGGTCAACGGTTTAGCCTGGACTGAAGTCGGCGGCGACGTACTGCAGATCGAAGCGACTTTGACGAAGGGGCGCGGCAGTGTTCAGCTAACCGGAAAACTCGGCGACGTCATGCAGGAATCGGCTCGCGCCGCCCTAACCTGCATCAGAACACGCGGCGAGAAAATCGGGGTTGACCCGGATTTCATTCGCAAACTTGATTTACATATCCACGTTCCCGAAGGCGCGATCCCCAAAGACGGTCCGAGTGCCGGAATTACAATGGCGGTGGCAATGGTTTCGGCTCTGACCCGCACCCCGGCACGCTCTCATCTGGCGATGACCGGAGAAATTACCCTGCTCGGACGAGTTTTACCAATCGGCGGCGTCAAGGAAAAGCTGATGGCGGCGCACCGAGTCGGCATCAGAACCATTCTGCTGCCAAAGGACAACGAGAAAGACTACGCCGACGTGCCGGACGAAGTACGTAAAGATTTAACCGTTCATTTTGTCGAAACAATTGACGAAGTGCTGATTCTCGCGCTCGAAAAACAGTGCCCGATTGACGAACAGCTACCTGAAATCAGCGATGTCGCGCCGCAGATTTGGTCGCCCCCTCCCGCCGCCAGCGATCTTTCATCAACGGTTGACTAATTTCAAATTGAGCAAAACATCAGGGCGCGCCTTGTTGGGCCGCGCCCTGATGTTTTATTTAACCAATCATTAGATAGATATACCAAAACAGTTTGTTATGATTTTTTCATTCAAACTGTTTTCAAGGAAAATTTATGAGCAACAAATATAAGTCGGCAGATTTACTAATAAAACTCTACGAAATGCGCCGCGAACCCGTTATGCGCGAAGCTCGCCAGTGGTTGCAGGGATTTTTCCCGGAATCCGCCGACGATATTATGAAAGTGATGATGGACGTCAAACAAGGCGCTTATTTTCGGATGGTAACAACTTACTGGGACATGGCTTGCTCGTTTGTTAACCACGGGGCGATTGACGGAGAAATGTTTGGCGACGTCTCGGGTGAGCGAGTTGTGGTCTTTGCCAAAATCGAACCGTTTTTAGAAGATTTGCGCGGCATGATGAGCAGCCCAAAATATCTCCATAACCTTGAAAAAAACGTGATGAAAATTGATAACGTCAAAGAGGTTTTGGCCTCTCGGCGCGAAATGATGAAGCGGATGATGCAAGCCCGCTTGGAAGCAGCTAAAGCAGCCGAAGCTTAACCTTCAATCAAATTGCGACTGCCAATCAAAGAAAGCTCCATAACGGAAGTATTGCAAGCGCTACAAATACTTCCGTTTTTGTTGTTTGCACCGAATTAAATATCCTTGAACAAAACCAACCGAAGCGTAGTGCTAAGGCATCGTAGAGAGCGACTCTGTTATTGACAATCTGGATTTAAAACGAAATTATCATGCGATCTTCCGAAGTTTTCTTTTATGACTTTGATGAATTTCGCCTTGAAGTTGAGAAGCAGCTTTTACTAAAAAACGGGCAGCCCATTATCCTCACGCGCAAGGCTTTTCAAACCTTGCTTATTCTTGTTCAAAATTCGGGACAAATCGTCGAAAAAGAAGACATTTTTGCCGAGCTTTGGGCCAATAGCTTTGTCGAGGAAGCGAATTTAACTCAGTATATTTACGTTCTGCGAAAAGCATTGGGGCGTCAGCCAAACGGACAGCCTTACATCGAAACCGTGGCGCGGCGCGGCTATATTTTTAAGGCTCAAGTTAAAAGTTTGGTATCAACGCGGGCTGCCGTTCCGTTTTCAACTGTCGAAAACCGTCTGTTTCGGTTTCAACCGCGCGAGTCTAACGGACACGATCAAACAGGTGAAAATCATGCTGACGCATTTTATTCCGCCCAGTTTGAGGAGGTGCAATCAGCCGACAAACAAGACGTTTCAAACACACAGGGGGACGAGCAATCTGTTCCGGCTTCATTTGACCGTCAATTCGAAAAGAATTTTTCCGCTCGCTCCCTGACCCTTCTAATCCTAACGGGAGCGGCGCTGATCGCCATTGTTTTTTTCGCTTATTTTCAAAACCAACAACCTAGTAAGCCGGAAAAAATAAAATCTCTCGCAATCTTACCGTTCAAACCGATTGACGGAGAAAGCGCCAATGATAAGCTCGGTCTCGGAATGGCTGACGCGGTAATCACCCGTCTCAGCAAATTACAGGAAATTCCGGTGCGCCCGACGAGCGCGATTTTTGGCTTTGCCGACCGCGCCGACGTCAATCCCTGGACAGCTGGGCGCGAGCTGAACGTGGACGCGGTTCTGGAGGGCAGCGTCCAGCGCGATGGCGAAATGGTGCGCGTTTCCGTTCGGTTGATTAAAGTGGTCGGCGGCAATGCGCTCTGGGCAGATAATTTCGACGAAAAATTTACTAATATTTTTGCGCTTCAGGATTCGATTTCAAACAAGGTCGCGCGCGCCATTTCGCTCAATTTGTCGGGCGCGCAAGAGCATCTGCTGACGCAGCGGGAGACGACCAATCCGGCGGCGTATCAAGCCTACTCGTTCGGAATCTACTTTGGTAATAAACGCACCAAAGACGGATTGCAAAAAGCGGTTGAATACTTTCAAAAAGCGATTGAAATTGATCCGAACTATGCCGAGGCTTATGCCGGGCTGGCCGATTCTTATAACATGCTCGGGCATTACAATTTTGCCGATTCGGGCGAAATGATCGAGAAAGCTCGTGCTGCGGCGGAAACAGCTCTTGTCTTAAATGACCGACTTGCCGAAGCTCACATTGCAATTGCATTTGTCGAAGATCACGACCGAAAATTTGACGAAGCGGTGCACTCGCTTGAGCGCGCGCTCGCGCTCGCGCCTTATAATTCGATGGCGCATGTTCGTTATGGCTGGCAGTTACTAAGAATGAGAAAACTGCCGGAAACGGTCGAGCAAATGCGACTGGCGCAAGAATATGATCCGCTCTGGACCGTTAGCAACAATACGCTTTGCACCGTTTTGATTCTGCAACGCAGCTTTCCCGAAGCCGTCGGATATTGCGAAAAAGCGGTTGAACTCTCGCCCGATGCGCCGTCAAACAGATTAAGCTTGGCAAACGCATATTTTTTTAACGGGAGAAGCGACGACGCGATTACAACCGCAAAATTTGAAATCGAACGCGGAGACGAAAAAGATCCGGCGCGCGGTTCGCTCGCCTATTTTTATGCTAGAACAGGGCGCTCTGCGGAAGCCGAAGACATTTTTCGGCAGCTTAAAACCGCCGACGAATCGGAAGTATTGTCTGATTTGATTATCGTTAGTTATACGCTTGGCAAAAAGGATGAATCTTATGCTTATTTCAAGCGGGCTTACGAGAAAAAGATGTTGCCTCATCTGATGATTCCATTTGATCCAGTGTGGGATGAAATCCGCCGCGACGCGCGTTTTGCTAATTTGATAGAGTTGATGGGCTAACAACCAGTGTGCAAATAAATGTGAGCCTCAAATAGATGCTGGGGCGATGGATACATCCATCGCCCCAGCATCTATTTGAAGTATCCAGAACTTGCGCTAGAAAATAAACTTTGCCCGCATCGTGACAAAGCGTCCGGCAAAATTACCGACATCGTAATTTAGGAAATTGGCATTTTGCGGTTGAGCAAACGCGGCTGTTTGCGCTCCGACTCCAGTATTCGGATCGGGTCCGATTGCGCCAAGTGTTCTTTGGCGTTGATTAAAGAGATCAAAGATTTCCGCTCCGATTTGAAAATTAAAACGGTCATCTTTGCCAAATCTGGTGTTTTTCACAAGCACGACATCGGTCGTGTTGTAACCGTGAGTGCGAAAAGTATTGCGCCCGAGGTTTGAACGGGATAAAAAACCCGTTTGAACAAAGCCGGCATTTGGTCTCAATGCGACATAAGCTACTGTTCCCGCATTGCCGAGGGCCACCGGGGTGACAACGCCGTTAATCAACGCCAAGGCTTGAATTCCGCTGCCAATGTTTGGATCGCCGTTCGGGTTAAAGATGGCGCGGTCGCCGGCGGCGTCCAGATTTCGGTTGCTGTCAATCCCGGAAATAATTGTAATCGGCTGACCCGATTGCGCTTGGAAGACGCCGTTAAACTGCCACCCATTTAAAAATTTATTCCAAACCGGGTTTTCTACCTTTTTGAAGAAGTTGAGGTCGTAATTAAACGACGCGACAAACCGGTGCGGAATATCGAGGGCTGATAGTGATTTTTCATTATCAATATTAAATCCGTCCTGTGGACGGCGCGGATTAAGCGCGCTGGTATTTAATTCGTTGGTTGAATTGTCCAGTGTTTTGCTGTAAGTGTAAGCGGCGGTAAACCCTAAATCCCGACTAAAACGACGAGTCAGGCTCACCGAGCCACCGTCATACCACGACTCACCTATGTTTTTGAAGCCTGTCACCGCTTGGTTAAAACCGAATTGAGCCAAAGCCCTTCTTCCAACTGTCGGGCTGGCGGCGGTAATCGCCCCGAAAGTCGGTAGTCCGGCAAGCTGGGCGGCGGTCGGCTGATTAAAGAAGGTTGGGATAATCAAATCCTGATCGCGCACTACTCCGCCGTTTTCCTGCACCTGAACTGGCAGCAGGCGACCACGCGTGCTCAAGAAACGAAATTCGATTCCCATATTTCTGCCAAGCTGTCGCTGATAGGAAAGCGCCCACGAGAGCGTGTAAGGAGTTATCTGGTCAACAATAATCGAGCTGGTCGAGGCTCGCGCCAACGCCGGCGTGTTGGTCGGAGGCAAAACATTTGGAATCGCTCCATTTTGCAAAAAGCCTGTCGCCGAGCCTCCGTTAGTAATTTCCGTAGAAAACTGCGGCGGTAGATTTAGCAACAGCAGATTTTGAAAATTAACAAAAAATGTTTTGGCAAAATTTGTCCGAATCGAGCTATCACCTTGTTTGCCAAAGAGAAATCTTCCGACTGAATTGTTCAAAGTCGGCGAATAGGCAAACCCTAAACGCGGGGCGAAATTGTTTTTATCGGTTTTCGGACGATTAAATTCAATCACGCCCGGCACGGAAGCGACATTATTAAGCTCTTGACTGGCAGCGTCGCGCGGCAAGTTAGTAAACTCATATCGAAGTCCTAAGTTTAACGTCAAATTCTGACGAATTTTCCAATCGTCCTGACCAAAGCCAAACCATTGAAAACGGTTGCCGACAAAATTCGGCGAGCCGACTCCGCGTTTATCAACCACGTCCGGTTGAAGATCTTGCAACAATGTATCAAGATCGGAATATTCGTAATCACCGCGAGCGCGCGGCAAGAAGGAACTGGTGAGAAGCTGCCGACGCATTTCACCCCCGAATTTGAAAGTGTGACTACCGCGCACTACGGTTAATGTATCGTAAACCTGATAATTATTATCAACCGGCGTACCCTGTGGTAAAACACCGTTTGGTCCTAATGCCAAATTTAGCGAATCAACCGTGATGTTTGGAAAATCTGTCACCGAAGGATCTACCAACGGAAAGTTGTTCGTCGCGCTTTTGAATGAGAGCCGCAAATCATTAATAATGTTTGAGCTAAAGGTGCGCACCCAATTAGCCGAAAATAAGCGCGTATCAACAGCTAGCTTGTTGCTGAATTTCAAACCGCCGCCGCCGGCCTGAAGAAGACGCGGATGATCGTAGCCAAAGCGATAGCGAAACTGATTTTTCTCGTTCGGCAAATGATCAATATTAATTTGAAACGAATGGTCGGTTTGACTGCCGGGAATTGGCAGAATGACATTGCCAAACTGGATGCCGGAAACGCCCAGAACTGTTCCAAGTTGAGTCGTCGTCTCGCCGTCGGCGCTTGGCGCGAGTGTCAAATTTCTTCTCAGCAAATCAACAACAAACGGGCTGACTCCCGGAATCGCCGCGATTTGATTTAAACCTGCCGCAGTCGGAGCAAAATAATTGTCAACCGCGCCGGGTTTTACTTGATAAAATCTTTCGTAAGCTCCAAAAAAGAAAAGTTTATTCTTAATAATCGGGCCGCCCACAACTCCGCCGTAACGAGTTTGCTTTAAAAAGTTTTTTTGCGTCCCATCTTCGAGCGTTTGCCGTGCATTAAACTGCTGGCTGTTGATATATGTAAAAGCGCGCCCGTGAAAACCGTTGGTTCCCGATTTGGTAATTGTATTAAATTGACCGCCGGCGCCGGCGCCGAATTCGGCGTTGAAGTTATTTTGCAGTAAAGTAAATTCTTCAATCGCATCCTGAATCACTGTTGCTGATGCTCCGGTAATAGAGGCATCATTATTATCTACGCCGTCAACGTTAAAAGTATTGCCACGCGGACGTACTCCTCCGATCACGGCCGAATTGGTGGCGAGACCCGCCGCCGAAGGAGCGACGTTCGGAGCGAGAACGGCGAGGTTATTGGCGTTGCCGTTAATCGGTAAATCCTCGACCTTGCGCCGCTCAAAACTCCTTCCGAGTTGAGAGCTGTCTTTTTCGACAATCACGTCGCCACTTGAGACAACGTCAACGACATTTGTGCCGCCGGCTGGCTGCAAGGCAGCGTTGAGCGTCACGGTTTGGTTGAGCGAAACGGTCAGTTCTTTGGTCGCGGCAGCAAATCCGTCTTGCGTGATGCTGATAGTGTATTCACCGACCGCAACATTTGGGTAAAGATAAGAACCGGTGTTGGTAGTCTGTGTAGTTAACGTTTGACCACGCACTTTATCAGACAATTTAACCGCGGCGTTTGGAATCACCGCGCCATTACTGTCAACCACCGTGCCGGTTACGGCTCCGCCCGTCACTTGAGCGGAAATGATATTAGCGCCAAACAAAAACCCGAGGAATGTTGCCAGCGCGAAAATTAGAATTCTGTGTTTCATAGAGGCCTCCAATGTAGATCGAATATTTGATAAGGAGACTCAAAAAGCTGTTTACGAAAAAACTGTCCAATTTATTGAACAGTAAGCACTTCGCGTCCTTCTTACCGATTCTTCAAGCGCAACTAAAGTGCCATTCAGGGAGTAAAAGAAAAATCTGAGGCTTTAACAAAGATGTCTAGATAGAAAAGTCAGTCAAAATTTTTGATTTCGGATAAACAGAGTCGCGAAAATCGGAAATTTTGAATTTTTCATTTTTTAAGCTGTTCAATGTGTTCATTTTAGTGGACAACCATAAGAATGGAGTTTGCGCCTGATCTACCTTCTATCCTTGACCTAATTGATAATAAAAGGTTTGACAAACAACAGAAATCGCCGGAACAATGCTATGAATGCATCAAAGTTTTTGTTCCGGCGATTTTCTGATTCCCTTTCTCAAGAGCGAAAGGAATTCTATTCGGTTTGATAACGAGTTACTCGGCAAGCTGGCTTAATCCATTTGCCGCAATATTAAAACGTTTGATTTTGGCGTTGAGCGTGGAAACTTTGACGTTGAGCAGGCGCGCTGCCTGACGCTGTTTACCGCCCGTTCTAAGCAAAGCGCAACGGATCAAGTCTTTTTCGAAACGCTGGACTTCATGACTTAAGTCTATTTTGAGAAGCAAGACGGCGTTTTCATCCTGACGGAGTGAATTAATTTCTTGCAAAATCGAATGCGATAAAACTTTGAGAGCGTCAAGCCGGTTATTCAAACTCACCGGGGCCGCGTCCCTAAGGATTAAATTTTGGGTTGCGACGTCAAAAGCCGAAGCAGGTTTTTGAGTAAAATTATTTTGAAGATGTTCGCGCATAATATTAATTCCTTTCAAAACTGGATCGCCAGACGTTTTGAGCAATTTGTAAAAAGCAAAAACTTTGGCAAACGTCACGGTCTCACAAAACAATTATCGAAATCCTCAAAAAGATGAATTAAATTCATCAATTTAATCTCAAATTTCATTTGATATTTATTTAACAAATTTTTGAACGTTTGGTTTACTAAGCATTGCCAGACATTGCCACAAAATTTTAAACTTTAAAGAATGAAGATCATCCACGCAGAATTTGTCAAAAGCGCCTTTGCGCCCGAACACTGGACGACTGACGGATTGCCGGAAGTCGCTTTTCTCGGGCGTTCAAATGTCGGTAAATCCAGCCTGCTCAATTCTCTTCTTCAGCGCAAAGGATTAGCCAGAACCTCAAACACGCCCGGCCGAACGCAGTCGCTAAACTTTTTCCTCGTTAATAAAAACTTGTACTTTGTTGACTTGCCCGGTTACGGTTACGCTAAGGTTTCCAAAGCGATGCGCGGAGACTGGGGCAAAATGGCCGAAAATTATCTGGCGCGGCGAAGCGAGCTGGTGCTTTCTATTCAACTAATAGATTCGCGCCATCCCCCCACCGAGCTTGATATTCAACTGCACGAATGGCTTCAGCACAACGATAAACCTTCACTTATTGTGGCAACGAAAGCTGACAAACTTTCTTCTAACGAACTAAAAAAGAGCCTTGAAAATATCGATAAAGTTTTTATTAGTAGGACAGTAATTTCTTATTCTTCCGTCACCGGAAGAGGACGTGATGAGGTTTGGCAAGCCATCAATAATGCAATTTGATGTTAATTTTCAAATATAGTTGCGTAATTGTTGCATTTGCTATTGCTTTTCGGGCATAATCAAAATATTCTTTGATTTAAAGTTTTTGAAGTCAGGACGCTTGCGCTTGATTTTTTGGCTTGACCCCATTACCGATTCCCATAAGTTCCTTCATTTAATAATTCACCGACACGGAGCAAAGGCAATCAGCGATACGGTTCGACCGCTCGCCTAAATCAAATGGAGTTAGTTTTGTCTCTTATCTTAATAGACCAAGCATCAAATATTTGTTTTGCAGAGAGGCTCAATATTCACTTCTCGCAATCTTTATAAATTAAATAAAATGGCACGTACACCTCGTAAATCAACAACCAACACAAACAATAAATCCGAAAAAGAAAGCGCCCCGACCACGATGGTTGCTGTTACAAATGAAATCGCGGAGCCGGTTGACGGCGCCAGCGAATTTAAACTCGACGGCAATGGTCACTCCGGTAAAACGCCGAAGTCTGAAACGGCGCGGACGGCATCCAACGGCGCGGAGGACGGCTTTTCTCCCAACGTCCCGGCGGCGACTGTTGCTGCTTTTGTTGCGCCGTCTACCGCACAAACCAATGGCAACAGCGCTGTCGTAAATCTGAATCTCGCCGAACTCAAAGAGATGTCAATTTCTTCGTTGACAGCCGTCGCCAAGGACTTTGGGATTCAAGGCGCTTCGGGAATGCGAAAGCAGGAATTGATTTTTAAAGTTCTCGCGGCGCAAACCGAAAAGAGCGGTTTGATTTTCTCCGAAGGCGTTCTGGAAACTTTGCCGGACGGATTCGGATTTTTGCGCGCTCCAGAATATAACTATTTGCCCGGTCCCGATGATATTTACGTGTCGCCTTCGCAAATCCGCCGTTTTGACTTGCGCACGGGCGACACGGTTTCCGGTCAGATTCGCCCCCCCAAAGAAGGCGAGCGCTATTTTGCTCTGATCAAAGTCGAAGCGATTAACTTTGAAGACCCGGAACAATCGAGAGAGAAAGTTTTCTTTGACAACTTAACGCCGCTCTATCCGGATGAACAGCTAAGAATGGAGCTTGCCGCCGACAACATTCCGGCGCGGGTGCTGGATTTGGTGACGCCGATTGGCAAGGGACAGCGCGCTCTGATCGTCGCTCCGCCGCGCACCGGCAAAACCATGCTGCTGCAAACGATGGCAAATTCAATTACGAACAACCATCCGGAAGTCGTTTTGATTGTTTTGCTGATTGATGAGCGACCGGAAGAAGTAACTGATATGTCGCGCTCGGTGCAGGGCGAAGTAATTTCCTCGACATTTGACGAACCGCCGACGCGCCACGTTCAAGTGGCCGATATGGTGATCGAAAAGGCTAAACGCCTCGTCGAACACAAAAAAGACGTGGTGATTCTGCTCGATTCGATTACGCGCCTGGCAAGGGCGCACAACGCCGTCGTTCCGCCGTCCGGCAAGATTCTCTCGGGCGGTATTGATTCAAATGCGCTGCAGCGTCCGAAACGATTTTTCGGCGCGGCGCGCAATATCGAAGAAGGCGGTTCCCTGACGATTATCGCAACAGCGTTGATTGATACGGGTTCGAGAATGGACGACGTTATCTTTGAAGAGTTTAAAGGAACGGGTAACTCGGAAATCCACCTTGACCGTCGTCTCTCTGACAAGCGTCTCTTCCCGGCCATTGATTTGCAGCGTTCGGGAACGCGTAAGGAAGAACTGCTCGTCAGCAAAGAAGATTTGAATCGTCTCTGGGTGATGCGGCGCGTGCTTAACCCCCTCTCGCCAACCGAACAAATGGAAGTGGTGCTGGAAAGACTGGCCAAAACCAAAGCCAACGCTGAATTTTTAGCTTCGATGCAAAGCTAAGCTATCTTTTCAGAATTCGATAAAAAAAGGAGCGAGAATTCTCGCTCCTTTTCTATTTTATCTAGTGTTTTTGTTATTTATCAGTTGGCAGCTTTTCCTGCTCTTTTGCTGACCAATCGCAGAGAGTTTGTTTGTCCGCATCGCTCAGTCTCGCCGCTGGATGCATGATTAGATAATCCCAAACCGGCATCTCGCCGCTTTTCACCTGTTCACACATTTCTTCAAGTTTGCGACCGGCTTTTTTTGAAGTATAAGTGCCAAACTCCGAAAGCGAAAGATTTCTTCGCCCGTCGTTAACATGATCTGCCATCCGCCATGAAACAGGAGCAAAATTGCTGTACCAAACCCAGTTAGTTTTGTTTGAATGACAGTCATTGCACGAACGGGTCAGAATGGCATCAACGTCAGGCGGCACGTTTACCTTGGCTTGAATCGTTTTGGTTTCGTCAATCGGCGGATTCGTCATGGCCGGGCGAATAAACTGGATCCCGGCGAAAACTACGGCTAAAACAACTACCGTCCACTTTAAAATTCTCTTGACCATTTTTTAGTTATTCTTTTGTCTTTTCTCATGCTCGAGCGCAAGTTTGAGAAAGCTTTCAAACAACACGCGTCCATCACGCGATTCGTTTTGATGTTCCCAGCGGGTCCGGTTTTTGTTCCAATCTTCAAACGATTTCTCGAGATGAAATTGAACCGTATAAATAAGCTGCCCGTTGCTGTTTTTGACCATCATCTGGTTTTTGCAGAGATAAGCGGTCGCAAGCTTTTTAAAGCCGTCCGGAATCCCCGCCACTTGCAGGCCGTGATTCTGCCAGACGCGCAGGATGTCGGCCTCTTTGGTGTAATCCTGCCACAAACCGCTCTCAGGGTTATTGTTTCCGGCAAAAATCGGGTCGCCGGGATCGGTGATTTTAACAAAACGATATTGATATTCGACCACACGCCCGCTTCTCTTTTCTGAAGCGTCAAGATTATCGAGCGTCGTCAGCTTTTCGCCAAAACTTATCCCAATTAACTGGTGCGCTCCGCAAATTCCCAAAACCGGAATTTTCGTTGTTCTGATAAATCGGGCGAATTTTTCGAGCTGCTCGGGGTTATAATAATCAAAATCAGAAAGCGTGCCGCTCATGACAATCGCCTGCGGACGAAAAGCTTCGGCGGCTTCAGCGACTTCCGATAAATGCACCAGTAATAGTTTTGGCCGTTTAACCAGCCGGTGAACGTTTTTGGTGATGTTTTCGCAAGCCATCGCAGAGATTTTGCGTTCAAATCTAAGCTTGCTTTCGAGCGTCCCGTTCCATTCGCTGCGAGCCAGTTCCGAAACGTCAGTTTCGTAACGGAGCAAATCATTAACTACCAAAACTCGGACTGTTTCAATACGTTTCTCAATCGGTTCGTACCGGCAAAATGTTCTCTGATTAAAAGGAAACGGTAGCGGTTCAGGTTCTTCAAGCGGAGCTTTCGGTTTTAAAAGGGCGGCATCTAACATTTTTTAATAAATAAATGATGATAAACAGTAAATAGTAAATCGAATAATTATTCCTTTAACTTGATGATGGAATCGCTCAAATCGTTGACAGGTTAAAACTAATCCTGATTCGCCATTTATCTGTTCACTCGTTGCTTAGTATTTTGATTAAATTGCGGAACGGCTTCGCCCGCTCCTATTTCTTCAATTTCCCGACGCAATTCTTTGACCAAAGCTGATCGCAGATAAGTCTGCCTGAGAAAATTTTTGGCTTCGGCCTCTTGTTCGAGCAACAACAAGCGCTGCCAAACCGATTCCAGTTCGTCGGCTAAGACCGAGATTTTAGTAATGTCATAAGGGATTGCAACTGCTGAACAGCCGATTCGGGCAAAAACTTGGAGAAATCGCGCCGTCGCCAAATCAGGACAGTTAATTCTCTGTCGGGCGACTTTTAGTTCGACGCCGAGCAAGGTGTAAAAAATTTCGGTTTTGTTTTCTTTTGCCGGAACATTTAATTGATTTGAACGCGTGCGGAGAGGTCTGACTTTTTCCGCGTAAACACGCGACAGCCAGTTTTCACCGGCAGTGTCTTTGATTTCAGCAATCAGAGTCGCAATTGGCGGATGCGCAGAAGGAGCTTTTTCCGATTCGTTTTTCATTTTTGCCACCGCAATCATCCTGAGAAAACATTTTGCCACAGAGGTCACAGAGTTAAAACCAAAATCTCTGTGTTCTCTGTGGCAAATTTAAATTAAATGCTTCCTATTTTGCAGCTTGAATTGTCGCAACCGGCTGTCTGCGAAAACCTTCGAATGTTCCGTTGCCAAAAAGGCCCCAATAAAAAACCCCGAGAACGGTCAGAACCAAAACAATTGCCAGACTTACCGGAATGCGGGGTAAAGCCCATTCAGTCGTCCGTTCGCGAAAGAACATTACTACGATCAGGCGCAGATAGTAATAAGCTGAAATTGCTGTGTTAATCACCGCAAAAACGACCAGCAGGTAGTAACCGGCAGCGAGCGCCGGACGGAAAACCAATACCTTCCCTGTAAATCCCGCCGTTAAGGGAAGTCCGAACAAACTCAGCATAAAGAGCGAGAGCGAAAACGCCAGCAGCGGCGATTTAAATCCGATGCCGACGTAATCCTCAAATTCGGTGCGGCGGTCGCCTTTTTGCGCCAAGAGCGTGACGATGGCGAAAGCGCCGAGCGAAGTTACGGCATAACTCAGCATATAAAATGCTACCGAAGCGATTGCGTCTTCGCGTTTGGCCGCAGTGTCCGCCGCGCCCGCGCCGACAAACCCAACGAGGGCGTAACCGGCGTGAGCAATCGAAGAATACGCGAGCATCCGCTTGATGTTATTTTGGACGATGGCCGCCACATTCCCGACAATCATCGTCAAAATCGCCATGAAACTTAGAGCCGTCAGCCATGTTTCATGAACTTGATATGAAGCTGTATTCAAAGTCGCGCCGGTCGCGGCGACAAAGGGAAACGCGAAAACAAAAACGCGCAGAAAAGCGGCAAACCCGGCGGCTTTTGAGCCGGTCGCGAGAAGCGAAGTAATCGGAGTCGGCGCGCCTTCGTAAACATCCGGCGTCCAGACGTGAAACGGCGCAGCGGCGATTTTAAATCCGAAACCGATCAGCATCAGCGCTGCGCCAACGAGCAAGAGCGCGGGAAACTGTAAATTTCCGTTAGCGACGCGAATCCCGATTTCGGTAATATTGGTGACTCCGGCTAAACCCTCTCTGGTTCCGGTCGCACCGTATGTCAAAGCCATTCCGTAGAGCAAAAACGCTGAAGAAAAAGAACCGAGAATAAAATATTTGAGAGCGGATTCGTTTGAACGCAAATCAGTTCGGCGCAAACCGGCTAAAACGTAAGTCGCAATCGAAAGCGTTTCGAGCCCGATAAAAAGAATCACAAGGTCGTTGCCCGAAGCCATCAGCATCATTCCGACCGTGGCAAACAGAAGCAGGGCGTGATATTCGCCGGCTGGCAAATTTTCATTGTCAACCCAGACGGTCGAGATCAAAATAGTCAGCGCTGAGACAACAATAAATACGAGTGTAAAGCTTAAACGCAGCCCGTCAAAAGCGATCATTCCGTTAAAATCTTTGGCCGCGTCAATTATTCCGCCGTTTGTCCAGAGCCAGATCGCCGCCGCCGCCGCCCCTCCTAAACCGAGAAGCGAAACTGCGCCGGTGACTTTGCGCTGATTCGGGAAAAAGCAATCGTAGAGCATGACAATCGCTCCGACCGTGGCGACAATCAATTCGGGCAGAATCAGCGGAAAATTAATTTCCGGCGCTGCAAGTTGGAGTTGAAAAAGAAATGCGTTCATTTGATTAGCTTTTTATCGGGCGAATACTGGTATTTTTTTTCGCCGGCTTTGATTGCGATGTTTAAATGATTTGTTTTTGGAACTAAAAAACAAGAATATTTTCTGCCATATGCGCAAGACGGATTATAAGCCAAATTAAAATCAACAATCAGTTCATTAGTTTTCGGTATTCTAAAGTCCATGTAACGCCCGCCGCCATAAGTTTCTTCATTACTTGTTAAATCTTTAAATGGTAAAAATAAAGTATTCTTTGCTTCTTCATAATCCGAATTTTCCGGCGGCACAATTGTTTGATAAACATTTAGCCGTTGTTTTTTTCCATCCAAATTAAATTCGAGATATCCATATTTGACCAATAAGCGAGGCTTTCCATTTGAGGTTTCCGCCTCAAACTGCTGCTCGTTCAAGGTTTTTACAACTTGGGCTTTAATCTTATACTTTGAATTTAAGATGTAATAATTTAAGCCCTTGAACAAAGGGAAATCCTCTTTTGTCAAAGGTGATTCTTTGGGATCTCGAAACTCTTTATCGCGTCCTTCTCGAAAAACTTTGACATCATTCGAATAATAAAAATCCTGCGCTTTGTTTGTCTGGCAAACAGCGAGAAACAGCGAAAACAAAATTATGAATTTGCGCATTTACTTTTGTATTTCGTTAATTTCGGCAATATTGCCGCCCGCCGCTCGATTCTCCAGACGTTTTTCGACCGCGACAATGCTTGCTTTAGAGCGTTCCAAAAACGGAGCCGGGTAAACTCCCATAAAAACCATCAAAAACAATAGCGGAGCCATCAGACCGATTTCGCGCCAGTTTAAATCCGTCAAATGCCGATTTTTCTCGTTCGTGATTTTGCCGAACAAAACACGCTGGAGCATCCAGAGCAGATAAACGGCGGCCAGAATCACGCCGGTTCCGGCGGCCATCGTCGCGCCCCAGTGCCACGAAACGGCATTTGACTGCCACATTCCGAGCATTGTTAAAAATTCGCCGACGAATCCATTAAGGAAAGGCAACCCGATTGAAGACATCGCCGTAATTACGAAAAATGTCGCGTAAAGCGGCATTACGTTGGCGATTCCGCCGTATTCGGTGATTGCCCGTGTGTGACGACGCTCGTAAATCATCCCGACCAGCAAAAAGAGCGCGCCGGTCGAAACGCCGTGGTTAAGCATTTGATAAAGCGCGCCCTGCATTCCAAGCTCGTTAAAAGAAAACATTCCCAAAATCACAAAACCCATATGCGAAACCGAGGAATAGGCGACGAGGCGTTTGATATCCGGCTGCACCATGGCGACCAGCGCGCCGTAAATAATGCCGATCACGGCGAGCGCGATAAAGAGTCCGGCAACCCACTGTTCACGGGCGACTTCGGGAAACAGACCAAAGCAAAAACGCAGGATGCCGTAAGTTCCCATTTTGAGCATCACAGCGGCCAGAATAACCGAACCGGCGGTCGGAGCTTCCGTGTGCGCGTCCGGCAACCAAGTGTGAAGCGGAAACATCGGAACCTTAATGGCAAAGGCAATGGCAAACGAAAAGAAAATCAGCGGCGCGACTATTTTATGGTCGAGCACGAGCGCGCCCGTCGAAAGCGAATTGAGCAAAACCACATAATCGAATGTGCCCGCGCCTGTCGCCGTCAAATGTAAATAATAGAGCGCGATGATGCCAACCAGCATTAAAAGCGAGCCGACGGCCGTATAAATAAAAAACTTGGTCGCCGCGTAAATTCGTTTTTCGCCGCCCCAAATTCCGATCAGGAAAAACATCGGGACGAGCGAGGCTTCAAAAAACAGATAGAAAACTAGCAAATCGAGCGAGCAGAAAACGCCGATCATCGCGCTTTCGAGCAACAGCAAAAAGACGTAAAAAGCCGCGTGACGTTTTTCAACCGCGTTCCAGCTCGACAAAATCGCAATCGGCATGATGAACGTCGCCAAAATCACCAGCCAGATGCTCAAACCGTCAACGCCGACGTGGTAATTGGTTCCGATGGCTTCAATCCAGGGCACGTTTCTGACAAACGAAAAACCGTTGGCTTCGATCCCGCCGCCGCCCAGTAAAAGAAGCGAAACCAGAAAATTGAGCGTCGTAAAAATGAGCGCAATCGAGCGATAATTTGTTTCTTTTTGATCAGGCTGCAGCAACGCATACGCAATCGCCGCCAGAGCGCCAAACGAAGGCAGCAAAATCAAGATCGTTAAAAGATTTTCGGTTAAGTAATTCATTATTCTTTCGCTAAACCAATTTTAGCCCGTAGTAAACGAAATAGCCGATGACAACCAGTGCTCCGAGCAGAATGACAGCGGCGTACGAGCGCACAAAACCGACTTGAATGTGCCGCACGACGTTGCCGAGTTCCGCCATAAAAGCTCCCATTCCGTTGACCAGCCCGTCAATGATTCCGACATCAAAGATTTTCCATAGACCTTCGCGCGAAGCATTATTGATTGGATCAATAATCCCTTCGTTATAAATTTCGTCAACGTACCATTTATGTTCCAAAATCGAAGGCATTTTGAGCAACGGGCGTTTGATAAACATAAAATAGCCGATTAAGATTCCAACGATTGCCAGAGCAAGTGACAAACCCGCCAAACCGCGTTCCGTATTCAGTTCGGCAGTTGAATGCTCGCGCACGGCTTCCGTGCCGTGTTCGGCGGCAACCGTTCCGGCGTGTGTTTCGGGCGAAACGGCAATGCTCGATTCGTGTCCGGCAGCATTTGTCGTGTGCGCTGCTTCGCCGGTTTGTTTTAATCCGACGCGAGCAATCACCGGCTCCAGCGTTTTTGAGAAAACGTTAACATCACCCGCACCGACAATTGAGCTGAGCGCGTAAGGAATTCCGATTAATCCGCCAACAGTTGAGAGAATTGCTAAAACAACCAGCGGCACGGTCATCGTCCAGGGCGATTCGTGCGGTTTGAAATCGGGCGCGAGTTCGTGGTGTTCTTCGTCGTCATCATCGTCAGGATGAGCGGCGTCAAGATGCGCGTCTCCGCCGTGATGTGTCGCGTCATCCGCATCGCCCAGAGCGTGAGCGTTTTCTTCGGCGTGCGCGGCATCGTGCGGATGGTCTCCGTCCGGCAGAGCTTCGTGAAAACGCTCTGGTGTCCAGAAAGTCATGGTCATCAGCCGCGTCATGTAAGCGGCGGTTAAAACTGCTGTAATAACACCGACAACCCACAAAATAGTGTGTCCTGGCGTCGCTTCGGCGGCAAAGGTACGGTACAAAATCTCGTCTTTGGAAAAGAATCCGGCCCAGGGGAAAATACCGCAAATCGCCAGCCAGCCGAGCAACATGGTGATGTGCGTAATCGGCATGTACTTTCTCAAATTGCCCATCCGCCGCATGTCCTGTTCGTGGTGCATCCCGTGAATGACTGAACCCGAACCAAGGAACAGCAGGGCTTTGAAGAAAGCGTGCGTCATCACATGAAAAATCGCCGCTCCGAATGCGCCCACTCCGCAAGCCAGAAACATGTAACCGAGTTGAGAAACAGTTGAATAGGCGAGAACTTTTTTGATGTCGTTTTGTGCGAGTCCGATTGTCGCCGCGAAAATCGCCGTTGCCGCGCCGATAATCGCCACAATAAACATTGCCGTCGGCGCATTCTGATAAATCGCGTTGCAGCGGACAACCATGTAAACTCCCGCCGTTACCATTGTCGCGGCGTGAATCAGCGCGGAAACCGGAGTCGGGCCGGCCATCGCGTCCGGCAGCCAGACAAACAAAGGAATCTGCGCGCTCTTTCCGGTCGCCCCGATAAATAACAAGATCGCCACCGAAGTAATTCCGCCCGCGACGAGCGCGCCCCAGGTAAACGGGTCCTGCGCCATTTCGCCGATTAAACGTAAAGAGCTTGCGACCTGGACGCCGCCTACGGTTTTATCGTAAAACGAAATCGAACCGGTCATTGAAAAGAGCAAAAACATGCCCATCAAAACGCCCCAGTCGCCGATCCGGTTGGCGACAAACGCTTTTTTCGCCGCCCGACGCGCTTCGTCGCGTTTGATGTAATAACCGATGAGCAGATACGAGCAAAGTCCGACGCCTTCCCAACCGACAAACATCAGCAGAAAATTATCCGCCAGCACAAGTGTCAGCATCGAAAACATGAACAGATTGAGATACGCGAAAAAGCGGTAAAACCCTTTATCGCCGTGCATGTAACCAGTCGCGAAAACGTGAATTAAAAGAGCGACAAACGTGATAAAACAGGCGTAAATACCCGACAATTTGTCCATCGCCAAACCGAAATCGGCGCGGAAATTTCCGACCGCAATCCACGTCCAAATCTGGTCAAAAATCGGCGTATTTTCCGGCGTGTAAAAAGCTCCCGGGTGCGACGTGCCGATCCCAAATGCCATCATAAACGCGACGACGCAAGACACTCCGACCGCCGAACAAGCGACCGCGCCGCTAAATAATTCACTATTCGCCCGTTTGCCAAACAGCCAATTGATGACTGCTCCAAGCAAAGGCGCAAAGATAATCAGACTTAAAAAATTGTTTTCAATCATTATCAGGTGAATCGTGAATGGTAAATCGTGACGAGCGAAAACTAACGATTTATCATTTACGATTTGCTAATTCTTCAGAATGCTGGCGTCGTCAACGTCGAGCGATTCGCGGTTGCGGAAAATCGAAATGATGATTCCGAGACCGACCGCGGCTTCGGCGGCGGCGACGCACATCACGACAAAGACGAACATTTGCCCGGTAGTATCGTTGAAATAGCGCGAAAAAGCGACGAAGCTCAAATTTACCGAGTTGAGCATCAGCTCAATGCACATAAACATGCCAATCGCGTTGCGTTTGTAAACCACGCCGAATGCGCCGATGGCAAATAAAATGCCGGATAAAACCAGATAATATGCGAGATTTGGAACCATACAATTAATTAAAATCCGCGTCGTGCCGCAATTCTCTTTCGTGTTCGACAACCTTTTCCAGATTTTCCGTCGAAAGACGCCGGGATAACAGCATCGCCCCGACAATTGCCATCAGGAGCAGCAAACCAGTTGCTTCAAAAGGCAACAGATAACGGGTAAAAAGCGATTCGCCGATGGCCTGTGTCGCGCCCATCGTCGGCTGACTGGTCGCCGTCCCGCCGGTTGCGCTCCGGTTGAGCGAGGTAGTCACGGCGTAATAAATAAAACCGGCTTGTGAAGCTAACGCTAAACCCATAATCGCCCCGACTGCCGTCAGAGATTTAAGCCTTTTGGTTGAAAGTAAATCTTCCTCAACGTTGAGCAGCATAATCACGAACACGACCAGAACCATAATCGCGCCCGCATAAACCAAGATCTGCGTAGCGGCGATAAACGGCGAGGCGAGCGTCACGTAAATACACGCGAGCGAGAGAAAAACGCCGATCAGCGAAATCGCGCTGTAAAGCGGATTACGCTGGTACACGACCGATCCGGCGAAACCGATGGCCATTCCCGCGAACAAATAAAAAGCGGCGTACGAGGCAATTGTTTCAAGGTTAATCGTTTGAAGCATTTGGATAAATTCTTAAATCTATTGCGCGTACCAAAAAAGTTTGATAGTCGCCGTTAAAATCACGTTTAAAATCGCCACGGGGAGCAAAAATTTCCAGCCGAAATTCATCAACTGATCAAATCTAAATCTGGGCAGTGTTCCGCGCACCCAAATATAGAAAAATAGAAACGCAAAGATTTTGAGAAAGAAAAATACAATGCTGATGAGAACGTACCCAATTGAGCCAACTACCAAATATGGGAAATTCAGATTAGCAGCTAACCAAATTCCCCCTGCACCCAAATAAGGAACGTGCCAGCCGCCCAAAAATAAAGTTGTGCACATCGCCGAAACGGTAAACATGTTGACGTATTCGGCCATGAAAAAGAGCGCAAATTTGAGCGCGCTGTATTCGGTGTGAAATCCGGCGACCAGTTCGGTTTCGGCTTCCGGCAAGTCGAACGGGACACGGTTGGTTTCGGCAAAAGCGGAAATCAAAAAGACGAAAAAGCCTAAAAATTGCGGGATGATATACCAGCCCGGCAGAAAACCCAAAAAGCGGCTGTTGGCCTGCAATTCGACGATTCTGAAAACATCAAGCGAACCTGAGAGAATAACCACGCCGATGACCGACATTCCCATTGATAATTCGTAGGAAATCATCTGAGCCGATGAACGCAGCCCGCCCATCAAGCTGTATTTATTGTTTGACGCCCAACCCGCCAGCGCAATTCCGTAAACGCCGACTGATGTAATCGCCAGAACGTAAAGGAGGGAAACATCAAAACGAGTGATCGCAAATGGAAAGACATCCAAATGCGGGCTGATGTAGCTGCCGATCACCGGTAAACTGTTGAGATTGAGCGACCTTAAATCAAGCGTCGGGCCAAAAGGATAAACCACCATCGGCATCAGCGCGCAGATCAGCGCAATCAGCGGTGCGAGCAGATAAACAAACTGCGTTGCTTTATCGGGGATCAAATCCTCTTTAAAAATAAATTTAAAAAGGTCGGCAAACGGCTGCAATGTGCCCCAAGGCCCGACGCGATTCGGCCCGATTCGTCCCTGAATATAACCGAGAACCTTGCGCTCGGCCAAAACCGTGTACGCGACAACCATCAGCACGGCAGTAAAAGCAACAAAGCAAGCGATGGTTTTAAGAACAACAAAAATTAGTGGAGACAAATCCATCAGTTTAATTTTGGATTTTAGATTTTGGATTTTGGATTAATTGCGATGCGGCTATTTTACAGAATTGTAATAAACACGCCAATCTAAAATCCAAAATCTAAAATCTAAAATCCGTTTTAGTCTGCGGCGACTGCCATTTCCTCTTGGGCTTTGCCGTTTCTTTGAATTTGATAAAGCGGCGAAACCAGGATGTTTTCCGGTTTTTCGTTGCCGCTCCAGAGATATGCGAACTCGGGAGTTTTGCCCGTCAAGGTTCCGGGAACATGCAGTTCCGAACCGACTGCCGGTTCTTCCATTATTTTATCCGCTGTTTCCGGCAATGCTTCAGCGCGTTTTTTGAGACTGTTAATTTCGGCTCCCAAATCGTTTTTCCCGAAAATCTGATGTTTGACTTGGACCGGGTTTGATTCGTCTTTCAAATTCGGATAACGCAGTCCGGCATAAGCCGAAACGCCGTCTGCAATTTGTTTAAAAATAGCCGATGATGCCATGTTATAACCAAAATCAACGCCGAACTCTTTGGCTATTAACGCTAAAATCGCCCAATCCGGTTTTGCCTGATGAACCGGCGCGATTGCCTGACGCACTCGTTGAACTAATCCATCGTTATTGGTAAAAGTTCCGTCCTGTTCGGCAAAACTCGCCGCCGGCAGAACAACATCGGCATACTGACACGTCTCGGTTTCGAATAATTCCTGTACGACAATAAAATCCTTGCCGGGCAAATCCGCGTTTGCCAATTGCTGCGGCAAAAGACTTCCGGCAAAGTAGAGCGCGCGCGAGTTTTTAAGCACGTCGAAAATTGATTTTCCGCCGCCGATCATGTCAACCGCTCCGACGCTGTTGTTGTAGAGCGGCAGCGGGTGGAGCAAAATTCTTTGTCCTTCGTGATGAAGCGGCAGCTGCGCGGCGACAGCCAGGGCTTCCGCGCTCAAATCATCGCCCAAAATTATTACCACGTCGCCCGTCGTTTTATTAACGGTTTCGCGAATGGTCTGCAATTCAGCCGCTTCGACACCGAGTTTTTTGACGGCAGATTCCGCGCTTCCCTCGTCTGCCAAAGCCAGAAAGAAAGCGTCGTAAGAATCAGGATTGACATGTAAGAACTGCGAAGCGCGTCTGGCGGTGCGAATCGGCGTCTCGTTGACAACAATTAGACTTGCTCCCGCATTGCGAACGGCTTGCAAAATTTGTTTGTCGGTTAACGGATGTCGCTCTTTTGGATTGCCGCCAATCAGCAAAATCGTTTTGGCGTGGCGAATATCTTTGTGTGTGGCGAGCGGAGCGCTCAGATTCGCAAAAAATTGAGTCCAGTTGTTGGCATCCGAAACAGCGTAATTCTGGTTTTCAACAACCTCGTTGGCAAATTTCTTGAGCGTAAACAGGCTCTCGTTCGTCAGGCGCGGGCTGCCGATAAAACCGATTGATTCTTTGCCGCTTGCTTCAAAAACATCATTGAGTTTCTGCGCGATAAAGCGAATCGCTTCGTCCCAAGTTGTCGGAATTAATCTGCCGCCTTTTTTGTAACGCACGAGCGGAGTTTTGACCCGCTCTTTGTCATTAACAAAGTGGTGCGCGAAACGTCCCTTGGCGCACAAAAACTCGCCGTTGATGCCGTTAACATAACGGTCGCGGGCGACAACTCGCATCACTTCGCCGCCGCGCGAACCGACGGAAAGCTGGCAGCCGTCCGAACAATATGTGCAGGTTGAAACGGTTTGATCCAATTCCCACGGGCGCGATTCATGACGATAAGTCGCATCGAGTAGAGTTCCGGTCGGGCAAACTTCGATGCAATTGCCGCACTGCGAACAATTGAGCCAGCCGTCGTAAGTTCCGATGACTGTGTTAACGCCGCGGCTGCCGGCTTCGATAGCTTCTTCGCCCATCCACTCATCGCAAACGCGCGTACAGCGTTTGCACAAGATACAACGCTGCTGATCGTTGGCGACCATCGGCGAGAGATATTTTTCCGGATAAGCGTTTTTGCGTTCGGTAAAGCGTTCTTCAAGCCCGCCCCAATCGAAAATCATTTCCTGGAGTTCGCATTCGCCGCCGCGGTCACAGACCGGGCAATCGAGCGGATGATTGGCCAGCAGAAATTCGCTCATCGCACGTTGCGCTTTTTCGATTTCTTCGCTTTGCGTGGTGACGTTCATGCCGTCTGTGCAAGTAATGGTGCAGGAAGTTTGGAGTTTGGGCATTTTATCAATGCGCACCAAACACATTCGACACGACGCCTGCAAAGCTAAATCCGAGTAGTAGCAAAATGAAGGAATACCGAAACCTTTTTCGCGGCAAACTTCAATCAGGCTCGCCCCTTTCGCCACCTCAAACTCTTGCCCGTTGATCGTAACTTTTACCTGTTCTGGAGACATTTTTTGGTTTTAACTCTAGCTTGTATCTAAAAACTAAGCAGTTTCTTTTGTTTCAGTTTTATTTTCTTTAACAGTTTCAGGCGCGGCTTTTTTCAGGTTTTTTTTCTTCGGTCGTGTTTTACCGAAACTTCCAGCCGCAATTTTCCCGCGTTTTGTGCTTTTATCGCCTCTTCCCATTTTTGGCTCCTAATATTTTATTGTGAAATAATTTACTAACTATTATAAACGAAAGTTAATGTTTTATCAGTTTGAAGTTAATGTTTTATCAGTTTTATCAGTTTGAAAAGTCTAATTCAAACTCGTTTCAAATTTTAATTTCTCTGCTGGTGAAATTGAGTTAATGTTTAATTACTTAAAATTAGCGAAAATGCCCTCATCAAAAAACCGCCGCGCTTGGATTAGCGCCGAACCTATGGCCGTAATATGATTCAAATTCGCATCCGGAAGTACATATTGGTTCAGCGTATTTGCGCTGACGCCGCGCTGACGCATTGTTCGAATTGCTTTTTCCGTGTTGCCGGGATCCACAACCTTATCGGTTTTGATATTGATCAACAGCATTTTTGTCCGCGGTGACCAATCGTAACAATCGCTTTTCTGCATTTCCCTGATAATCGGATCGGATGTATCTAAAGTTTCCAGAGCTTTTTTAAAACGCGCTGTAATGACATTTTCAAGAGAATTTTTCGAGCGCATCAACACCGCCGCGAGCGCCAGCCTTTTAATCAGACTTTCATCCGAAATATTTCCTTTGAAAGCCTGCGTGATGGTAAAAGCCATCGAAGGCTTAAAATAATCGGTCAGTTTTAATCCCTGGCTTTTGTGAAAGTAATAAGCCATGTACGAAGTTAGGTAAAGCCGGATGACAAATTCCTCTTGGCTGGTCGGCGAATCCAGGAGCCATTTTCTCGTTACGGTCGAAAGATCATATGGGCCTGAGATCGGCGCGGCGGCGAAAACATCGTAATTTGCTCCGGATTTCTGCTCCAAGTTTCGCACCGTCCACATCGCAACCGCTCCGCCCTCAGAATAACCGGTAATAAACAGGTGCGAACCGACAGCAATGTTATTTCGCGCCGCCACAGTGCGCGCCGGAGCAATGATATCAACAGCTGAAAGGCTATTGGCCGCGCCGAGCGGGTACGGGTGAGCGCCCTTGTGATCGCCCAACCCAAGATAATCTGGCATTGCCACCGCGTAACCGCCGGACGCAAACGCCAAAACCGCTATCTGCGCTTCGGAAGAATTGGCCTTTCCGACGAAGCGCGAGGGCGCTAAGTTAGAATTGACGATTGTTCCGTGATCAAAAACAACCAGTCCTTTTGGCGCGCCGCCTTTCGGCAAAACCACCAGGCCGCTCAGCACAACGTCGTTATTTTTTTCGTCCCGCGAACGATAATTGACTTTGTATAAATCAAGCGCGTCCGACGTCGGCGCGACGGCATTCGCCCCAAACGCAGTTTTTATCATCTGGTTGGTTTGCGCGACTGGCATTGTCCCGGTGCGCGTAAAACTAACCAGATTGTTGCTGGCAGAACTGACGTCCTGAGCTGCCGCAAACTGAGCAGCAACCGCAAAAAGAACAAATAAACAGAACGCCGCCGAAATCCGAAAGAATTTATGATTTAAAGACATCATGTTTTTAAACTCGCTTTGAATTTGTCAAAACAAAAAACTACAGTTCGATTGCGGCGGCGTTTTTTTGACGTTAGTGTTATCTCGGTTGCGGCGGCGGATTTCCCTGATAAACTTTAATCGAACGAATTCTTCCGTTCCAGTAATCGCCTTGCTGCGGCGACCAATCGCCGTTCAAATTGTATGATTTGCCGCCAAAATTTCTTTTCTCATACAAAACCAGATACCAGCCTTGCGGGACGCGAATCGAGCGAATCAAATGCGGCTTGCCTTCCCAATCTTTGTTTCCGGCCCAATCTCTCTCAACAGCTTGCGCCGGTCCTTGAAAGTTTGACTGAGCGTAAATAACCGGAAAATTACCGGGAATTACCGCGCCGCCGCCGCAGTTATCCGCGCCCGAAGTCCAGACGTAACCCGTGATACCTTCCAGCTGACTTCCGGCCGCTTGCAAAAAGCTGTTTTTTTCCTGTTCATTGGCTGTGTAAAAATGGTTGCCGCCGTTAACGAGCCGATATAACGGCACAGTGCCTCGCTGCTGATTGCTGGACAGATAGCCGGTAATGCCTTCATATCTGTTCCCGGCAGTTTGAGACAGATTTCGCATTTCCTGGTCATTTGTCGTGTAAAAATGCTCGCCGTTGCTGAGCACCAGACGATGCAGCGGGACGAGACGTCGGTTCTGACGAGTTGCGACATATCCGTTAACGCCTTCAAACGCATATCCGCTGCCGGCAACGTTGTTTTTTTCGTCGCAGGTCGTCGTGTAAAGATGATCCCCGCTTTGGGCGTTGTGCAGACGGTAAAGCGCAGTATAATCGCTTTTGCCGAATAACTGAGCATTTATCACGGTTGGAGCGAAAAAGCTCAGCGCGCAGAAAGCGGCTGCCGCAAACCATGTTAATTTGGTAAACCTCATTTTGTGTCTCCTTCTGGTTAAATTAAACAAATCAAGACGTTTGCCTCAAAAATCCGCGGCATTCGGTATCAAACGAAAAAACTTTTAAATCTGATAACTTAATGAATATGGTTTTTTAATGATGCCCGTTGCCGTTTGCCGCAACAAAACGGCTGGCGTCAATCTCGCGCATCACCCAGCGCCGAAAATCTTCGGGGAAACGTTTGATTGCGCTTTGAATCGGCCACGCGGCGGCATCGCCCAGCCCGCAAAATGATTTGCCTTCGATGTTATCGCACAAATCAATCAACAACTGCGGGTCTTCAGGATTGCCCTCGCCCGACGCAATGCGTTTGAAAATCTTGACCATCCAATCCGTTCCTTCGCGGCACGGCGTACACCAACCGCACGATTCGTGTTTGTAAAATTCGGTCAGATTTTTCGTAGATTCAAAAACGTCAACTGTTTCGTCCATCACAATAAATCCGCCCGAACCGACCATCGAACCCGCAGTCACCAAACCTTCGTAATCGAGCGTCACATTCTTGCCCAAAATATCGTCGGCCCGCATAATGTAAACGCTTGAGCCGCCCGGAATCACCGCTTTCAGTTTTTTATCGGGGCGCAGCATTCCGCCGCAATCTTCCATGATGAACTTTTCCATGTCTTTATAGCCCATTGGAAGTTCATACACACCCGGATATTTGACATGGCCCGACACCGACCAGAGTTTTGTCCCGCCCGATTTTTCCGTCCCGAGCGCTTTCCACGCGTCGCCGCCCATCTCGATAATTTGCGGCACGGCCGTTAAAGTTTCCACGTTGTTAACCACCGTTGGACTGGCGTAAAGTCCTTCGACGGCTGGAAACGGCGGTTTCATTCGAGGGTGTCCGCGATAACCTTCGAGCGATGACAGGAGCGCGGTTTCTTCGCCGCAAATGTAAGCGCCCGCGCCGGTGTGCGTGTAAATCTCGCACGAAAAATCGCTGCCCAAAATGTTTTTGCCGACAATTCCAGCGGCGCGCGCTTCTTCGATGGCTTTGTCCGCAATATCAATTAAATATCTGTATTCACCGCGCGTGTAAATATAGCAGGCGCTCGAATTAAGCGCGAATGCCGCGATCAGCATTCCTTCAAGTAGGGCGTGCGGGTCGCGCTCCATCAAATAGCGGTCTTTGAAAGGTCCCGGCTCCGATTCATCAGCGTTGCAAACAATATATTTTTGTTTCGGCGATTGCTTGGGCACAAAACTCCATTTCATGCCGGTCGGAAAACCTGCGCCGCCACGTCCGCGCAAAGCAGATTTTTTGACTTCGTTGATAATGTCGTCAGAGTTCATCGCGAGCGCTTTTTTGAGCGACGCGTAACCGCCGTTGTCCTGATAAACTTTGAGCGTATGCGAATTCTCTAAATGAACTCGCTTGAGCTGCAGAGGCTCACATCCAATTGCTTTGATTTCCATAACATTAAACTACCAACGTTTTCCCTTATCCCAATCTTCTTTGTGAATAATATTGCTTACCGAACCAGCAATATCATTTCTTTTTACGGTCTTATTTTTCCAAAATCTGCTGTCAAAACTGTTTGGGCGATTGTCGCCCAAAACAAAGTATTCGCCTTTCGGAACAATTATCGGGGCGAAATTATCTCTTGATTCGACTTTTTCAAAAGGTTCTTCAAGCAATTTGTAATTAACAAAAACATTACCGTTCCTCAATTCAACTTTTTCCCCTTCGAGAGCTATTACTCGAAAAACAAATTGTGTGTCTTCTTTTATTTGTTTGTCGTATTCGGAACTAACTTTGAAAACAATGATATCGAATCTTTCTAATAATTCTATTTCGCCTAGCTTTAATATTGCGTAACCAAAATGATCGCCCGGTTCTATGGTCGGTGACATGGATTTTCCAACGGCAACTCCGTGTCCGAGCGAAATGTATCGCCCTAAACCGCATCCATTTGCGATTAGAATTAAAGAGAATATTATCGAAACAACAAGAACACGCATTACCTAATTCTGCTCGTTCAAAACCGCCAAATAATCTTCAATAGCGTCTTTGATATTTTCCAGCGCTTCTTCCTCGGTTTCGCCTTGCGACCAACATCCGGGCAGAGCCGGGCACGACACGCTATATCCTTCTTCAGATTCTTTGATAGCAACCTTGTAAAACATTTTAAGTTAATAAATCCGAAATTATGTCAACTATTATTTGTAACTATTAGTTCTGCAAAAGTTGAAACCTAATTCGGTTTTTTATTATCATCCGCAACGACGGTTATTCGACTCGACACAAAATATTTAATTCTCAAATAATAAGTGCATTGCACCTCCGGTGTTGAGCCAATCGGCTTTAACACGGCGTCAAATTTTGCTTCCGGCAGCGGGTCAAAATAATAGGTGCTGTTTTTGCGTTTTTCAACGACGTTGTAAGCGCTGTCAACATCGCCGGATTCATAAGCTTTGTAGCTATTGTAACCTTCAAACGGCTGAAATACGTCAAACTGCTCAAACGAAACCGTTATCGGCGTTAATTTAATTCCGACTTTGGCGTAAGATTCTTCTTTGTTTTTGATAACTCGCGCCGCTTCGTTAAAAAGCTGCGCTCTGGTTTGAGTTAAATCGCCGACTAAATAATCCACTTTGATCAAATCAAAAATCCCGGCTTGCGACGCCAGCACCAAAATTTGATCGAGCAATTTGCGGTCGCTGTAACGAATAATAAAATTTTCTTTAATCTGAAAGCCCGAAACTTTTTCCCGCGCGGTCGCGCCCTTGACGACAAAATCGTAAACCCGGGTTTGCGTAATAAAATCAACAAAAGTCTGATCAGTATTGATGCCGATTGAAGCCAGACTCTGACGAAAAGCGTTGATTTGATCCTGCAGCTTTTTGTTTGTATCGCGCACAGTCGGAGCTTCCTGCGCCAATCCAAAAACTGCCGTATATTCTTTGGCGTCAATGGTTGTCACGATTTTGGCGTCAATAAACTGGTAATGCGTGATGGTTTGATTCGGGCCTTCCGGCGAGACCAGATCCGATGTGTAATCAGGGAAAACCGGCATTCGGCGCTGCGTTAACGTATCCTGCTGATTTTGCCGGTTGCCGCGATTCGCCATAATCCGATTGGCGCCCTCCTGTGCCAAAGCAGAGGTTGAGACAAACAAAATAACCAGCAGCAATAATGCGCCGCCTGTTTTTTTGCTAACCGCGCCATTCGGATTAAAGAACATAGCTTTATTGCAGCGAACCTAAAATCTGATCAACTTTTTCCGTGGTTAAATTTTCGTGATAATCAAAACCGATTTGAAACATCGGAGCCGTGCCGCACGAACCCAGGCATTCGACAAGGGAAACGGTAAACTTGCCGTCCGCAGTTGTTTCGCCCGGCGCAATCCCGAGTTTTGAGCAAACGTGGTCGGTAATTTCCGGCTCGCCCATAATTTTGCATGAAAGAGTTTTGCAAATCTGAATGTGGTGACGACCAATCGGTTTCAGATTAAACATCGAGTAAAACGTCGCTGTTTCCCAAACGTCCACAACTTCAATGCCGAGTTTGTGCGCGACATAAGCCGCGCCGGGCGTGTCAATATAGCCGCGCTCGCGCTGGACGACAAATAAAATCGGCAAAATCGCCGAGCGAACTCTCTCTGCCGGATATTTCTTCAGGTGACCTTCGATTTCGGCTTCAACGGCGGGCGCGAAAGTCGCCATTTCCTCGACTGCTGCTTGCGGAGTTAGATTCATAATTCCAATGTGAATTACTTGGTAGTCTTGATTTCGACTAATTTCTTTTTAACGAGTTTGAACTTGACCGTTCCGACCTTTTCAAATTTCTTGCTGTCTTCGCCGTATTTATCGCAAATCAGCACTCCATTCTCAATTTTTGCCGGAACTACTTTGACATCATCGGTTTCGACGGCAAAGTTCATTTTTCCGTTTTTATTAAGAAAAACGGCCAGATAAGTATTTGTTAAGTTTCCGGGATAGCCGACTTGAATGTAATACTCAATCACGACGTCTTCTTTGCCGTCGCCGTTTAAATCGCCTCTTGCGATATTGGCAATATCAGCCGGAACCTTTGCCTTTTTCCCTTTTGCCTCAACGTATTGCTTGATTTCGGGCTCAACTTTCAGAGTTTGCGCGCTGACTAAAAAACCACCAAAAAACGCAGAGGCACAAATAAATAGAAACGCCATTTGGAAATGCCTGCCAATCATCGGTCAATCTCACCCAGCACGATGTCGAGCGAGCCGATAATTGCTACGACATCTGCAACCATCTCGCCTTCGCTCATCACCGGTAAAGCCGACAGATTAACAAAGCTTGGGCCTCTGAAATGGACTCGGGCCGGTTTTGGGCCGCCGTCCGATTTCATATAAACGCCGATTTCACCTTTTGAGGCTTCGATGACGTGGTAAACTTCGCCCGCCGGAATATTAAAGCCTTCGGTGACAATCAGAAAGTGATGAATCAGCGCGTCCATATGCGTCTTCATGTCTTCGCGGTCGGGCAAAACCACCTTTGGCGCATCGGCTTTGACCGGACCAGGTTTGAGACGCGCGAGAGCCTGGTTACAAATCTTCCAGGATTCTTTTAATTCGCGCATCCTGACCATGTAACGCGCCCAAACATCACAGCTGTCTTCGACCGGAATCTCAAAATCATATGTTTCATAACTCGAATACGGATTTGTCCGGCGGACGTCGATTGCAACGCCCGAACCGCGCAGACACGGGCCTGATAATCCCCAGTCAATTGCGTCTTCGGCGTTGATAATGCCGATACCCTGTGTGCGGCTGTGAAAGATCGTGTTGCCGCTCAGCAGCGTGTTGAATTGGTCAAGCGCGGCGGGAAAATCAGCCAGAAATTGCTTACAGCGTTTTTCAAAACCTGCCGGCAAATCCATCATGATGCCGCCGATTCGGAAATACGAAGGCGTCATTCGCCCGCCCGAGCAGGCTTCGATCAGATTTAGGATTTTCTCGCGCTGCCGGAAACAGAAAAAGAAAACTGTCATCGCCCCGATATCGAGCGCGTGTGTCCCGAGCCAGACCATATGCGAAGCGATGCGCTGCAATTCGCACATCAAAACTCGAATGGTTTGCGCGCGTTCGGGAATTTCAAGTTGCAACAGTTTTTCCGCCGCCATCACGTAAACCAGATTGTTTCCCAAAGGATTGAGATAATCCATTCGGTCGGTGATAACGATTCCCTGCTGATATTTCTTATACTCAAAAAGCTTTTCCATTCCCGTGTGCAAATAGCCGATGTCGGGAACGGCTTTGACAACCATCTCGCCGTCTAAAACGAGTTCGAGGCGCAACACGCCGTGTGTCGAGGGATGCTGCGGCCCCATCGAAAGCGTCATTTGCGATTCGAGCGGACGATCTAAAACTTCAAAAGGCGAATTTGTTCCTAAAGTTGGAGTCATTTCAATTTTGGATTTTGGATTTCTGATTTTGGATTTGAAACCAGTCTAAAATCCAAAATCTAAAATCCAAAATTACGAAAGGCTGTATGGTTCAAAACCTCGCAAAGGATAATCTTTTCTGAGCGCGTGACCGTCGAAATCGGACGGCAACAGGATTCGGCGCAAATCCGGATGTCCGTCAAAAATCACGCCGAACATATCGTAAGTTTCGCGTTCGTGCCAGTTAGCGGTGCGCCAGATGTTGGTAACAGTCGGGATGTGCACCGCGTCCTCGCTCAAGAGCACTTTTAAACGCAAACGATAATAAGTTTTGGTTGAAAATAAATGATAGTTGACTTCAAAACGCGGATCTTCTTCCACGCCTCGGTCGCCGCCGCAGATATCCGATAAAAAATCGAATTGATATCTTGTTTTTAAAAACCAGCAGACATCAACAATAAATGCGTTCGGAACAATCAAAGTTACTTCTCCGAGCGCGTCTTTGACTTCAGCAAGCCAGCCGGAGTTTTGTTTTTTGAGCGCGTCGGCGATTTCGACGAGCGGCGCGGTAACTGAATTTTGCTGCGTTTCTAACGTTTCAGCCATAAAGTAGGTATTGTCAGAACCGCCTGCGGTTAGCAGACAGTCATGATCGCGGCAGAAAAACCGCCCGCTGCTGCAGGCGGTTTTCTGACCTTAGTTATCAAGAAGAGCGTCGTCGTTCATGACGCGAAGCAATGGTATATGGACGAGTCACGCCGGTTCTGGCAGAATCCTCTTCGAGCTGCGTGCCGAGCGTCACCGGCATGGTGCCGAGCGAAATCGAATCGCGGGCTTCAGCCGTCGGGACATCGCGGCGATCACGCATTCGCTCTTTCATGATTTTGTCCTGCAGCATCATGATGCCGTGAATCAGCATTTCGGGGCGCGGCGGGCAGCCCGGCACGTAAATGTCAACCGGAACGATCTTATCAACGCCCTGAACAATCGCGTAATTATCAAAGACGCCGCCGCTGGTGGCGCAGGCGCCCATCGAAATCACCCATTTCGGCTCGGGCATCTGGTCGTAAATGCGGCGCACGACCGGAGCCATTTTGCGCGCCACGCGGCCTGAAACAATCATCACGTCAGCTTGTCGCGGAGAAGCGCGAAAAGTCTCGGCTCCAAAGCGCGACAAATCGTTTCTGGCGCTGACCGTGTTCATCATTTCGATGGCGCAGCAGGCCAGCCCGAACGTTGCCGGCCACAAAGAGCTTTTTCTGGCCCAATTAACGACGGCGTCAAGCTGGACAGTTAAAATTTCCGGCAAAGAATCAACTAATTTATTTTCTAAACCCATTTTTAACAGTTAACAGTTATCAATTAACAGTTATCAAATGTTGTTGACCGATAACTGTTAACTGTTAACTGTATTTAAACGCGGCTGGTCAGCGTTGTTTGTGTTCTTGAAGTGACCGGCTCGACGGGCATTCCGGTCTGAGTTGAAATCGCGCGCCGTTTTTTGCGTTCGGCGTACAATGCTTTGGCCTCAGCGCGGGCTTCGGCGCGGGCTTGGACGTTCCATTCGAACGTGCCTTTTTTCCAGGCGTAAACAAACCCGATAACAACCATTCCGATGAAGATCATCACGGCCGCATAAGCCGGCAGCGCGAAGGTGTAAAATCCGCCCTGGATTTTGAGCAAAAATCCAAAAGCGACGGCAAAAGGAATCAAAAATAAAACTTCGAGATCAAAGAGCAGAAAATCAACCGCGACGCTGTAAAATTTTACGGAAAAACGTTCGCGGGCTGATCCGACCGGATCTTTGCCGCACTCGTAGGGCATCAATTTAACTTTGGTTGAGTTGCGCGGGCCGACCAGCTGCGTCAGAAAAATATTTGTGACGGCAAAACCGCCAGCGACGATAAACATTAAGACAATCGGCACGTAATCCATTAGTCTAAATTCCGTCATTGAGCCTCCGTTTAAGGAAAATCTTCGAAAGGTTTTCCTCTGATAAACAGTTAAATTAGTTTAACTAAAAACTTTGAGAATTATAGTACAAACTCAATCGTAGTTGAGGCTGGGATGAGTGTCAAGCAAAAGACTTTTTGGCTGTAAAAAGACGCTTCTTCTGTTTTATTGACCGCAGCCTCTCGCTCGTGTTAATTTTCGCTATAAGCGAATAATCCTGAAACCGTTCGCTCAAATTCCCAAACTTCCAACAAACTGTTTCACAGTGATAAGCGGATTTAACACCGACATCGAACACGAGAGCGTCACGTATCACGTTCAAACCGAAGATAAAGGATTGGAAACGCCTTTTTTGTTGTCCCTGGTCTACACAGGCGGCGAAATTCTGGCTGCCAAACGCGCTCCGTATGACGATTTAATCAAAGTCGGGTTTGATGAAGCTGTTTTAGCCGAGCGGCTTCAGAAACAGCACCGCCTGATTTGCGCGGCGATTAAGCAGGGACGCGTTGAAGACCTCAAACGAATGACGGCGCGCGATTCCGTTCAGGCCGCTGCCAGCAAACTCGTCACCCAGTCAAAACAACCTGCGGCAAAAAGCGAACCGCTGCCGCTCTCCGATCTCGAACTATTCGGTTTAGAACCGTTTTTGGATACACCGATTGCGCTGATTGAGGAAAGCGGACTCGACGAACTGCCCGAACCGCCGCTCGATTTGACGGATCACTCGATCAGAGTGCTGCGAACCGAATCCGGCGAGCAGGTCGCGGATTTTGCTCGCGCCGAACATGTTCCCTCGGACGCTCTGAATTTATCTCTCCTCGACGAGCGCGAATTTAGCGGCGGCGACCGGGTGGCGCTGCGAATTCAAATTACGCAAGGTCACGGCACGGGCGAAAAGAATATTCATGAAGCCGAAGTTGTGGTCAAAGTTCTGGGAGCGGCGTTTCGCCCCGTCCTGCTCCATTCAAAAACCGATTCAAACGGAATCGCTGTGCTTCATTTGCAGTTTCCGCATTTTCGCACCGGGCGCGCCGCGGTTTTGATTCGCGCCACCTACGGCGGTTATGCCGCCGAACTGCGTCGGATTGTCGCGCAGGGCTAATCCGATTTTGAACTTTAGATTTTGGATTTGCGCAATATGAAAGTTGTTATTAATGGTGTTGAAAGCGAAGTTAAAGAGAATTTAAGCTTGAGCAGTTTGCTTGAAACACTTGATTTGCCCGTCGCGCGCGTCGCGGTCGAACTTAATCAGACGGTGGTGCGCCGCTCAACCTGGGCGGAAACCATGCTCATAGAAAACGATAAAATCGAAATTGTGCATTTTGTCGGCGGCGGCAGCACCGATTTTGGATTTTAGATTTTGGATTTGCGATTAAACGGCTTGGTTTTTTGACTGCACAACAAAAGTAACCGCTTTTGCTTTGGACAATCCAAAATCCAAAATCTAAAATCCTAAAGTATGAACGATTTTTTTGAAATAGCCGGAAAACAATTCAGTTCTCGTTTGATTATCGGCACGGGCAAGTATCGCTCCTTCAGCGAAATGCAGTCGGCGCATCAGGCATCAGGTGCGGAAATGGTAACGGTCGCCGTCAATCGGGTTCCGCTCGACCGTAAAACCGAGTCCTTTCTGGATTACCTCCAGCCGGGAATGAAGATTTTGCCAAACACGGCAGGCTGCTATGATGCGGCTCACGCCGTTCGCACCGCGCGTCTCGCCCGCGAAGCGCTCGATACAGATTGGGTCAAACTTGAAGTCATCGGCGATCAAACCACTCTTTTCCCCGACAATGAGCAAACTCTCGAAGCCGCTAAAATACTCGTTAAAGAAGGTTTTATCGTGCTGCCTTATTTCGGCGACGATCTAATTATGGCGAAAAAACTGCTCGATGCCGGATGTCCGGCCGTAATGCCGCTCGCCGCGCCGATTGGTTCGGGCTTGGGAATCCAAAATCCGGCAAACCTGCGGATTATGCGCGAGCAGCTGCCAAATGCCGTGATTATTGTTGATGCCGGAGTCGGCACGGCGTCGGATGCGGCGATTGCGATGGAGCTTGGCGCGGACGGCATCTTAATGAATACCGCGATTGCCGAAGCCGGAAACGCGGCGCAAATGGCGGAAGCCATGAAATTAGCCGTTCAGGCCGGGCGACTGGCTTATCTCTCGCAAAGAATGCCGAAAAGACTTTACGCCAGCGCGTCCAGCCCGCTTCACGGGGCAATTAAATAGAGGTTATTTGTCAAAGGCGCGCAGTTCTCTGCAAACAAAACTTGAATATTACGCCGTCCGCGGCGTGGTCGGGGCGGTCGGTTCCCTACCGCTCCAGACTTCGCTGAGCGTCGGCGCGAATTTTGGTCGTCTGGCGCAAAAATTCGGCGGCAAACTCAACCGCGTCGGCCGGAAAAATTTATCAATCGCCTTGCCCGATTTAAATGAATCCGAGCAAAACGAAATTTTGCGCGGTTGTTTTGAATCACTCGGCAGACAGCTTGGTCTGGTCGCTCATTTTAAAAATTTCAAACCCGAAACCGTCCGCGATTTGCTTGAGATCGAAGGGCGCGAACATTTTGACCTCGCCCACGCTGCGGGTCGCGGAATTTTGTTTTTTACCGGACATTTCGGCAGTTGGGAAATTTTCAATCTGGTGCCCTTCGCTTTTGCCGATTCACAAATGAATGTGCTGGTGCGGCGAATAGATAATCCGCTCGTGGAAAATTTCGTTGAAGGTTTGCGGACGAGTTTTGGCGGCAAAACAATTGATAAAAAAACTTCGGCGCGAGCCATGTTTCGACTTTTGCAGGCGGGCGAATTGCTCGGCGTGATGGCTGATCTAAACGTTCAGGAGCGCGAAGGCGTTTTTGTTGATTTTTTCGGTGTTCCGGCTTCGACAACGACGAGTTTGGCAAAACTTGCGCTGCGCACCGACGCCGTTGTGCTGCCGGCTTTTGCGATCTGGCAGCCCGCGAGACAAAAATATTTGCTCAAACTCGAACCGCCGATTGAGTATCAAAAAACCGGCGACGACATTGAGGATGTTCACGATTTGACGCAGAAAGTAACCAAAATTATCGAGAAATATGTCCGCGCCTTTCCCGAACAATGGATGTGGATTCACAAACGCTGGAACACGCGACCGCCGGATGAACCCAAAATCTATTAGCATTTAATCTGCGTAACGGCGCTGCTGGCGATACCGATGCAGCAGTTCTTCCAAAAATCCTTCGTAGGTAAAACTTTCCATTTCATAGGCCGGTTTAAGTTTGTACATAATCGGCATCGCCACGCGCCAGGCCATCCATTGACGCGGAAAATCACTTAAATCCGCCCGCCTTCTTAAAAATGCTTCGACGACTTCGATTTCCTTTTCGTTAAGACTCGACAAATCGGCGGTGAAGCTCGCCGGCTGCTGCCAGCGCCGGTAAGCGGCGTCGCTGGTTGCGGACGCGGTAAAAACCTGTTCAAAAGTCGGCGCTTCCGCTTCGCGCTCGCGGATGACGACAGTTCCGGCGAAAAAATCTCCGACTCGCTGATCGCGCGGGCTGATAAAAACACAGATTAAACCAACCGAATAAAACGGAAATGACGGCAGCATATCGAAAATCCGCAAAAGATTTCTGGTTGCCGCTTCCCAAAACGTAATCGGGCGGCCGTCCTCGCGAATAACGCGCAGTTTTAAGAGCCGCTTGCCCGGAGTTTGCCCGTTCCAGGTCCATTCAAAAAACGCGAAATATCCGGCAATGCTCAGGAAAATCACCAAAATCATTACTGCCTTAATCCAGCGCGGAGCGTCTTCAAAAATGCCGCCAACCTTGGAAAACCCGGCAATCGCCGCAAATGCCCAAGCCAGAATAATAATCAACAAAATCTGCAGCAGATGATCAACCGCGCACGCCAAAAACCGGTTGCCAATCGAAGCCAACGCAAAATGCAGCGGGACGCGTTCGGGCGTTTCAATAATCAGAGTTTCTTCGGTTTCGATAAACGGCATCGGCAATTTCTCAAAACAACAGGTTATTTCAAAATTCTTGACCCAGGCCTAATCAAGCCAACTCATTCGTCCCGCCGGTTCTCGCGTCCAGCCGTACTGGTCGGTAACAGGAACGCTAAAACCATCCGATAAACGGATTATAACAACACGGTAACTGCCGTTATTAATTGAGTTTGGGTCGGTTTGTTGAATTGCGATGAACTTTCCGTCAGGCGACCAAACCGGAGTGATCTCATCGAACCCCGAGTTTGTCAGCTGTTTAAAGTTTGTTCCATCCACATTCATCGTCCAAACACGTCCGTTGGCCGAGAAAGCGACTGTTTTCCCATCAGGACTGACCGCCAAATAATTTGTAAATTTCATCTGCGGCGGATTTTTAACCGGCTGCAAACTTTTAATCTGAGCATCGCTAATGTAAATTCCTGGATCAACAAATTGGGCGACGACCAGGCGATTATCCGGTGTCCAGGCCGCGCCTTGTTTTTTGTAAAAAGCGGCGATTTCTTTTCCTTGTCGGTCAACGACAACAACACAAGCCATAGCAATTCCGGCTAGGGTGTAACCGCCTGCGGTAATCGGTTCCGCACGTTCGACTTGGACGGCGATAAATTCGCCATTGGGAGAAAGAGCAACTTCGCTTGGCGCGTCGCTGCCATAAGATTTGGGTGCTCGCGCCGGTGCGGGAAGCGACGCGATTTGTTTGCCATTGGCATCGGCAATAACAATTTGTATTGCCTGATTGATAAAAGCGTACTCGCCTTTCTGATTGCGGGAAACACCATAGCCGTCAAAAATTTCAGCCGCTTTGCCGGTCGCTAAATCAAGATTGATGATTTTTTTTGAAAAAATGCTTTCTCGATATGACAAAGTGCCGCGCAGTTCTAAGTTTTTACCCGCTGTTTTCGGCGCGCCGAGCGCGATTTTTACCGGTTCATAGCTAAAAATGATCTGCCAGGTTTGCGGGTTGTTTGACGGTGCGGCAAATTTTTGAATATGGACAAGATAATGCTCGCCGCTGGCGACGCCGCGAACAATCAGAAATCGTCCCGGCTTGATTTGAAATGCATCTTCGCTCCAGGAATTAACATCGCCGACGGTGTAATCGGAAGGGTTCGGACGCGCTTCAAACGAGGCTGTCCGGGCGGCGGAAAGCAGCGGGTAGTTTTCTGTTGTGCGAAGCGTTGACTGATACTCCATCTGCTGGGTCATCACGTTGTAACGCGAGCCGTAGCCGGATTGCGGCGGCAAATATTTTAGGCTCATGTCAGATTCAGTAGCTGCTTTGGTAATGTTTCCCGACGCGAAATTGATGCCTTCGCCAACTTTCAAGATCGCCGTCTTGCCGTTTGCTGTAGTTGTCGCAATGGTTTCCGCCGGAGCGGGCTTTTTGACGACGACCGGCTGAGGTTTTCTAACTGGGGGGCGGCGCTGCTGAGCAGCGGCGATGCAAGGCAAAATAACTATTAAACCAACAGCCAAAACGAGTAATTTTCGGTAAATTAGATTTTGATAACTTGACATCGCATTTTCCTCCGTAACTATTATGGCGCAAACGATTGACCATAAAGCTGTTGATAAACCCAGCCGAGCACGCGCAGCTCCGCCGTGCATAAAATTTCGAACCAGCGCGCCGATAAATACATTCGTTTTTCTCCGTTGGTCGGGAGCAGGTTGGCTTCTTCAATCGGAGTGTTGTTTGCTTCCGGCGAGAATTTGTAATCCGAGGCGATTTGACCGGCCAGTTCCTTTGATTCCTGCATTGCGGTTAAGATGTCGCTCATCCATTGTTTCAAAGCCGATTCGCTGTCGTTTTCGGCAATTGCCTGAAAGATGCCGATGGCGAAACGGTCTTCGGCGCGCGGGAACGGAGCCATTTCTTCACCGTTTGAATTGGCGTCCTGCTGTCGCCATTGATAAATCGCGTCAACCGACGGATGACGCATAGCAGCCACGCGCTCGTCGTAATTTAAAAACCATTCGACCGTGCCGGCGAGCGATTCGATATTAATTTCGCCATTTTCGGTTTTTTGCAAAGACGGAGGGAAGTTTTCCATAGTCCAAAGTCTAAAGTCCAAAGCCCAAAGTTCGCAAGGTAGAAATTCGACCTGAGCAGTTAAACTCCAAACTCATGCTTTCGGGTGCGCGCGTTCGTAAACTTCGAGAATTTTTTCCATCGAGACATGTGTATAAATCTGCGTTGTTGAAAGCCTGGCGTGCCCGAGTAATTCCTGAATATCGCGCAAATCCGCGCCGGAATCTAATAAGTGAGTCGCAAACGAGTGTCTCAAAGAATGCGGCGAAATGTCCGAATGCATGTCGGCGCAGAGCTTAATGTACTTATCAACCATTCGCCCGACCGAGCGAGTGGTGATTCTTGTACCTTGATAATTTAAGAAAACGGCCTGGTCATCGCGGACGTCGGGCGGCGAATTGTCGAGGAAATTCTGCCGAATCGTCAGATATCCGTAAAGCGCCTGCACCGCCAAATCATTAAACGGGACGATTCGCTGCTTGCGGCGTTTGCCCATCACGCGGACAAGTTTGTTTTGAAAATCAACGTCTTTGAGGTTGAGCTTGGTTAATTCGGAAACGCGGATTCCGGTCGCGTACAGAAATTCTAAAATCGCCCGGTCGCGCTTTCCCAAATCCGTTTCGAGATCGGGCGTTTCGATAAAACGAATCGCATCTTCGATTGAGAGATGCGTCGGCAAATTGCGTTCGATGCGCGGCGTGGAAACGAGTTTGGCAGGATTGACTTCGAGCGCGCCTTCGCGCACCAGAAACTGAAAAAACGTCCGCAGAGACGCCAGTTTACGGGCGACCGAGGTTTTCTTTTTATTCAGCCTGTGCAGTTCGGCGAGCCATTCGCGAATTGTTAAATGATCAATGTCGTGAATCGTAATTTCGCGGGTACGCTTGCCGTCTTCGCCGACCGGCGCCAGAAAATCGTAAAACTGCCCCAAATCGCTCGAATAATTGCGCAGCGTGTGTTCGCTGACGTTTCGCTCGTAACGCAGGTGATCGAGAAATTGTTTGAGTTGCTCTTCCATTCTTTAGTGAATCGTAAATGGTGAATCGTAAATGGTGAATCGTAAATAGCAACTGATGAATCGTAAAATGATCTTCCCACGATTCCGCGATTGACTATTGACTATTGACTATTCACTAACTTTTTGGAACGTAATAACCTTTGCGCGTGCGGACAATCAAATTTTTGTTTGATTTAACCTGCAAGCTGATTTGCTTGAAACTGCCGTCGCGTTTCGTGTCTGTCGGATAATAGCTTAAAACGTACTGCTCGGCGAGTTCGGCGGCAATTTGCGTAAAAGCTGAATCCAGTTCTTTTTCGTCAAGCGGCGAGTAAACTTCGCCGCCCGTCTGCGCGGACAGCTCGCGCATTCGCTGATCGGCGGTCAAATCCTGAATGTTGGCGTTGCTGCCGCGTCGTCCGGTGCGCTGGAAATTTTCGAAATCCGTTGTTTTGACCACATAAATCTGACAATCGGCCAGCTGCGCGGCGCGAATAACCGCCGCAAAACCTTCGCGTTCGAGCGTGATGTCGCTCAAAGTATCGGCTCCGTCCGAAACAATTACGATCACGCGCCGTCCGTCCTTAAAATCCCGCAAATATTTGGCGGCGGCCACAACTCCGTCAAGCAATCTGGTGGCTCCGGCAGGCGGCGGAAAAGCTTCGATAGCCTGAATTAAAGCCCGCGTGTCATTTGTCAGAGGCTGTTCGAGCCGAAAAACACTGGCAACGCTGTAGAGCGCGGCGCGGTCGCGGTCGGGGCGCAGGACTCGTTTAAAAAATCTGGTCGCGGCTTTTCTCTCGAAATCGCGGGCGATGGTGACGCTCGAACTGTTGTCAAACAGGAGTGCCAGGCGAACCGGCGTGTCTGAGCGGGATATTTCCGAAATCTCCTGCCCTTGGCCGTCAATGGTTAGGGAAAAATCTTCGAGTTTGAGATTTGTAATGCTATTGCCGGCTGCGTCCGTGACCGAAGCCGGAATCGGCACGAGCGAAGAATCAACTTTGATGACTTCATCCTCCGGCTCTTGAGCTTTGGCGGGCGGCGTCGGAGTTGGGAGCGGCGGAGCTGCCTTGACCAAAACCTGGCTCGGGATTTCGCTGACCGGCTGCCGATGCTGTGACGGGCGCACGATTGGCGGAGAATCATCCGCAGGCTGTTTGTTGCGCCCCGATTGCGCCGGAACATTTGCCGTCAGTGAAAGAAAAAGAATCGCTGTCAGAAAAAACCGCATTTATAAAATCCCAAACGTCTTTTGGCTATCTCCAGTCGGCAGGGGCATTGCCGATTGAAGTCAGAGGCGGGGCGCTGCCGTCAAAAATCGCTCTGACCGATTCGCGCAGCAACACGATAAACGTAAAAACTCCTAAAACCATGCCGATTGGGAAGAACAGACAGTTAATACCAGCCACGATCAGACAGAAAATATAATTTCTTTTTTGCTTGATAAATTTTCCCGCGAAAAAACTGGCAACTGCAATCGCCCATCCGCCCAAAATAAAAACTGCGGCAAAGATGATAAAAAACCAGCCGATAAAAGCCGGAGGCGGCCCGCCCTTGCCATCATTTGGAAAAGCGCCGGAAACCATCAGGATTCCCATCGTCAGGTGAATCAGCGGGAAACAGGAAAACAGCGCTGTGATTCCGGCTGAAATGTAATAACACATTGAAAGAATTTTTAAATGTTCGAGGTCTTTGTTCATCGGTTTTTCCATTCGAGTTGTTAGTTTAAGAGCCAAACCATTCTAAACCGTCAGGCAATCTTTCGGCAGAAAATTCGAGGTGAATCACTCGCCTCCTCTTCGGTTCTGTACTGATTGACGAAGCGTGCAATAATAACGGGCGCATTAACAACGCACTTCCAGAATTAATAAAATGAGAGACGGAAGTATTTTCTGTTTTCAGTTTTTTAATTTGCTCTGTTGTCAAACGTCCATATCTATGAGAACCGCGAATAACTTTCAAAGCGCCGTTACCTGAATCCGTATCATCCAAATGAATCCGAATTGTCACCATTCTTTCTAAAAATTCGATTGGTGGTTGAACATGCTGAATCCCGGATTTCATCGTCCAAGCTGAAAATCCCGCTGTTTCGGTTTTTTCTTTGACAGAAATTGTTAAATCTTGGTGAAAAGGAACTTTCCAATTTGCCTCCGGCGTTTTATCAAAGAAAATACCGCGCACTACTTTTGCTTCTTCGCCAAGCACCCATCCAATGACGTGCCTAATCTTCTGACTTTCAGCTAAGCCTCGCGCTTCCGGCAAAATATTCAACAGGTTTCTGATTCCAAAAGTGGAGTTACCTCGATGTTTGAAGTTTTCTCTGACCTTAAGTTGATCAAATTTTTTGTTGAAAAACTCTACCTCTGCTTGGTCGAGAATACCTGGAATAGAAGCGCATCCATCCCGACTGAATCTTGTCTCAAAACTTTCACCGACTAATTTATATTCCATTTAGCCATGCATTCCATTTTTGCAAAGCGAGTTCGACTTGAACGGCATGGCGCTCTTTTTTGTTACGATATTTTCTTCGCAAATCTTCCGGCAATTCTTCGAGCAGGGCGAAAGTAATATTGACGGGTTGATAATTCTTTGTTTCCGCGTTTGAAACGTATCGCGCCAGGGCCCCGATTGCGCCCGACGGCGGCGCGGCAACCAAATCCTCGCCTTTTGCCAGACGCGCCGCGTTGATTCCGGCCAGCCATCCTGTGGCGGTTGATTCAACGTAACCTTCGACTCCGGTAATTTGACCCGCGAAAAAGAGATTCGGTTGCTTGCGCGCCTGCAAAGTCTGATTTAAAACTTGCGGCGCGTTAATGTAAGTGTTGCGGTGGATTTGTCCAAACTGCAAAAATTCCGCCACTTCCAGACCCGGAATCAAGCGCAGCACGCGCGCCTGCTCGCCAAACCGCAGATGATTTTGAAAACCGACGAGCGAATAAGCGTCGGCCATCAAATTTTCCTGCCGGAGTTGAACTGCGGCGTAAGGCTCGCGTCCCGTGCCGGGGTCGGGCAAACCTTTTGGTTTCATGCAGCCAAAGCGGAGCGTGTCAACGCCGCGCCGGGCAATTTCCTCAATCGGCAGACACGATTCAAACCAGCGCGTTTCCTCAAAACGATGCAGCGGAACCGATTTAGCGCCGATTAATGCTTCAAAAAACACCTCGTACTGGGCGGGCGTAAACGGGCAGTTGACATAATCATCGCCGCCTTTGCCGTACCGTGCGGCTTTAAAAGCGATGTTCATGTCAATCGAATCGGCGGCGACAATCGGCGCAATCGCGTCGTAAAAATAAAGCTGATCATCGCCGGTAAATTTCATGATTTCCGCGGTCAAAGTCTCGCTCGTCAGCGGCCCGGTAGCGACGACCGTGATTTCATTCTCGGGCAGCGCGGTGATTTCTTCGCGGACGATTTCGATCTTCGGATGATTTTCTACTTTCGCGGTGATGTAATCGGCGAATTTGCGGCGATCAACCGAAAGCGCGTTTCCAGCCGGTACTTTTGTGGCCGCCGCCGCTTCGAGCACGAGCGAACACCCGCGCCGCAGCTCTTCTTTGAGCAAAAACGGAGCCGTCCCGATTTCGTCGGTTTTTAGCGAGTTTGAACAAACAATTTCGGCAAGTTTATCGGTCAAATGCGCAGGCGTCGTCCGAACGGGACGCATTTCATAAAGCCTCACCTTGACGCCCGATTCTGCCGCTTGCCAGGCGGCTTCGACTCCGGCCAGTCCGCCGCCGATTACTAGAACTTCTTTCATAATCAAATTATAATTGGGGTTTCACGAGTTGCAAGACACAAAGCGTTATTGACAGGGATAAAATAGATAAAGGGGATTTTAAATAAAATTTGTAGATTTGATTTTATCACCTTCATCAGCTTTATCCCTGTTAATTTATTCTTGCAACATATCGTAGCTTCTATTATGTTTATTTTGACAATTCAACGATTTCTCTTTTGATGTTCTCTCTTGCCTGCAGCTCAAATTTTTCCTGACAAACAGCCGTCAAATAAATAAATTCGCGGTTGAGAAAGCTTTGCAACATCTGTTTTCGTCCATTCTGGTAAAGCGGTTCGGCGATAAAATCATATTCGCGGCGAATCGCCCGGCTGTACGCTTGATAAGCGAGAGCGTCCGCGCCGAGAATGGACAAATCCAAATCCAGAAAAAGTTTTCCGTCAGAGTCTAAATCGGTCGCATCGTGAGTTTTTGTCGCCAAAATCATTTCCCGCACCGTTTCAATTTGCGCCTCCGGTGCTCTTAAATGCTTGAGCCGGGCAGCGGCTAGATTCGCGCTTTGCCGCTCGTTGTCGGAGCGGCTCGCATCGTAAATCGCGTCGTGAAACCAAACGGCAAAACCGACTGTTTGAAAATCGCGAATGTTTTCTCTGTAGTTTTCCGCCCATCCAAGCAAATTATAAACATGCTTCAGATTGTGGTAAGCGCGGTGCGGTTCGCTGTGAAGCGTGACGAGGGAATTAAAAACGCTCTTTTTCGTTTCAGCATCGGAGCTCAAATTCAAACACAAACCCAGCCAGCGGGTTTTAAGCAGGTTAATTAAATCGGTTGTCGCATTTCCGCGAATTCTCATTAAACGAGATTTTCTCACAAAATCAGCCAAAAGGCTTTGTCAAAATTCTCGAAAGATTATCCAAACTATCACAACGGTTGGTTTATCTTGCCGGTAACATTGTAAACTTGAAACAATGAAAAACAAGGAAATTCCGCAAACCGAAAAAGACGAACAGGGCGCGGAAAATTTTGGCGAAACAAACCGGAAAAGCGGTCTGGCGTACGGTGCGGCTTTGACTCTCTTTGCCTCTGTGCTGGTGTTTTTGGGAATCGGCTACGCGATTGATTTGTGGCTCAAATCTTCGCCGTGGGGAGTAGTCGGCGGCGTCGTTTTCGGGTCGGCAGTGGGTTTTTATCAATTTATCAGAATTGCAAACGAGATCAACAAATAATCTGTGCGCGAATTTTCCGAAAAAAGGCTTCTGGCGCTAACCGGCATCATTATTTTGGTGCTCGTAGTGGGAAGTCTCTGGCTTGAAAACTGGCGCGTCACGCTGGGGATTATTCTCGGCGGCGTGCTCTCGCTGCTTAATATTTACTGGCTGCGGCTTTCGCTCAAGAATTTGCTGAACGCGGCGGCGGGCAGTGAGCAGCCGCGTTTTAGCTCGACTCTTTACATTTTACGGTATCTGTTTATTGCGATAATCGTGACGTTTGCCGCAATGCTCGGGCTGGTTTCAGTTGCAGCAACCCTCATCGGCTTGCTATCATTTGCCTTTGCAATTCTGCTCGAAGCAATTATTCAACTTATTACTATTATCTTTATCCGAGAGGAAAGTTAAAATGTTCTTATTGTTCCAGGCTGCCGAAGGCTCGTCCGAAGGCGGTCATCATGAACCGATTATTGTTCAGTTTGTCAATCATTATCTAGGCGAGCCGATGTATCGTTTCGAAATGGCCTACACGCATCCGCTGCTGACGCGTTTTTTCGCCTACTTCGGCACTACTCCCGAAGCTCTTTATGGTGAACTGACTCCGGAAAACGCGATTCCCTGGTACACGATTATGTTTGTCATCGCCTGTCTTTTGACGGTGACGGTCGTTTGGATTTTAAGGGGAAAACTTTCCGAAGACGAACCGAGCAACGGGCAATTAACGCTCGAAGCCGGAGTTTTAACTATTAGAGATCTGCTCGTCAGCGTTATCGGGCCGCAGGGTATCAAATATTTTCCGGTTGTGGCCACCTTCGGAACACTGATTTTGATTTCAAACCTGATGGGAATGTTCCCGCTCTTTATGTCGCCGACGGCGGCTACCAGCGTGACTTTTGCGCTCGGGATTTCATCATTTATTTACTACAACTACATCGGAATCAAGGAAAACGGAATCGCCAGTCATTTGGGTCACTGGGCAGGCCCGATTTGGTGGATGGCGTGGCTGATTTTTCCGATTGAATTACTTGGAAATTTTATTCGTCCGCTGTCGCTCGGCGTTCGTCTTTTCGGCAATATGTTCGCCGACGAAACGCTGGGGCAAACCGTCGCCGGACTTTATCCGCCGTACACGCAGTTTTTGGTTCCTTTACCGCTGATGGCTCTCGGTTTGTTCGTCGCCTTGATTCAGGCTTTCGTCTTTACTCTGCTTTCGATGGTTTATCTCGGCGAAGTCTCGCACGGCGGGCACGATGAGCACGAGCAGGAAGAACATTCGCATCACGAAGAGCCATACATCGAAGAACATATGGCCGTGCCGGTTTAAATTAAAGGATGAAGGCGAAAGGATGAATGATGAATAAAACTTTTGTTGGAGTTTCTTCATTTTATCCCTTATCCTTCCGCCTTCATCCTTCAAAAGCGCCCGGCGAGCGGCGAGAAAAATCGTTTTCCCGCACGTTGCCCGGTAAAATTTCAAACTAATGATGCAGAACCATTGAAGCGAAAAACACGCTCTAATATTTTTCCGGCGCAAATTATAGCTTTGAAAAAATAGTCCGCACGCGACAGGAGCGCTGCCTCTCCCAAGACGGCAGTTGTATACCGGAAGCAGACGAAATCATACACAACCCGCGCCTGAAATATTTATTGCTCATTTCTCGCCAGAAATGATTTTGCTTTTCAAATAACAATAAATTTTTAGAGGAACGATTAAATGAAAAACTTAAAATACTTATTTCTTTCAGTTTTAGCTCTGATCGTCATGAACGCGGCGGTTTTTGCTCAAGCGGGAGCGGCGGCGCAGCCTGCTAATGCCGATACAGTTGCCAGTTACAAGGCGATTGCCGCCGGAATCGGTTTTGGCATCGCAGTTTTGGGCGGCGCGCTCGGTCAAGGCAGAATCGGCGCCGGTGCGGTCGAAGGCGCGGCGCGCAATCCGAGCGCGGCCGGACGTATTCAAACGATTATGATTTTGGCTCTCGCGCTGGTCGAATCGCTGGTGCTATTCGCGTTGCTCGTTGTTTTTACAGTTTTGAGATAACAGACGAGCAAAACTTAATAATTTAATGGACGCAGAGTTTTCATCCATTCTGCGTCCATTTTTTGTTTTTCCTGAGCGTGTGCTAAAAATTTAGATTGTATTTCAAACCTAACATTATATTTTAGAAAATGAGCGACCAATTTGTAGGGCAAAATTTAGCGGGGAAATATCGAATTGAGGAGTTTTGGCGCGGAGATGCGGTAAGTAAAACTTATCATGCGGTTCAAACTTCAATTGATAAACAGGTGACGATAAAAGTTTTGAATCAGACTCTGGCCGAATATTCGGACGTTGCCGAAAGCTTGCAAACCGAAGCGCGAGTTTTATCGCGCATCGCAAATCCGCATGTTCTGAATGTTTTGGATGTTGACAAAGACGAGCGCGGAACACCGTTTCTCGTTTTGGAAGCAAGCGCGGGGCATATTTTGCGCGAACTTATTAAAAATGAAGGCGGCTTGCCGCTCGAACGCGCCGTTACTATTGCTCGTCAAATCGCCAATGCCTTGACGATTGCCCATTCAAAAGAAGTTCTTCACGGCGATTTATCAACTGACAATATTTTACTTACAGAAAGAGGCGAAACGGATTTTGTCAAAATTCTAAACTTTGGCGCTCCACTCGAAAATCAATTTGACGACGAGAAAACTGTTGTTAGAGCCGATTTGCCTTTTTACAAAGCGCCCGAACAATTATCAAGCGACGGAAAACCCGATGCACGAACCGATATTTACGCGCTCGGCGTACTGCTCTTTGAGACTTTGACGGGCAGACCGCCGTTTGTGGACGAAAATGCGGCCGCCCTCGCGCAAAAGCATTTGCGCGATATTCCGCCTTCGCTGATTGCTGCGCGGCCTGATCTGCCGCCAAATCTTGAACAGGTAGTGCAACATGCGCTCGCCAAACAACCGAACCAGCGTTTTCAGTCAGCCGCCGAATTTTCCGAAGCTTTGAACAACGCTGTCCGAAATAGTTCGAGCGCCGCTTACGCCGGCAATTTCGGATCGGTTGAGGCGCGTCAGGTTCCGCCGTCAGGACAGCCAAATGGAGTGAATAACCCTTATAAAACGGCATTTATTGTTTTGATTGGAATCGTCCTTTTAGGCGGTTTCGGTATTTATTCGACCGGCGGTTTTCGCGCCACTCCAACGATTCAGGCCAATTCCGACCCCAACGCGCTGCCAGTTCAACCGCTTAACCCGGCCAGCAGCAACGGCGAGGATTTGAGCAACTTGGGGTTGCAGCCGCTTGGCAGCAGCAATCTTGACCCGACACTTGTCACACCCGGCAACGGCGGCGGTTCTTCCCCCGGCGGAATAGCGCCTCCGATGGGCGGCGGCATCCCGCCGGGCCTTTATCCGGGCGGCGGGCAAACGGTTGTCGTTCCCGGCAACTCAAACAGCATTTTTATGAGCGATTTGAACTCAAACGTGGGCTATCCGGTTAACGGCAATACCAACCGCAATGCTAATGTAGCGGCCAACTCTAATCTCAAACCGGCGGCAAATGCCAATGCGACGGCGAGCCCGCGTCCAGCCAATTCAAACTCCGGCGGCTCGACCAACGCCAATTCGGCGACGACGCCCGCGCCAACTCCCGCGCCCAGCCAAAAACCGACTCCGCGCCCGACTCCAAAACCTCCGTCGCCGACGCCCGCTAAACCAACCGGCGGCGCGGAATCACTCAATAAATCAGCGCCGAGCGGAACCAACTGAAGGATAAAGGCGGAAGGATAAAGGATGAATGTCAGGAAAAACAAATAATTGCCAACAAACAGATGAATGCTAAGGAGATAACCGATTTTCAGGCTTTAATTAATCTTGCCTGGATTTATCCCTCAGCCCTCCGCCTTCATCTTTTCCTAGAGGCATTCCCAGCGGCCGCCAACCAGCATTGCCGGAGCGCCGGGACCGCCGGCCTGACACGGCGCGGTACTGCGGCGACAATTCGTGCAGTAAACAAAAGAACCGTTCCCCATATTTTGCACGCTTGTCAGAGCGTTAAACTGCAAATTTAACAGTTGAACGGGAGCGTTAAATTGGACGTCGTGTCCGAAAGTAGTGGGTCTGCCCGGCACAGAACCTTCGCCCGGTTGTCCGGTCGAGAAGATGACTCTGCCGCCTTGAAAATTGGTTGCGCCCGCTCCGGTGGCGCAGCCGATAATATTTCCGTCATAACAAAAACGGTCGCCGGTTGAATAAATTCGCGCATCGGGCGGCAGTTTAAAGGTATTTGCGCCATACAAATTACCGGTCGAAACGATTGTGCGTCTGGCTTTGATTTCGATTGGATCATCAAAAATATTGTTAATTAGAGTTATCGGCGCGCTCAAGTTACCGGCGCCGGTAATTTCGCCGAAGACCAGACTGCGGGTGGTTTTTTCAGATTCGGAACCAATGATTGTGAGAACCGCGTTTTCGAGGACAGAAATAAAATCACCGCCCCGATTTCCCGGCGGAGCTCCGGCAAAAGTATCTTCAATCAACATCGCGCCGGTTTTGTACATATAAATGCCGTTGGCCGCAATGCCCGATTTTTTTTGCGGCATCAGAAAAAACGAGCCTTTGATCGCCCAGTCCGAATTCCAAAAATCAATCCAGATTCCGGCGTCACGATTATAGGTAAACCGGCAGTTATTAACTTTGACAAAATCAAACTGCCACTGCGCGTTGTTGGCGGCTAAAGCGTGAGCGTAAATCCCCCGAAAAAAATGCGTCAAAGCCACGCGATCAAAGAAAAAATCCTGACTTGATAAAAATGCGCCGACCGCTTCGATTCCGTATGTGTTTTCGTCGGATTGAGCGTATAACTCAATATCCCGAACGCTGACTCGCTCGGTGCATTCGCCGATTCGAAAGATGGCGCGGTTTTGTCCGCTGAGAGTTATCCGGCTGGCATTGCGCTTGATCACGTTGTTGATTGACGAACCGGTCACGCTTGAGCCTGTTCCTTCAATAATAATTCCGCTTGGCAGAGTGATGCCTTTAAAATTCGGATAGTCGGGCGAGTTTCCGACGACATAATCGCCGTCGGGAAACTGGATTTTGCCGCCGTTGCGCGATGCGGCATAAGCCACTGCCGATTTAATCGCCAAGGTATCGTCGGTTTGCCCGTCGCCCCGCGCGCCGAAATCCCTGACATTGTAAAAACCCAAACTTCGTTCGTCGGGCGTGGCAATCCAGTTGTAGGTTAATTTTGGTGTGTATTTATCGCCTTGAAATGTAATCCGGTACATTTTATCTTCGCCGACAAAACACCATTTGAAATCCACATTGTTAGCCGTTACGACGGCAGTCGTCGCATTAACGGCGCGAACGGGGGCGAAATTTCCGCCGCCGCACGACTGCAAACGCATCGGCGTTGCCGAATTTAAATCGGTAATGGTGATATTTGTCGTCGGCGCGACATAACGCGTCGCGCAAGCTCCCGCCGCTTCCGTCTGCGTGTCCGGTGCGTCAACCAAAATGTTGTAGCCTTCGAAACGGTTTTGCGCATGTACTGAAACAAATGCGAAAAAAAGAAACATTAAGCCAATTGCAGACCTTTGCATTATTTTCATCAATAATTCTCCCTAAATCTCTGGCAAAAATTGATTCTAACAAAAAAAGAAAGAGGCAGTTTGCGGCTGCCTCTTTTTCAAATTAAATTTTATGTTTCTTTAGTCAAACAAAGATTGATTGATTGACGGTTTATTAATTCCGAAATGCTCGTAAGCCAGCCGCGTCACCATTCGGCCGCGCGGAGTGCGATTTAAAAAGCCGGTTTGAATCAGATACGGCTCGATAATTTCTTCGATTGAATCTTTTTCCTCGTGAATCGAAGCCGAAATTGTGCCGAGTCCGACCGGACCGCCGTCGAATTTTTCGATAATATTGAGCAGCAGTTTGCGGTCAATTTCGTCCAGTCCGTAAGTATCCACTTCCATCCGGTTAAGCGCGTCGTTGGCGACTTCTTCGGTAATTCGCCCGTCGTAATCAACCTGCGCGTAATCCCGGACGCGGCGCAGCAGTCGGTTGGCAATACGCGGAGTTCCCCGCGCGCGTTTAGCGATTTCTCTGGCTCCGGCGTCTTGGATTTCGACGTTCAAAATTCCGGCTGAACGGAGCACAATCGTCGTCAACTCGGCGGGCGGATAAAAATCGAGATTAAAGATGATTCCGAAACGCCCCCTGAGCGGCGCGGTAATCAAACCGGGCCTGGTCGTCGCGCCAACGAGCGTAAATTTCGGCAGTTCGAGCTTAATCGAACGCGCCGCCGTCCCCTGCCCGATCATAATATCCAGATGGTAATCCTCCATCGCCGGATACAAAATTTCCTCAATTGCTGGATTCATCCGGTGGATTTCGTCAATAAAAAGCACATCGCCTTCCTGCAAATTGGTTAAAAGGGCGGCTAAATCTCCGGATTTTTCAATCACCGGCCCGGCCGTCGAATGCAGCGTCGCGCCCATTTCATTGGCAACAATAACTGACATCGTAGTTTTGCCCAAACCCGGAGGGCCTGTCAGAAGAACGTGATCGAGCGCTTCGCGGCGTTGTTTCGCAGCTTTCAGGAAAACTCCCAAGTTGTCTTTGAGCTTTTTCTGCCCGATGTATTCGCTGAGCATTGACGGGCGCAGTTTTAACTCAACCTGTTCTTCGTTTTCCTGCTGATAACCGTCGCGATTATCGTTGTTTTCAAAATCTTCTGTCATAAAAATTATTTAGATAAAACTCTTAAACTTCTTCTCAAAAGCGCTTCGACCGTCACTTCGCCGCCGTCCGTCATGGTCGTTTTGAGCGCGCGTTCGGCGGCCGGTTTCGGGTAGCCGAAAGTTAAAAGCGCGGCCAGCGCGTCGTCGTAAACCGAATCAATCGAAGGTTTCGCGCCCTTGCCGTTGGCGGCGACGGCTTCGTCCAAAGTGGGCGATGACAATTGAACAATCTTATCCCGCAGTTCAATCACCAATCTTTCAGCCGTTTTGCGTCCGATGCCCGGAACGCTGATCAAGCGGGCGAGATTGCTGGTGCGAATCGCGCCGCTGATTTCTTCAGGATTCATCGTCGAAAGCATGGTGATCGCAGATTTTGTGCCGATGCCGGAAACCGAAATCAGGAGCATGAAAAGCTCGCGTTCTCTGCCGGTTTGAAACCCGTAAAGCGCGAGAGTATCTTCGCGAACGTGCGTGTAAATTCGCAAAGAAATATCGCTGCCAGCCTCCCCCAATTCGTAGGCGGTCGAAAGCGGAATCGTCACTTCGTAACCGACCCCGCCAACGTCAACGATGACGGACGTCGCCCCTTTTAATAATAATTTGCCGGATAAATGAGCTATCATATTTTTAGTTTTTGATGTGTATTTACCGAATAAATTTGCCTACTTTGTTTCACGCGTGCAACTTGTTTCAAGCATTAAATTATAATTGATTTGAGCATTTGCAGCAACGCGAAAAAGATTGTTTTCATCACTAACTTTGCACATGTTTTCACTTGTTGCCAAATTCGGGCTATAATTTCTCAAACAGAGCAGTTCTTGAATAATGAAAGCGGAAAAAATTTCAGAATTAACTACCAACCGCCTGAGCGTCTATTTGCGTTGTCTAAACGCTCTGACGGCGGAAAATATTAAAACGGTTTCGTCCGAAGGACTGGCCAATCGGTTTCATCTTAACTCGGCGCAAATCCGCAAGGATTTGGCGTATTTCGGCGAATTCGGTGTGCGCGGCGTTGGCTATTATGTTGAAGAGCTGCGAAACACATTGACCAATATTCTCGGGCTTGACAAAGAACATCGCGTTGGAATTGTCGGGGCCGGCCGGCTCGGAACCGCTCTCGCCGATTATTATGGCTTCAAACGCTCGAATTTTAACGTCATCGCGCTCTTTGATACGAGCAAAGAAAAAATCGGGCGACACATCGGCAACACTAAAATTCTGGTTTACAACTTTGCCGATTTTGCCGAAACCGTCAGACAGGAAAACATTGATGTCGTGGTAATTGCGGTGCCCGCAGAATTTGCCCAGGAAGTTTACGGCGAAGTGATCAAAGCCGGAATCAAAGCGGTTTTAAATTTCGCTCCGTCCAGTTTGCAGGCGCATAACAATATCAAATTGAAAACAGTTGATTTAACGATTTCACTTGAAAGTTTGTCGTACTTTCTGGCTCAGCCGCAATCCGAGAATTCCGCGTCATCGGGAAATAATAATGCGAAACACGAACAACCGTTAAGCCGTAAAAAGCAACTGAAATAGTCAAGGAGCAGTAAAATTTATGTTGATGTTAGTAAAAAGAATTTTGCCGTTTGCGTTAACCCTCGCCGTAGGGATTTTTATCGCCAGCTTTTTCGTCAGTTTTTCCATGCCGAAACTTCGATTTGAATCACGTTATGAATATCGCAATGAGTCTTGCCGAAGCCGAATGGCCGAACGCGAAAGACTCCGGTTCGAGCAACAAAGACAGGACTTTGATAATTTGGATGAATTAGTGCCGCCGCCGCCGGTTGCTCCGGCAATTCAATATAATAATTTCCCGGTCAAACCGCCCGTCGCCCCAACCGTGCCGCGCGGTAGTTACCGATAAAATTCGGACAAGTTCGATTTAATTCTGAAGGGCAAGGCTTGTACGAGTCTTGCCCTTCGCTTTTCAATTCGACTCGTAAAAAGCTAAAATGTCACGCGACGCTTTCGGAAGGAAATAATTAAAAATGCACTGTATTTTACTAAAAAGAATTTTGCCGTTTTTGATCGCTCTATTTTTAGGTGTCGCAACATCAACTCTTTTCACTTCCAATAATGAAAGCAAGAACAAACCGTTGGAGATTAATAGTAGTATCGGAAAGTCGTCACAACAAACTTTATGTGTATCTCATCATGGGTGTCGGAGCGTAAGCCCTGAAAGTTTAGAACAATTAACTCAAGCCCTAGAAAAACAAACCGGACGACTGTCAATTGGAAAATGCAAAAATGGTGATAGTTATCGGTTAAGTATTCTTAAAAAGCCACGCGCTGAATACACACCAGAAGCTCGAGAAGCAAAGGCTTCTGGCGCGATTCGTTTACAAATAACATTTACTGCTAGTGGGGAAATCCTCAATATCAAACCAATAAACGTAATGTGTTTCGGCTTAACCGAACAAGCAATTGTTGCGGCCAGAAAAATTGAATTTGAACCTGAAATTAGATGCGGAAAGCCTGTTTCGGTAACAAAAGTAGTCGAATACAATTTTAATCTTTATTAATGAACGAACAACAAGCGCGCGAAGCGATTATCGAAGTCGGCAAACTTCTCTACGAACGCAGTTATGTGGTCTCATCGGACGGCAATGTCAGCGTTCGGCTGGACGACGGGCGAATTATTGCCACGCCGACAATGACGAGCAAAGGGCGAATGACGCTTGACGGTCTGGCGCTAACGGATTTGGACGGCAAGCCGCTCAACGACCGCAAAGCATCGAGCGAACTGGCGATGCACCTCTTGATATACCGCGCACGTCCTGACATCAAAGCCGTCTGTCACGCTCATCCGCCGCACGGAACCGCTTTTGCCGTCGCGGGTTTAGCGATTGACGCACCGATTTTATCCGAAGTAATTTTAACGCTCGGCTGCGTTCCGCTAACGGGTTACGGAACGCCTTCGACCAACGAACTGACCGAAGCGATGAAGCCTTTTGTCAAAAATCACAACGCGCTCCTGATGGCTAATCACGGCGCGGTCGCTTATGGCGAAGATATATGGCAGGCTTTTGACCGAATGGAAACTCTCGAACACACGGCCAAAATCGCGATTCTCGCCAAAACTCTGGGCGGAGCCAAAGATTTGCCCGCCGGCGCGGTAGAAAAACTTATCAATATCCGAGAAAAAGCCGGATATCTGACCGCAGCGGCGCGCTGTCAGGCTTGCGGTTATCTCGAAGAAACCGGAATCGCCTGCCCGCCGGAAAATAGTAACGGTGCAAATTCAAACGGCAGCAACGGGAAAATCAATTTGTCACGCGACGAACTGATTGATTTGCTGTCGCAAGCCGTCAATTCGAGGTAAATTTATGTCCGCGACACCGATTACCAGCCAGCAAATGACGCTCGAAGAATATTTAAAGTTCGACGCGAACGCCGAAGGACGCTTTGAGTATTTTGATGGGTTGGTTTTTGAACTAAGCGGTGTTAGCGCAAACCATGCAGGAATTGAGAGTAATTTGATAACAATGCTGAAGAATAAACTTGCCCGGCGTAAATGCAAGATTTATCCCGCTAATTTAGGTCTTAAAGTTCCCGCGTTGCCGCCTTATCGTTATCCTGATTTATCGGCACTATGCGAAAAGCCAATTTTTGAAGAAATTGGCGGCCTGGAACGTCTCACCAATCCCACTTTGATTGTTGAGGTGTTGTCTTCTTCAACCGAAGCATTCGATAGAGGCGAGAAATTTAAGGCTTATAAATCTATCGAAAGCTTGCGTGAATATTTATTAGTTTCGCAGGAAAGAAAATTTGTTACGCTTTATACTAAATACAATGAGAAGTTTTGGTTTCAAAGCGAATATGAAGCGGGTGAGAACTTAAAACTCGAATCACTCGACTGCGAACTAAGCGTTGATGAAATTTACCAAGATATTGTTTAGAAAGTTAATTTGAGGAGAATTGAGAATGCAAGAAGCATTAGGAATGGTTGAGTGTAAAGGATTGGTGGCAATGATCGAAGCCGCCGACGCAATGGTCAAAGCCGCGAACGTTGAGCTGGTCGGCTATGAAAAAATTGGCGCCGGATTTGTCACCGCGATTGTGCGCGGCGATGTCGCTGCGGTCAAGGCGGCGACGGATGCGGGCGCGGCAGCGGCGCGTCGCGTTGGCGAGCTCGTGTCGGTTCATGTCATTCCGCGCCCGCATCAAAGCGTTGATGAGGCTCTTCCGCTTGGACATCGTTAGTAAATTGTGAAACGTACATGGTGAATCATAATTTGCGCCTATTCACTATTGACTATTCACTATTGACTATTAACTAAATAATGATTATTGGAAGAATCCTCGGAACGGTCGTCGCATCGCAAAAGGACGAGCGTTTGACGGGCAAAAAATTACTGATTGTGCGCCCGCTTAATCTGGACGGAACGGATCAAAGCGGCTATGTCGTCGCGGTTGACTCTGTCGGCGCCGGATTTCACGAACGCGTTCTGGTGGTCGCCGGTTCATCGGCGCGGCTCGCCGAAGGCAACAAAGATTGCCCGGTTGACGCCGCTATCGTCGGCGTCATTGACACGATTGATACCAATTAAAAGTCGTTATGAAAAGGTTTTTACAAATCTGTTTGATTACGGCGATAACTTTCAGTTTTTCAATTTTCGCGAAAGCCCAAACAAAGATTTCCGATGAAAAACGAAAAATAATTGCTGAGCTAATCGCGTTAACTAAAGCCGATAAACAAATTTATCAAATAACTGACAGTGCAATAGCGGTTTATGAAAAGCAGCCGCCAATTACGGTCGAAACTATGCTAGGCAAAAATAATAACTTAAACCCGGCGCAAAGAATTGAGATGCAAAAAATATTGGATGTGCATCAGCAGTCGTTCAGCCGTAAGTTTCGAGAGAGACTTCCGCAAACGATTGATTTCTCAAAGTATATAGAAAACTCGATTTATCCACTTTACGACAAATTTTTCAGCGAAAGCGAGTTGCGCGATTTGGTCACATTCTATAAAACTCCAACTGGGCAAAAAGTAATTGGAACGATGCCGATGCTTGCTGCCGAATCACTGCAAAATGCTCGAACAGTATTAACGCCGCAAATTTCCGAATTGATTGAAACAATTATTCAAGAGGAAGTGCGGGATTACGCTCAAGAGGAGCGACAGCTTTTAAAACAGCCGCAAACTTTTAAACAACCACCGAAACGCAAAACAAACTAAATGCAGCTTGCCAGAGTCGTCGGAACAGTTGTCGCGACAATTAAAAACGAATCGCTCGAAGGGCGCAAACTGTTAATCGTGCAAACACTCGGCGCGGATTTGGAGCCGCAGGGCAAGCCATTGGTCGCGCTCGATTCGGTTGGAGCGGGCGTCGGCGAACTCGTGTTCTGGTGCAGAGGAAAAGAAGCCAGTTTCCCGTTCAAACGCGAAGATACGCCGACCGACTGTACGATTGTCGGGATTGTAGATTCGGATTCGCACGTCAACACTGGAAAACTGAATACAACAAAAAATATAAAATGATTTTAGCCCGTGTTATCGGCAATGTTGTGGCAACGCAAAAAAACCAGCGTTATGAAGGCGGGCGCATTATGCTGTGCCTGAAATTAACGGCGGAACTGGGCGAAACCGACGAAACTTTGCTGGCACTTGATTCGGTTGACGCCGGAGAGGGCGATACGGTTTTAATTGTTCAGGAAGGCTGGGGAGCTTCGACCAGCGCGACGGGAAAGCCTGGCGCGGCAATTGATTCGGCCATCGTCGGCGTTGTTGACCGCGTTGATCTGCTTAAATAATGGTAAACAGTAAATAGTGAATTATTAGCTCAGAGCAAATATTCACCATTCACCATTCACCATTCACCATTAATTCAGTGAATCGTTTAACTTATTTTGGCTTAACGGTCGCCGCAATCTTGGTTTTGCTGGCGATTTTTGCGCCTTTTATCGCCACGCATGATGTGGCGGCGCAAAATCTGGCAATGCGTTTCGCCGCGCCGTCTGCCGCCCACTGGTTCGGAACGGACGCGCTCGGGCGCGATGTTTTTTCGCGCGTAGTGTTTGGGGCCAGAATCTCGCTCGAAGTCGGAATTACCGTAGTCGCCGTGTCGTCCGTCATCGGAGTAACATTGGGCGCGATTGCCGGATATTACGGCGGCTGGCTCGACAAATTGATGTCGGGTTACATCTTTAATGTTTTTCTGGCGTTTCCCGGCCTGCTGCTGGCGATTGCCCTCGTCGCATTTTTAGGTGCCGGACTCGGCAAATTGATTTTGGCGCTCTGCATTATCGGCTGGGTCGGTTACGCCCGCGTGATGCGCGGACAGGTGCTCAAGGTGCGCGAATACGACTTTATCAATGCCGCCAAAGCTCTCGGCGCGAGCGATTGGAGAATTTTGTTTGTTCATATTTTGCCCAACGCCATTCAACCATTGATCGTTCAGGCAAGTTTAGGAATGGCCGGCGCGGTTTTGTCCGAAGCGTCTCTTTCGTTTCTGGGTTTGGGGATTCCGCCGCCCGCGCCTTCGTGGGGAACGATGATCGAAGAAGCGCGCGGGCTCGACACGCTGGCCAACGCTCCGCACGTTTTGTTTTTCCCCGGCATTGCAATTGCATTGACCGTGCTGGCTTTTAATTTTATTGGCGACGGTTTGCGCGAATACCTCGATCCAAAGCAGCGCCAACGATAAATCTCAATGCTCATTTCAGAATTTGATTACGAATTGCCCGACGAACTGATTGCTCAAGAACCGCTCCGCCGCCGGACGGATTCGAGAATGCTCATAGTCAACCGCGCGCAGCAGAATTGGCGCGATGCCAAGTTTCAAGACTTTCCTGAATTGATCAATCCGGGCGATGTTCTGGTTCTCAATAACACCAAGGTTTTTCCCGCTCGTCTCGTCGGAAATCGTCAAAATTTAACTGGCAAAATAGAATTGTTTTTGATTCGCGAACTGCCGGATAAAACCTGGGAAACCCTCGCGCGTCCGGCGCGGCGGCTTGGGACCGGAACAAATCTGGTTTTCGGGGACGGGAAATTAACCGCCAAAGTATTGCAAAAAAAACCGGACGGGCATTTAATCGTAGCTTTTGAGACGGACGGCGATTTTGCCGAAATTCTCGAAACAGTCGGACAAACCCCTCTGCCGCCGTATATTCGCCGGCAGGAAAAACCGACCGCCGCAGATCGAGAGCGTTATCAAACCGTTTTTGCCAAAGAAAAAGGTGCTGTCGCCGCGCCGACCGCCGGACTGCATTTTACGCCCCAGGTTATTGAGCAGGTAAGGGCGCGCGGAGCCGAAATTGTCGAAATAACGCTGCACGTCGGCTACGGCACGTTTGAGCCGGTTCGAGCCGCTGATTTATCGGCGCATAAAGTTTCCCCCGAACAGAGCGAAATCAGCCTGCCGGCAGCCGAAATTATTAATCGCGCAAGGCGCGACAAACGCAGAATTGTGAGCGTCGGGACGACGACGACGAGGGCTTTGGAATCGGCAACGAATGAACGCGGCGAAATAGAGGCCGGAGCTCGCGAATCGGCTCTAACGATTACGCCCGGATATAAATTTAAAACGGTCAGCGCCCTGCTGACTAACTTTCATTTGCCCGAGTCTTCTCTGCTGGTTCTAGTTTCTACTTTTGCCGGACATCAACTGATGATGTCCGCTTACGCTCATGCCGTCGCTCATAAATACCGTTTTTACAGTTATGGCGACTGCATGTTTGTTACGTGAAGAAAAGGTTTTTTTAAAACTACTTTTCAATCGGCGATTAAAAATCTAAATTTAGAATAAATATGGCGGTTTTGGACAAGTTACGAGATTTTTGGGATTTCTTTCCGTTTGCGCGGGCGACGAAACAGCCTGAAACGCTGCGCGTGCCCTTTGTCTCGCCCTTACCGTCCGCGACAGAACTGGAGTTTGATAATGTTTACCAGCTTTACCCGCTGACGCTCTCGTATTTGGACGAACTCTGGCAGCTCGACAAACGCTGTTTTGTCAACGGCGAAGCGTACAGCCGGGCAACGCTCGATTATTTGCTGAGCGAACCAAACGGTCTCTCATATCGCGCTGTTCTGCCAAACGGCGCAATGGTCGGCTTTATCATCACAATGCTTGAAAAAGACGGGACGGGGCATATTACAACTATCGGTGTCGCGCCCGAGCATCGCCGTCACGGACTGGCGCATCGGTTACTCCAAAAAGCTGAAAACGCGTATCTACAGCGCGACGTGCGCCTGATGCGGCTCGAAGTCCGTACTTCCAACACGGGCGCGCAAGAGCTTTACGCCCGCGCCGGTTATGTGGTGATGCAGCGTCTGGCGCGCTATTATGCCAACGGCGGCGACGGGCTGTTAATGATTAAATCTTTAGTTTGAGTTCGATTTGTTAAAAATGAACCGTCCAAAAGCCTGCGGGACATGAAAATTCGGCACAGCGGCCAGCGTCGGCTGCCAGGCGAGATAGCCGCGATTTTTCCCAGTTCCGACGCAGCGAAATAAGTTTCCCGGCCACTCATCAGACGGTTTAGGTTTTTTCCCGAAAGCATTCCAACCGATGCTGAAAATAACGCTAAACGAATTTTCGGAGATTTGAGCTAATGTGCGGATGCCGGCATTGTAAGTGGTGTCAACCTCTCGGCGTTCTGCCAGTTGCAAAATGGCGTAATCCAGCCATTCGCCGGTCGGAGCGACTTCAAACTCAAAATACTTTTCCGGTCTCTCCAGGTCAGGCGCAATAAAAATCTCGCAAACGTCACGCTCCCACAGATTTTTAGTTTCGAAATCGGTTTGCGGATTTTGGCTAACGACAAAAGGTTCGTGCTGCTGACAGTCGAAACGAACCAGTAAATTCGCATCCGTCCACAACAAACGCACCGTCGCGCCGCGCTCCGGCGGCGCGTCTTCGCCCGACCAGTATTTTGTCAGCGAAACGGACTGAGCCTTACTCCAGTTCTTGTTCGCAAAGTTCTCCAAAGCAAAATTTTCTGCGATATAGAAAATATTAATTTCAGGTTTCATAAAATTTTGATTTCGAAACAAATGCTCAAATCGAAGGATTCAGTTTCGGTCTAATCAGTCAAAAAGAAAAATCAGCAAACCTTTTTGACCGATTATCTCAAGACGATTTTGTTTGCCCGGAAAAAATTCCGGCAGTTTAATAAACTTGTTATCACCATTTAAAGAAATTTATTAGCATTGGAACACAAATTGTAGTAAATATGGTAGGAGCTATTCACATCATTCTTCTCATCTTCCAATTTACAAAGTGAAACGTCTTGATTTTTCAGATTATGATTCTAGAACTAAGATTTATTGGCTGGCATTACTGTGCATCGGCTTGCCCATAATACTGTGGGCGATTTACGGCATCTTTAGTTTGTCCATTTTCCAATTAGCTTTGTTCGGAGCCTGCACAACGATAGTGGTTGTCGCCGGGCTCTTCCCGGTGCGCATTCCCGGCACAGCTACCGGAATTACGACCGGCGACGCTTTGGTTTTTTTAGGTTTGATTTATGCTGGGACTCCGGTGGCCGTCTGCCTGGGGACGTTGAACAGTCTTTCGTGCAGTTTTCGTTTGACCAAACAGCTGACCGGACAGATTAGCTCGGCGACAATCAGCGCCATCAGCATTTTCGGCGCCGGATTATCTTTTTACGGCGCTCTCAGGCTAGCCGGCGAATCGGCGGTCACAGCCTTGGATACACAGCCGGTTCGCGTTCAGTCTCTGATGACAGCCTTATCGGTGGCCGCGCTCGTTTATTTTCTGCTTAATAATTTTTTGATCACTTTGCTCGTTACGCTGAGAAACAAACAAAGTTTTATCAGCAATTTTATCGGTGATTTTATCGGAATGTCCGGAGGCATTTTGGCCGGCGCATTCGCCGCCGGTATCATCTACGTTTCAATCCAGCATAACAACTGGGTTTTGAGTTTGCTGAGTTTGCCGATTATTGTCCTGCCGCATCTTGCCTACCGCATCTATTTCCAGCAAATCGAAGACAAGACGCGCGAAGCAACGCAGGCTCAAAGACTTTATATGTCGGCCATCGAAGCGCTCTCCAACGCTATTGACGCCCGTGAACAGTTAACTCCCGGTCACGTTCGGCGGGTGCAGATTTATGCGGTTGAAACTGCCAAACTGCTGGATTTGCCGTTTGAGCAAATCAAATCGCTGGAACTTGCCGCGCTGCTTCACGGAGTTGGAAAACTTGCCGTGCCGGACTATATTTTGAACAAACCGAGCACTCTGACGCAGTCTGAAAAGGAACGTGTCAAATTACATCCGATTATTGGAGCGGAAATTGTCAAATCCGTGAACTTCCCTTTCCCGGTTGCAGATGCCGTTAAGCATTACAACGAGAGCTGGGATGGCTACGGCTACCCGGACGGTCTGCGCGGTGAAGAAACGCCGATTGCGGCCAGAATTTTGGGAATTGCCGACGCTTACGACACAATGCGCGAAGAACGTCCCTTTCGGGCCATTGCCTCGCGCGATGAGGCTCGCCGGATGCTGCTGGCAGGAGCCGGAACCAGATTTGATCCGAGAATTGTAGATATTTTTCTGCGCCATCTGGGGGATTTTGAAGCGAAAATAACTCTGGCCGGATTGCCCATCGAAGGCCTCAGAGCCAGCGAAGTCGGTGATTCTTCCGGAACAATGCCTCACTACCTCGAACAAATCCGGCGCACCAATCAAGAAGTTTTCGCTCTCTATGAACTGGCGCGTATTTCGAGCGCTTCGCTTGATCTCAACGAACTGCTGCTGTTTTTAGGTAAAAAGGTACAGGAATTGGTGCCCTGCGAAACCTGCGTTATTTATCTTTACGATGCCGCTGCGGGTGTGGCCAGAGCGGCCTACGCGACCGGCAAAAATGCGGATTTCTTCAACGACCGCGAAGTAAGAATTGGTGAAGGCGTCATCGGCTTTGCTCTTAAAAACGGGAAATCCGTCAGCTCGGTTAATCCCGCACTCGATTTAGCCGACGACTATTCGATGATTTCACGAGATTATCTGACGATGGCGGCTCTGCCGCTCAAAATCGGCGAGCGGCTCGTCGGCGCGTTGACAGTTTATTCAAGCAAAATTTTAGGCTACGACGAAGAACATTTGCGGCTGCTTGAGACAACTTCACATGTAGCAGCCGAAGCCGTTGTGCGAACGCTGCAGCACGCCGAAAGCGAAACTCTGGCGTTAACGGATGCGTTAACCGGGCTGCCAAACGCGCGCAGTATGCAACTGCAGTTTGAAAAGGAAGTTTCACGTTCCAAACGAACCAGCCGTCCGTTTTATTTCATCATGTTCGATCTGGATGATTTTAAACTGGTCAATGATACGTTTGGACACAAAGTTGGCGACGAAATGCTTTGCCAAATCGCCGATGTGCTGCGCGGACAACTGCGCGACTATGATTTTCTGGCGCGTTATGCCGGCGACGAATTTGTGGCTCTCGTGCCGGAGGTCAGCAGCGAGGGCATTCAGGAATTGTGTCACAGAATTGAGCAAATCGTTCTTGATTTCCGACTGCCGGTTGACGGCCAGCGCGCGGCGCGAGTCGGCATCAGCATTGGGGCGGCGGAATATCCGGCGCATGGTGTCATGCTGGATCAAATTATGGTTGCCGCCGACCAAAATATGTACACGGCAAAAGCATCGCATAAGCAGCAAAGCGGCGCTCTCGTTTTGCCTGAAGAAGCCGCAATCCTAATTCAGGCTCTCGGTTAGAGTCAGGCACAGCTTACAAAATCAATCTAAAAGAGAGAAAGAGCCTTCAGACGATCTGAAGGCTCTTTCTCTCTTTTTTTAATGATTTATGAGATAGAAACTTTTAAAGCCTTGTTAAAGGTGCGATAAAGGTCGTTATAATCATGCAGCGCGCGGTGCAAAATCGAAGGCAGATGATGTAGATCACTGCTGTTGACAATCAAGTTCAAATTGCGCAGAAAAGCTTCGTGCGTGTTAAAAGTGGGCGAATTATCTTCGATAGCGATCACAAAAAGCGCCCGTCGTTCGGCTGTCGGGAGTGAATTGATGACCTGCTGAAGAACGCTTGAGCCGTTGGCTTTCGGAGCAAAATCCAATGAGAAGATGATAATATCAATTTCCCCGTCGCGAATTTTTTCCGTCGCCTGCGCCGGATTATCCGCCAGAAAAATTTTATAACCGGCATCCGCCATTCTTTCAGCGGTTGATCTGTTGCGCTCCGGATTAAGACACATCAAAACGCGTTTTTGCGATTGACTCTCGGCGGCTTCCGATTTGCCCGAGGCTTTTTTTAAAGTCGCGGCGAGAAGACGCAGCAAATCGGGATTTCCGGTCGAATCAATTTCGTCGCTGCTGCTCGCTGCTCCGTTTTTTTGAAAAGTGGCAGCCGGAGCCGTGTCCCAGTTTCGCGCTGGCGGCGCAGGAGCCGCTGCGGCCGTCTCGTGCGGATTGATTTTAGCGTTGGTATCAACCGGAATCATATGCTGGCATTTCGGGCAGCGAATCGTAAAGCGCTTGGTAGTGGCTTTCGATTCATCAATTTGCAGGGAAACGGAGCACTGTGGACAAAGAACTATCATGAGAAAGTGATGAGCGACGAGCGATCAGTGATTAGAGCGGTTGATTGTTATCGAGTGCAAAATCTCAAATTAACGTTTTCGCAAGAATAACCCTTCTCTATTCACTACTCACTATTCACCGTTTATTCGATCATATTGAGTATGGAATTGCCATTCGGCGGATTTGAAGCGGACGTGACGGAATTTTGCTGGGGAATTCCGTTGCTGCCCTTGGCGTTGCTGCCGCGCAAATAGTCTTCGGTCGAAGACAAACCTTTTAAGTGAAGCAGCAGATTGTTCTGGTTGGTGGAGAACGACAATCCGTCATCGAGCGAAATAGTTTTATTTTCAATCATTTCTCGAATCACGAAGTCAAAATCCTGCATTCCGTCAATTCGCCCGTCGCGCATGGCGTCAAGCAGGGACTTGCCTTGCTCTTCACCCTTTTCAATATAATCGCGGGTGCGCTGATTCGAGCGCAAAACTTCGACGGCGGCAATTCGTCCGCGTCCGTCGGCGCGCGGAATCAGGCGCTGCGAAATAATGTAGCGAAAAGTCTGAGCGAGCCGTAAACGAATCACTTTCTCTTCGTTTTTGGGATACAAACCGATGATCCGGTCAACTGTTTTGGCCGCGTCAATCGTGTGCAGGGTTGAGAGCACCAGATGCCCGGTTTCGGCGGCTTCGAGCGCAATCTCGGTTGTTTCAAGATCGCGCATTTCGCCGACCAGAATCACTTTTGGCGCTTGGCGCAACGCGGCGCGCAGAGCCGAGGCGAAATCTCTCGTGTCGGAACCGACTTCGCGCTGATTAATAGTTGATTTTTTGTGCGAATGAAGAAATTCAATCGGGTCTTCAATAGTAACGACGTGATACTGCTTTGTTTCGTTGATGCGGTTGATAATTGCGGCCAGAGTCGAGCTTTTTCCCGACCCCGTGGGACCGGTCAATAAAACCAAACCGTTTCTCAAATCGGCGATTTCAGCCAGTTGCGGCGGCAAACTTAAATCTTCAAAAGTCGGAATATTTGATGGAATAAGGCGCATCACGATTGAATAAGTGTTGCGCTGACTGAAAATATTAACGCGGAAACGCCCGCGCGATGGCAGCGCGTAAGACAAATCGGCTGTTCCGGATTTCGCCAGCTGCGTTGCGGCGGCCGGATTGCCTTTCATCAGCGTCATCGCGATCATTTCGGTTTGAAACGCGGTCAACTTTCCGATTCCGAGCGGCGAAATTTGCGCCAGCGAGCCGTTAACTTCAACCTGCGGTCGTTGTCCCACGGAAAAATTCAAATCCGAAATGTGATCGGCAGAGAGCAGCATTTGCTCTATTATTGGATTAACATCAAACAAGTTCATGAGCGCTTTTGAGATTCCGAGAATCAGGAGTCAGAATTTGTGCCAGGCGGGACGGCCTTTTATAAAAATTTATCTTGAGCCGCCAAAACAATTTTCATTGTGACGCAACAACAATGCAAAACGCAAGTCTTTTTTGTTGAAGTTCTTTCAAAAAATAAAAAGCATTTACGGTGCAAACTATCGAATGAATAATTCTTAACTTAAGAGAAAAGGTTTTGATTCAACCATTAACCTTCCAGATTTTCTGCGAGTTTTCAGTCTCTAATGGAGTATTTTAAACCGTCGGCAGCAGCGATAACGGGTTGGCTTGGCTGATGCGAATTGATAAATTCCGCAACGTTCGGCAGCGTGTCCCACTCCGGATAAAGATGTCCGATGATTGTCTGGCGCGGGTTTGCCAAACGCACGAGCTCAATGACTTCAGCCAAATTTAAGTGCAGTTCATAAGCCTTTTCACCGCAGTAGGAACATTCAACAACAAACAAATCAACTCCGCGAGCAAAATCGCCGAGCTTTGGATCGAAACCGGTGTCAGAAGTGTAAACAAAAGACTTCCCTTTCGCATCGGTTAATCTAATTGCCAGGCTTTCAGCCGTATGCGGTGTGGAAAAAGTTTCGGCCGAAACGTTTGGCAAAAGCTCGAATTTTTCGCCCGCCGCGACTTCAATCACTTCAACTGGAAACGGCTGCCTGAAAAGGCCGTAATCGCCGGCCAGATCAAATGCTTTGAGCAAATCGTTTAATCCGGCGGGGCCGGTAATCTTGAGCGGTTTGATACGCTGCTGCGTTTCGGGCACGTATTTTGTGCCGAACAGAAACGGCGCCAGTCCGCCGCAGTGATCGAGATGAAAATGCGAAACCCAGACGGCATCCAGATTTGCCCAGTCAAGGTTTTCCTCGGCGGCGCGCAACGGAACTGCCGCGCTGATGTCTAAAATAGCCGAGCCGCCCATCGTTTCCAGCCAATATCCGGCTGAAGCGCGCTCCGCCGTATTCCACGAACAACCCGAACCCAAAACGGTTAAATTCATATTCCAAAATCCAAAGCTCGAACTGCAAAATTAGCAACTAATTTGCTATTGGAATTTTATGTCAATTACACTTTACCAAAAGTTAAATTTCAAAGCCGTTCAAAATTCGGCTTTGGGCTCTAAACTTTAAACTTGAGAATTATGGCTATTGACGTTTTAGCGATTTTCGCGCACCCGGATGATGTCGAATTAACAGTGGGCGGAACGCTTTTAAAATTAAAAGGTTTGGGCTACACAACGGCGGCGCTTGATGTCACGCGCGGCGAGATGGGAACGCGCGGGACGCCTGAGATTCGCGCCGGAGAAGCCGACGATGCGGCAAAAATAATGAAGCTGGATTTGCGGCGCAACCTCGCGCTCGCCGACGGTCACGTTTGGAACGACGAGGCTTCGAGAACCAAACTCGTCCGCGTGCTGCGCGAGCTGAAGCCGAAAGTTTTGCTGACGCATCAGTTCGACGACCCGCATCCGGATCACAATCACATTTCCATCCTCGTTCGCGAAGCGGCGCGACTGGCCAGCATGAAAAATTACGATCAGGAAACCGGCGCAGAAAAAATCCCGGCGCCGATTGTCGCTCATGCAGTTTTTTCGCAGCGCGTGACGCCGTCGTTTGTGGTTGATGTTTCCGAATTTGCCGCTGCCAAAATGGAAGCGGTGCGCGCTCACGCATCGCAATTTTATAATCCGAATTCAAACGAGCCGGAAACACGTTTGACGGCAAAAGGTTTTTTGGACGAAATCGAGCTGCGAATGCGGTTTTTTGGCTCACTGATCGGCACGACGGCCGGAGAACCGTTTTTCGTCCGCGAAGTTTTAAACGTCGCCGACCCGTTTGCGCTGTTAACCCAAACAATGAACCTTTATTCATAGAGAGCGGCTAGAAATATGAGATTTAGTGCGTTCGTAGAAAATGTCTTGAGAAATTCAGGTTGGTTTCCCGACAGAAACATTGGAGAAATTGTAGATGAATGGGAGTCGGAGCTAGAAAAAACGAGCGGGTGGAAAATGTTTCCAGCAGCAAAGGAAATTTTACAGGAGTTTGGAGAAATCAAAGTAAATCTCCGAGGAGCAGGCGAAACATCAGCCCGCGAACCTTTCGAAATTTTTCCAAAGCGTGCAATGTACGAAGATGACAGATTCGCTGAATATGAAGAGGAGTTAAATACTAAACTTTATCCCTTAGGTTTGGCGACAGGTAGTCATTATTTCATTGCGGTTGCAGAAGACAAACGGGTGTTTCTTTTAATGGACAATCTTATTTTTCTTGGAGAGGCGTTTGACGAAGCTTTAGAAAATTTAATTCTAGGAAGAAGCGCTGTGAATCGTAACAAACACGAAAATGTTTAAGTTTCTCTGGCAAAAGCCTTTTAACGCTTTTCTGCTGATTGGTGGAAGCGTCGTCGGAACTTTGCAAACTCTGCTCGGGTTTGAGCCGGAGGGACGCCAACTGACGCCGGAAGAAATCGCCGAACTCCAAAAAATTTTTGCGGATTCGCTCGACCTCGCCGTAGTTCGGCTAAAAGAAGGCGCGATTGGACTGTTCGGATTCGGCGGCGCGCCGTTTACTTATTGCAATACGATTTACATTCCCGCCGGTCGCTTGCCGCCCGCAGAAAGCGCGGGTTATGAGAACGCGCTGATGGATTTGCTCGCGCACGAAGTTCATCATGTCTGGCAGTATCAAAACGGCGGCGCGGATTACATGAGCGATTCGCTCGTCAACCAATTTGCCGCGCATCTTAAAACCGGTACGCGCAACGGGGCTTACGATTTTGAGCGCGGAATCAAGGAAGGCAAATCGTGGGCGCGGCTTAACCCTGAGCAGCAAGCGTATTTGATTGAGAAGTCGTATGTTCAAGGACTTTTTGATGATGAAAACGCCAGATTAATTTGGAACGACGCGGATTATACGGACTATGCGCGTGAAGCCATCCGGCAAATGCGCCTTCGGCAGGGCGCGCCATAAATTATGCAGAAAAAGATTTTGCTGCTGATTTTAATCTGCGCTTTGTCCGCCGGTTGTCCCGCGCCATGCGAAATGTCCGAGCCGGAGATTTCGACAATTCACGCTGACAGCGCGCCCTTGGCGCAGACTTTGGAAAAATTTCATGCGGCGCGAGGCGTTTATCCAGCCGAACTAAACGAGCTGACGCCGCAATTTGCCGAACGAGTTCCCGAAAATTTGGGCGGGCGTAAGTTCTTTTACAGCCGTCAATCCGAACAAAGTTACACGCTCCGGGTCGCTTCGGCTGACGGCGGTTTTTATTCGGGAAGCTGCGCGTCCACGGAAATTGAAGACAAGTGGCAAAGCTTGAACAAATAAATCCGGCCTAAAAATCACTATTTCTTTTCGTAAACAATTTTGCCGTTAAAAATTGTGTAAACGGGTTCGGTCGTCAAAATCTCTTTTGGCTCAACTGTCAGTAAATCTTTGGATTGAACGACTAAATCGGCGAGCATCCCAACCCTTATTTGTCCTTTTTCGTTTTCGGCAAATTCGGCGTAAGCCGACTCGACCGTGTGGCAGCGGATTGCTTCCTCAATCGTCACTTTTTCCTGCGGCTGCCAACCGCCAAACGGTAAACCTGCTTCGTCCTTACGCGAAACGGCGGCGTAAAGCGTCCGGTACGGATTGATTGACTCGACCGGAAAATCCGTCCCAAACGGAACGTGAACGCCGTAAGAGCGCATCAAATGCCACGCGTAAGCGCCCAAAACCCGATACTCGCCAAGCCTCGATTCCGCCCAACGCTTATCCGAAATCGCGTGCGAAGGCTGCATCGAAGCAATAATTCCAAGCTCGGCAAACCGTTTAAAATCACTCGGATTGACGACTTGCGCGTGTTCGATACGATGGCGTGCTGCTGTAATAGAAACATCTAAGATGGTGCGAGGTAGGTTCGTAGTTTATATTAACCTTTGATAAGTTTTGTTTTAATGCTTCTGCAAAACCATCCAAAGCCATTCGATTTGCTTTGTCCCCGATGGCGTGGAGCGCGATTTGAAAACCTGCGGCGTCGCGTTCGACAATCATGCGGGTTAATTCTTCGGGCGTGTGGCGCATCAGTCCGACGTTGTTGTGGTCGTCGGTAAACGGCGCCAGCATCGAAGCGGTTTTTGACCCAAGCGTGCCGTCAACATAGCCTTTGAGAGCGGTTAGTTTCAGACGATTTTTGTCGTCTTTAAATGCGTCAAACTCAGCCCGCTGACGTTTGATTTCCGCAATCGTGTCTTCAAAATCCTGCCATTCGGCGACGCGGACGGTCAGTTTGTCCTGCTTGAGAAAATCACGGTAAAGTTTGGTTGTTTCGTAACCGGAGTTGTCCTGCACCGAAGTAATTCCGTATTTTCCGGCCATCTCAAGCGCGAGTTCTAACCCTTGCCGCAGCATCGCCGGAGTCGGCTGCGGAATCAATTTGGCGACTAAACCCTGCGCGGTTTCCTTTAAAGTTCCGGTCGCTTCGCCGTTTGAATCGCGCTCAATCTCGCCGCCTTCCGGGTTTTTGGTTGTTTTATCAACTCCGGCCAGCTTTAACGCCGCCGAGTTAACCCACGCGACGTGACCGTCAACGCGGATGAGAAAAACCGGATTGTCTGGAGCGATTTTGTCTAAATCAATGCGCGATGGAAATTGATTTCCCCAAATTGTATGATCCCAGCCGCGCCCGATAATCCATTCGCCGGGCTTGGTAGTTTTTGCTTTTTCCGCAACTTTGGCCGTCGCTAGTTCGAGCGATTTGGTGTCAACCAAATTCACCGTCAGGAGCGATAACGCGCCCCGCAAAAAATGAACATGCGCGTCGTTAAAACCGGGCGTCACCAGCTTTCCATGCAAATCAATTTCCTGCGTGCCTTGAAATTGGTTGCGAATCTCGACGTTGGTGCCAACTCCAACGATTCGTTCGCCATCAACCGCAACTGCTTCGGCAACAGTGTATTTTTCGTCAGCCGTAAAAATCTTGCCGTTGAAAAGCAGGAGAGAAACTTGATGTTTGGCTTGCGCGGAAACTGGCAGCGGTGTCAACACAATAAGCGCGAGCAACAGAAAAATAAATTTTCTAAACATAATTCCAATTTGCGGTCAGTAGTTGTTTATAATCGTCTCTCAAACTTTAATCAAGCAGAAGAGGAAAACGAGATGAAAACTGAAACTTTGCAGCTTGAAACAACGACCGGCGCGACGACGGCTTTTGCTGTTTCGCCGGACGATTCCGATGCGGCGACGCCGACCGTCATTTTGATTCAGGAATATTGGGGTTTAAACGATCACATCAAAGATATTGCCGCGCGTTACGCCGACGAAGGTTTCCGCGCTGTCGCGCCGGATTTATATCGCGGCAAAATCGCGACCAATCCGCAGGAAGCCGGACAATTGATGCAGGCGCTTAAAATCGAAGACGGCGTCGAGATAATCAAAAGCGCGGTGGAAAAAGCGCAGGAAGCCTACGGCGCGACCAAATTTTGTATCACCGGTTACTGCATGGGCGGAATTTACGCTTTGCGGGCGGCTTGTGATTTACCGTATTTTCACGCCGCCGCGCCGTTTTACGGCGACATTCCGCCGGAAGATGTTTTGAAGAATTTAAAAACGCCGGTTGTCTTTTTTGCCGGAACCAAAGATAAATGGATTAACCCGGAGAAGGTCGCGCAGCTCAGTGAAATTGCGGAAAAGTATAATCTGCCGATTGAAACAATTTCCTACGAAGCCGATCACGCTTTTTTCAACGACACGCGTCCCGAAGTTTACGACCGGGATGCGGCAAACGACGCCTGGGCAAAAGTGATGCAGCTTTTTAACGACAATCTTTAAATAATCGAAAATTTCAGCCGATTAAGGATTGCAATTCTTCCAGGTTTGGCAAGGCGGTTCGCGCGCCGAGCGCGCGGCATTTGAGCGCGGCGACACCGTTGGCGATTTTGAGACTCGTTTCGATTTCTTCGCCCGCCAGCAATCCGTAGAGAAAGCCGGCGTGAAAGGCATCGCCCGCGCCGGTCGTATCTCTGCATCCGCCGGGAACGTCGTAGGCTTTGGCCGACAAAAAAATTCCGTCCGCGTAAACCAGTCCGCCGTTTTTCCCTTTTGTTTTGCCGACGAGCGCGCAGCCGTAACGGTTTTGAACTTCCTGCAAAGCCTCGCGTTCGTCCGTAATTCCGGTTAAAGTGTGCGGAAAATCGTTCGAGGAAATCAGAATATCAACTGTGGGCAGCAAATCTTCGAGCCCGTCAAAAACGTGATCAACGTCAACCGAAATAATGGCGCTCGCCTCTTTCGCCGCTCTGGCAAGTTTCAGACAAGCCGGCGGGTCGTGCGCGTCTGAGTGGAAAATTTTGCAGAGCGCGGCCGGTTCGGTCGGCGTGTTTTCGACCGTGTAGCCAAGTTCCGCGTCTCGGTTCCAGATGACTGTCCGCTCGCCGGTTTTTTCGTCAATCAAAATAAAGGCAATGCGCGTCCGCGCATTCTCGATTTGCTCACAAAACCGCGTTTCAATGCCTTCTGACCGAAGAGATTCCAACCCGAATGCGCCCTCGCGGTCGGAACCAAGACGGCCCATGTAAATAGTTTTCGCCCCCAATCTCTGCAAACCGGTCATGGCCGAAGCGATTTGTCCGCCGGCCGCCTGCAGATAATTGGTTAACTGCAATTTCGTGTCAAATTGGGGAAATTCCGGAACGACAATTAAGTAATCAACTCCGTTCTCGCCAAAGCCGAGAACGTCAAACTCTTTGTTTTGCGACAGCTCAAAAGGTATTTTCATGGCTCATAAATAAACTATGCATCATATAACGCCGCCGCCCGAAACAAAAACTTAATCCGGTTTGTTAAATTTTTTGTCAAAAAGTGTTGCAAAATTCTTTTCAGCCCGTTAGATTGAACGTCTGAAGTGAAAATATAATTTTGCGAAGTGCGCAATAAATTTTCGTGTAAATTACTCGGAGGAAATTAAATGCAGACGATAGATTTTTCAACAGAGACAATCAATTTTTGGGCGATAACCGGCGGCGTTTTCCCTTCATTTCAACTTGCTAAAGTGGGAACTCCCGATGATTATGCCGAAGAAGAAGGTGTTTATTCGGATGAAGACGATGATCTCGAAGACGACGACGACGAGCTGGATGATGATCTGGACGAAGATGATGATCTGGATGATGACGACGATTTTGAGGATGATGATTTAGAGGATGACGACGTGGACGAAGAGGAGGACGATCTGGATGATTTAGACGACGAGGAGGAAGAAGACGAAGAAGACGATGATGGATTTTAAGAATAAGCAATTATCTGTCAGAAGTTTTCATAACCGCTTTGTTTACTATTTATTATTAATTACCGGCTGATGTATAACCGCTGCGGTTTTGCCGAACGGTTAAATCCTTTTTAGTTAGCTCGATTTTAACTGAATGAAAACGCCCGTCGCGGCGTTTTTCTTCTGCCGGATAAAAAGCCAAAAGATACGAAGCAGTGACATCTTCGGCCAGCGCGCGAAAAAGCGAATCGAAATCTTTGTCAGTCGCATAAACGTTTTTGCCGCCGGTTTTGTCGGTTAAACCTGAAACGTCCAAAGGAGTCGGCAGAGGTTTTCGGGACGGAGCGAGCGAGACTTTGGAAAAAGATGGCAGCGTCACGGTAAAAACGCTGACCTCAGATTTGTTGGCGCGCTCAATAACCAGACCCGGGGCGACCGTGTCGCCGACCGGAAATCCGTCCGTCACGACGATCACTGATTTTTTGACCGGAATTTGCCCGCGCGAACGCGGCGCTTTGCGGTCGAGCAGGCGAACGGCGTCGTCAATCGCATCATAAGTGTGAGTCGAAAGCCCGGAAGGTTCGCGCAGCAACTTATCAAAAGCTCTTTCAAGCCGGTCGGAATCATTGGTAAAAGACTGCAAAACTTTGACGTTCATGCCAAATGTCGTAATCGCGAAACTGGCGTTTTTGTTGGCCAGATGCGAGATAAAAACGCGCATCGCGTCGCGCAGTTTTTCAAGTTCGCCAGCCGTCATGCTGCCCGATACATCGAGCGCAAAAACAATTGCTATCGGGCGCTCGCCGTTTGCCTTTTGCGTCTGCTCGAAAAATTCGACCGGCCGTTCCTGCCCGTCTTCGTAAATCTTAAAATCTTTGGCTGATAACCCGCGCACGGGCTTTCCGGCTGCGTCCGTCGCGGTAACGTCAAATGTCTGCAGATCGGTATCAATTTTAATAACTTCATCACTCTGGGCGAGCGCGTTTCCGGCAAGAACAAAAATTACAGCAAAAGCGAAAATTTGCAGCGCGGGCAAAATGTTTCTCATAATTTAAGTTTACTCACAAACTTTGATGCGGCCTGTTCTCGATTATAATGCTCTTAATGAAAGATTTTGAATTGCCCGCTCTGTATCCAATTACGGACACCAAAATTTCCAGATTGTCGCACGTCGCGCAAGTCGAGAGGCTGATTGCCGGAGGCGCGAAATTGATTCAACTGCGGGAAAAAAATCTTCCGCCAAAAGATTTTTTTGATGAAGCGGTCAAAGCCGTCAAAACCGCTCGCCGGCACAAAGTCAAAATTTTAATCAATGATCGCGTTGACATCGCGCTCTGCGCCGGAGCCGACGGCGTGCATTTGGGACAAACCGATTTGCCGCCGCAAGCCGCGCGCCGGATTCTCGGAAGTCAGGCAATCATCGGATTTTCCACGCACAGCTTAGAGCAAGCAATTGCGGCGCCCAAATTATCAATTGATTACATTGCCATCGGGCCGATTTTTTCGACGAAAACCAAAGAAAATCCGGGCGAGACGATTAGCCTGGGTACTCTCCAACTCATTTGTCGAGCCGTCAATGAATTTCCTCTGGTCGCAATCGGCGGCATTGACCAAGAAAACGCCCGCTCGTGTCTTGAAGCGGGCGCGGATTCGGTCGCGGTTATCAGCGCTCTGCTCAAAAACTCAAACGCGATTGCGGAAAGGACGAAAACTTTTTTAGCTTAGAGTCAAAGTAAATACTCAAAATCAACTATTTATTGACAGCCACAATATTGTTGGCGCGCAGTGAATTCCCCGTTGCGCGCTGCAAATCGGCAATAGCTTTGTTGAGATCGGTTTGCGCGCGCAGTTCGGTGCCGCGGGCGTTGGTTAAAGCCGTTTGCCGTTCGAGCACGAGAAAAACAGTGGATTGACCGGCGTCGAGTTTACGCTGTTCGGACGTGTACTGCTTTTCGCTGTTTTCGCGAGCAATGGCGGCTGAGCGCAGACGTGCCTGCGACGTTCGAATCAGCTGGAGCGCGTTGCGAACATCTACCTGAACCGATTGTTCGAGCTGCTCGCGCTGCGTCGTGACGCGCTGACCTTCGACCAGGCTGCGTCCGAGCTGCGCCTGCGCCGTTCGGCTCTTAAAGGGAAAGTCAAACTGCACTCCGGCGCTATAGGTCGGGTAGCGAAACGCGAACAAATTACGGAGCGAGCTAAAAGCTCCGCCGGTCAGATTTGATGGAACGCCCGTCACCGGCGTAATCGGAACCAATGGAATATCCGGCAAACCGCCGTTAATCTGATTGACCTGTGTAATAACTTGATTGAGCGAAGCGGTTGTCTGACCGGTGTTGAAAATCGGATTGGCGAACCCCAGTTCCGAACCCGCCAGACCGGCTAAATTGTAATTGGCGACGAGGTCAATCTGCGGTTTGGCTTGTTCGCGAAAATAACGCTGGTCAATTTGATTTATTTCCTGCGAAACTTTGTTTTGTTCGAGTTCCGGGCGGTTGGCGAGAGCTTCAGTCAAGGCGTCCGGCAAATTAACGCTCGGCGCGTCAAGCTCAATCGAATCGGTCGGAACGAGCGAAGCCGTCCATAATGCGTCATTCCGGTTCTGAGCAATCAGATTTTTAAGCGCGTTCTCCGACTGCGACACCGTATTCAGCGCGTCGTAAACGTTTTGCTCGAAATTGGCAACCTGTGTTTCCGCCGCGACGACGTCAATCGGCGCAAGCAATCCTTGGTCAACAAGCCGTTGATTGTGTTCGAGTTGATTGCGGGCATCGCGAACTGCATCGCGCTGAACCTGCAGATTCTTGAGCGCAAACGTTAAATCCCAATACGCGCGCTGAACATTGGTGATGACTTCGATACTGCGCTGACGAAACTGCAAATCATTGAGGCTTAGATTCTTTTTCGCGATTTCGATTTGCCGTCGGTTCTGGTCAAAGCGGCGTCCGCGAAAAAGCGGCTGCGTGTACTGCAAATTGAGACTCGACAAAAATTGCGGATTAAGCGAGTTGACGATGCTCGTGCTGGTCCCCCGCGAATTATTAAATTGCGCGTTAAAGGTTCCGCCGTATTTCGGCTCCAAAATGTTCAAATTAGCGTTAACGGCGAAATTTGAAGTCGCAAGCTTTCCGTCCGGACCGCCGATAATCGTGCTGGCCGAAGGAGTGGTTGATTTTTCGTAAAGCGTCTTGACGAATGAGCGGGGCTGATAAACTCCGCGCGCCGCGCCCAAATCAAATTCTGAAATCCTGGTGTTTTGTCTCGCCACTTCAATATCTTTATTGTTTGAAAGCGCAAGCTCCAGAGCTTCGCGCAAACTTAAGGGGCGCTGCTCCAACAAATCCACTCCGACGCGGCCCAAATCAGGCAAACTGCGATCCTCATAGCGATATGAAGGAGCAATTTGCGGAACACCCGGTAAATTTTCGGGCTGCACCTTTTGCGAATCATCTACGGCTGGCGGCGTTGGCGAAACTTCCGGCGTCGGAGAAACCGTCACAACCGGCGAAGCAGTCGGCACAGGGGACGGGCTTGGGCGTACTTCCTGAGCGCGCACTACGAATCCTAGATACGCGACGCCCGCTAGAATTAACGCAACTCTTAAAAGAAATAAAAATGTTGAACGGAGATAAAAAATATCAAAACTCATAATGACTTTGGTCCTGCTAACTAAGTAAGCACTTACTTACTTTGTCTTTTTTAAGATAATTTGTCAAGAATAACTCGCAGTTTAACTATCAAAGCGGTGAAAAAGTTTACGGTCAAACGCTGACGTATTGCGGAATTTGCCCATCGGCTAAATCCATCGTCGGGTACTGGATTGATAACGTTTGTATTCATCACCGAATTTACTTTTAAGATAATTTTCCTCGCGGTGAACGACTCCGAAATTCACCAGCAAGAGAACCGGCGCAAGCAGCAATAAAATCCAGAGCGAATTAACCAGCAGCGCCACGCCGAGATAGAGAATCGTTAGACTGAGATAAATCGGGTTGCGGCTAAAACGATAAATGCCGCTTGTGACAATCACGGTGGTTGGTTTGCGCGGGTCAACGTTTGTTCCGGCCTGACGAAATTCCCGCAATGCTGCAGTGACAATCGCACCGGCCAGAGCGATTAGTACAATACCGATGACGAGCGATAAAAGCGGCGGCAGTCCGGTTGACAGCGGGAAAAAATGATGCAACAGGCCGCCGATAATCGCGGCGCCGAGATAAATCAACGGCGGCGGCGCAACGACGCCTGGCACATCTTTTGGTTCGGTTGTCATAGTATTTCTCTTTAATCGCCGATAAATGCGTTAACTCTTAATCCAAGCGGCAACTTTTGATTTTGTTCAAGCTCAAGCATAACTTCGAGAATTTTTTTATCAACTTTTTCGCTTGGCTCATCCGTGCGAATGTTTTTGCGCCCGAGAATTTGCCCGATTTTGACGACTCTGGCGGCAAAACGCTGTTTGCCGTAAGCGTCGGCGGTCACGTACGCGCTCTGATTTTCACGGATTTTGGCAACGTCGGCTTCGTCCACGTCAACGCGGACGCGGAGCGCGGAAACATCGCCGATAGTAATGATTCCGGTTGCCGAATTATCGGGCGAAAACGACTCGCCTGCTTTCAATCGCTTGCGCAGCACAATGCCGGAAAGCGGGGCGCGGATGATTGTCTTGGAAAGTCTCGCTTCGGCTTCGCGAACTTTCGCAACTGCCTGATTGATTTGCGCGTCAAACTCGCGAATCTGAGCGTTAGCCAGTTGAATCGCAGCGTCGGCGCGCAGCACTTCATCGTTTCTCGCGGCGGCGTTAACAACGTTAAATTTTTCCTGCATTTCGCGGCTTTTCGCTTCTACCGTTTTGAGCTCGCGGGTGGCGCGTTCATATTCTTCTCTCGAAATATCTCCGGCTTCGTACAGTTTTTGCCGCCGCAGATTTTCGCGATTAGCCTGTTCGACGAGAGTGACGGTTTGCTCATAACCGGCCTGCGCTTCGCGCCTCTCTGCCGGACGCGAACCGTTGACGAGCCGCAATTTATCGGCTTCGGTTTCAGCCAGACGCGCCCGCGCCGTTTCCTGCTGTCGCCGCAGGGTTTCGATTTCCGTTCGCGCGGTGGCAACCTGCGCCGTCAGCTCTGAATTTTCCAAAACGGCGACAATCTGCCCGCGCACAACGGAATCGCCTTCTTCGACGAGAACTTCTTTGAGTTTCCCTGCTGTTTCCGCGCCGACTTCGATTTCTTCCGAAACGGCTTCGACAACGCCGGGCGCGGCAATCAGAGTCGCCGACGACTCAGTTTGCTTAAGGTTTTGCGCAATCGTTTTTTGCTCGGCTTGGCTTTGACGCAGCCATCCAAAATACCAGAGCGAAACTGCGCCGAGTAAAACCGTTAGTGCGGATAAAATTAGAGTACGTTTCATTTATTGACACCTCAAAATATCAAAACAACATTTGCCGAAAGAATTTATTGACCTCAGAATTTGCGTGTCTCGCCCGCGATTAAAATTCTCACGCCGCAAGCTGCTCTTCGTAAGGAATTTGCGCGGAAATCTGGCCGTCTTCGATGTGAACAATCCGGTCGGCGTAATCAAAAGCGCGGTTGTCATGAGTCACGACGACAACTGCGGCCTTTTGTTCATGCGCCAATTCCTGCAGCAAATCCATGATGAGTTTGCCTGACACGGAATCGAGCGCGGCGGTCGGTTCATCGGCCAGAATAATTTGCGGCATTCCGGCCAGAGCGCGAGCGATTGCCACCCGCTGTTTTTGCCCGCCGGATAAATCTGCCGGATAACTTTTTAATTTGTCAGATAAACCCACTCTCGCCATCAGTTCAGCGGCTTGTTTTTTAGCCGCCGCGCCGCGAATCTTTTTTAAATCAAGCGCGATTTCAATATTTTCCTGCGCCGTCAAGGCGGGAAAAAGATTAAATCCTTGGAAAATAAACCCGATATTATCGCGTCTGATTTTGGGCAGAGCGCTCTGCGGCAAGCCGACGGTTTCGGCTCCGCGAATTTTGCAGCTTCCCGTAGTTGCCGATAGAATGCAGCCGATAATCGAAATTAGAGTAGTTTTGCCCGAACCGCTCGCGCCCAGCAATAAAAGCAGTTCGCCCGCTGCGACATCCAAATTGATGCTTTTGAGCGCCTGTACAACCGTTTCGCCGGTTCCGTAGGTTTTCACCAAATTTCTAACTTCGATTGCCGCCGTCATTTCACAATCCCCCGCTCGCTTGAATTTTCTCGAGTGCCAAAAGCGGCTTGCCCTGCAACGCCTGAATAAAAACAAAGCTAAAGGCCGATAGATAAAGCAGTGCAAACACAAACGTCATAATTGTCGGACTAATCTTGAAAACGCTCGTTTGCAGCCAGACAAAAGCGAGTGAGGCCAGCGGAATCACTTGAAGCGCGTGCATTCCGACAAAATGCGCGACGCGCAGATCACCTCCGACCGCACTCCAATTGACAAACGGCAAACCCGCGCCGCCATCCGTCACGCCGACGCCGTGGCGCAACATCGCAGCCATGTAACCGCCTTCAAAACTCGCCGCCAAAAAGAGGATTAAGCCCCAGCGCATTCCCCAGACAACCGCCGTCGGTAAATTAACGTCGGCGCTAAAATAAAGCCACGTCAGATAAATAATTGACAAAGTGGACAATCCAATCATGATACCCATCAAGCCGAAAAGAATGCCGTCCAACGGTCTGGCAACGTTGAAATGCGAAGCGTTGCCGCGCGCGGACTGAGTTAAGATAATGATTATTTCGCCAACCAGGAGGGAAATTGCCAGCCAGGCGAGAATCTCTTTGGCTCTCTGAAAGCCGTCTAAAAAGTAAAGATAAATCGCCAGCGTCCATAAATAAATCGCAATTGAGCTGGCAAATTTCATCGGTTTGACCCAGCGATTAATCCCCAAAATCTGTTGCGAATCAAAAAACGAAAGGATGGTCAAAACCAGAAACAACACGGAAAACGCTCCTCCTGCAATTAGCAGAGCGCTTTGTTCGCGCCACAAATTGTACAGCAGTTGATTGATATTCATCTGCTCCCCTCTATTTTCCGTGCTGCCAGCAGTCGGACGCCGTTATAGGCCAGAAAACCGACCGGCCCGAGCATAAAAGTTAGAAATAAACACGGCAGAACGAACCAGTGCGAAACGCCCTTCTCCTGCGCATCTCTGACTTCCCAGGCGCCGACAAACAAATCAAATGCCAAATAATGAATCCAGCCTGCTAGCGCCACGTTTTGATTGGTAAAAAGCTTCATAACTTCCGGCAGAGAGCCGAATCCGCCTTGGGCTTGCCCGAAAAACAAAACGATCAAGATTAGATAAGCTGCAGCCAGCAACAGAATTACAATTTCACCGGTGATCAGCCGCGTCCACTTCCAGCGCGGAGCCACCGCCAGCAAAAGCCAACTTAAAAGTGCCGTTGTACTGACAATCGAAAAGATGATTTCCGGGCTCATTTTCATTTTCTCCAATTGTTATGCAGATGCTTTCACAGCAATAGACTTTGAGGCTTTGCCCGGACGCATCATGTTTTTCGTGATCCGAGCGACAATTGAACGCGGGAAGAAACGACTCGTCTGCGCCAGCAGCCAATTGTTAGTTCCTGAAATCACATGACTTTTACCTCTCTCAAAGGCGCGCAGACCGACCGCGACGACCGCTTCGGGCGTTTCTTTCTTGCCAACTGCCGCGTCTTCAGTTCCGACTGCGGCAAAAAACGGCGTTTCGGTCGCGCCCGGACAAAGCGCTAAAACTCGTACGCCCAAACCGCGATACTCAGCCCACAACGCTTCGGAAAACGAAAGCACAAAAGCCTTGGTCGCGCCGTAAACAGCCATGTACGGGAGCGGCTGAAAAGCGGCGGTCGAAGCGACATTGATCACCCCGCCCGCGCGTCGCCCGACCATTGCCGGCAGAAAGGCGTGCGTTAAATCAACCAGAGCCGCGACGTTGAGCGTAATTTCATCGTGATCGCGCCCCGGATCAAGCTCGTGAAAATAACCATGCGTCCCAAAACCGGCGTTGTTGACGAGCAAATCAACCGGCATACGCAGATTTTCGACTTGCGCCAGAATGTCGTTTGCCGCATTGTTTCTTATTAAATCAACCGCCAAAACTTCAACGCGAACGCTGTTTTTTTGTCTTAACTCATTTGCCAGAGCGTTCAATTTATCCGTTGAACGAGCCACCAGAATCAAATTCATTCCGCGCGCCGCCAACTCCTTGGCAAACACTTCGCCAATTCCCATTGAAGCACCTGTCACCAGCGCCGTTTTATCTTTGTAATCAAACATTTTGCTTTTCCTCACTTAATTTTTAGCCCTTAAAAACCATTGCCGGGTCGAGTCGAGTAACTTTGTTGATCGAAACCACTGAAGCGGCCACGCACATGAGCATTGTCAGTCCAAACAAACCGATTGCCAGCTGCCACGGAATGATAATCGCGGTCGTTCCCTGCAGACTGCCGAACGAAATAAAAAGGCTCAAGCCAATCGCCAGCGCATAGCCAATTACTCCGGCGGTCAAAGCCTGCACGATGATCACGCGATAGAGATAATAATTGGTCGCGCCCATCGCTTTGAGCGTCCCGTATTCTTTAATGTGGTCAACCGTCGCGCTGTAAATCGTTTGCGCCACGACCACCACGCCGACGAGCAAACCCAATCCAGCCGCAATTAAAACGGTGATGCCCGCGCCGGTTCCGAACATCCAGTAATTTTGCTGTTTGGCGGTGATTTCCGCGCGGGTATAAACATCAACGTCGGCAACATTCGTTTGCAAATCGGTTTTTAGTTTTTGTAAATCGGTGTTTGGGGCGGCTTTGACGAGAATGTAAAGCGTTTGATCTGAGCGCAGTCCGAAATAATCCTGCGCGTTTTTAAAACTGGTAAAAACCGCCGGAGAAGTCGTAAAAGTGCGAATGCCGTGCGTAAAGCCGACGATTTTAGCTTTGTGACCGCGAATCTCAACCGTTTCCCCGACGCGGCTGACGCCTAATTTTTCTTTGTAAAGCGCGTCAACAACGACCGCGTTCGGTTCGCGCAGAGCCTCCCAGTCGCCTTCAACCATATTCCAGGGACGCAGCATCTCGCTTTTTAGATCAAAGCCGACAATTTCAACCCCGGTTTCCGCGCCGTCCGGTCGTTTCCAAGTTCCAAACTGGACAATATTTTTGGTGGCTTCGGCCACGTTTGGTGTGGATAAAACTTTGTAGAGTTTGCGTTCGGAAAAGGCCGCCCCGTTTTCGACGCTGACAAGGTTTTGCGCCGAAATCCAGAGATCGGCATTCGAGTTTTCAACAATCGAAGCTGTCGCCGCCTGAAAACCGACGAAGAGCCCAAGCTGAATTGAACTCAGAACAACCGAAAAAACAATTCCGATGATCGTCACGATTGACCGGATTTTGTCGTAAAACAAATTGCGAAAAGCTAGTAAAACCATAATTAATTTTAGAATTTAGATTTTGGATTTCCCTCAACGTAACGCATTAACATAAATTTACTGTTACGAGATTCTTAACACTGTTAACCCATGTCGTAAAAAATTTTTAGGTTTTTAAACCGTCTAAAACCGTTTCCGTCAAACAATCAATAAGTTTGTCTTTTGAGACGAACGGAAAATCCCCGTGTCCAATCAGCAAAGACGTTAAACCGTGCATTGCTGCCCAAACCGTTTGGCTCATCGCGTCTATGTCACCTTTTTTCAGGCTGCCTTCTGCCACGGCTTCGGCAATAATCGAGCGTAGATAACCGAAAGTGCGCTCGCCCATTGAGCCTTCAAATTTGTATTCTTCGCTCTTGTCCAGATCGTCCCAGATTGGGGCGATAAAGGTCACTTCGTAATGGTGCGGGTGTTCCAAACCAAACTCAACGTAGGCCCTGATTCCTTTGCTCAAGCAATCAAGTGAGCTTTGACTTTGTTTTTCTATCTCCTGCATTCGACGATATAGAAGTGCAAAAGTTTCCTCGCAAATCTGCATTAGAATATCGTTTTTATCTTTGAAATAAAGATAAATTGTCGTTGGGCTGTATTCGATTTTGTCGGCGATTTTTCGCATCGAGACATTTTGAAAACCTTCGGCGACAAACATTTCGCGCGCCGCATCAAGAATTTCCTGACGCAGGTTTTCCTTTTCCCGCTCTCGCCGCTCTCTCAGTCCCATAACAGTAGAATCAAACTTAACACCGTTAAGTTACAATTTTGAGGGATGGATTGTCAAGGGGGTTTTAAAACTTTTTCGAAGCGAAAATGTAAGGGCGAGCGGCTTGTCCCTACAAATTAGCAAGACCTCTTAACAATAAAGAGCAAAAGCCGACGTCTTCCAGACAGCTTTTGCTCCCTCAATGTGTTTATCAAATTTACTCCGGCTGACCTTTACAGCCCGAACCGTAAAGAGCGGGAATTTTGGTGCTAATGATCGGATAATTTTCGGCTTGGGCATTGAGTTCGAGCCAGTCTGAATATTCGCCAGGCAGAGACATGTCGGCGTAAATCGCCTCAACCGGGCATTCCGGTAAACAAGCGTCGCAATCAATACAGTTATCGGGATTGATATAAAGGCGGTCGGGTAATTCGTGAAACGCCTCGACCGGGCAAACGGCGGCGCAATCAGTGTATTTGCACTCGACGCACGGCTCTGTCACTACGTATGTCATTTCTAATCTGCTCCTAAAATTTATTAATAATGGAATAAAAATATGTACTTCTCAAAATATAACCGAGTGAATTTGTCAGGCACAAGCGCAGGTTGTGAAATCCGGCGCAAAAGTTAAAGCCCGACATTTGCGCGATTTATTTTGCCATCGCATCGGTCACTTTGATTTCTCCGGCGATGATTTTGCGCCGCGCTTCTTCAACTTTGGCGATTGTTTCCGCCGGAATCAAATCTTTATTAAAATCGTCCATCGCGTATGCGACGCCGTTTTTATCAAGCCCGAAAACGTTAAAACCGCCGGTAAATTTTCCCTGCTGGACGTCATTGACTTCGTCAAAAACCGCGTTGTCAACGCGTTTGACCATGCTGGTTAAGACATAGCCCGGCTTTTGTCCATTTTGATTTGAATCAACGCCGATCACCATTCGCTCGGCTCTGCCGTTTTTCATTCCGAACTGTTCGACAGCATCAAAAACGCCCAGACCGGAATTCCCGGCGGCGGTAAAAATCACGTCAGCGCCGCGATTAATTTGCGAGAGCGCGAGTTCTTTCCCTTTGCCCGGATTATTCCAGGCCGAATCGGTCACGCCGACGTAGGCGTCGAGAACCTGAATATTTGGGTTAAACGCTTTAGCGCCTTCTTCGTAACCGGTTTTAAAACGATGAATCAAAGGAATATCCATACCGCCAAGAAATCCGACAGTGCCGGTTTTTGACTGGCTTGCCGCCAGCATTCCGACCAGATAAGAACCTTCGTGCTCGCGAAAAACGAGCGAAGCGACATTTGGCAGCGGTTTGCCGTCTTTGTCCAGAATAACTCCGTCAACAATGGCAAATTTGATGTTCGGGAAATCTTTGGCGACCTGCTCCATAATCGGCCCCTGGGCGAAACCGACGCCGATAACGAGGTCGTAGTTGCGTTCGGCAAAAGCGCGCATGGCGGGTTCGATGTTGTTTGGCGTGCCCGGTTCGACGTCGCGAACAACGACACCCAGTTCCTGCTGCGCTCGTTTGACGCCCTCCCAAGCCGCCGCGTTAAAGGAGCGGTCGTCTTTGCCGCCGATGTCAAACACAATCCCGACGCGAATCTTGCCTTTTTCTTCAGCCGAAGTTTGTGCCCCCTTGCAGCCCGACAACAAAAACGAGGAAGTCATTACGACCGCTAACAAAATTAAAAGGTTATTTTTCATTTTTACAAAAAGCCCATTTGAAAGACAGCATTTGCGAAATCGGCGATCCCGTTAAATGCCCGACGCCCTGAATTTTGATCGAATCAATTTTCAGACTTGGATAATTATGCGTTTTCAAAACTCCGGCAAATTTATCATTGCCTTCAACCGCCCAACCCTCTTCTGTTCCTGCCGTTAGCAGAAGTTGAACAGCCAAATCCTTATGTGTTTGAGCAAAACCGGCTTCGTCCTTAAACAAAACCTCGTTGTCGTAGAAAAGCGATGGGCTGCCAAGCATGATTTTCTGAAAAAGCTCAGGTTTATGCAAAAGCGCGTAGGCTCCAAATAACCCCCCGTAAGAGTGTCCGTAGAGCGCGCGTTCTGTGTTGACCGAGTAGTTCTTTTCGATAAACGGAATGGCTTCTTTTTCGATAAAATCCAAGAATCTGGCTGCGCCTCCGTCGCCCTGCGCCTAGGAAACCTTCGACACTGTCGGGGTGTAATCGCGGTTTCGCTTGTTGCCCTTTTCGCCAATTTTTGCGCCGTCGCTGATGCCAACCAAAATCGGTTCTTGACTTTCGCATTCAATCCGAATCAGTTTTAAATATTCGGCGGCAAACGGAAAAGCGTCTTCGCCGTCCAAAATATAAATGACCGGAAACTTTTTGGTTTTGTCATAATTATCTGGTAGATGAATCTTTAGAGTATATTCTTCGCCTAAAACTTTTGATTGAATTTTGCGAAACTCTGAATTGTCCGATAATGCGGGCAGAGTTTTGGTTCGAGCTTCGACGCTGAACGCCGCAGTGAGCAAAAGCGCAAGGATAAGTATCTGTTTCATATTTAATTTACGTTTTCTTCTCACCGGAGGATCTCACAATCATCAAACACTACCTTTGACTAGCTCAGATATTACAGGTTTTTCCTGACTAAGTTTGTAAGCTTTTTGCAATGTTTGGGGCGCTAAATTTACCTTGTCAGTGTGGCGGCAAAACAACACGCCGAGCGTGTCGCCTGTTCGCACTTCGTCGCCAATTACGGCTTCGCATTGATAGCCGACTTGATGATCTATTTGATCGTCGGTTTTGATCCGTCCGCCGCCCAGATTGCACATTATCTGCCCGATTATTTTTGTATCAATTGCGGAAACGAAACCGTCAGTTTCAGATTTGACTGCAATTTGAAGCAAGTTGTTGTCGAGCAACGCGTCCGGCTGATCGCAAATATGGATATCTCCGCTCTGCAATTTGATGTTGCTTTGCAGTTTTTCAAGCGCCGAACCGTCTCTTAATTTCGCTTCGCATAAACTTTTCGCCGTTTCCAAGTTCTTCTCAACGCCGGTTAAAACCAGCATTCGCGCTGTTAGCTCGAGCGAAAGTTCACGCGTCGAGCGCATTTGCGCATCGTCTTCGTTCTGCAAAATTTTAATGCACTCGTAAACTTCAAGGGCGTTACCGACAAATTTTCCGAGCGGCTGATTCATGTCGGAAATTACGGCTGTAGTTCGAATGCGGCATTTCGCGCCCGTAGCAACCAGCGCTTCAGCCAGTTCTCTGGCCTTTTCAAAAGTTGGCATAAACGCTCCCGTTCCGGTTTTGACATCCAAAACTAGAGCGTCCAACCCTTCTGCCAATTTTTTTGACATGATCGAAGCGACAATCAGGGGAATGTAATCAACCGTCGCCGTCGCGTCGCGCAGCGCGTACAATTTTTTGTCGGCCGGAGCAATTTCGGCGGTTTGTCCGCTCATGGCGAAACCACAGAGTTTAATCGTTTTTTTGAATTCGGTGAGCGAGAGATTGACGTTGTAACCCGGAATTGATTCGAGTTTGTCGAGCGTTCCGCCGGTATGTCCCAATCCGCGTCCGGAAATCATCGGGACGGCGACGCCGCAGGCCGCCGCGAGCGGCGCGATAATCAGGCTGGTTTTGTCGCCGACGCCGCCCGTTGAATGTTTGTCGGCTTTTGGAGCGTCAATTTCGGAAAAATCCAAGACCTCGCCCGAATGCAGCATTTCTTCGGTCAAAACCGCCGCTTCATCCGCGTTCAAACCGCGCAAAAAAATTGCCATCAGCAAAGCGGAGATTTGGTAATCAGCCCAGCTTCCGTCGGTCACGCCGCCGATAAAAGCGGCAATTTCCTGATGCGACAAAACCAGTCCGTCGCGTTTTTTTCGAATCAAATCTTGCGGTCTCATTTTCAGAACATACTTTAACAAATCACTGTTCAAAAATTAGCAAAAAAACCTTTTGTTTTTTCCGAGTTTTAAGACATAATAAATTTGCTATGAAAATGAAAATCATCACCGCACTCATCGCTTTCGCCACGACCTTCGGAACTTCTACCGCTCTCACCGGGCTTTTCGTCGAAAAACATCAGCCGCTGATTACCGTTTCCAGAACCAATCAGGACGTCCAAACCAAGCAAAGAATTTTGTCTCTGTTGCGACGCGACATTCAAAACGGCGAGGACAGATTAGACAAATGTTCCCAAGCCGCAGAATTTTGGGAATTGTCTTCATCCGACCGTCTAAACATCTACTCAAAAGCCGTCAGTGAATATTCTAACGATTCGGGAAGCATTGACGACGCAAACCTGCCCGCTGATTTTCAGCGCGCCTGGCGTCAGCATATGAAAGCCTGGCATGATTACTCGGTTTATCTCGAACAACTTAAAAAATCTGCGGCGAGTCAGAAAATGACCGGCGATGAAATTGACGAACAATTAAACGACCGCGATGATCTGATTAATCGAACCTGGTATCGGGCTCTCGCCGTCGCCAGTAGATACGACGCAAATCCCTACGATAACGAGTAGTTTTGATTTCTGATTGTTGGTAACCTGCTTTTAGCTTTCCAGCAGAACAACCGCTTCGGCTTTGATTGCAAGGCGTTGACCGATTGAGTCAACGCCTTCGCCCGTTTTGGCCTTAACCGAAACACAATTCTTTTCGATTTCTAAAATGCGAGCCAGATTTTCGCGCATCGCTTCGATATGCGTGCGCAGTTTAGGTTTTTCCAAACTAATGGTCGAATCCACGTTGGCCACTCGAAAGCCTTCTTCATGAATCAGTCGAACCGCTTCTGCCAGAAAAATCCGGCTGTCGGCGTCTTTCCAGCGCGGGTCTTGGTCGGAAAAATGTGAGCCGATATCGCCGAGCGCGAGCGCGCCGAGAAGGGCGTCGGTCACGGCGTGAAACAGCGCGTCCGCATCCGAATGTCCTTCTGCGCCCAAATCGGATTCAATCGCGACGCCGCCTAAAATCAGCGGGCGATTGGCGACCAGCCGATGGATGTCATTGCCAAAACCAATTCTCATAAGTCCAAAGTCTAAAGTCCAAAGCCCAAAGTCGCAACCAGGACAATGACGTTGGACATCGCACCTTTAGATTTCGGACTGTTTAATGAGTGCTTCTGCCAGAATTAGATCTTCGGGAATTGTTATTTTAATGTTGCGCGAGTTGCCTTCGACGATTGAAACTTTTTGCCCGAGCTTTTCGATGAGCAAACTCTCATCGGTTGCACGCTCGCTCAAAACATCAATTTTGCTGAAGGCCCGTCGCAAAATTTCGTAAGAAAAACACTGCGGAGTCAAAGCGCGCCGTAACGTGCTGCGGTCAATCGTTCGTAAAATGCTGCCGTCCGGCGCGATTTCCTTAATCGTATCGGTGACGGGCGCGACCAGACAGGCGGCTCCGGTTTCATTGGCTTTTTCGATTGTGCGTTCGATTTCTAAAATTGTCACGAGCGGCCTCGCGCCGTCATGCACCGCGACCATTTGAGCTGCGTCCGGGTCAATTTGTCGGAACCCGTTCCAAACCGATTCAAGCCGCGTCGCGCCGCCGGCAACCACCGATTTCAGCTTTTGCAAATTGTATTTTGCCGCTTGTCCAAAAAAACCGGAAGTTTCGGATTGAGGCAAAACCAGGATGATATTGTCAACGCTCGGGCAATCTTCAAAACGTTGCAAAGCGTGAAAAATAACAGGTTTTCCGGCGAGTTCGAGAAACTGTTTTGGCGTTTTCGAACCAAACCGATTCCCGCTTCCGGCAGCAACGATAATCGCAACAGTCATCAGTTAACAGTCATCAGTTAACAGTTAACAGGCAACAGGCAAAGAATTTGTTGACTGATAGCTGTTGACTGTTAACTGTTTTTAAACTTCGTCTTCGGGAACATGCATCGGGCTGATGCTCGTTTGGCGCAAATCGCGCTGGAGATTATTGGCGCTGTTGCCGTTGATGCTGCGGCGAAAATTCGGGGTGCGCGAATCATGAATGTTTGGCGCTCGCGAATCGTGAATATTGAGATTCGGGGTGCGCGAATCGTGAATATTTTCGACTCCTTCTTCCCACAATCTACCGAAAATCATTTTTCCGGCCGTTGTCTGGAGGACGCTGGTGACGGCGACTTCGGCATTTTTGCCGATCAATTTTCTGGCGTTGTCAACCACAACCATCGTTCCGTCGTCGAGATACGCGACGCCCTGATTATATTCTTTGCCTTCTTTGAGAATAAATACTTTCATCGCTTCGCCCGGCAGCACAACGGGTTTGAGCGCGTTCGCCAGTTCGTTAATATTTAAAACGTTGACGCCGCGCAGCTGCGAGACTTTGTTCAAGTTGAAATCGTTAGTAACGATCACGGCTTCGAGCTGTTTGCCGAGTTCGATCAGCTTTAAATCAACTTCCTTGACATTCGGAAAATCGGTTTCGACAATTTGGATGTCGAGATTGTTATTTCTCAAACGCTGGAGCATATCGAGCCCGCGCCGCCCGCGCTGTCGTTTGCTCGAATCCGCCGAATCGGCAACCTGCTGCAGTTCGCGCAAAACAAATTGCGGGATAATCAGTGTTCCGCCCAAAAAACCGGTTTCGGCGATGTCCGCAATGCGTCCGTCAATGATGACGGAAGTATCTAAAATCTTGTAATCGCGTTTCGCGCTTTTGTCCGAGAAAATACCGCCGAGCGCGCTTAAATCGAGATATTCTCCTTTGGCGGCGCCGACCATCAAACCGACATAGCCCATAAAAAACGCCAGCGCAATCGTCAAAAACGTTTTCATCTCAGCCCGCACGGCGGTTGTTTCCTGCTGCGAAATCAGCATTCCGAGCAAATACGCTCCGACGATTCCCAAAATCGAACCGATAGCCGCACCGATCAAAGTTTTGAGCGAAGCGCGGCGAACTCTATTTTCAAAAATGATAATGCCAATGGCCGCTGTGGCTGCCATTAAACAGGATAATATTTGACGCAATTGCTCACTGTATCCATATGCTATCAAGTTTTCTGATTTGCCAAGCGGGTTGAGCAAAAACCCGGCGGCAATAAGAAGCGCAATAAACCCTAGTCTAATAATTAAAACGTCCGTTTTCATGTGTAAAATACTTCTAAAGGAAAAGAGGTGATGACCAATTTATAATATCATGCAGATTATCTCTGCGTCACGGCTCTGGAAAACGTTTAGGGGGAAAATTTAAATTTGTTTTTAAATATCAAACAACCGATTGACAAAGAATCGCATCGGGCTAGATTTTTGAGCGTTTCGCCCCGACCGAAATGACCTGTCCGCTGATTGCGGCGGCTTCGGACGAAAGCAGATAAACTGTCGTTCCGGCCACATCGTTTGGCGCGACAACCGATTTTGAACGGAGCAATTCAAATTCTTTCGCATCGGTTTGCTGTTCAGAGTTTGGAGTTTCATTAGTCTGAAACGAAACGCAGTTAACACGGATTTTAGGAGCCAGTTCCAAGGCCAAAGATTTTGTCAGCCCGACGAGAGCCGCCTGCGTAGCGGCAAAAAGCGAGTTCGGATGATTTTCCCCGATCAGATTAACGATTGCCGCGTTCGGACGGTTGAGCATCAGCCTGACAGCCGCCTGCGAACAGAAAAATGACGATTTTAGATTTCGGTCAATCATCTCGGCAAAAACGAGCGCGTCGGTTGCGAGAAAATCGGCGGTCACTTCAAGCTGCGCGGTGTTAACGAGCAAATCAAGCCTGCCGTACATATTTTCGACCTGACTGAATAATTCCGTGACGCCCGCAGTTGTCGCAATATCGGCTCTGACCGCACCGGCTAAAGTCCCGATTTCCTGCAGCCCCGCCAGAGCGCGTTCATTTTCTGCGGAAGAATCGGCAAAACCGACAATTACGTAACAGCCCTGCAGCGCGAGCTGGAGAGCAATCGCCCGTCCAAACGCGTTCCCGCCGTCCGACACAACCGCGACTTTCTCGGCAAATCCTCGTGAAGTTTGAGCAGGCATAAATTCAGTTAACAGTTAACAGTCAACAGTTATCAGAAAGTAGCATACTCAAACAGCTTCAAATAACAAAATCAAGTTCTGTTCCTCTTTCTCTTGCTGTATTCTGTGTTTTATACTGATAACTGATAACTGTTGACTGTTAACTGATAAAAGTGTGGCGAAGAATCCAGCGACAATTTACGTCTGTCAAAAATGCGGGCATCAATCGCGCAAGTGGCTTGGCAAATGCCCGGACTGCGGCGAGTGGAATTCGTTTGTCGAAGAACGTTTTCGCCCGAGCGCGCAGGCGGTTGCGACTGGCAAAACGACGAATTTGCGGGCGAGCGGCGGGTTTGGCAACAAAACGTCTTTTCGCAACGAAACCAAACCGATTGCCTACGGCGAAATCGAATCGCAGGACGAAGCCCGCACTTCCAGCGGCATTGACGAATTTGACCGGGTTTTGGGCGGCGGAATCGTTCCCGGTTCGCTCGTTTTGATCGGCGGTTCGCCCGGCATCGGCAAGTCAACAATCATCATTCAGATTGCCGATAAACTAAGTCAAAGCGGACAAAAAATTCTTTACGTTTCGGGCGAGGAATCTGAGCGACAGATAAAAATGCGCGGCGAAAGATTGGGTTTAAATGCCGAGAATCTTTTTCTGCTGCCCGAAACAAATCTCGACAATGTTTTAGCCGAAGCCGAAAAGCTGCAGCCGGACGCGGTGATTGTTGATTCGATTCAAACGGTTTTTTCCCCAAATATCGAATCCGCGCCCGGTTCGGTTTCGCAGGTGCGCGAAGTCGCCGGACAGTTTCTGATGTTTGCCAAAGGAACCGGAACGCCCGTTTTTCTGATTGGTCACGTCACCAAAGAAGGCTCGATTGCCGGGCCGAAAACGCTCGAACACATTGTTGACACGGTGCTTTATTTTGAAGGCGAGCGGCATCACAATCACCGGATTATTCGCGCCACCAAAAATCGTTTTGGCGCGGCCAATGAAATCGGCGTGTTCGAAATGACGGGAAACGGGCTGGTGGCGGTCAAAAATCCATCCGAAGTTTTTCTTCAGGAGCGTCCCGAAGGCGCTGCCGGTTCGGTCGTGACGGTTTGCATGGAAGGCACGCGCCCGATGCTGGTTGAAATGCAGGCGCTCGTTTCCGGTTCAAAATACGGCACGGGCCGACGAATGACGCAGGGTTTTGATCAAAACCGGACGGCGCTGCTGATTGCGGTTTTAGAAAAACGAGTCGGGTTTCAGCTGATGGGCGACGACGTTTTCTTAAACGTCGCGGGCGGTCTGGAAGTTGATGAACCGGCGGCGGATTTGGGCGTCGTTGCGGCAATTGCTTCGAGCTATCGAAATTTAGTCGTCCCGCCGGATGTCGCCGTCTTTGGCGAAGTCGGTTTGACCGGCGAAGTGCGCGGCACTCTTCAGGCACAGTCAAGAGCGCGCGAAGCGCAGAGTCTCGGTTTTAAAAAGTTGATTTTGCCCGCATCGAATAAAGCCGGCTTAGAGAAATTGCTCGGCGTCCGCGTCGTCGGTGTCAAGTCTGTCGAAGAAGCGTTGGAAGAATTATTTTAAAATTTTTATGCAAGGAAAGCTGAAAGAAACTGTTATTGGCAAACTTTTAGCTGGGATTTATTTAACAATAATTCTTGGACTGACAATTTTGTTTCCTTTCACGCAGGGTTATTCGCTAATCGTTGTTTTTGCAGTAACGGTGCCTTGGAATCTATTTTTTAGCTTTGTATTTGAGCAAATACTCGGTGACTGGACAATGGTTTTCGGAGCTATATTTGGTGCTTTTCTGAATACATTTCTACTTTATGGCATCGGATACATTTTAGACAGATTTGTTGATAGTGTTTATAGGAGAAAATAAGCTAAAAGCAAACAAGAATTAGTTTCATAATATCTACCCTCACCATCGCTTTAACTACCAAATGGTTTTTACAAAAGTTGAGTTTTGAATCTTTGAATCGTTTGTTATCAATTCAAAGCCAAGATATTTTGCTGTAGCAGCAATCAGACGGTCGTGGAGTTCAGGAATATCTGTAATTGTTTCTGCCGTTTCTATAATTTCAAAACTCAAATTACAAGGGCGAAAGTTCGGAAATTTGCTCAAATGTTTTTTGATATCAGCCAAGCTCAAACTAATCCGTGATTTTTCGGATAGGTACAAAATTTCGGCGAAAACGATTGCCGGAATATGAATCAAAACGTTTCCGGTTTCGGCTTCAATCATGGCTTGTTTGGCAGCTGCACCAGATTTTCGCTTTTCTAGATGCAAAACAATTCCCACCGTATCGGCAACGTATTCATTCATACGGATAAAGTTTTTCGTAATCAGCAAATTCCGCTTCGAGGTGTTTTAGTTCATTTTCGTTAAATTTTGATAAATCCTGTTCGATCAAAGTACGAAATTGATCTTCCTCAAAACTTTGCGGATCAACTGCGCGACGACGCAGGAAATAAACAAAATCCGCTATCTCTCGTAATGCCTCAGGCGGCAAACCCTTTATTCCCGAAACGATAAGCTGTTCGTAACTAGGCGTGTTCATGATTTTATTTTAGTTTGTTTGCTGCTAACTTAACAAATATGAAAAGAATTGAGCCGAAAGCAGGCCAGGAATCGGTTTGGGATTATCCGCGTCCGCCGCTTTTGCAGCCGACGACCAAACATCTCAAAATCGTTTTCGGCGGCGTCACGATTGCCGAGACAACCGGCGCTTTCCGAGTTTTAGAGACGAGCCATCCGCCCGTTTATTATTTTCCGCCCGCCGACGTCCGGATGGAATTTTTACACGAAGTTTCAGGCACGTCGTTTTGCGAATGGAAAGGGCGCGCCGGTTATTATTCAATCGAGACAGACGGCAAACGCGCCGACCAAGCCGCATGGTTTTACGCCGCTCCGACGCCCGCTTTTGCTCAAATCAAAGATTACATTGCATTTTATCCATCAAAAATGGACGCCTGCTTTGTCAATGATGAGCTGGTCGCGTCGCAGGAAGGCGATTTTTACGGCGGTTGGATTACGAGCGACATTGTCGGGCCGTTTAAAGGCGCGAATGGAACTTGGGGCTGGTAGATTCAGAATCAATTTGATTTCCGCATTTTTTGCCGCGATGAGAAGTTGGTGTAAATTCTGAGTTAATTTTCGTTTCGCCGTCACAACCAAAAAACCTGCACGCCGCATCGCAGCAAATGAGCTGCAAGGCTTGACCATTCAAATCCCCAAAACTCAAAAAAAGGTAAGTTGCATTATGCCGCCAAAAACTCTGCTCGACCGCGTAGAAGTCGCTTCGCCCTGTTCCGAAAAATGGAATGAAATGGAAGGCAGCGAAACGGTGCGATTCTGCTCGCACTGCGCCAAAAATGTTCACAATCTTTCGGCAATGACGCGCAAACGGGCGCGTAAAATTGTTGCCGTCTCAAACGGCAATTTATGTGTTCGCTATTTTCGCCGTCCTGATGGCAAAATTGAAACACTCAAACGGCAATTTGTTTAGCTGACCAGACAAACTGGCGTCGCGGCGTCGGTTTTTAGCGCATCGCTGACATTTTCGACTTTGGCAAATGCGCAAACTGCCAATTTTAATTTAAACGAACCGACGGCTGCTGTAGTAAATGTAAATCAGACGACCGACCAGCCGAACAGCTCAATTTCCGGCACGGTGACAGATCAAAACGGCGCGGTAGTGCCGCTTGCGCTTGTCACGCTCTCAAATCAGCAAACAAATTTTTATCAAACCACAAATACCAGCCAGGAAGGTTTTTACGAGTTTAAAGATGTTCCTACCGGAGATTACGAACTAAAAATTGACGCGAGCGGATTTGCTTCAAAAGAAATATCCCAAGTTTCTCTGAGCGGTGAAATAACTCAAAACTTGCAGCTTGCTGTGCCGGCAATGCAGGAAGTCGTTCAAGTTGGCGGAAACAATAACCAAGAAAGTTTTTCAGTAGATGGCGGTATTAGTATTTCCGTTTCACTCAGCAAACTTATTTTAGCAGTTGAAGAAAACGATATTGAAAAGGTTGTCAAACGAATTCAAATGGGCGACCGGATCAACGCTAAAGACAAAAATTATGATGGCAACACGGCTCTGCATATCGCTGTTGAAAACGGAAATGTGCAAATCACTCGATATTTGCTCAGCGCGGGAGCAAAAGTTAATTCGAAAAATGCTGAGAAACGAACGCCGCTGATGCTGCTTGACGAAGATGCAAGCGTTGAACTTGTCCAGGTTTTGCTAACTTATGGAGCAAAAGTCAACGCTTTTAATCGCCAGGGCGATACGGCTTTAATTCTCGCCGCTGAATCCGCCAACCCGGAGGTCGTTCAATATTTATTGAGCGCAGGTGCAAACCTCAATGCGCAAAATGTCGAAGGTCGCACGGCTTTATTAAACGCGGTAGATTCAAAAAATACAGACGTTGTTAAGCTCCTGCTGGGAGCGGGCGCAAATCCAAATGTCCAGGATAACAAAGGCGAAACTGCAATGACTCTTTCATCAGATTCGGATGAAATTAAACAATTGCTCGTTTCGTACGGCGCAACGGAAAGGTAAAAGGCAAAAGGCAAAAGTTGGAAACGCACTGTGTTTTCTACTTTTGCCTCGCAATCATTTCCGCCGCCATTTTGCCAGATAACATGACGAGCGGCATTCCGCCGCCCGGATGCGTCACGCCACCGGCGAAAAACAGATTTTTGATGTCGCGCGCCTGGTTTGGCGGGCGCAGAAAAGCCGAAAAGATGCCGTTTGACGAAACGCCGTAAATCGAGCCGCGATTGGCCAGGTATTTTGTTTCAAAATCGGCGGGCGTAATTATTTGCTCGAACTCAATCGAGTGTTCCAAATTTGTTAAACCAAAGCTTTCCAGCTTTTTAACAATCAAATCACGATACGGCTTTGACTCGGCTGGCCAATCGGTTTTTTCCGAAGTGTAAGGCGCATTAACCAAAACAAAGAGATTTTCGCAGTTTTCAGGCGCTTGCGTTTCGTCCGTCCGCGAAGTCGCGCAGACGTAAATGGTCGGATTTTTAGCCGGGCGTTTTTCTTTAAAAAGCCGGTCAAATTCAGCCCGGTAATCATCGGAGAAAAAAATATTGTGATGCGCGAGCGCCGGAAATCGCTTTTTTGCGCCAAGCAGCAAGACAAAGCCGCTGCATGACGGTTCGATTTTATCGAGTTTTTTATTCGTCAACGATGGGCGCGACTCGGCTGTGATTAAATTGCGATAGGTTTCAATCGCGTCCGAATTAGCCACCACAAAATCAGACAGAATAATCTCGCCGGTGCTGAGTTCGACGCCGATTGTTTTATGGTTTTCGATGAGAATTTGCGCGACTTCCTGGTTTGTTTTGACTTCAACTCCGAGTTCGGCTGCAAGTTTTGCCAGCGCCGTCGGGATTTGATAAATTCCGCCGCGCACGTACCACGCGCCCAGTCCGAATTCGACGAACGGAATCAGGGCAAACGTCGCCGGAACCTCGTAAGGCGACGAACCGTTGTAGGTCGCAAAACGATTGAAAAGCTGCCGCAGTTTGGGTGATTTAAAATATTTGCTGACGTGCGAATCAAGCGTTTGCAGCGAAGAAATCGCCGCTAAATCACGGGCGTATCTGGGGCGCAGCAGTTTTGGCAAATCGTTGAGAGCGTGGGCGAGAAAAGTGCGCTCGGCAATTTCATATTTACGTTTGGAATCTGCGATAAAACGCCGAAATCCGGCGACATCCTGCGGCTCTATTTTGGCAATCTCGCTCTCGGTTTTGGCCAAATCCTCTGAAGCGTCAAACTGCGTTCCGTCCGTCCAGGAATAACGGCAAATCGGCTCAAGCCGGACGAGTTCGAGATAATCTGCGAGCCGGCGACTGGCTGCTTCAAATAATTCCGCCAAAACATGCGGCATCGTCAACAGACTCGCGCCCGTGTCGAATTTATAGCCGTTTGTTTCAAACGTGTTGACTTTGCCGCCCACATTAGCGTTCTTCTCTAAAATCGTCACCGCGTAACCTTTTGCCGCCAGACGAATTGCCGTCGCCAGCCCGCCCAGTCCGGCGCCGATGATAATTACTTTTTTACTCATTTAGAGTTCCGGAACAAATTACGATAAAGGTTTCGCGCAAAGGCGCAAAGCTCGCAAAGTTAAGAGAAAAACAAGGGAAAAGATTTATAAAAAATCTCAAATTAACTTATTTCCATTAACTACTTTTCTTGGCGAACTTTGCGCCTTTGCGCGAAATTACTTTTCATTTACTTGAAAACTGATCCAATAATCCGGCGAGCGGATCGCGCCCGTTCCAAACGCCTTCGGACGCGATGGGCGTAAAACGCGCGAACAAATCTTCCGCGTACCAATTTTCGGCTCTGGTTAATTTTACTACTTCGCGGTGAATCGGGCTTTTATAAGCAAAATTTTGCACGTCCGCTTCGCTTTGCCACAAACTGAAAGTCGCCTGCCGGACAAACGGCGCTTCGCCGATTCCGATTGAAGCGATTTTGCCCGGCGCGTGTTCGAGTTCCCGGCTGGTTTGCGGAACAAACGACCAGAACCGCTGCAATTTACCCAAACGAATTTTCGCTCTGGTTAAAACCGCCACCGGCGCGTCCGGCTTTTTTTCGGCAAACGCGGCAAACGGGTTTGCGCCCGCCCATTTTCCGTGCGCTTTTGTCGGCAGCATTTTAACCGTCCAAATTTCGTCCGCGTGCTTTTTATATTTCCGCATCAAGCCGGATTCGGCAAAAAATGCGTCCGCATCGGCGGCGTTTTCCCAGACGGCAAACAAACCGTATCGCGCCCAATTCGGACTCAGACTAAAACCGCCGCCGTTGCCCGTTCCCAAAAGTTTCCAAAACCGCAAACCTCTTGTTTTCGAAAGCTCAAAACCGGCCAAACCCATTTGCCCAAACGCCCATGTTTTCGCCGCGGCTGAACTGTAATTGAATAACGAGAGAGTCGTCAGCAATGGTCTGGAATTAGTATTCTCAGTTCTTTCCTGCATCAAAACTACTTAAAGCTTTCGTAAAAATCGCTCGATTCTGGTCAGAGCGATTTCGATTTGCTCGTAAGATTTACAGTACGCAATCCGGATGTGACCGTCGCCGCCCGCGCCGAAAGCCGTACCGGGAACTACGGCAACTTTTTCTTCCATCAAAAGCCGTTCGGCAAATTCATCGGTGCTCAAACCCGTTTCGGCGATTGAGGGAAAAGCGTAAAACGCTCCCTTCGGCTCAAAACACGGCAAACCCATTTGGCGCAGGGCGGATAACACGAGTTGACGCCGCCGAGCATATTCAGTGTACATTTGCAGCACGAATTCTTCGCCAATCTCAAGCGCGGCGAGCGCGGCAAACTGCGAAACAGTCGGGGCAGACATAATCGCGTATTGGTGAACGCGTGAAAAAGCTTCGAGCAAATCGGGCTGGGCGCAAATATAACCGACGCGCCAACCCGTCATCGCATAATCTTTGGAGAAACCGCCGAGCAGAACGGTTCGTTCCTTGGCGTCCGGCAGCGCGGGAAAACAAACGTGCTCTACGCCGTAAACCAGACGATCATAAATTTCATCGCTGATCACGAGCAGATCGTGTTTTTCGGCGAGCGCGGCAATTTTCACGGCATTTTCCCGCGACAACACAGCGCCGGTCGGATTATTTGGAAAGCCGATAAAAATTGCTTTGGTGCGCGCGGTTATTTTCGCTTCGATTTCTTCCGCCGTCACTTCAAATTGATTTTCGGCCAGGCATGGAACGATCACCGGAACACCGCCCGCGAAAATAATTTCCGGCGTGTAAGCGACAAAACACGGCTGCGGCACAATGATTTCATCGCCCGCGTCGCAGAGCGCGGTGAACAGGCAAACGAGCGCTTCCGAAACGCCGACTGTGATCAGAATCTCATTGGCTGGATTGTAAGAAACACCGTAAAGCCAGTGTAAATGCTCGGCAAGTTTGACGCGCAGTTCCATCAAACCGGAATTTGCCGTGTAACCAATCGGTTTTTCGTAAACTCCCGCCAAACCGGCGCGGGCAATCGGCGCGGGCGTGGCAAAATCAGGTTCGCCGACGCCGAGCGAGATAACATCGGGCATTGCCGCCGCGATTCCGAAAAAACGATGCAGACCGGAAACCGGAACCGAGTTAAGCCGCGCGGAAATAAAACGATTTTTGCTGGAAAGATTAAGTGTCATTTATAATTTCAACTAGGTTTTTATTAAAAACATCTTAGTGCTAAGATGCCTTGCAAGATTTTGGCACAGTATTTAAAAAACTGAAACTGTTTTCAAACCAGTCAGATTATGAAGATTTGCCCAACCTGCCAGACGCAATTCAAAGACGGCTCAATGCGGTTTTGTACCAAAGACGGAACCCCGCTCATCACTTTTGTTCCGCCGGTGATAGAAACACCCGCTCCGCCGCCGACTCAAGCGCCAACGCCAATCTTATCACCGCTCGACGAAACTTTGAGTGATATTGCGATTCCGCCCAAAAGGTTTGAACGCGAGCCCGATTTTCAGCAGGATTTAACAACCGATGCGCGCAATGACTCTCCGGTCTTCAAAGAAAGCGCGGCGCAGCAGGTTGTGCCGGTTGAAGAAGAATTGGTTATTCCGCCGGTTAACGACCAACGGCAGCAGGTCGCGGCGGTTTCCCCACCAGTCGTTTCGACCGCAAACGACGCCATCATAACGACTGCGCCGCCGCAAAAACGCAAATCGAATGTCGCGCTGTTTGCAATTCTCGGAGTTTTGGGTTTATTGGGAATAATTGGAGCTGTCGGCGGAATCGGAGCTTACTTTTATTTTTCAAACAACAATAAACAAATCGTCGTCGCTAACACCAATTCTCAAAACATCAATGCCGTTCCTGAGAACGACTCGGCCAACAATAATTCTTCGACAGATATCGGCAACGGCTCGGGGGATGTCAATGCCAACGCCAATCTCAGCGATGAAAACAGCAACGCCAATCTTAATAGCAACCTTGACGCCAATATTAACATTGACAGTTTGACAAATTTGAATGCCAACGCGCGCCCGACGCCAAGCCCGCGCCCGACGCCCTCGCCCAAGAATGCCAATCGCAACAGCAATGAGCAAATTATAATTATCGGGCCTTCGCAGCCGACTCCAACTCCGGTTCCAACCCCGACACCGCCGCCGCCGCCACAACCGCAGCAGGGTGCCAAAACCGTTGCCGGCGGCGTAGTCAATGGGAGAGCCACAAGTCTGCCAAAACCGCCTTATCCGCCGGCGGCTCGAGCAGTTCACGCCGAAGGACAGGTCAACGTCCAGGTTTTGATTGACGAAGGCGGCAATGTTGTCTCGGCTTCGGCAATTTCAGGAAATTCGCTGCTGCGCATAGCCGCGCAGCAAGCCGCCCGACAAGCAAAATTTGCCCCAACCGTAGTTGGCGGTCAACCGGTCAGAGTATCAGGCGTGATAATTTACAATTTTACGATGAATCAATAAACCAGCCGAATAACGGTAAAAGCAGTTTTAACAAAACAAGGCAAAAGGCTCTTTTATCGCAGTTTTCTCAAATTCCTTTTTGTTGTTCTCTCTGTTTAAGATGGTTTAATTGATCGTAACCTTTAGCGAAGCACGAGCTGATGGTGAGCATGAAGTTTCTTGGTCGTAAATCAGTAAATTTTCTACACCATACTTGAATTTGGCAAGGCGGTTGCGGGAAATAAGAGCTGAAACCGAATCTTAACTTTTTTCTTTGGCTTCACGTTTTGGTGATAATTTTGGCGGTTATTTGGGGCGTTAGAGATTGCGATGAGTCAACCACGAGAATTAATTGGATTTGCTTCATATCTGGCCGGATTTATTTGGGGCGCTTTGACAACCGCTCTGATGCTGGCCGGAGCGGTTCTCATTCTCTTCGCACTAATTCTGATTCTGTTCTCACTTTATTGGTGAAACTTTCATGCCCTCAATGCAGAATGCTGATTGAAAATCAAACATGTCGCGCTTTATGAGTCAAAGCGCTTTCGGAAACAGATTTTGAGACAGGACAAATAAATAAAAATGCGGTTCAAGGCATAACAATTAGCACTGCATCCAACTTATCAAAAACCGCTTAGGTATTGACGGTTAATTCCCGATCATGACCAAACTGGCATGATAGTGATTATTCAACCGATAAACGCGAAGCAGATGTTCTGCGTTTTGGGAAATTATTTGATGGTAAATCTTTTTTTCTTTCCGCGCCCTCCGAGCAATTTTCTGGCTTGCTCATTGACCCAATCGGATTCAGACATTTTGGTTTTAGCAGGTTCTTGGAAGTCTTTTCCAATCGAGTTTTGGTGACACTCGTTTTTATCGGCTGTAGTTGGTGTCAAAGTCGGAATTGGAGGCTGCTCCACCGCATTGATGTCGCTGACCTTGATGGCCGATTCTTCAAACCCGCGATATTTCTCGATTTCCATTTTCAAAGCGGCAATTTTGATCGCCGCCGTCAGACGCATTTCAGTTCGAGAAACAGAGCTTGCGGAGGCTGACTCAGCTAATCTCCAATATTTTTCAATTTCTACTTTTAATGATGCAATTTTGATTGCCGACTCGAGCCGCTGCTCAGTCTGGGAAGCAATATTTTCGGGAAGATTATTTGATAACGCCATAAACGTTTTCGGTTAGCCTGACTTTGTAAAGCGGTTAATAACATCACAATTATGGATACATAAACAATGTTTGTCAATGAACAATCATAACAAACCATAATGATGAATCAACTTTCATAAATTCCATCATTTGAGGGAGATTTGAGGTTGCCCGGATATTCCGCGATTATCTAATTTATTTGAAATCTAAAAAGAATATTGAGCGAAAGAGCAAAGCTGGCAGTCCGCCGAAAACGAAATCGGTAATGCGAGAAATGTGTTAAGCAGCTAAATAAAAATTACGTGATATTTTGAGCCGATTTGTGACAACACCGCGTCCGTTGGAATGCCTGACCCTCTGAAGTTAACGGCTTTCCCGCGCAAAAATAGATTAAACCGCCGGCTTTCAGTAAAATCTTTCACCGATGGCAAATTATCTGGAGCGATACCAGCAGGGAGATCATCAAGCGGTCTGGAGCGAGCTGCTCTCGCTCGGGGGAACGGTTCGCCGGCCGCCGCTTGATCGGGAAGCCTACCAGGTCGCTCGCGAAACCATGAAGCGAGTTCAGCACAACATCGAGATTTTAGTTGCGAGACTCGAATCTTTCGGCTTTGAGTTTGGCGTTTATCCGGACGGCGAGCCGGTTCCCTTTTTCAGGGGAGCGCACGTTCCTCCGCCAGCAGACATCACGGAATCACTCAACGAGCTGGAAAACATCGTCGGCCTTCTTCCCCTTTCGCTGCGAGCGTTCTGGGAAACGGTCGGATCGGTTAATTTTATTGCGCGGCTCGCCGGAGGTGAAGGAAAAGACGGTGAACCGGAAGTCGATGGCCTGGATCCGCTCGTTATTGATTCGATTGACGGGGTACTCGCTCAATACGAAGAATGGCTCGAGTTCAGCTGCGAAGACGGAGCGGCGGATGAACTGGCCGATGCTTTTGCCGTTTCGCTCGCTCCCGATGTTCTCCACAAAGACAATGTCAGCGGCGGCCCGCCGTATCAAATTGCGATTCCAAACCCTTCGATTGACGCTTTCCTGCTGAACGAACCTCACCGCACAACGATGGTTGAGTATCTGAGGATTTGTCTGGCGCGCGGAGGTTTTCCCGGTGCGGGCGCGTTGCCAATTCCGGTCGAAGAATTAACCCGAGATTTACTGCGCTTCTAAAACATCAGCTCTTCCCGGCAGCGAGATTAAATGATCAATCAAGAATGGAAACTGCGGGTTGTCACCGTTCACAGGGTCAAAAGTGAAGACTTCGATCTCCAGCTTCCAGTTGGGAACTTGGGCGGATTGCTCGTCGTACTAGACTACAGGTCAACACTTCCGAAGATAATTTCATAGCCCGGACGAGGAGTTTCGCTAATGTCTCAGCCTTCCTATTTTCAACCAGTCGTTAAATCACCGGCAAACTCGGAATCTCTCGAAAGCGCCGCTCCTCTGCCGTGGTGGGTGTCCGCAATCGTGATAATCGGCGCTCTCCTGATGATACTTGGCGCCGTCATTGCCCTCGTTAATCCGGCGCTCCTGATTGCGCCTCTCGAGCCAATTACCCCAGGGGTGCGCGTTTATGCCGGCTATTTGGTCTCGCGTAATCTGGCAATCGGGGTGATGCTCCTGAGCGCTTTGAGCATCCGCGCTCGGAGTGCGCTGCTGACGCTGATGGTGCTCACTGCATTGATTCAATTGCTTGACGCCCTGTTGGATTGCTTTGAAGGAAGATGGGCGCTCGTCCCGGTTGTGGGGATCCTGGGGATTGCTTTCCTGACGGGCGCAGTGCGGGTTGCCGGCCAACCACTCCGGGAGATTGCCTCGCGGCGGAATCCTCGCCGTTAATTACTCAAATCATCTTTTTGTCCATTAGAACGAGCGGCTCTCACCGAACGTTGACCTGCCTGTTCAGCAGACACAGTTTCCTTTGTTTCACCACTTGCGCCCCACTCAGGTGTCGAGAGGTTTCGTCAGCGCGAGAAGCCGCTCATCTGGCTCATCTGGCGCATCTGCCAGGCTATGGTCAACCATGGTGCTTTACTGATCGCCCATCAGCCGCTGATCGCGGACGATGGGCAAAGGGCGATCATTCCGGCACCAGATCGGGAGGTATCTGTTGAGATAACCTTTTAAGAAATTGGGGGAGGAGCCGTGGTTGCGAGCACTCACGGCTCCTCTGTCTTATCTAACAGTAATGCTGATCGCCGAAGAAACCTTCGTCGCTCCTAAATTATCGGTTGCTTTGACGGTCAACGAGTAATTGCCGGTAGCCACATTGCTCCAGGTGAAACTGTAGGGAGCTGAGAGATCTTCGCCGACTTTAGTCGCCCCTTGATAAAACTCCACTTTTGTAATCGTTCCGTCCGAGTCTGCGGCGGCGGCGTTAATTGTAATGGTCGCCGGGGCAGTAAACGCGGCATTATTGACCGGCGAAGTAATGCTGGTCGTTGGAGGCGCGTTGACTTTGATTGTCACAGGCAGCGAAGTGGCGCTCGCTCCCAGGTTGTCAGTCGCCTTGACAGTGAGCGAATAAGTTCCGGACGCCACATTGTTCCAGACGAAACTGTAGGGAGCCGTCAAATCTTCCCCAAGTTTCGTCGCCCCCTGGTAAAACTCTACTTTGCTGATTGTCCCGTCGGTGTCGCTCGCGTTTGCGTTAATCGTAATACTGGCCGGAGCTGTCAGGAGAGCGTTGTTAAGCGGAGCTGCAATATTGGTCGTGGGCGGAGCATTGATCCTGATCGTAACCGCCCCTGACGTTTTCGTCGCGCCGAGATTATCAGTGGCTTTGGCGGTCAGTGAATAGGTGCCGGCCGGTGCGTCAGTCCAGACATAATTATAAGGTGCCGTCAAATCCTCACCGAGTTTCGTCGCTCCCTGATAAAATTCCACCTTGCTGATTGTTCCATCGGTATCACTCGCGGCGGCGCTGATGCTGACCGTTGCCGGAGCCGTGAATGCGGCATTATTGGCTGGCGCAGTCAGGCTGACGGTCGGCGGATTGTTAACAATTACGTTGACTGCTGCCGAAGTTGTCGCAGCCCCGAGGTTGTCGGTAGCCTTAGCCGTCAGCGAATAGCTGCCGGCCGGCACGTTAGCCCAGACAAAGCTGTAAGGAGCGGCCGTATCCTCGCCAAGCTTGGTTGAGCCTTGAAAAAACTCAACCTTGCTGATCGTCCCGTCGCTGTCAGCCGCGTTGGCGGTGATCGTTAAGTTAGCCGGGGCAATGAAGACCGAATTGTTAATCGGCGCCGTAATGCTTACCGTCGGAGCCATGTTCGGGGGCGGCGGGCCGGGTTGAACATCAATCACCAGATAATTGGTGGCATCACCAAAGGCACTGCCGTTTTGCGCCATCTGCCAGCGGAAGACATACCTGCCGGGCGTGGACGGCGCCGTCACCCTGAAATTAAAGAGCGCCGGTGCATGCGGAGGAATGACGCTGCCGGCGTCCAGCGGAACACTTTGGACTCCCCAGAGAACAACGTCGTTGAGAGCCTCGAGCGCGTAACCAGTTGTCGGTGTCCAGGTCGTCGTGCCAAAGTTATACATCCCGATCTGAACGTTAAACTGCTGATTGGTGAGAATTGGAGCCGGGGCATCAGTTGTAAAAACAGCTTGAGCGGCATCGTTGCCCTGCTCGCGCGGCAAAACTTCGATTGACAGGAGCTGGCTCGGATTGCCAAAAAAGCTGCCGTTTTGCTGGCGCATCTGCCACTGCATTTGATAGACACCCGGCTGATCCGGCGCCTGCCCGTTGACGGCGAAAGTGATGCTGTCGCACGGGCCGATATCGGTGGCCAGCGGATTGTATGTCGTAAACGCGCCCCAGAGCGTGGCCGGATTGTGTACCGGCGCCAATCCATAATCAAAGTTCTTCCAGATGGTCGTCCCCGTATTGCGCATTTCAATGGCGGCGGTAAAGGCGCGCCCGGCCGTCACTTTGAGCGGGACGCTCTGGTCTGCAAAACCGGCGTGATCGCCCGCCGGATTATTACACGGCGACGGAGTCGGCGTCGGTGCGGGCGGAGGTCCGCCGCCGCCCAACACCTCAAATATCATGTAATCGGTGGCATCACCAAAGGCACTGCCGTTTTGCGCCATCTGCCAGCGGAAGACATACCTGCCGGGCGTGGATGGCGCCGTCACCGTAAAGTTAAACAGTTCAACCTCGCCGTTGTTAACTTGCGAAGCGGCTCCGACCGGGACTACGGAAACTCCCCAGTTTGCTTGATTGTTAAGCGGCTCAAGGGCGTAACCCGCGCTGCGCGTCCAGGTTGTGGTGCCGACGTTGTACATTCCAATCTGGACGTTAAACTGCTGATTAGTGCGAATCGGGGTTGGCGCATTCACCGAAACGACGGCTTGCATCGCATCGTTGCCCTGCTGGCGCGGCAGAACTTGAATTGAGAGCTGCTGACTCGGCTCGCCGAAGAGGTTGCCGCTTTGATTGCGCATCTGCCACTGCATTTGATAAACGCCAGGTTGATCCGGCGCCTGCCCGTTGACAATAAATGTTAAGTTTTCACAAGGATTGATTCCGTTCGCGACCGGATTAAAAGTAGTAAATGAGCCCCACAACGTATTTGGCGTATTAACCGAAGCCAGCCCATAATTGATGGCTTCCCAGACCGTGGTTCCGGTGTTGCGCATGACGATGGCGGCAGCAAATGGGCGTCCGGCGGTCACCTTGAGCGGCACACTTTGAGAAACGAAACCGGCGTGATCGCCCGCCGGATTATTACACGGGACCGGTGTCGGCGTCGGAGTCGGCGGCGGTCCGCCGCCACCTTGAACTTCGATGATCAGATAATTGGTGGCATCACCAAAAGCATTGCCGTTTTGCGCCATCTGCCAGCGGAAGACATACCTGCCGGGCGTGGATGGCGCCGTCACCGTAAAGTTAAAGAGCGCAACTTCGCCATGATGAATCACCGCTCCGGCAGGAACCGGGACGCTGCCGACGCCCCAGATGACCTGACCGTTCAAGGCCTGTAAAGCATAACCATCTGCGGGTGTCCAAATCGTGGTGCCGACATTCGACATGGCGATCTGAACATTAAACTGCTGATTAGTTCGCACCGGGGTTGGCTGCGCATTCACCACGACGGCGGAGACGAGAGCGTCGTTGCCCTGCTCGCGCGGCAAGACTTCGATTGAGAGCCGGGCGCTCGGGCTGTCAAAGAGTTGATTGTTTTGGTTGCGCATCTGCCACTGCATTTGATAGACACCGGTGGCATCGGGCGCCTGACCGTTGATGATAAAGGTAATGTTGTTGCAGGGGGCAAGATCATACGGCATCGGATTAAAAGTGGTAAACGCGCCCCAAAGCGTGGCCGGATTGTGCACCGCAACCAACCCGTAGTTAAGAGCCGCCCAGGTCGTCGTGCCCGTGTTGCGCATTTCGATAGCGGCCATAAAAGGTCGCCCGGCGGTCACCTTGAGCGGCACACTTTGCGAGATAAAACCGGCGTGATCTCCGGCCGGATTGTTGCATGGCGGCGGAGTCGGAGTTGGCGAGCCGGTTGGGGTCGGCGTTGGCCCCGGCGTTGGAGTCGGACCTGGTGTTGGAGTCGGCCCAGGCGTCACCGTCGGCGATGGGTTTGGCGTCGGATTCGGCGTAATAGTTGGCGATGGGTACGGTGAAACTGTTGGTGAAGGGTACGGCGTCACGGTTGGGTACGGGGTCGCGGTGGGCGAAGGAGTCGGCGTTACTGTCGGTGAAGGATTTGGAGTCGGAGTGGGAGTTGGCGTCGCTAGTGGGGTCGCTGTCGGTGTCGGCGATGGATACTGAGTCGGCGTTGGCGTCGGAGTCGGAGTCGGAGTTGGGGTTACCGATGGTCCTGGTGTCGGCGTTGGCGTTGGCGTCGGGGTGGGAGTCGGTGTTGGCGTTGGCGTTGGGGTCTGGCTCGGTGACTGGCTCGGTGATGGTCGCGGCGTCGGACTTAAAGTTGCTGACGGACTCGGTACTGGGCTGGAGGTTTGAGTCGGCAACGGCGTCGCCGCCAGCTCTCGGGTCGGTTCGGTGCTGACTTTTGCATTAGTTCCGGCTTTCTTTGGCGGCTCCGGGGTTTGCTCGCCAAACAGTTGTCTGAATCCGTGAGTTATTGTCGCCCAGCTTTGCGAGCCGTCTGGTTTTTCCTCCGCCAAAGCCAGGTTGATTGGACCGGCGGCGATTATCAGCAGATATATCGCCAGTGCGGCGACGGTTAAAACATTCTTTTGAGACCACATACCATTACCTCCAGAAATTAGGTGACTGTTTCGCTTGATGCTCGCAGTCGCTTGGTTATTTTCACCTCTACTAAATCGATTTAGTAAAAAGGATGATAAATCAGTTGTTTTGTTAACTTTTTTCACTAAATCGATTTAGTAAGTAGTGTTAATAAAAGTTCCCTAGGGGAACAAAATATTCAAAAGTAATTTTATTTGTCTTGTTGAGACTTCAGCGCTATCAATTCGATATTCAAAATTGTAATCAAACTAGAATCAAATCTGACCTCGGGTAAAACTTTTCGACTGATAAAATATATGTTGTTTTGACGAATTTGGTCAAGAGTTTTCTGGACTGACCGCTACTATAGTTTGAAGACTTGAGAAATGAGAAAGTTTTCCACTTCCGACCCATCACTGCTTTCATGGCAAATTAAATGTCAGTCTCTCCGCAATCGGCACTGGAGCAGCACGGATTCGTGCGGACTACCGAATTGGAGCGCGGCGATGAACCAATTTGCGATCCTATCAGCGGAACGAGTGCCGATAAACGATTCGGCGCAAATTCATTTACACAGATTTTCTAACACGTCCACCGCTGATTCAGCGAGTTAATTTGAATAATTAAACCATCTCAGTTTAGTTTAGGTTGAAAATATAGAATTTTTTATTCCTGAGAGAGAAATGTTTCAAGGTAAGTTATTTTGTTTCCCAATCTCCGGCGGTGAAAATTAAAGAAACTCTCCGACATTTTGGCCGCGCCGCCAAACTGAAATCCGATTTGTGTTTGATAAGCGGAACAAGCTGCAATTTTTTGTTCAAGTGCGGCGGAGATATCAATAGTTTTGGCGGTTAAATTTGCCGGCAGCAGATTACTTGGCCAGGCTTCGGGATGACGGATGATATACGGCGTATCCTGATACCAAATTACCTTTTCGGCAAAACGCCCGGCCACAATTGCTCTAATTGTTTGCAGATGATCAACATGATTGCCGATTCCCTGCGGGGCGAAAATTAAATCCGGCTCAGATTCTCCGATTTTCTCAGCTAATTCTACAGATATTTTTTGCCAGATTTCGTCGCCCTCTTTGATTCCCGCAAAAAGTTCCGGGACTGATTCGTAACCGCGATGCGGCGCTTCGGGAAAATTCAGATGAACAGCCTGCGCTTTTGTCAGACTTGCAAATTTTAAATCTTCGGCGCGCCGGATTTTCATATAGTCAGCCGACGGAGACAGCCCCTTGTCAATCTGACAATTAAGGGCAAAACCGGTGGGACGCAGCACCGAAGCCGTAAAGACCGTGCACACAACGACTTGCCATCCTGCCAGGGTTAGGGTGAGCAATGTCCCGCCGCAAGAAAAGGCTGTGTCGTCAAGATGCGGCGAAATAAAAAAAGCTGATCTAGATTTCAAGGGGCAAATCTGAAACTCCAAAAATCAAATTACTTTCTTAAATCCGGTAATTTGGACTTTTGCAATTTATTTCCTAAAGCAGGTGCGGTTGTTCGCGGTAACGACAATCATCATTTTTCGTCACGGGGAACCAGTTGGTGGATGGTTTCCGTCCCAGCGTGCTCTGATATATCTTAACTATCTGTTTACCGATAATATGCCAAGAATAAACGGCCCGACATTCTTCAAGCGCACTGTTGGCGAGCCGGCTCCGCAATGCCTCACTGCTCAAAACTTCGCGCAAGGCATTTTTTAGCTCCGCGATATCACCGGGTTTAACAAGCAAGCCGTTTTCGTTGTGCCGCAGGCAATCCACTACGCCCACGGAACGAGTCGAAACAATTGCCAGCCCCGCTGCCATCGCTTCTAAAATGGTATTGGAAAAACCTTCGGCATAAGTTGGCGAAACAAAAATATCGGCGCGGCGATAAATTTCCGGCACGTCTTGATACTCGCTGTAACCGAGCATTTCTACATTTCCCTGTAGATTCAGCTCGGCGACTCTTCTGCCGACATTTTCAACATCGGGACCGATACCGGAAATTGCTAGTTTTGGCTTGATTGCCATTTCACTCAGCAAACAGGCAAAAGCGTCAATCAAATCAAGCGCTCCTTTGCGCGCGTCAACGCGTCCGTGATAAAGAATTACGGGCGAACCGGGATCAATCAACTTGCCCGCTTGCCAGCCGTCGCGCGGCGCGAAACGCTCGACGTCAACCGCGCCTGGGACAATTCGGAAACGCGAAATATCAACCATGTGATTTTCTCGCACTTCGGCAGCAAAAGAACGCGAACCAATTAAAACTTCGTTGGCATTGTTGAGTACGGTCTGCATTGCTTCGCGGTGCGTCGCGCAGCATCTAACTCCGACCCAGTGCCCGTCGCCGCCCTGAATCGAAACAACACTCGGCAAACCCAGCCTCCTCCCGGCTTCCAAAACAGCCAAACCCGGCGGGTATCCGTATTGTGCGTGCAAAATATCAAACGGGTTCGCTCGGTGTTCAACCGCAATTCTCTCAACAATGGCTTTGATGTCGGCCTCGAAGTTTCCCCCGCTTTGTTCGCCGATTGATTCTATTCCGATGATTTTAACGCCGGCAACCGGGGGCGGTTCGCCGCCGCCATAAATTTTTTTTCCCGCCGGATCGTTTCGATACTGTGAAATCATGGTCACATCAATTTTGTTGCTCACCAGTTCGCGGAGCAAATTAAGGGCATACACACTCATCCCTGAAACTGCCGGAAAAAAGCGGCGGGAAACAAAACAAACTCTCATATAAATCTCGAGATAAGAATAATTAAAAATCCAGCTGTCTTTTATTTGACAAAAATGTCGAAGCGGAGCCGCCGGCCGCGCTTTGATAACTCCAATTTCCCAGCTCTGCCGTCTTCAAATATTCGATTGCTCTCGAAACCGTTTTGTCGGCGCAGTGTGAATGACGCGAGAGTTCGACGCAGACTAATTTTTGAAAGTTAATTTCATTGAGTGCATTTAAAATCGAAGCGATATCCATTTCTCCCTCTCCAAAAAATAAATGTTCATGAACTCCGCGCCGCATATCTTCGATGGCGACCGTTCCAAGCTCGTTCCTCATCTCCATCACCGCCGTCTCCGGCTGACACTCTTCGCTGGCCAGACAATGTCCGGTGTCAAGAGCCAGTTTAAGCTGCGGGAATCGGTTTTTCAGATTTCGAAAATCCGCCACTGTCTCAATCAACATCCCGGGTTCAGGTTCAAAGGCGACAATAACTCCCTGACGTTCGGCGTGTTCTAAAACTTGCTCCAACCCTTCATTTAAAAATTGGCTGGCTTGCGTTTTGGAAACATCGGAGCGAGGAACGCCCGACCAGAATGAAACCGCTTCAGCTCCGACAATTGCGGCCAGATCAATCGCCAATTTGAGAAACTCAACCCGTCTCTTACGTCCCGGGGCGTCGGGAGAAAGCAGTGTGGGCTCGTGCTTGTGACGCCAGTCAAGCAAAAACCTGGCGCCGGTTTCAATTACCGACCCGAGTCCCAGGCGATTGAGCCTGTTTGACAAATTTTCGGCACGCTTTTTAAAATCTGCGGCAAACGGATCGAAATGATGGTGATCGAGGGTGAGCGCGACGCCGTTGTAACCGGCATCGGCAATCAGCAAAAGAGCATCATCCAGCCGATGATTCGAGGTTCCATTGGTGTTGTAGGCAAAACGAAGTGACATAAATTTGTGAGTTGACTGCTGATCCGGAATTCTTGATTTTATTTTTGCGCAGCTCCAAGCTTGCCGATTGTATGACCGTTGGGTTCGCGATAGAGCGCATAGAGTTTCCCGACGGCGCGTTCGATTTCGACCGGATTGAGCCAGGCCCGGCCGCCGATCACACGTTCATCGTTTTCGCTTAAATAAATTGGCAGAGCTTCAGGCGGCGGGTTTCCGATTCCGACTAAACCGGCAAATTGAGAGTCGCGCGCACCGCGCGCCAGAAGGCGCTGAAAATTTCTCAATCCAATCCGGTTATAGCTCATCGTTTCGACTTCGAGACCGGCGACAACGGCTTTGACAACTGCAAAATTAGCTTCCGGCGGTGTAAAATCGGCGTAAAATATTTCCAAATGATCCTTTGCCAAACGGGCAACCAACAAATCCAATAGTTTTGCCGCAGTGTTAATTTGACTGATTTCGACGCTTGGCAAATCGGAGAATTTAAAACTTTCGCCCACCTCAAAGATTGGCGAACTGATTAGCTCGAAGAAATTCCTGCGGCTCATTTGCGTCCATTCTAAAACCGATTGCAGGGCGCGCGACTCGTCCGCGCCGAGTTCGTCGGCCAAAACTCGTTCGGAATATCTGGGGGGCGCAATTCGTTTCATATCGTCAATCGAGCCGTGCATAAAACGCTTGCGCGCACGGCTTGAGACGAATTCGCGAAGAGCCTTGGAAAGTGCGATTTCGCGATTTGGGTGAGCGGCTTCGCCGCAGGCCGAGAGACTCAGATGAAACGGCGACTGCGCTAAATCACGGTCATAACCGATCACGTAAATAACGGCTATGCCGCAAACTATCCCGGCCAGTTTGGGTATCACTTCAATTCCGGCTCGATCAAGAAACTCCAGTAAGCGGCGCGTTTCCTCGTTTTCGACTCGGTCAAGCTCGATTTTTACGCCTTCATCCATCGCTCTGAAGGTAACCGAATCGCCGTCGCGCTGAACTTGTTCGAGAATTCCATGCGCCAGTGCCTGTTCGAGCGAAGCGCCCGCACCGAGACCGTTCGTAATCGGGGTAAAGAGAAAATCATCCGGCGCGAGGTCGGTTTTGATGTCGGTTGAGGAGATGGCGACGGCTTCAATCGGCAGCCAGCACGACTCGTTTGAGCCGTGTTTTTTTCCGGCAGTCCAGATGATTTCCCGGTCTTCCGAATATTTAACTCCGGCGTTTAAACAAAGTGAAACCGGATTGGCTGCCAAAATACTCTCGCTTTTTAGTTGGCTGAAGGAGGCTCGACGACGCGGCATTTGAGCAAGCGTTGCGGTCGCCCAATAATTCTCCAGCACTTCGCCCCAAGCCGAAACTCGCGCGGCCAGCGAATCGGCACCGTATCCAAACCCGTCGCTAAAATCTCCGTCTTCAGCCCAGACGAAAGCCCCCCACAGTGGGATTCCCAGCCGGTCAAGCGAAGTTAATTCAAATTCGTATGCCTCACGCTGCGGAACGGCCATTTGAAAAACTGCCAAAACTTCGCTCAAATCTTTTTCGATAAATACTTCCTGTGCTTTCATAAATTGTCTGACGATTAAAAATGTTGTTCGCCGCGGTTA